>NZ_JBEEII010000009.1:0-70743 GCF_040137855.1 Paenarthrobacter sp. CAP02 | reverse complement strand
CCCCCCCCCCCCCCCCCCCCCCCCCCCCCCCCCCCCCCCCCCCCCCCCCCCCCCGGGCCGGCGGCCGGGCCTGCACGAACGCAACGGTCTGACAGCCCACGGGCTGGCGCTCTGGGTCAACCCGGCCGAGGGCGACGACATTGATCCCGAAATCTGGGAACGGGCAGCCCGCCTGGTGCTGGCCCGTGCCATGAAACTTGCCCCGGAGGCGGAAGTCCGCATCTGGCCCGCCATCGGGGCAGAACACTCCGGCGTCGGCGACACTTCCTGGGGCGGCACTCCGCAGGAAGCCGCCGACGCCGGTACCAAGTCGGCGGCGACCGTGACACTCGCGGACGCCCTCGCCGAAGCGCGCGACAGCAGCCGTTCAGACGGCGCCTCAGCGGGCGGAAGCACCGCCGTCGAGCCCGTAACGTTGGCCAGCCGCCGCAGCCAACTTGCGGTGGACCTCGCCGCTGAAGTAGTCCTGCTGGATGGGGAGCCCGTTTCCTTTACTGGCATGGAATACAAGCTGCTGCGCTACCTCGTGGTGAACTGCTCCCGGGCCATTGCACGTGAAGAATTGCAACGCTTCCTGGAGTCATTTGATCTCCCCGGCGCGGCATTTCGCTCGATCGACGTTTATGTTGGAAGGGTGCGGCGGAAGCTAGGCTCCGCCCGACACACCGTCGCCACCGTCCGTGGTGGCGGCTACCAGTTCGTGCCAGGGCCTTATGCCACAGTGCGCGGACCTGCGGAATACAGCATCTGATTTCGCTGTTCTACCTCATTGACTTCGTTCTTTGAATGATCGCTGTTGTTTGAAATGACCGCCGGTGCACACCGGTTGAATGTAAAGGATCGCCATGACCCAGAAACTCCTCGTCGGAACGCAAGCACCTGATTTCGCGCTTCTCGACGCCGACGGCACCAAGGTCTCGCTGTCCGACTATCGCGGACGCAACGTCATTGTGTACTTCTACCCGAAGGCAGCCACCCCCGGCTGCACCACCGAGGCTTGCGACTTCCGCGACAACCTCGCCAGCCTGCAGGGCAACGGCTACGACGTCATCGGGATCTCCCCCGACGGCCCCGAGGCCCTCGCCAAGTTCACCGGCGAATTCGCGCTGACCTTCCCGCTGCTCTCCGACGAAGACCACAAGGTTGCCCTGGCCTACGGCGCCTGGGGCGAGAAGCTGGTAGACGGCGAAATCGTCGAGGGCATCGTCCGCTCCACCGTTGTCCTGGATGGCGAAGGCACAGTCCAGCTCGCCCAGTACCAGGTCTCGGCCCAGGGCCACGTCCAGGCGCTGAAGGAAGAGCTGGGCGTCTAACCCTCTCTCACGTCCCGCCCGCTTGAGCGCGACGCTCTCTCACGTCCCGCCCGCTTGAGGGAATCCCTCACTCACGTCCCGCCCGCTTGAGGGAATCCCTCTCTCACATAACTGCACAAAATCTGTAACGCCCGCTCACCTCTGTGCGCGGGCGTTACATATGTCATGACTAAACGTGACAAATAGCCAGCAGCATTAGTTAATGGAGCCATGGTCTCAACCTCGTCCCCGCGCCAAGCCGTCGTCGTCGAAGATGATGCCGACATCCGTGGGCTCCTCGTCCTCATCCTTGAGCAGCTCGACTTCGTCGTGACCGAGGCGCCCGACGGACTGTCCGGTGTCGAGGCCGTCCGGAACACCAACGCCGAATTGGTGACCCTGGACATCAACCTCCCCGACATCGACGGCATGGAAGTGTGCCGCCGGCTTCGGGAGTTCTCGGACGCCTATGTCCTGATGCTCACAGCCCGCGCGGACGAGATCGACCGGCTCAACGGCCTGGACACCGGCGCGGACGACTACATCAGCAAGCCCTTCAGCCCCAAGGAAGTCCAGGCCCGCATCCGCGCCCTCTTCCGCCGCGCGCGCACGCCCGCTGCGCCCGCCGAGGACCAGCGCCAAGTCGACGAACTCGAACGGGCCGCCGTCGTCCAGCAGAGCCTCCTGCCCCGGGAGACCGTCCGCGTGGAAGGGTACGACGTCGCTGGGGCCTTCCGCCCGACCCGCAGCGTTGGCGGGGACTTCTACGACTGGTACCAAACCAGCGACGGCATGCACCTGACGTT
Organism: Paenarthrobacter sp. CAP02; assembly: GCF_040137855.1. Taxonomy (NCBI): domain Bacteria; kingdom Bacillati; phylum Actinomycetota; class Actinomycetes; order Micrococcales; family Micrococcaceae; genus Paenarthrobacter; species Paenarthrobacter sp. CAP02. The sequence continues at coordinate 68,645 of NZ_JBEEII010000009.1, read as the reverse complement.
CGCCGATGCCATGGGCAAGGGAATGGGCGCGGCCCTGATCGCAGCGACTGTCCGGGCCGTGATGCGGTCGGTGGCGGACACCCCGGCGATCGCCGATGCGTTCGGCTCGGCCAGCGCCACCATCACCTCGGACCTTGACCAGTCGGGCTCATTCGTCACCATGTTCCACGCCCGCCTGGACAGCGCCTCAGGAAAGCTCAGCTATATCGACGCCGGTCACGGCCTTGCGCTGTACGTTCCAGCTGACGGGGCGGCTCAGCGGCTGGTCTCGGCCGGCCCGCCGGTAGGCATCCTCGACGACCGGCTATGGCCGGCCGCGGAACTTGAGCTGGAGCCCGGAGATTCCCTGGTGATCGTCAGCGACGGGGTGCTCGATGCCCACGATTCGCTGGAGGAGTTCGTGATTAACGTCGAAAAGGTCACACGCAACGGAGCTACCTCGGACGAGGTGTGCGCCGCCCTTCTGGAGTTGGCGCCCGCTGCAACCGCCGAAGATGACGTGACCGCCGTCGTCGTTCGCCGTAAACGCTGAGCCACAGAAAAGGGGGGGATTTTGACACGTTTCTGGACCCGGCTGCTGGTTGTCCTCACGGTCATTTTGGGCGTCAACTACGTGGCGTGGCGTTGGTACGCATCACTGAACTGGGATGCGTGGTGGATCGCCGTTCCGCTGGTCATCGCTGAAACGTACAGCCTGATCGATGTGATGCTCTTCGGCCTCACGGTGTGGAACCTCAAGATCCGCAAACCGCCACCCCCGGCACCCGCCGACGCCACAGTGGACGTCTTCATCACCACCTACAACGAACCGCTGGACCTGGTCCTGACCACGGCCTTGGCCGCCAAGGACATCCGGTGGCCGCACAGCACCTGGATTCTCGACGACGGCAATCGCCCCGAGATGCGCGACCTCGCCGACACCCACGGGATCGGCTACGTGACGCGCGGTGCCGACTGGACCCCTGACATGCCGCGGCATGCCAAAGCAGGGAACCTGAACAACGCGCTCATGGTCACCTCGGGCGAATACCTGTTGATTCTCGACGCCGACCAGATCCCGGAACCGGACATCCTGGACAAAACGCTGGGCTACTTCAACGATGACCGCGTGGCGCTGGTCCAAACGCCTCAGTACTTCATCAACGTCCCCGCCGACGATCCCCTGGGCAGCCAGGCGCCCCTGTTCTACGGACCCATCCAACAGGGCAAGGACGGCTGGAACGCGGCCTTCTTCTGCGGCTCCAACGCGATCCTGCGCCGCGAAGCCCTCATGCAGCTGGGCCTGGTGGGCTACGTCAAAGCCACGGAGAAGAGTGTCCGGCGGGCATTGAGCGCCTCCAAGCAGGCCATCAAGAAGGCCCGGCGCTCGGAGGAGGCCCGTAACCCGCTGGTGGAGCAGATGCTCAACGAGGTGGAGGCCGCCACCACGGCAGCCCAACAGGAACTCGACGCGCGGGTGTCCCTCAGCGAGATTACCTACCGCGTGCGGCGCAAAGTGGACGACGCCGTGCGCACCCTGGTCGCAGCGGACTTCTCCGCCCTGCAGTCCGACCTCGAAGAAATCGCGGCAATGGAACTCGCCCACGTCGGCGAAGGTGGCGTCACCACTGTGGCGAGTGACGCCGTCGACCGCATGTCCGGGCGCGACTGGTCGCCCTTGGGCGCGCTCGAATCGGTCCACGCCGTCCTGGACGCCATCTCCGTGGAACGCACCGATGAAGCCCAGCCGATCATGCCGCTGGCCACTATCTCGGTCACCGAGGACATGGCTACTGCAATGCGCATCCACGGGCTCGGCTGGAAGAGCGTGTACCACCACGAAATCCTCGCCAACGGCCTGGCGCCCGAGGACCTGAAAACCATGCTCACCCAGCGCCTCCGCTGGGCACAGGGCACCATGCAGGTCCTGCTTCGCGAAAATCCGCTGGTGCAACGGCGCTTGTCCTGGGGACAACGGCTCATGTACTTCTCCACCATGTGGAGCTACCTCAGCGGGTTTGCGGCCGTGGTCTACTTCGCCGCGCCGATCATTTACCTGACCCTCGGCATCCTCCCGGTCAGCAGCCTCAGCTGGGACTTCTTCATCCGCTTCATCCCGTTCATGGTGGTCAACCAGCTGCTGTTCGTGGTGGCGGGGCACGGGATTCCCACCTGGCGCGGGCAGCAGTACAGCCTTGCGCTGTTCCCCACGTGGATCAAGGCATGCACGACGGCGGCCCGCAACGTTTGGTTCGGACGTCCCCTCGGGTTCGCGGTCACCCCCAAAGCACGCCAGAGCGGCGGACCGAGTTGGAGCCTCATCCGCCCGCAGATCACGGTGGCTGTCCTGTTGGCTGTGGCGATGGTGGTCGGTATCGCCCGCCTGCTGACCGGGCTTTCCGAACCGTTGGGAACCCTGGTGAACGTGGCGTGGGTAGCGTTCGACCTGGTTGTCCTGAGCGTGCTGGTCAAGGCAGTTTTGTACAAGGGTTTCGTGCCTGAGGATGTTGGGCCCAAGCGCCCGGAGGAAAGGAATGCAGATGCAGTTTAGCTATGAGGTCAAGGACACCTACGCGGAAGTGAAGAGCGTTGGGCGCTTGAACATGGTGGCCGCGCCCAAACTCCGCGAGGTAGTGAACGAGGTTGTGGCCGGTGGCTCCAACCGCGTGGTGGTGAACCTGGCCGAGACCAACTTCATGGACTCGTCCGGGCTGGGCGCACTGATCGGTTGCCTCAAAGCAGCACGCCAGGCCGGCGGCGACCTCCGCATCGCCGCAGTTCAGCCGCAGGTGAAGATGGTGCTGGAACTGACCAACATGGACCGCGTGCTCACGGCCTACCCTTCGGCTGAGGAAGCATTCGGCGATGACTGACGTGATCGCCCGCCGGGGGTTCCACGGGCCTTCCACCGAGGAAGCAATCGAGTCCATCCACAACGAACTGGATGCCTTGTGGGACGACGCTTCCTTCGTGCCCGATATGGACCGGATGACTTTCGCGACCGCCGTGATCGAAGCCGCCGCCAACATTGTGCAGCACGCGTTGCCGGCGGCAGAGAAGCCTGTGGAGATCGACGTCGACATCAGCGTCCGTCCCAGCCGACTGGTGGCCAGGGTGAGCGCCTTCAACGCCCGCGAGCCGTTCGCCGACGACATGCAGGCGTCCATGCCGGATTCTGAGGCGGAGTCCGGGCGGGGGCTGGCATTGATCGAGGCACTGGTGACCACGGTGACGTTCGAGCGCCAGGACGGCACCAACACCTGGATCCTGACCCGCAACACCTGACCCTCACTCACATCCCACCCCCTTCCCGCCAACCCTCACTCACATCCCACCCCCTTCCGGCCAACCCTCACTCACCTACCACGGGTTGTTCTCCCCATCGCCATACCCAAGCCGCCGTGAAAGCATTCGGTGAGAACCGCCGTCGGGCGCTCAACGAACTGGGGACCTATGAACCGCCGTCTGGACCGAAAACCTTGGGCGCTGGCTGCTGCCCTGTTGATGGCGACCGTTGCTGCGGGATGCACCACCACTCCCGACGGTCCCACCCGGGAACCGAGCAGCGCGCCTCCCGTCACCGCCAGTCCGGCTCCCCTGGCCGAGAGCGCCGACAAGTACGATTCGCTGCGCGCCGACCTCGTTGCCGCGCTGGAGAAACAGATGCCGGACATCACTTGGTCCGCGGATGATCCGGCACGCATGAGCCACGCTCAAGACGGCAGGTGCGTGTTTTCCCCGCAGAGCATGAAAAGCAGCGCGGACATTGTGGAGCGTTCAAGGAACTTCGAAGAGGTCTTTACTGCCGCCGATCCCGTCCTCAAGAAGCACGGATTCCCAACATTTGACGGCACTGACCCAGTCCCGGGCGGCTGGGTGGTCACTCGGAGCACTGACGGCGTCGGCGCCACTGTCACCATCGAATCGAAGAGCCCGGCCTACCTGCGGATCACCGCGCCGGTGGCGTCCGAACGCTGCGATACCAACGAACTGGCAGGGGGGGACAAGTAATGCCGGGATTCTACGGTGCTGACATTGAACAGTTGCGGACATTAGCCAAAACCATGTCCCGGCACTCCGAGCGAATGACCTCGCTGTCCCAGGAACTGGGAAGCCTCATCGCCAACGCCCGCTGGGACGGCAGGGATGCTGCGACATTCCGGGCGTCGTGGAACTCCGAGCACCGGCCAATGCTGGTGAGGATCTCCGCCGAGCTACGGGACCAGGCCACGGAATTGGCCCGGAACGCGGACGAGCAGGACAAGTCCAGCTCGGGGTCTTCGGGCTCCGATCGTTCCGGGCGGGGCGACTCCAACCCGCCCGGCGACCCCGGGCCCCTGAACCCGGACACGCCCGACGTCGATGTTCCCGGCGATGTTCGAAAGGACCCCGACGCCGGCAACCCCAGCGACATCCGCCAGGGCCAGATCGGTGACTGCTGGCTGCTGGCCGGGATGGGTTCGGTGGCCCAGGAATTGGAGCGGCAGGGCAAATTGGATGAGTTCCTGGAATCGCATATGCGTCCCGTCGGCGACCCGCCAACACACTGGGTTGTCACCCTGTATGACGACGGCGAACCCGTGGAGGTGACTGTGGAGGCCAAGTCCACGGAGGGCGGAGTCCGCGGCGCAGACGGCCAACCGAACTGGTTGTCCATCTACGAACGCGCTGCCGCTGAGCACCGGGGCGGCTCCTACGATGACATCGACGGCGGCTACAGCAACGAAGCCATGGAGCTGATGACCGGAAAGTCCGCGGATAAGGACGGGGAGCTGAACCTGGACGACATCGAGGACAAACTTTCGGACGGCAAAGCGGTCTCCGTAGGCACCGAAGATGTGAAAGACGACGACTTCGATTGGTTCTGGGAATCTGAAGAGGTCAACCGCACAGATGTGGTCCCCAACCACGCGTACATGGTGGTGGATGTGAAAACCAACGACGACGGCCAGAAGGTCATCGTGCTGGCCAACCCATGGGGGCCTTCAGGCGGTTACATGGAGGGCGACAGCGACCACAAGTCCGGAACGCTGGAACTGACCGAAGATGAGTACAAGGAGAACTTCGATTCCGTGTACTCCGTGGATGTGAAGTAGGGATGGCCGTGGAACAGCTGGTAACCGTGAAGCAAGGAATGCAGCCAACCTTCGACGGCGTGAAAGTTGGGGTGGTCAAGATTGGCATGGCCGAAGGAGCCCCTGCCGTGCAGTTCTGGATCCGGACGGCAGAGGAGGAACGGAAGCAGGCCTTCCGGGAGGGGCAGTCCGTCACTCTCCCCGGCGCGGGGACCCTCACCGTCACGGGGATCCAGCCCGACGACGACTCGGCCCTCGCCTCGGTGACGTTGAAGTACGACGGCGGGACGTGAGAGAGCGTCACGCCCAAACAGGCGGAACGTGAGAGAGCGTCACCCCCAAACAGGCGGGACGTGAGCGAGCGTCAGGCTTTGGCGAGGGCCTCTTTCAGGGCGCCCAGCACCAGTGTCACCGACGCACTGTTGGCGTTGGGGCCCATCATGCCGATCCGCCACACCGTGTCCGCGTATTCCCCCACCCCAGAGCCAATTTCCATGCTGAAGTGCTTCAAAAGGTAGGCGCGCACGGCAGCCGAGTTCACGCCGTCGGGCACTTTGACGGTGGTGAGGCTCGGCAACCGGGAACCTTCGGCGGCGAACAGTTCCAGCCCCATCTCCTGCAGCCCGTTCTGCAACGCGTCACCAGCGGCGCGATGCCGGGCCTGAACAACGTCCAGCCCTTCGGCGAGGATGCGGTCCAATGCAGCTTCCAGGCCGGCGATCATGGTGACCGGTGCTGTGTGGTGGTAGGTGCGGGCACCGCTGGCCGCGCCGACGTAGCCGCCGAGCAGCCCAATATCCAGGTACCAGGAGCGCGGGTCCTTGACGCGGCGTTCGAACGCGCGGTCGGACACCGTGAAGGGAGACAAGCCCGGCGGGACGCCCAAGCACTTCTGCGTGCCCGCGTATCCGACGTCGATCCCCCAGTCGTCCGCCAGGAGCTCCAACCCACCGATCGATGTGACGGCGTCCGTAATCAGCAGCGCGTCTCCCTTTCCGGCACCGAGTGCGGCGATGTCGGAGATCACGCCTACGGATGTCTCAGCGTGGACCGCCGCGATCACTTTGGGATGAGGGTGTGCCGAGAGCACCCGGTCGGCGTCGATGGGCTGGCCCCACTCATGGTCCACGCGGACCACCTCTGCGCCGCAGCGCCGGGCGACCTCACACATCCGCGCCCCGAAAAGGCCGTTGACGGCGATCACTGCCACGTCGCCGTCGGACACGGTGTTCACGAAAGCCGCTTCCATCCCGCCGGAACCGGTAGCGCTCAGCGGAAGTGTGCGCGCATTGGAAGTCCCCCACACTGTACGGAGGCCCTCGCAGGTGTGGTCGAGCCGCTCGATGAACACTGGGTCCAGGTGGCCTAGCACGGGGTACGCCAAGGCGGCCATGGCTTCGGGGTAGCAATTGCTGGGGCCGGGACCGAACAGGAACCTGGACGTCAGAATGTCTGGCATGTTGGAACTCCTTCCGCTGGTAGTGGTCATTCTGCCCCAGCGTGGTGGACGGAGCGAACGGCAGCTTCCCTGAACGCATCCCCAGGATCGCCCAAGGTGAAAATGCTAAGGTTGCTCACCAATGCGGAGGCCGCCACGGATAGGGGACAAGAGTGACGACTGAAGGGCAGAAGCAACCGGAAGCCGGCGTCCAGGGCGAAGTAAGCCAGGACCGCTTCGTTGCCGGACAGGACCTGACGCGCTGGAAATCCCCGATCGGGCGCACCTTGGCCAGGGGCGCCGAGTGGATCACCAGGCTCCTCGGCCCCTATGCAGCGCTCATCATCACGCTGGTCGTGGGCCTTGCGGTGGCATTGTCGTTGGCCCTGGTTTTCGGAGAGGTCTATGAATCGGTCACGGAAGCCGACGGCGTTGCAGGCCTGGACCATCCAGCACTTGATGCAGCCAAGACGGTCCGATCCCCTGCTTTGGATGTTGCGATCACTGCCTACACAAACGTCGGTGGCACTGTGGGAATGCCCATCATTGCCGTGGTGATCATGATCTTCCTGGCCGTGCGCAGGAAGTCCTGGACACCGGTCATCCTGATGCTTGCCGCCGGGCTCGGCTCACTGCTCATCACCGTCCTCGGCAAGCCACTCTTTGGCCGCACCCGGCCGGACCTTGCCGACGCCATCCCGCCCTACGAGCACTCCCCCTCCTTTCCCAGCGGACACTCCCTGAACTCCCTGGTGATCGCGGGCATCGTGGCGTACCTGGTCATCCTGAGGCTCAAGACCCTGCGCGCGCGGGTCATTACCGTGGCGGTGGCGGCGGCATTTGCCATCACCATGGGCCTGAGCCGTGTCTACCTCGGCCATCACTGGCTGACCGATGTCCTGGCCGCCTGGGCTATTGGCATCTCATGGTTGGCGCTGGTCATCACGGCCCATCGCCTCTATCTGACCGTGCGCACGAGACGCCACACCGCGGTAGTCTCTTGACACCAGAGTGATCTCTCGGCTTAACTAAATTACGTATGCTGAAATAACAGTTCCATGATGCGGAAGCAGAAGTATCGCGCTTCCTCCTGCTGAACAGCAGGAGTTCCGCATAGCCCACACCATGGATGCCAGCATTTGCCTGAGGATGACAAGCATGGAGCTTGCAGTATTCAACAGCCTTGAGCGGGATGAGGCCGTCAAGACCCTGACACCCTGCCTGGATATCAGCCGCTGGGTCGAAACAATCGTCGACGCCCGCCCCTTCGCAAGCGTGGACGACTTGTTGGCCCACGCCAACAAAGCCGCGCACCCCTTCACGCCGGCCGAAGTGGAGTCTGCCATGGCACACCACCCCCGGATCGGCGAACGCCCCAAGGCACAGACCACCGAGGCCGCAATGTCGCGTTCGGAGCAAGCCGGAGTTGACCCCGGCGACAACCAGACAACAGCGGCCCTGGCCGAGGGGAACCGTGCCTACGAGGAAAAATTTGGCAGGGTTTTCCTGATCCGCGCCGCAGGCCGCAGCGCCGAGGAAATCCTCGCCACGCTGCAGGAACGCATTACCCACACACCCGAAGAAGAAGACACAATCGTGGCCGGCCAGCTGCGGGAGATCGCACTGTTGCGCCTCTCCGGACTGGTCAGCGAAGGAGTCAACGCATGAGCGTTTCGCAGGTAACAACCCACATCCTCGACACCGGTTCCGGTCGCCCGGCGGCTGGCGTCGCCGTCGTACTTTACGTCCGCGAAGGCGACGACTGGACCCTGGTGGCGAAGGGCGAAACGGACGCCGACGGCCGCATCAAGACCCTTGGCCCGGAGCGGATTCCCGGCGGAGCGTACCGGCTGAACTTCGCCACGGGCGCCTACTACGAAGGCCTTGGCACGGAGACGTTCTTCCCCGAAGTGGACCTGAACTTCACAGTTTCCGATGCCGGCGAGCACTACCACGTGCCCCTGCTGCTGAGCCCGTTCGCGTTCTCGACGTATCGCGGCAGCTAACCCACCCCGCCGAGTTGCCAGCTGATGCCAATGTTCCCCAGGAACATTGGCATTAGCTGTCGTATCGGCGGGGAACGGTAGGCTTTAACACATGGCTTCAAAGGACACCACCCCCAACTCCGCCCGCCGCGAAATCACGGTTCGCCGGGCACCCAAGTTCGTACCCTTCATGATTCTGGGCGCGGTGGTGGGCGCAATCGTGGCCGCGATCATCGCTTACGGCCGCCCGGCGGACCCCGCCTTCGACGCCAGCACCGTCTTTGGTTTCTTCCTGATCGTCTGCGCAGGCGGCGGCGTCATCGTGTTCTCGATCCTCGCCCTGGTCCTGGACCGGGTCAGCGTCAAGCGCTCACAGCGCGCCGTGGTGGAAGCCGTTCCGGACTCGGTTCCGGATGAAGGCCCAGAGCACGACGACGTCCGGTAAGTCGGGCGTTAAGACCCACCTTTCGCGGGGGAGGCACTGTGAGACGTGTCGCATTTTGCCCGTATCGGCGCTGTTCGCGGGGTCACATAGGCTGCGGGGGGACCTACCACGGCCACAACATGAGACAATCGACCAGTGGCACGTGGCGACGGAAAACTTTCTCATGATCTTCTCCCTGGCGAAAAAGGCCCCCAGGACGCTTGTGGCGTCTTCGGGGTTTGGGCTCCCGGTGAAGAAGTAGCAAAACTCACCTATTACGGGCTGTATGCGCTGCAGCACCGCGGACAAGAATCGGCTGGTATTGCTACCAGTGACGGCAAGCGCATCAATGTCTATAAAGACATGGGCCTTGTGTCCCAGGTCTTCGACGAGACAACCCTGAACACCCTCACCGGGCACCTGGCCGTTGGCCACTGCCGGTACTCCACCACCGGTGCAAGCCACTGGGCCAACGCGCAGCCAACCCTGGGTGCGACCGCAACCGGCACGGTTGCACTGGCCCACAACGGCAACCTGACCAACACGGCTGAACTCCGGGAAATGATCCTTGAGCGCAACGATGGCCAGCTGACCGGTGAAATGAAGCAGGGAAACACCTCTGACACCGCACTGGTGACCGCACTCCTTGAGGGCGAAGAAGGCAAGACCCTGGAGCAGACTGCTCTGGAGCTCCTACCCAAGATCAAGGGTGGCTTCTGCTTCGTCTTCATGGACGAGGGAACCCTCTACGCAGCCCGTGACACATACGGCATCCGCCCGCTGTGCCTGGGCCGCCTGGACCGTGGCTGGGTGGTCGCTTCCGAGCAGGCCGGTCTTGCCACCGTTGGTGCGAGCTTCATCCGCGAGATCGAACCCGGCGAATTCATTGCCATCGACGAGGACGGCGTCCGTTCGCAGCGCTTCGCTGAGGCTACCCCCGCCGGCTGCGTCTTCGAATACGTCTACCTTGCCCGCCCGGACGCTGCCATTGCCGGCCGCTCCGTGTACGAGGCCCGTGTTGAGATGGGCCGCCAGTTGGCCCGCGAAAACACGCACGAGGCCGATCTGGTCATCCCCGTTCCGGAATCGGGTACCCCTGCGGCTGTTGGTTACGCCGAACAGTCGGGCATCCCGTTCGCTCACGGCTTCGTCAAGAACGCCTACGTTGGCCGTACCTTTATCCAGCCCTCGCAGACCCTACGCCAGCTGGGTATCCGCCTGAAGCTCAACGCCTTGGAATCGGTGATCCGTGGCAAGCGCATTGTGGTGGTGGACGACTCGATCGTCCGCGGCAACACGCAGCGCGCAATCGTCCGGATGCTCCGCGAAGCCGGCGCTGCAGCGGTGCACGTGAAGATCTCCTCCCCGCCGGTTCAGTGGCCCTGCTTCTATGGCATCGATTTCGCGTCCCGCGCGGAGCTGATCGCCAACGGCGCAACCATCGAGGAGATTTCACAGGCCATCGGCGCTGACTCGCTGGCCTACATCTCCGAGGATGGCATGATCGGCGCCACCCAGCAGCCGCGCGAACGCCTGTGCACGGCCTGCTTTACGGGCAAGTACCCGATTGAGCTGCCACATGCGGACAAGCTGGGCAAGAACCTGCTGGAGCGCACGGACCTGGGCGGCCTGGAACCGGCCACTGAGTCCGAGTCCGTGGACGACTCCGAGGATCCGGCCGAGAAGCCCGGTGCCACAGGCTGCGATCCGGGACCCGACGCCGAATTCGAAAACCTCCTTACCGACGCTGATCGTTTGACCGACGCCGACAAGAAAGAGTCTGTATGACCTCCGCAACCCCCGCCGCTGACAGCACCCAGAATGCAAACGCCATCACTTACGCTTCTGCAGGTGTCGACGTCGAAGCGGGAGACCGCGCCGTCGAACTCATGAAGGACGCCGTCAAGGCGACCCACAACAACTCGGTGATTGGCGGCGTCGGCGGTTTCGCTGGCCTGTACGACGTCTCGAAGCTGCTGACCTACAAGAAGCCGCTGCTCGCCACGTCCACTGACGGCGTGGGCACCAAGGTTGCCATTGCCCAGGCCATGGACATCCACGACACCATCGGTTTCGACCTGGTGGGCATGGTTGTGGACGACATCGTGGTGGTTGGTGCCGAGCCGCTGTACATGACCGACTACATCGCCTGCGGCAAGGTTGTCCCGGAGCGCATCGCCGACATCGTGCGCGGTATCGCGGCTGCGTGTTCTGTTGCCGGCACCGCCCTTGTGGGCGGCGAGACCGCCGAGCACCCGGGCCTCCTGGGTGAGCACGAGTACGACGTCGCCGGTGCCGCTACCGGTGTTGTTGAAGCCGATGCCCTGCTTGGCCCGGACCGCGTCCGCGCCGGCGACGTCGTGATCGGCATGGCATCCTCCGGCCTGCACTCCAACGGCTACTCCCTGGTCCGTCGCGTCATCAACCACGCCGGCTGGGCCCTGGACCGCCAGGTTTCCGAGCTCGGCCGCACGCTGGGCGAGGAGCTCCTTGAGCCCACCCGCGTCTACGCAGCCGACTGCCTGGACCTCGCACGCACCTTCCCGCTCACGGGTGGCGCCGCAGTTCACGGCTTCAGCCACGTGACCGGTGGTGGCCTGGCCGCCAACCTGGCCCGCGTCCTCCCGCAGGGCCTGGTTGCCACGGTTGACCGCAACACCTGGGAACTCCCCGCGATCTTCAAGCTGGTCTCCGAGCTGGGCAACGTCCCGCTGGCCGACCTGGAGCGCACGCTGAACCTCGGCGTGGGCATGATCGCCATCGTGTCCCCCGAAGTTGCCGACGCTGCCGTCGCCCGCCTCAATGACCGCGGACTGCCGTCGTGGGTCATGGGTACTGTTTCGGCTGACTCTGAGTTGACCTCATTCGACAAGACCGGCCCGGACTACGTCCAGGGTGCCAAGGGTGTCGACGGCGGCGCTGTCCGTTTGGTGAACGCGTACGCCTAAGCGGTCTATCACCTCTTAAAAAGAGCGGCCCTGCAGTTTCGAACTGCAGGGCCGCTCTTTTGTTGTTCGCCAGCTTCCCAACTAGCGTGAAGAGACCTGGATCAGGCTCAGGACGCCCCCCTGGGGGTCCTGAATGGTGGCCAGGGATCCGGTCTCGGTGGTTTCCTCGGGGTCCACCAGCACCACTCCCCCGGCAGCTACCGCAGAGTCAACGGCCCGGCGCACGTCCGCGACACCGAAATAGATCTGCCAGGCGGCATCCTCGCCTTCGTCGGCGGGAACGACGCCGGCCACCTCGTCACCGTTGACCATCAGCGTGCTGTAGCTGCCGCCGTCGTCCTGCGGGTATTCGGTGACCTCATGCCCGAACAGCTGCTGGAAAAACCCGACGGCGGCCTGCGGCTCAGGCGTCAACAGCTCGGCCCAAGCCAACGCACCAGGCTCGTTGAAGAGGTGGCTGCCGATGTGCGTGCCAGCCTGCCAGACCCCAGTGGTTCCGCCGCCAGGGGGTTCGATGAACGCCAACACCCCAGTGTCCGCCACGGCCTCGGGCCCGAACTGGAGCTTCCCGCCGGCATGAACGGCGTCTTCCCCGATTTCTTCGGTGTCCGTGGCCGCAATGTAGATGTTCCACTGGCTGTGGTTCCCTGCGGCTTCCTGGAGGGGGTTCTGCGGGGCGATGACGGCCACGAGATGCTCCCCGATGAAGGCCTGGGAGTAGCTGCGGCCGTCCGGGGTAGGCAGGTCCTGATAGCTCCAGCCGAAAAGGTGCTGGTAGAACTCCTTTGCTGCGGCCACGTCCCTGGCCTGCAGGTCGGCCCAGCACGGCTCACCGTTGGTGTAATGCTTCCGGACGGTCATGCTGTAACTCCTGTCATGATGCTGAACGCTGCCCCTGCCGGGTCCATGAGCACCGCCATGCGACCTATGCCCGGCACGTCGAAAGCAGGGGCGATGACGTGGCTGCCGAGTTCCACGGCCATATCCACACCGGCATCCACGTTAGCCACGGCAAAGTACGTCATCCAAAACGGCGAGAGGCCCTCGATGGGGAGTGTGAGCGCGCCGGCGATCCGCTTTCCGTCCACCAACAGTGATGTGTATTCCTGCAGGTCCCCTGCCGGCTCTGTCCGGCTGTCGCATCCGGTCACGGCCTTATAGAAGGCCACTGCCTTGGGGACGTCGTTGGTTTGAAGCTCGTTCCAAATCATGGTGCCAGGCTCGTTCACAAGACCTGAACCGGGATGGTTCAGGGCCTCCCAAAAACCGATCTGGGCTCCGGTGGGGTCTGTGGCGAAGAACATGCGGCCGCTGCCGTTGGGAACCGATTCGGGCGGCGAAAGCAACGATCCTCCGGCGGCCTCCACGCCCCGGGCAGCAGCGTCCGCTGAATCCACGGCAAGGTAATTCGCCCAGTACGACGGCATCCCTTGCGGCGCGTCCGGCGACTGCTGCATCAGGCCGGCAACGTATCGCCCGCGAAGCTTCGCCATGTAGTACGTCATACCGTCCCCGGCGTCGCGCGCCTCCAGCTCCCAGCCAAAGAGGTCGCTGTAGAACTTTGTGGACACGTCGATGTCATTGGAGGACAGGTCCACCCAACACGGTGTCCCCTGCTTATAGCTATCGACCTCCGGCATGGTTCTCCCTTTCGATGCACCCGAGCTCAAGACTACGCACAAAAGGGCCCCCGGGGTACGCCAAAGAACGGCGTGCCCTGGGGGCCCTTTTCAAAAGATTTACGGCATCCGAAGATGCGCGTTGACCTTGATGTACGACGGCGGTCCGCAACTCAGTGCCAAAGGCACCTGTTGGTCACGACAGCTATCCGATACGGCGGGTGTCTACCTCGTCGTCATCGTCTTCCGCGTACTTGTCCTCGTAGGCCGAATAGTCCGGCTCCGGGGGATCTTCGGGGAAGTGGCTCTTTACACGACTGGACGGACCCGTGAGCTCCCGCTCAAGTGCCGAATAGTCAGTGTTCGGGGAGTAGTACTTAATGTCCCGAGCCTGCTTGGTAGCTTTTGCCTTTTGACGGCCGCGCCCCATGGCGTGACCCCCTTTTGTACTTGGACCGGAGGTGGTCACCTTGGCTATCGGTGAGGCCCCGGAATGTTTGGTCAATTTGTCGTATGTCTAGATTACATGCTTTCGGAGGTGCCTGCGTGCCAACACAACGCGGCGGCACAGCCAACCACAAGCAAAACCAAGGCTGGACACCTCCAACAAGGGTGAAAATTCGGTAGAGTCTGCCTCAATGCGACCCCAGAGCAGGAAGGCACTCACCGGAATATGAGCCAGGACAACACCCCACCACGTGACGGTTCACCACGCGAACAGGGCGAGGACGCCGTGGACCCTGCGCCCACCGCACCCTCAGGGCTCCCTCCTGCACCGTGGGCCCCGCCGACGGACGGCCAGCAGCCCAGCTACCCCAGCGCATATCCGGGGCAGCAACCGAATGGGTCCGAAGAGTGGCAGCCCGAGCAGCACGGGGACCCGGTCAAGCGGCAGCGGCTGGTCATCGGCGGGATCGTCCTGGGTGTCCTTGTGCTTATCGGTGTGGTGATTTGGGTACTGCTCAACCTGCTTGGCACCCGCCCGGAAGCGGCTACAACCACCCCCAGCGCTACAGCAACACCCGGCCCCCTCCCCCGCGATGCCGAGGCCAAGGATTTCCAAGTGGGCGACTGCTTCGCCGACTTTGATCCCAATGCATCCAAGGCGCGGGCCGTGGCGTGTGATACTGAGCACTCGGCCCAGCTTGGCGCTGTTTTCACCTACCCTGCCGACGATTCTTTCCCCGGGACCAATGCGTTGCGTGACAAGGGCCGCGAAGTGTGCCGGACAGTGAAGCTCAACGCCGCGGCCGACAACTACGTCCTCCTTCAGCAGAACGTCTACCCCAGCACCACCAGCTGGGACCGTGGCGACCGCCGCGTTGATTGCTTCATCGTGGTGGATTCCGGCAATACCATCAAGGAAAACCTCCTCGGGAAGTAGCTGCCGGCTTCCTTACTTCCTGCGGACCGTAAGCCCGGAACCCACCGGCATTCCGCCGTCGTCCCCTGCCATGGCTTCGAGCCCCTCAATGGTGAGCTCGTCCAGGTCCGCGGCAGTGTCTACCAGCACGGTGTCACCATCGCTGATCTCCCCTGCAAGGATCTCCTTGGCGAGCCGGTCTCCGATCTCGCGCTGGACCAGCCTGCGGAGGGGCCGCGCGCCATACGCGGGATCGTAGCCGGACATGGCCAGCCACGCACGTGCTCCGTCGGTGACCTCCAGGCTCAGGCGTCGATCACGGAGCCGCTTGCCCAACTCTGCCACATGCAGCTCAACGATCCGGGCCAGTTCCTCAACGGAGAGGGGCTCGAACAGGACGATTTCATCCAGCCGGTTCAGGAACTCTGGCTTGAAGGATGCCTGCACCACGGCCATGACGGCTTCCCGCTTGGCCCGTGCGTCCAAGGACCGGTCCACCAGGAACTGGCTTCCGGAGTTGGACGTCAGCACCAGGATGGTGTTGCGGAAGTCCACGGTGCGGCCCTGGCCGTCGGTGAGGCGGCCGTCGTCGAGCACCTGCAAAAGGATGTCGAAGACCTCGGGGTGGGCCTTCTCCACTTCGTCCAGCAGCACCACCGAGTAGGGGCGGCGGCGAACAGCCTCGGTCAGCTGGCCGCCTTCCTCGTAGCCCACGTATCCCGGAGGGGCACCCACCAGGCGGGCGACGGCGTGCTTCTCGCTGTACTCGGACATGTCGATCCGGATCATGGCGCGCTCATCATCAAAGAGGAAGTCTGCCAGCGCTTTGGCCAGCTCCGTCTTACCGACGCCCGTGGGGCCCAGGAACAGGAACGAACCCGTGGGCCGGTTGGGATCGCTAATGCCTGCGCGGGCCCGGCGGACAGCGTCAGACACGGCCTGCACAGCCTTGCTTTGGCCGATCAGGCGCTTCCCGAGTTCCTCTTCCATGTGGAGGAGCTTCTGCGATTCGCCCTGAAGCATGCGCCCCGCCGGGATGCCCGTCCACGCGGAGATGACCTCGGCGATGTCGTCCGCGGTCACCTCCTCGGCCACCATGAGTTCCGGCTTGCTGTCGGCACTGGTGCGGGCTTCTTCTTCGGCCGCGGCACTCAGCTCCCGTTCCAGTGCGGGCAGCTCGCCGTAGAGGATGCGCGACGCCGATTCCAGGTCGCCTTCGCGCTGCGACTTGTCCGCGGCGGAACGCAACTCGTCGATCTTGGCTTTGAGGTCACCAACGCGGTTCAGGCCCGCTTTCTCGGCCTCCCAGCGAGCATTAAGGGCGCTGAGCTCCTCTTTCTTATCGGCCATGTCGGCACGCAGCGCAGCCAACCGCTCCACCGAGGCCGGGTCGGTCTCCTTCTGGAGAGCCAGTTCCTCCATGGTCAAACGGTCGACGGCGCGGCGGAGCTGGTCGATCTCTTCCGGCGCGGAATCGATCTCCATGCGGAGCCGGGACGCGGCCTCGTCCACAAGGTCGATTGCCTTGTCCGGCAGCTGCCTGCCTGAGATGTAACGGTTGGACAGGGTGGCGGCAGCCACGAGTGCGGAGTCGGCAATGGCTACCTTGTGGTGCGCCTCGTAGCGTTCCTTCAAGCCACGAAGAATGCCGATGGTGTCCTCGACACTGGGCTCGCCGACGTAGACCTGCTGGAAGCGGCGCTCCAAGGCCGGGTCCTTTTCGATGTTCTCGCGGTATTCGTCCAGGGTGGTGGCACCAATCAGGCGCAGTTCCCCACGGGCAAGCATGGGCTTGAGCATGTTGCCGGCGTCCATGGCACTCTCGCCGGTGGCCCCGGCACCTACGACTGTGTGGATTTCGTCGATAAACGTGACGATCTGGCCGTTGGAGTTCTTGATTTCCTCAAGGACAGCCTTCAGCCGCTCCTCGAACTCGCCACGGTACTTGGCCCCGGCCACCATGGAAGCGAGGTCCAGGGCGATCAGGGTCTTGCCGCGAAGGCTTTCAGGAACGTCACCGGCTACCATGCGTTGGGCCAAGCCCTCCACGACGGCCGTCTTACCGACGCCGGGTTCGCCGATCAGCACCGGATTGTTCTTGGTGCGGCGGCTCAGGACCTGGATGACGCGGCGGATTTCGCTGTCGCGCCCGATGACGGGGTCGAGCTTGCCGGACCGCGCTACTGCCGTGAGGTCGGTGCCGAACTTCTCCAAGGCCTGGAACGTGTTTTCCGGGTCGGGCGAATTGACGTTCCTGTCGCCCCGGACACCCGGGAGGGCGGCGAGCAGCGCCTCATGGGAGGCACCGGCGTCGCGCAGTAGTTTCCCGACGGCGTCACTTCCGGCCGAGAGCCCCAACAGCAGGTGCTCGGTTGAGACGAAGGAGTCGCCGAGTTTGTCGGCCTCGCCTTGGGCGGCCTGGATGGCCTGCACGGACTGGCGGGAGAGTTGCGCCTGCTGGACCGAACTGCCCGAGGACGACGGTAGCGCCTTGATGGCAGAGCTTGCCTGGACGCTGACGGCATCCGGGTCCGCGCCCGTGGCACGCAGGAGCGCCACTGCGACGCCTTCGCGCTGGTCCATGAGTGCTTTGAGCAAGTGTGCGGGCTCGAGCTGCGGGTTGCCCGCGGTTGAGGCGTTCATGGCGGCCGCAGAAAGGGCCTCCTGGCTTTTGGTAGTGAATTTGACGTCCAAAGAGTGCACCCTTTCTGGTGAGACCGATTCTTTCAAGTTGAGTCTACTACGCTCAACTTTGAAATATGGGGCCCTGTATTCCATGTTTGCCCACGGCGAAACCAGTGTCCAGAGCCGTCGGGTTGGGGAGGCGCTTAGGCTGGGGGCATGGACACTATCTCCAGCGCGGAGGAACTCGAAGAACTCATTGGACGCCCCTTGGATCGCGTACGGAAGAAGGTGCGACGGCAGCTCAGCGCTTTCGACCGGCAATGGCTCGCCGCCAGCCCCTTCTGCGTGATCTCCACTACCGATGCCCAGGGCCGTGTGGATGCCTCACCCAAGGGTGACCCCGCCGGCTTCATCCACGTGCTGGACGACAACACCATCGCCATTCCCGAACGGCCCGGCAACAAGCTCGCCTTCGGCTTCCACAACATCCTGGAAAACCCGAACGTCGGCATTCTGTCTGTCGTCCCGGGCCGCACCGACACCCTGCGGATCAACGGGACGGCACGCATTGTCAGCGACGCAGACTTCTTTGAACACATGGTGGTCAAGGGACACCGCCCACGTGCCGCCGTCGTGGTGACTGTGGAGGAAGTCTTTACGCACTGCGGCAAGGCGTTCATGCGCAGCGGACTCTGGCAGCCTGAAACCTGGGAGAGCGGGGATTTGCCGAGCATTGCGGTGCTCGCGAAGACCTACACCCAACCCGAGGCCCCACTGGAGGAACTGGAGTCCTACTACGGGCCGTCCTATGCCGAGGGAATGTACCGGGACTGACCCATCATGCCGGGTAGACCGACACCAACGCGGACTTAACGACGAACCGCACGTCCATTCCGGGCACCAGGCCCAGGTCCGCCGACGCCGCGGGCGTGATATCGGCGGACAAGGCTTGGGCTAACGCGCCCGCACTGGCCCGGACGCGGATCTGGTCTCCGTGAGGCTCAAGGTCCGTGACGGTGACGGGGAACGCGTTGCGCGGACTCCCGTGGACGTCGCCCAAAAAGACGGAAACGCTCGACGGCGGGAAGGCCGCCACGCCAGCCTGGCCGGGTACAGGTGACCAGTCGGGATCGTGCTGGCCGGCGAAAACCCGGCCATCCGGCGTCGTGATTCCATCCCTGGTGATGATCCCGGAAACGAGGTTGAGCCCTGCGAGGCCAGCCGCGAATTGGCTTCGTGGGCGTTCCAGGACTTGGCGCGTGGGTCCTTCTTCGGCGATGCAGCCCTGCTCCACCACGATCACCCTGTCGGCGAGCATGTAAGCGTCCAGGACGTCGTGCGTGACGATAATGGCCTTCCTGTCCTTCAGCACACGCTTGAGCACGCGGCGGAGCAACGGTGCTGCATGGATGTCCAACGCCGCCATGGGTTCGTCGAGCAAGAGGAGTTCGGGCTCGGCGGCCAGCGCACGGGCCACGGCGACCCGCTGCGCCTGCCCGCCGGACAGTTGGGAGGGTTTTCGATGGGCAAGCGGCAGGGCGTCCACCTCCATCAGCCAATGTTGGGCCGCTTCCCGAGCAGCCGCCTTGGATGCTCCGGCACTGCGGGGACCGAAAGCCACGTTGTCCAGCGCGTTCAGGTGCGGGAAAAGCAGCGCCTCCTGGGCAAGCAACGCAGTCCCGCGCTGGTGCGGTGGGCTCCAATGGTGGGAGCCGCCGTCGAGGTTGAACAGTTCTTTATCGCCGATCCGTGCCGAGCCGGAATCGGGCCGCAACAGCCCCGCGATCACTCCCAACAGAGTGGATTTGCCCGCCCCGTTGGGACCAAGGATGGCCACGGTTTCGCCATCGCGGAGGCTCAGGGACATGTCGAAATTCCTGGCGCGGAGGCTGGCCTGCAGCTCAAAGCTCATGGCTGGACCGCCACAGGTGCACTGCTCCGGCGGGCACCATAGCTGAGCCCCACCACCGCAACTGCCACCGCCACCAGGACCAAGGACAGCGCGACGGCGGCATCGGCGTCGGTTTCCCGTTGCAGGTAGATTTCCAGCGGTAGCGTCCGGGTGACCCCTTCAAGGCTCCCCGCGAAGGTCAGCGTGGCCCCAAACTCACCCAGGCTCCGCGCGAACGACAACACGGCCCCGGAGGCCAGCCCGGGCAGGACCAGGGGAAGGGTGACCCTCCGGAGAACCGTGGTGGGCCGGGCACCGAGTGTCGCAGCAACGGCTTCATACTTGTTTCCGGCCGATCGCAGTGCACCCTCCAGACTGACCACCAGGAACGGCAAGGCCACGAACGTCTGAGCCAGAACCACCGCGGTAGTGGAAAACGCAATCTGGATACCGGCCACTTCCAGCGACTTCCCCAGCAGGCCCTGGCGCCCGAACGTGTACAGGAGCGCTATGCCTCCGACGACGGGTGGCAGGACCAGCGGCAACAGCACAAAGGAGCGCAGGAGCCTTTGTCCGGGGAACTCGCCGCGGGCCAGCACCAACGCCAACGGGACACCCAGCACGACGCAGAGGACGGTGCTCGCCGCCGAGGTCCGCAAGCTCAGCCCCAGTGCGGCCAACGACGAATCGGACGTGACGAGGGGAATGAACTGCGGCCAGTTCACTTTGGCCACCATCGCGAGCAACGGAAGGACCACCAGCAGACCGCCCACAGCTGCGACGGCAAAGATCCAGCGCGGGATGCCTTGGTAGCCGCTGGCGGTCTTCATGGTCTCCTCAAAGTGGTGCGGCTCGGTGCTTAGGGCGCGGTGCTTAGGGCGTGGTGCTTAGGGCGCGCCGAATCCGGCGTTGCCGAGAACCTTCTTACCCGCCTCGCTGGTCACCGAGCCGATAAATGCCGCGGCCAGTTCCTTGTTCTGGCTGGAGCTTACCGTGGCTATGGGATAGGTATTGACCGCCTTATCCGACTCCGGGAAGGCGATGCCCTTGACCTTGTCTCCGGCACCCTTGACGTCCGTGACGTAGACCAGCCCCGCATCGGCCTCGCCCGAGGTGACTTTGCCCAGGACATCGGTAACCGATGATTCCTCGCTGACCGGGCTCAGTGGGACCCCGGCGGCCTTCTCCACGGTGTCCGTCGCCGCGCCGCAGGGAACCTGGCTGGCACACGTTACAACCCTTACGCCGGGCTTGGCGAGGTCCGCAAATGAAGAGATCGACGCCGGGTTGCCGGGCGGGACGGCGATCTCCAGGACATTGGTTGCGAAGTTCGTTGCGGTACCGTCCAGCAGCTTGGCATCGGCAAGCTTGGCCATGTTCTTGGTATCGGCCGAAGCGAACACGTCCGCTGGCGCCCCTTGGGTGATCTGGGTGACCAGGTCCGAGGAACCGGCGAAGCTCAGCGTCACCTTGGTGCCGGGGTTCTTGGCTTCGAAGTCCTTGGCCAGCTGGGTGAAGGTGGACTTGAGGGAAGCCGCAGCGAAGACGGTCACTGTTCCGCTCAGCCGGGACGTGTTGCTGCTGCCCGATGGAGTGGTTGCGGGGGCCGTTGTGCCGCAGGCCCCAAGGGCGGCGGCTAATGCCACAGCGATGGCCGCGGCCACGATGCGTGTCCTCATATGATGCTCTTTCCCTGCGGGGTTTCGATAATGACGGTGGTGGCCTTAACCACGGCGGTGGCCACGGATCCCAGTTCCAGGCCGAGTTCCCGGACGGCCTCGCTGCTCATGAGCGACACCACCCGGAAAGGCCCGCATTGCAGCTCAACCTGGGCCATGACCTTGTCCATCGTGATCCCCGTAACCAGGCCGACGAAGCGGTTCCGTGCCGAACTTCCCGAGCGGGAGGGGTCGTCCGGGAGATGGGACTGGTCCCTGGCAAGCGTGGCGAGCTCAAGCCCGTCCACAGCAAGGCGGCCCGCTCCGTCCTTCTGCGGTGTCAACGTTCCATTCTCGGTCCAACGCCTCACGGTGTCGTCACTGACCCCCAGGAAGCGGGCGGCCTCGGAAATTCGTATTTGCGGCATGGTGTCAGTTTACTTCCGCAGATACGGTTCAGATCCCAAGATTGTTCCGCAAACCAAATATGACGCATGGCCGCCCCCACACCTCGAAGGCGGCAGGCCGCCGTCGAACTCTGGCCCATAAGCAGTCCTCAGCCGTACCCTGTTCTTGGGGAGCCTGAGCCCACCAACGGTCCACCGCGCTCCTTCCCGGTTGCCGTGATAACCACGGGCACAGACGCCCGTTTTTCCGGGACGGCAAGCACGGCGGTAGACGTCCTGATGGCCGGCAACTGGGAAGGATCGTTTCGGTACACTTTGGCCATGGCCATCTACGTCGATCCACCACTCTGGCCGGCCCACGGGACCGTGTTCTCGCACCTCGTTTCAGATAAGTCACTGAAAGAGCTCCACGCGTTCGCGGCCGCCGCCGGGGTTCCGGAACGGGCCTTCGACGGCGACCACTACGACGTTCCCGAACGCCGTTACGAGGACCTCGTCGCAGCCGGCGCCATCCCGGTGGAAGCACGGATCCTGGTCCGCAAGCTCATCGCCAGCGGGCTCCGCATCCCCGCCCGTGAGCGAAGCAAGGCACTGACGGTGCCACTGATGGAGCGTTGGAACAGCATTTACCCCGGCCATGAAAGCCTGGGACTTGAGCTGCTGGAACGCTGGGGAGAGGACGGCCGGAAGTACCACAGCCGCACCCACCTGCTAGCGGTCCTCGAAGCCTTGGACACCCTCACAGAGCCGGCCCTCCCGGCCCGAACGGTATCCTTGGCGGCCTGGTTCCATGATGCCGTCTATGAGGGCGTGGCCGGCCAGGACGAGGAAGAATCCGCTCTCCTTGCCGAGGCCCGACTGTCCGCGGAAGGCTTGGCTCCCGACGACGTAGCTGAAGTTGCGCGGCTGGTCCGGCTCACCTCCTCGCACGACCCCCAACCCGGTGACCACGCCGGCGCCCTGCTCTGCGATGCCGATCTCTCCGTGCTCGGCGGCGATGAATCATCGTACGCGCGCTACCTGGCCGCCGTCCGGGAAGACTACGCGCACGTCAGCGACGACGACTTCGCGAAGGGGCGCGCCGCCGTCGTACGCCACCTCCTGGGCCTGGATCCGCTGTTCCACGGCGAACGCGCCAAGGCGCTGTGGCTTGAAGCCGCCCGTCGGAACCTCGCCGGCGAACTGGCGTGAACAGCGTGTTGAGCGAACCCGGAGCGCCGCAACGCCAACTGCCGTACGCGGTGCGGTTCGAATGGGGGCTCGACGGCGCCCGATCAGTTGTTCCCGGAGCTGACCTCGCGGTGGTGGTTGACGTTCTGTCTTTCACCACGTGCGTCAGTGTCGCCGTGGACCGCGGGGCCCTGGTCTTCCCGTACCCTCAGGGGGACGTGGGGGCCAGCGAGTTCGCCACCCGCAACGGGGCCGCGTTGGCGGGCGCGCGGGGCTCGGAAGGCCTCAGCTTGTCCCCCGCAAGCCTTCTCTCTGCCCACCTGCTGGACCGCGTGGTGCTGCCCTCACCCAATGGTTCGGCGATCAGCCATGAGCTCGCGGCCTCGGCCCGGCAGGTGGTGGCGGTGTCGCTTCGCAACGCCGCCGCGACAGCCGACTGGGTCCACTCCACCCTGCCCGAGGGCGCGGTCATCGCCGTGATCGCAGCGGGTGAGAAGTGGGCTCACGGGGCACTGCGGCCGGCTTTGGAAGACCAGCTCGGGGCCGGCGCGTTCATTGCTGGACTCGCAGCGGCCGGGCGGCACAATTTCTCCCCGGAGGCGGCAGCGGCAGCGGCGGCTTTCGACGCCGCTGAACCGCAGCTTGCGGCTGTATTGCGCGGGTGTTCCAGCGGGAGGGAGCTCATGGATGCCGGCTACGCGGACGACGTCGAAATTGCCGCCGCGCTGGACGCCAGCTCTACTGTGACCCTCCTGCGGGACGGGGCTTTCCAAGCCGTCTAGCCGCGCCGTCTGGACTAGCCCCCTAGACTAGGCCCTTAGACTAGGAGGTATGACCTCCTACCTCCAATCGTCACAGGGCCATCCTCCGCTCGCGGAACCGTCGGTGGAGCACGTCCTGGCTCTG
The DNA here is from genome assembly GCF_040137855.1 of Paenarthrobacter sp. CAP02. NCBI lineage: Bacteria > Bacillati > Actinomycetota > Actinomycetes > Micrococcales > Micrococcaceae > Paenarthrobacter > Paenarthrobacter sp. CAP02. The sequence goes on along the minus strand of NZ_JBEEII010000009.1, from coordinate 45,157 downwards.
CGCGGGGTGGGCGGATACCGCCAGTACCGCATCCCGGCACTTGCAGTGAGCACGCGGGGAACCGTGTTGGCCGCTTACGACGGCCGCCCAAATCTGGACGACCTGCCCAACCCCATAGACCTCCTCCTGCGCCGCAGTGACGACAACGGGAACACCTGGGGGCCTCAGCAAGTGGTCCGCACAGGATCTGGGCTCCAGGGTTTCGGTGACCCCAGTTTGCTGGTCGACGCAGAGACAGGCCGCATTTTCATGTTCCACGCGGCCGGAACGCACGCGGGATTCTTTGAAGCCGTCCTTGGCATGGAGCCGGACGACGACGTCCAGCACGCCGATCTCAGCTACTCAGACGACGACGGCGACACCTGGCAGCACCGCCGGCTCACCGCCCAGCTCAAAACAGGCCGGATCACCGGGCTGTTCGCTGCCGCAGGCCATGGAATCCAGATGCATACCGGCCCCTACAAGGGCCGACTGGTCCAGCAGTTCGTCGTGCTGGTGGACGGCGCCATCATGGCCGCCTCGGCGTTCAGTGACGATCACGGTGAAAACTGGGCCTTGGGAGAGCTGATCGGCCCTGGCGTTTCAGGCATAGGACCCAACGAAAACAAGGTTGTCTGCCTCGACGACGGCCGACTGCTCCTGCACTCGCGGGCAACCCCCCACCGCTTGTCTGCGTTTTCGAAGGACGGCGGGGTTTCCTGGAGTCCGCTCCAGCCCATCCCGGATATGCCGGACCCGAGCGACAACGGATCTGTTGCCCGCTTTGACGGACTTCCGTCTGTGGTTCCGGTTGCCGAGCCAGGCACCTCGCAGCCGGACACCACCCGTTGGCTGCTGGCCAGCAACAACCAGGATCCGCATCTTCGCCGGAACACCGTCCTGGGCCTCTCGCCGGACAACGGCGCCACATGGCCCGCCAAGCTCATCGTGTGCCCCGGAAGCTCGGCGTACTCGACCGTCACCCGGTTACCCGACGGAAATATCGGGGTTCTCTACGAGCGGCAAGGGTACCGGGAGATTGTTTTTGCTTCGATTCCGGCCGGGCAACTGACGCAGCAGTTGAATGGCCAGTTGGGGCCGGCCCCGGACCCGGTTTTGGTGGCTGCTGGGGCGTCTGCGGCGGAGGTGTCCACCGCTGGGGAGTCCGCGGCTGAATCCGGGGGCTTGGTCTTTCACATGGAACTGCGCTCCATCACTCCGGGCCGTCCCGCTGTCTGGCAGAATGCCGGCGACTTCCATGTGGTTCCTTCCAACAGTGACGGCCAGTGGGACATCCAAACGTGGAAGGAAATCGGCCAGGGATACGCGGACCAAGAGCAGGTTTTGGGCACACGCGAAGCCCAGGACCTCAACTACGGCGACATCATCCCCGGATACAAGGCCGGGGACATCTTGGCCTTCACCGGACGTGTCCGCAACGTCGGCACTCAGGCGGCGACCGGCGTCGTACTTCTTGGACCGCACGGCAACGCCGAGGATTTCCCACCCACGAACCTGCCGCCAGGCGGCCATATCCTGTACTTCACGCCGACGTACACCATCACCGATTCAGACCTGCTGCGGGAGTCGCTGGACCTCGTCTTCACCGTAAAGGCCGACGGCGGGTCCGGACCTACCGCAGGCCCGGTGCGTTTGGACCGGACGTTCAGTTTCGATCTGCGCACCGGTGCCGTGAAGGCGTCCTAGCGGTAGGTGCTGACGAACGGCTGGTTGGTGGGCACGATCTGCTTGCCCAGCGGCATCAGCGAAACCGGAATCAGCTTCAGGTTGGCAATCGCCAGGGGTATTCCGATGATGGTGATCGCCATGGCGAAAGCTGTCAGCACGTGGCCGATGGCAATCCAGATACCGGCAACCAGCAGCCAGATGACGTTTCCGAGGAGCGCGAAAACCCCTGCTCCGCCGGGCTTCTCGACCACCATCTGACCGAAAGGCCAAAGGCAGTAGGCGCCGATCCGGAACGAGGCGATGCCCCACGGTATGGTCACGATGAGCACGCAACAGATGATGCCGGCGGCGAAATATCCCAGTGCAAGCCAGAACCCACCGAAGACAAGCCAGATGACGTTAAGGATCGTTTTCATAGTCTTCATTCTCCCCTCTGGGTCAGACAAAACGCCTAGGGGTCTGCCCTGAATCTTCCCTGACTTGTGGTGCAGCCCCATACTGGGCCGGGATGTGAGGGAGGGTTGGCCTGAAGCGGGTGGGATGTGAGGGAGGGTCAGGCTTTGGCGGCTTCGACGAACGCGCGGATCTTCGCCAGATCCTTCACGCCACGCGATGCCTCAACACCCGAGGAGACGTCCACACCCCATGCTGCGGCCGCGGTGGCAGCGAAGGCCACGTTTCCGGGTTCGAGGCCTCCTGCGAGCAGCCAGTCCCTGCCGTCAAGCCCCTTCTCCTGCACGGACGCGTAATCCCAGGCCTCCCCGGACCCCGGAACTGCGGCATCGACCAGGAACAGGTCCTCGCCCAGATCAGCGAACTCGTCCTGGCCGGCACCCATAGTGACGGCCCTGATGAGCCGCATCCCGGCGTCGTGCACTGTTTTGACGTCGTCGGCGGTCCGCCGACCGTGCAACTGGACCCAATCGAGCCCGGCGGCGCGTGCCGTTTCCACGGCGTCAGCGGCGGACTCGTGGCGGAACACTCCGACGGCCTTGACCGAGGAAGGAACCAACGGCAGCAGGACGCGGACCTGGTCCGGGCTGACTTCGCGGGGACTCGAGGTCAGGACGAAACCAACCGCGTCCGCTCCGGCATCCACGGCTTCGCGCACAGACTCGGGCGTGCTCAGGCCGCACACTTTGACGAACATTCCCGCGCCTCCAGCCATTTTCGCAACGTTTTCCACATATGACGTTAGCAAGCCGGATCGTCAACGAAGAAGCGCAGTCCACCACTAGGCTGGTCGAATGGAGATCATCCGCTTTGCCGACATCCGTCCTGAACCGTGGCGCAACGGAGGCGGGGTGACGCGCGAACTCGCCAGCCATCCGAAGGCCGCTTCGGCACAGGATGGCGCTTGGGATTGGCGCGTCAGCATCGCCGATGTCGCAAAAGCCGGCGAGTTCTCCACTTTTCCGGGCATGGAGCGCGTCATCACCATCATCGACGGCGAACTGCTGCTCCTCACGGTCGATGGCTCCGAGCACCCGTTGGAGAAGTACCGGCCATTCCGCTTCTCCGGCGAGGCTGCCTCCGCGGCGACGCTTCCCACTGGCGACATCCGGGACCTCAACGTCATTGCACGGACCGGGGCTTTCAAGGGCTATACGTCCATTGTCGAAATTTCCAAGAAGCGTGCGCATCCTGTCTTCGAGGGCCAGTTGGCTGTCTTGTTGGAGGGAAAGGCCACCGTTGCCCCCGGTGCGGCGGCTGATGAAGGGTCCGACGGCGACTCCGCGGCTACCAGCGCCGGCGAACCTGTCGAGTTGTCCCGCTACGACACCGTCGTGGGCTCGGACTCACGCAGCCCGGAGATCTCGGGCCGGGGTTTCGTGGCAGTGATCTCGATCGACCACGTAGAACCGTAACTGGTGACCTTAACCACCGGAAGTGGCCACCCAGTGCGGGAGTTGCTAGCCTGAAATGAAGGTTCCGCTCTGGGACCTCCGGACGACGGTTCAGTACCCGGCACGCGACAAGACTGGCCAAAGGAAATGTCATGTCGTGGTTAATTCTCATTCTCTCCGGTGCGCTTGAGGCCGTCTGGGCCGCAGCACTCCACCGTTCCAGGGGCTTCCGTAGACCCGTCCCCACCGTGGTGTTCCTCGTGTCTGTGATTGCCAGCATGGCCGGACTCGCTATCGCCATGCAGTCCATTCCCACGGGCACTGCCTACGCGGTGTGGGTTGGTGTTGGCGTGGTACTGACAGCGACGTACGCCATGGTCACCAAGGTCGAACGCGCGACGACGGCCCGGCTGCTCCTGCTCGCCGGCATCGGCGCGTGCGTGGTGGGCCTGAAGGTGGTGGCATAGCCATGACCAACACCAAGAACACCGGCATCTTCTGGATCATCCTTCTGGCATCGGCCATCCTCGAAGCCGTCTGGGCCACCGCTTTGGGCCTCTCCGACGGCTTCACGCGGCTCGCACCCACCATCGTCTTCGCTGTTACTGCCGTCCTGAGCATGCTCGGACTTGGCTTCGCGGTGAAACGCATTCCCCTGGGTACCGCCTACGCAGTGTGGGTGGGGATCGGCGCGGCGCTGACTGTTGGCTGGGCAATGATCACGGGCGTCGAGTCCGCGAGCCCGCTGAAGCTGCTCTTCATCGCGGGGATCGTAGGCTGTGCTGCCGGGTTGAAGGCCCTGCCTACCGAGAAGCCTGTGGCCAAGCCCGAGTAGGTGCCCCTGCCGCACCGCTCCTTCCCAGTTGCCTCCCCCCGCACCCCGCCGACTGCACGCGGAAACCCCGGAATGACGGGAGCCCGCGTCCAAGGTGACCGGGCATCACCGGACCAACTGGGAGGGAGCGCAGGAATACCCATGCGTCGCGTCAGGTTCATGCCAAGGAGAGCACTGATAAAGAGCACCCAAACGCGCATTGGAGAAGTCATGACTGCAGTTCAGCTCGGCGACGGCCTCACTGTCAGCCCCCTCGGTTTCGGCGGGATGGCCCTGACCCCGGTGTACGGGGGCATCGATCCTGAGGAGGGCCTCAAAACCCTCAGACACGCGGTGGATGCGGGGATCACGTTCATCGACACCGCAGATGTTTATGGCGCGGGCAGCAACGAAGAACTCGTGGGCAGGCTGCTCAAGGATCGCCGGGACGAGATCCAGCTGGCCACCAAGTTTGGAATTGAGGGCAACCCCGCGGACGGATACACGGGAGTCCGCGGGGATGCACCCTACGTCAGGCAGGCGGTGGAAGCGAGCCTCCGCCGTCTGGACACTGACGTCATTGACCTCTACTACATGCACCGCCGTGACCTCCGCGTTCCGATAGTGGAAACCGTGGAGGCCATGGCGGAACTGGTCCGTGAGGGCAAGGTCCGGCACCTCGGCCTGTCAGAAGTGACTGCCGAGGAGCTCAGGCAGGCCAACGCCGTCCATCCCATTGCCGCGGTCCAGAGTGAATGGTCAATCTGGAGCAGGGATGTTGAGCTCAACGTTGTTCCTGCAGCCAAGGATCTTGGCGTGGGATTTGTGCCGTACTCGCCGCTGGGCCGTGGGTTCCTGACGGGAACCATCAGCGCGAGCGACCTTGGCGAGAACGATTTCCGCCACAGGGTCCCCCGTTTTGGTGGCGAGGCACTTGATGCGAACCAGGCCGTCGTGGCCGCGGTCCGCGAGGTAGCCAGTGGGCTGGATGCAACTCCGGCCCAGGTAGCCCTGGCTTGGCTGTTCACCCAAGGTCAGCGCCTTGGGATTCCGGTGGCTCCCATTCCCGGCACGCGCAAAGCGCACCGGATCGACGAGAACCTGGGCGCACTCTCCCTGCAGCTGGGAGAAGCGCACGTTGAGCTGCTGGACCAGGCCGCGTCCGCCGTCGTCGGTTCACGATCCGCCGACCCCAACTGGGTATCGGAAGGCCGCGAAGCCGGCAACGTAGGCTGAAGGCATGGACTCGCTTATTCATTCACTCCGTGACGTCACCATCCGCAGCATTTCGGTCAGCGAGATGAACAATAACGTCTACCTGTTGACCTCAAAGTCCACGGGAACACAGGTGCTGATCGATGCCGCCGATGACCTGCCCGCCATCCAGCAGCTCCTCCAGGACAGCGCGGTTGATTCGTCGGCCCCCACCAAACTGGCGAGGATCGCCACCACCCACCAGCACTGGGACCACGTCCGAGCGTTGGAGGAATTGGTGGCCGCCACCGGCGCAAGCACTTCCGCTGGAGCGGACGACGCCGATGCGTTGCCCGTTCCGGTGGATGTCCGGCTCGGTCACGGCGACGTTGAGCGGTTCGACGGCTTTGAGCTCACGGCGGTCCACCTGCGTGGACACACCCCGGGCTCGATCGCTTTCGTTTACCAGGATCCGGACGGGCCGGCCCACATTTTCAGTGGAGACTCGCTGTTTCCGGGAGGCGTCGGCAACACACAGAAAGATCCTGCACGCTTCACTTCTCTGTTGAACGACGTGTCGGAACGACTGTTCGACTCCTATCCGGACGAAACCCTGGTGCACCCCGGCCACGGATTGCCCACGACCCTCGGAGCCGAGCGGCCACACCTTGAGGAGTGGCGCGCACGCGGCTGGTAAACCCGTTGCGGGGCCTGCTCTGCGCCCTAAACCCAGGGAATAGCGCGCAGAGTGGGCCTCGCAACGCAGGCTCCCAATTTGCGGGGCCCGTTCTGCGCCCTAAACCCAGGGAATAGCGCGCAGAGTGGGCCTCACAACGCCAGTGCTAGCGGCCGCGACGCTCGTTCGAAGCCGGAGCAGACGCACGGCGCGGGCCGCTGCGAGCCGGACGACCGGCACCGGAACCACTGCGGCCGGAGTTACCCGAACCTGAACCGAAGGATCCCCCGGACGTACCACCGGTGTTGGAAGACCATACGGCCTTGTTTCCACCGGTGCGCGTCGACGTTGTCGAAGCCGAACGCGGAGCCGAAGCTGCACGCTGGCCGGTAGCCGGACGGCCACTGCGGCCACCCTGCCCCTGCGAGCCGGGAACGTCATTGCGGTGAGTGGCGCCTGCCTTGCCGCGGCCACGGGGGCTGCGGGCGACGTCGTCGTTCATTGCTGCGCGACGCTCGGCGCGGTTGACGTCGGTGCGAACCGGCTCAGCCGCGACCTTTCCGCGTCCGTTGCGACCGCCACGGCCACCCGCGGTGGGTGCGCCCTGGGTAGAACGGCGGGCGCGCTTGCGCTGGGCGTTGGCGCCGGTGGAGGTGCCGCCACCCTGCGGTGCCTTGGCTGCAAGGAGGGCTGCACGGGTGCGGGGGTCAACCTTGTCCGCGATGTCGCCCACGAGGTCGGCAACCAACGGGGAGTTGGCCGTGACGCGCTCGAAGGAGACGTCAACGCCGGCAGCCTTCATGAGCTTCTTGACGTCGCTCTGCTGCTCGGGAAGCGTCAGCGTGACCACGGTGCCATCGGAACCTGCGCGGGCCGTACGGCCGGAGCGGTGCAGGTATGCCTTGTGCTCTGTGGGCGGGTCCACGTGGATGACGAGTTCGACGTCGTCAACGTGCACGCCACGGGCTGCGACGTCGGTGGCCACCAGGACACGGACGTCACCGTTGGAGAACTCGGCAAGGTTGCGGTCGCGGGCATTCTGCGACAGGTTGCCATGCAGGTCGACGGCGGGGATGCCGGCGTCCGTGAGGGTCTTTGCAAGCTTGCGGGCGTGGTGCTTGGTCCGCATGAAGAGGACGCGGCGTCCGGCGCCGGAGGCCAGTTCAACGATGAGTTGCTTCTTGACGGTCTGGTCGTTGACCACCAGGACGTGGTGTTCCATGGTGGTGACGGCGGCCTGGGGATCGTCAACAGAGTGCGTCAGCGGGTTGGAAAGGTAACGGTTGACCAGCTTGTCAACACCGTTGTCCAACGTCGCGGAGAAGAGCAGGCGCTGACCCTGGGTGGGGGTCATGTCCATGAGCTTCTAGACCACGGGGAGGAAGCCGAGGTCGGCCATGTGGTCGGCCTCGTCCAGCACGGTGACCTCAACGGCTTCGAGGGTCAGGATGCGCTGGCGGATCAGGTCTTCGAGGCGGCCCGGGCAGGCGATGACGATGTCGACGCCGGCGCGCAGCGCCTTTTCCTGGCGTGCCTGGGAGATGCCGCCGTAGATGACCGTGGTGTTCAGGCCCATGGCCTTGGCCATCGGCTCGATGGTGGCGTTGATCTGGGTTGCCAGTTCACGCGTCGGGGCAAGGACCAGGCCCATGGGGCGTCCCGGCTTGCGGAAGTGCTTTGCTTCGCGCTCGGCCAAGCGGGCCACGAGCGGGATGGCGAAAGCGATGGTCTTGCCGGAGCCGGTGCGGCCGCGGCCCAGTACGTCGCGGCCTGCGAGCGTGTCAGGGAGGGTCTTGACCTGGATGGGGAATGCCTCTTCGATGCCGGTTGCAGCGAGGGATTCAGCAATGGCCTTGGGCGTGCCAAGGGCAGCAAAAGTAGTCATAAACTTCATGTCTTTCGGGCGGTGTCCAATTGCGGACATCGGCCCCCGACGCCGGTTGGGCCAGGGGTTCGCCGAGGAAAAGTCAGGTGGTCTACCGGTTCGCTTCATCAGCGGTGGCCGGGACCAAATGGAACGCGTTCATCGACGCAGGATGTGCCTCTCACATGAAAAATGCCCCGCCGCGTAGCCTTTCAGGCCACCTGCTTCAGGGCGTCACCGCACATCAAGTAACCCCATCTTAGCAGTATCCGGGCGCGGGACCCGCATCGGGGCAGGTCAGGGGTGCGTTGCGGGGCCTGCTAAACACGCATCCGGGCTCGAATAGCGTGCAGAGCGGGCCTCACAACTCGCCCTCTCGGCGTTGCGGGGCCCACTCAACAGGGTTTCGGGGCGGAATACCCTGCTGAGCAGGCCTCACAACGCGTCAGGGGCGCGTGAGTTCGGCTTGGGGGTCGGCGGGTTGGGGATCCGCCGCGCCCGGAGCATCGGAGGAGCCCGGGCGGGCGGCGACCCTCGGAGCCATGACAACCCCGACGACGGCGACTACCGCCGTCAGCGCGAAGACCCCCGCAAACGAGTTCGTCGTCGTAAAGGCCGCGAAGACCAGCCCGGTGGCGGCAAGGGAGAGCGCCCCGCCCAGGGAGTCGGAAATGGACATGGCCGCGCTGTTGAAGCCCTGGTTCTCCGGCGTGGAGAGGGCCAACGTCATGACGGAGAGCCGCGGATACATGAGCCCCATTCCTCCGCCAGCCAGGATCCAACCGCCGATGGCTACAGCTGCTGGAAGGGCGAACGCCGCCGTCGCCAGGGTCGAAAGAATGGCGACCAGGACCAGCGAGGCACCGATTTTGATAGCGAGGTCGTCAGCCAAGCGGCCACCAAGCCGGCCTTGGATCGCCGACGCCCCCGCCCATGCGAGCGCAGCACCGGTCAGCGTGAGGCCCGCGAACGTGGGCGTGAACGCATACCGCTCTGTCAACAGGTACGGCAGGTACACCTCGGCGCCGAAGAACGCGGCCGATGCCAGCCCACGAACCAGGATCACACTGGGTAATCCCCGGCGGGCGGTGAGGGTCCCCTGCGGCACCAAAGGTCGCAAGGCCACCAGCGCAAGGACAAGGGCGACGGCGGCAATCACCCCGCCGACGCCCGGCACCTCTGCGGACAAGTTGAGTCCCAGGACGGCGACGGCCGCCAGGGCTGCCCATCCCATGCGTCCGAAGGCCCACGGAACGGGATCCGCAGGGGGTTCGGAGTCCATTCCCCGCACTGCGGGAACCACCATCAGCAACGCCGGCACCACCAGGCCTACGACACCGAGGAACACCCAGTGCCAACTGCTCAGCTGGGCGACCACACCAGCAGCGAAGGGACCCACCAGGGAAGGCACCACCCAGGACGCCGCGAAGGCCGCGAAGATTTTGGGGTGCAGGGCAGGCGGGTAAACGCGCGCCACCAACACGTACAGCGCCACTGTCATTGCGCCGCCACCGAGTCCCTGGACCAACCTGCCGACCACCAGGATCTCCATGGACCCCGCGGTCCCGGCAATAAGGAGGCCAAGAACAAAGAGCGCCACCGAGGAGTACAGCGGCGCTGCGGGACCACGCCTGTCAGACCAGTTTCCGGCACCCACCATGCCCATCACGCCGGTAGCCAGCGGGCCGGCGAAGGCCAGCGCGTAGAGGGCGGCTCCGTCCAGGTCGCGGCTCACGAGCGGCATGATGGTGGTCACCGCTAGGGACTCGAACGCGCTGAGGAAAACGAGCGCGCAGGCCCCTACGGTGGCAAGCAGGTATGGACGGCCGAGTATCCCGGCCGTTGGGGTGTCAGTGGTCATGCACGCTACCCTAGAACCTCAACTAATGTTGAGGTCAATCCACCACACCCTTTCTCCGGAGCAACACATGACACCTGTTGAGACGCACCGGCCCCTCAGCATCGGCGAGCTTTCAGAACGAAGCGGAGTGTCGGCGTCGGCCCTGCACTTTTATGAACGCAACGGGCTCATCCACGCCGAGCGGACCGCCGGAAACCAGCGGCGGTACCGGCGCGATACGCTCCGACGGGTCGCGTTCATCAAGACGTCCCAACGGGTCGGTCTGCCCCTGAAGGACATCCGTGAGGCGTTGAATTCGCTGCCGGAGGGCCGCACCCCCACCAGGCACGACTGGGCCAAACTGTCGCTGCGCTGGCGGAAGGAACTGGACGAACGGATCGCGGCTCTTCAACACCTGCGCAACGATCTGGACGGATGCATCGGCTGTGGCTGCCTCAGCCTGAAGTCGTGCACGCTGCAGAACCCGTCCGATGAACTTGGCGCATCCGGCGCGGGGGCGCAGCGCTGGAACGCACCGACCTGACCGGTTTGCGCAGTAGGCGATGACCCCCGCCGACGGATGACGCGGGCCTTGCAGGCACCAATGTTCGGGCGGACACTTGCCGAAGTAGGCTCCGGCAGTGTCATCAGGGAGGAACAGCCATGAGCGCACCAGCATTCGAACCGTTGCAGGGTGCCAACAGCAGCAGTGCCGGTTCGAACGCGGTCGTTTCGGCTGGTCAGCGGGACATCCGGGCCTGGCAGGAAGACCTGTACATGGATATCCACCGGCACCCGGAACTTGGCAACCAGGAAGTCAGGACAGCTTCGATCGTGGCCAAGGAGCTGCGGAGCTTTGGCTTCGAGGTCCTGGAGAACATCGGCACAACCGGCGTTGTCGGGATTCTGAGGAACGGTGAAGGGCCCACAGTGCTTGTCCGCGCGGACATGGATGCACTGCCTGTCGCCGAGGAAACCGGGGTGGACTACGCAAGCAAGGACACCGCTCCGGATGACACCGGAACGGAAGTCCCCGTGTCCCATGCCTGCGGCCATGATGTCCATGTCGCTTGCCTGCTGGGAGCGGCGAAGTTGCTGGCCGCGAAAAGACCCGCCTGGCAGGGGACCTTCCTGGCACTGTTCCAGCCTGCGGAGGAACTGGCCGACGGCGCCCGCACCATGATCGACGACGGCCTGGCCACGCTAATCCCCCAGCCCGACGTCGCATTGGCTCAACACGTTCTGGCATTCCCCTCCGGAACCCTGGGCACGCGCCCGGGCGCTGTCCTGTCCAGCGCCGACAGCATGAGGATTACCGTGTTTGGACGGGGAAGCCACGGATCCATGCCCCAGCTCGCGGTGGATCCGGTGATCCTGGCGTCGTCGATCGCGCTGCGGCTACAAACCGTGGTTTCCCGTGAGGTGCCGCCCGGGGAGTTCGCCGTTCTCACCATTGGGCGAATGACTGTCGGTTCGAAAAGCAACATCATTTCGGACCGGGCCGTACTGGAGCTGAACATCCGCACTTTCGACGACGGCATACGCCACCTGATCCTTGAGGCGGTGAAACGGATCGTGACCGGCGAGTGCATAGCCGCCGGATCACCCCAGGAGCCGGAATTCGAACTCTACGACCACTACCCGCTAACGAAAAACGATCCTCAGGTGACAGCGAGGGTTGCCGCCGCTTTCACCGACCATTTCGGAGACCGGGCCATAACCCTGGACCGACAATCGGCAAGTGAGGACTTCAGCGACATTCCCAACGCCTTGGGGGTTCCGTACACGTACTGGGGTATCGGTGGAACCGACCCGCAACAGTACGCGAAGGCTGCGGCCGCCGGCACCGTCTCACAGGACATCCCAGCGAACCATTCGCCCCGGTTCGCCCCCGTCATCGACCCGACCCTCCAGACGGGCACGGCCGCCGTCGTCGTTGCCGCTCTGGCGTGGCTCAAGGCACCGGCCGGCGGTGACCGCGGGCCCGGCCACCCGGCGGGCGGGCTTTAGGCGCTTTTGCCGAAACGGCAACAGCCGTTGCCTTGAGCGCGTCGCGCACGGCACGCTTGTCCCATGACTGAAAACCTGCACGACGCCGGCACCCACCAGCACGGCGACCACACCCATGATGGTGCCCAACAGACCGGGCTCAACCTCCACGAAGACGCTGACAATGCCGTGGACATGTGGGACGGCATGTACCGGGAGCGGGCGAAAATCTGGAGCGGGAACCCCAACCCGCAGTTGGTTGCCGAGGTCACGGGTTTGCAGCCGGGCAAGGCCTTGGATCTGGGCTCCGGAGAGGGCGGGGACGCGATCTGGTTGGCAGCGCAAGGCTGGACCGTTACGGCACTGGACGTGTCCGCCGTCGCGCTTGAACGGGCAGCAGCCCACGCTGCGGAAACCGAGTACGCGGACCTGATCACCTGGCAGCAGCAGGACCTCACGGAATGGGCGCCGCAGCCTGAATTCGATCTGGTGTCAGCCCATTTCCTGCACTCTCCCCTGTTGCCGTGGCAGGACTCCGCGGTAAAGGCCGCAGCTGCCGTGGCGCCCGGCGGAACCCTGTTGATCGTGGGGCACCACCCACAGGGGCTCCCGGAGTGGAGCCACCACCATGATTCCGGCATGTTCTTCACCCCGGAGCAACTGGCCGCTGAGCTCGGCGTGGGCAGCAGCGACAGCTGGCAGGTAGAGGTGTTGGACGAAAGAAAGCGCGCAGTGTCCGGGCCCCACGGCGAAGCCGGAACCACTTTGGACGCCGTCCTCAAGGCCACCAAACTGGGCCCGGGGCGCGGCTGACGACGAAGCCAGGGGGCTAAACGCATATACGCCCGAGAGAAGGGGCGGACGTCACATCGCTCTCTGATCTGTGGACTCACGAGAAGTGGATATGGAGGCGCATCCGGCTGTCAGCAGCAGGACGGCACTGGCCGAGAGAGCAATGGCCGTCAGCCCGCATCGATTCAGCACTGAGGGAACGCTCGCTGTCAGAGGTTCTACTTTCCAGTCTCAGTGGGCGAGGCGCTTGCTTCCTGCCTATCGAGCTCTTTGTAAATGGCGTGTTGGTCTCCTGCGACGCAGGCGCTGTTCATCTCTAGGCTGGAGCCTTTGATGTTTGCGAAGTAGGAGATGAGGTGTCCGCCGTCCTGGTTGGCGTAGAGGCGGATGAGGCCAGGCTCCTGGGGGTTGGTTTCGACTCGGGTGGTGAAGCCCTTGGATTCCCAGAACGTCTTGACGGCGTCTGTTGAAGCCTTCAGATCGACGGGGTCGGCCGTGAGGCTCAGGATGCTGTAGTTCACGCCTTCTTGCCCGTCGGGTGTGCGGCAGGCCATGTTTCGGAGGCCTTCATCGGCCCATTTGTGAGGTCCGATGACTTGTTGGGTTTCGGTCTTGAAGGCGTGGAGGTCCGCGAGGGCTTGTTTGAGTTCTGTTACCTGGGCTTTGACTGTCGCGGGGTCGCTGGGGTTTGAGCCGCTCATGGGGTTCTCCGTGGTATTGGGTGTGCAGGCGCTCAGCGTGATGGCCGCGAAGACCACCGCGGCGAGGATACGGCAGGCCTTGTGCCGGTTTTTGGGTTCATGGGGCATGGGGTTCACTTTCCCTGAGTTGTTCAACGGCCTGCAACTCCAAGGGCAGAGACGGTTGAGGTCGCATGCCTGGCAGGATAAGGTCGCCGTGGCCGGTGGTGGTGAGGGCCGCTTCATGCAGGGCGGTGGTGTCCTGGTCGAGGTAGCCGTAGCCGCTCTTGTCTGATCCGTGTACCAGTGTGTTGTGTTCGGTGGTGCCGTGATACTCGGTTCCGTCGATCGTGGCCGTTTCTGAGGAGAATACTTTGGCGCCGAAGGATTCCATCCGCGGGTCCTGGCGCTGAAAACGACCCATTTGGGCCAGGCCATCACCTGCGGCTTCGGTGGCGTAGACCTGTCCGGCGGGGACATGGAGGTCCGAGGTGTTCCGGATGTCCTTTTCGATGCCGGCGGAGCCGAGCATGTGCGTGCACGCCAAACAGCGCTGCAAAAGACCGCCATTTATCGCCGAAAGTCCTAGCTAAACGCCGTCCGGAAGCAGCTCTCCATACGCCGGAACCACTTGCCCGGTGGCAGTGGAGTCGGGGTTGAGCATCCAGCCGACGCGCTTTGCCGTGTTCAACATGACCACGCTTTCCACCAGTTCAATGCCCGGAATGCGCTGTTGGATCATGAGCTCCAACTCCATGACGTCGGCCAATGAACGCAGCCACATGATCATGGTGAAGTTGGTGCGTCCCGTGGTGGATGCCGAAAAGCGGGTGTTCCTGATGGCCCGGAGTTCCGTGGCGGCGGCTTCGTGTTCTCCGGCTGGAACGTTCGCGAACCATTGAACCGTGACAGGGAAACCGGAGAACTGCTGGGCAATTTCGCAGCGGAAGGACAGCATGCGGCTGGCCAGCACACGCCCGAGTTGTCGCTGGGCGGTGGCTGGATTCCGACCCAAGGCGCGGGCAATTTCCGCAGCGGTAGCGCGTCCGTCACGGGCGAGGAATGGGATGAGGGCCAGGTGGCTTTCCGGGAGCGGGACCACGATCGCGTCCTGCGCTGAGGGGTTGGCCGACTCGGGCCCCGCGAGACTCCGCAGCGCCTGCTGCTCCGCCTTGGTGAGAACGTTGAGCCGCCAGGCGTAGCCGCTGGTGTGGATCCGGGTGCAGAGGGCCGTTTGGTACTTGGTGAGCCCCTGGATTTCCTTCAGCTTGGGAAGCAACAGGGTGCTGAACTGTTCCAGGTCCTGGGTGATGACGGTGAGAGTGAGGTCGCGGTTACTGGCCGCCTCTTCCACAGTGATCACTTCGGGGAGCTGGGCAACAGCGGCCGTGACGTTGGGCCTGAGGTGCATCTCGCAGTCGATGTCCACCATGGCCAGGCACATGTCCTTCGGATCACCCATCAGGTGGGCCGTGGTCCAGGCTGCACCTGCCGCCCGGAGGCGCTCCCATCGGGCAGCCAGCGTGGTGCCGTGGACGCCTAGTACCTGACCGGCGTCGGACCAGCTGATCCGGGGCGAAATCTGGAGTGCGTTGACCAGGCGCAGGTCTTCCTCGCTGAGTTCCATGAGTCCATTATCCAGAACCAGTGCATGATTCCTGCAATATCGCGAGATTTAGTGCATATTTTCAGATGTTTAGGAGCATGTGAATCACGTCACCCCACAATGGCTTAAGGAACCCGCCCCCCAAGCACCAGGAGCACAAATGACCATCGTGGCCGACGCCAAGGAAATGCAGGACGACATCGTCCGACTCCGCCATGACCTCCACCGTGAACCGGAGATCGGCCTGCATCTTCCCCGCACCCAGGAAAAGGTGCTCAAGGCGCTGGACGGACTCCCCTACGAGATTACGCTCGGCAAGGAAACGACGTCGGTCACCGCGGTTCTGCGCGGCGGCGCCGCCCACGCCTCAGCCGAGAAGCCCGTCGTGCTGCTGCGTGCGGACATGGACGGACTTCCGGTGCAGGAACGCACCGGCGTGGATTACACGTCCCGGGTGGACGGCGCCATGCACGCCTGCGGCCACGATCTCCACACCTCCATGCTTGCCGGCGCGGCAACAATCCTCGCGGAGCGTCGCGACCAGCTGGCCGGAGATGTCATCCTCATGTTCCAGCCCGGCGAGGAGGGCTACGACGGTGCAAGCTACATGCTGAAGGAGGGCGTCCTGGACGCCGCCGGCCGTCGTGCGGACACCGCCTACGGAATGCACGTCTTCTCCTCCCTTGAACCCCACGGCCAATTCGTCACCAAGCCCGGCGTCATGCTGAGCTCCTCCGACGGCCTGGTGGTCACGGTGCTGGGCGCGGGTGGCCACGGTTCGGCCCCGCACGCTGCGAAGGACCCCGTGACCGCCGCGGCCGAGATGGTCACCGCACTGCAGGTCATGGTCACGCGCCAGTTCAACATGTTCGATCCCGTGGTCCTGACAGTCGGTGTCCTGCACGCCGGTACCAAGCGCAACGTCATCCCCGAGACTGCCCGCATCGAAGCAACCATCAGGACCTTCTCCGAAGCGTCCCGGCAGAAGATGATGGAAGTGGTACCCCGGCTGCTCCAGGGCATCGCAGGAGCCCACGGCTTGGAGGTGGACGTGCACTACCAGGAGGAATACCCCCTCACCATCAACAACGAGCACGAGACCACCACTGCGGAGAAGGTCATCGCCGGAATGTTCGGCGACTCCCGCCACACCCGGATGGCTACACCGCTCAGCGGATCCGAGGATTTCTCCCGGGTCCTCGCCGAAGTTCCCGGGACATTCGTGGGGCTGAGCGCCGTTGCCCCCGGCGCCGACCACACAACGTCGCCGTTCAACCACTCGCCTTACGCAATGTTCGACGACGGCGTCCTCACCGACGGTGCCGCGCTGTACGCCGAACTCGCCGTGTCCCGCATCGCTGCCCTCGCCGGCAACTGACTCCCAGCCCCTCCCCCACTTGGAGAATGACATGACCGCTACCGTAGGAACGACCCCCGAGGTCAAAGTCCACAAGTCCCATGTGCGAACGCTCGTCGGAACGGGCATTGGCAACGCCGTCGAATGGTACGACTGGGCCATCTACGCCACGTTCTCGCCCTTCATTGCGAGCGCTTTGTTCAGTCAGGCGGACCCCACGTCAGCCGTTCTGTCCACCCTGGCGATCTTCGCCGTCGGGTTCGTTGCCCGACCCTTCGGCGGTTTCGTCTTCGGCTGGATCGGCGACCGCATCGGCCGTAAAACATCCATGACTTTCGCAGTGGCATTGGGAGCAGTGGGCAGCCTCATGATCGGTATCGCACCGACGTTCGCAGCTGTGGGCGCGTTCGCTTCGGTGATGCTTCTGGTGGCCCGCCTCATCCAAGGCCTGGCGCACGGTGGTGAGTTGCCGTCGTCGCAAACGTATTTGTCTGAAATGGCTCCAAAGGAAAAGCGCGGCTTCTGGGCCACCCTCATCTACACCTCCGGCACGGCCGGAATCCTCGCGGGAACGTTGCTGGGCGCTATCCTCACCGCTGTACTGAGCAAGGAAGAGATGAGCGCGTGGGGCTGGCGGATCCCGTTCCTCGTGGGTGGCGCGCTGGGTGTCTACGCCCTGGTTATGCGGGCCAAGATGAAGGAAACCGAAGCGTTCGAAGCTGAGGCCCCCAAAGAGAAGCGACTGCCGGTCTGGCCGCAGATCGTCAAGTACCGCAAGCAGGCGTTGCAGGTTATCGGCCTCACCGTTGGCCTGACCGTTGTGTACTACATCTGGGGCGTTGTGGCTCCGAGCTATGCGGCGACTTCCCTGAAGATGGACCGCGGTGCGGCCCTGTGGGCGGGTGTGATCGCAAATGTTGTCTTCATCGCAGCCCTGCCGTTCTGGGGCAAACTGTCCGACCGGATCGGCCGCAAGCCCGTCATCATCGCTTCGTCCGCGGGCGCCGCACTGCTGCACTTCCCCATGACGTGGCTGCTGAAGGATTCACCCTGGCAGTTGGCAGTGTCCATGTCCGTGATGTTGTTCTTCATCGCAGGCAGCGCAGCCATTGTTCCTGCTGTCTACGCGGAGCTGTTCCCGACGCACATCCGCACCATCGG
Organism: Paenarthrobacter sp. CAP02; assembly: GCF_040137855.1. NCBI lineage: Bacteria > Bacillati > Actinomycetota > Actinomycetes > Micrococcales > Micrococcaceae > Paenarthrobacter > Paenarthrobacter sp. CAP02. The sequence goes on along the minus strand of NZ_JBEEII010000009.1, from coordinate 27,669 downwards.
CGTCGGCGTCCCGTACTCCATCTGCGTGGCCGCCTTCGGTGGCACAGCTCCGTACCTGCAGACCTGGCTCGGAAGCATCGGGCAGGGCTACCTGTTCAATGTCTACGCGGTGATCCTCTTGCTGGTGGGCATCGTGTTCGCCTTCTCGATTCCGGAAACGAAGGGCAAGGACCTCACCGTCTAGGCTCTCTTTCGTTGCGAGGCCCGCCCTGCATGCTTACCCGAGGTTTTGGGGTGCAGAGCGGGCCTCACAACATTAAACGAAGCGGTCACGGCCAGCGCGGTAGCCGAAGAAGGCGGCGAGTACCCCGATCACCAGGAAAAGGATGCCCGCTGCAGCAAAGCCGCCCGTGGCCTGGTGAAGCTGGCCCACCATCAAGGTGCCAACAGAACCCACTCCGTAGCCCACACCCTGCATCATCCCGGACAGATTCGCTGCCGTGTGGGAGTCCCGGGTTCGGACCATGATCATGGTCAGGGCCACGGCAGTCAGGGAACCTTGACCCAGGCCGTTGAGCCCGGTCCAGACCCAGATGAGTTCCGTCGGGCCAAAGATCGTCAGCGCAAACCCGCCACCCGTCATGAGCGCCACCACCGTGTTGATGATCCGTTGGTCCTTGAAGCGTGTAGCCAGGGCCGGGGCAAACAGCGAGCCAAACATCTGGAGCACGATCGACACCGACACGATCAGCCCGGCCGTTCCGCCGTCGACTCCCCGCTCACGCAGAATCGGCGCCATCCAGGCGAACACGCTGAAGGACATCATGGCCTGCAGCACCATGAACAGGGTGACCTGCCATGCCACCGCTGAACGCCAAACGTTCGCGCCACTGCGAACGGCCTGGTGTTTAACCGTGGGCTGGCGGACTGCCAACGGCAGGAAAAGCAAAAGCACGACGGCGGCTGGAACCGCCCAGAACCACAATGCCGACGTCCACTGCCCGGTAGCCGCAAACACCGGATACGTGAAGCCCGCACCAAGTGCGGCGGACGCGCAGATGGCCGTTGTGTAGAGCCCACCCATCAGGCCCAGCCGGTGCGGGAAGTCCCGCTTTACTACGCCGGGAAGAAGCACGTTGCACAACGCGATTGCGGCACCGCACGCCGCCGTTCCGATCAAGAGCGTAGGGAGATGTCCGGCACCGCCTATGTCGGCCGGACGCAGGAGCAACCCCGCGGTGAGGACAACCATGGCCCCGAGCAGCACCCGCTCGGCCCCGAACCTGCGGGCAAGGATGGGAGCCAGAGGCGCGAAGACGCCCAACAAGGTGACCGGCACAGTGGTGAGGACAACCAGCGCCCAGCCCGGCAGGCCGACGTCGGACGTGATTTCCGGAAGCACCGCGGAGAAACTCGAGAAGACCGTCCGGAGGTTCAAGCCAATGAGCACCAGGCAGATGGCCAGGTAAACCAGGCCCCTCTTGCCGCGCAACTGCGTGGGGTCAGCAGGTGGTTCTTCGTTGGTTTCGGCGTCTACCGCGATTGACTGCGGGACTTGATCCGTGGGGTAGCCGGGCTTCTGGGAGGAGGTCACACGTCCTATTCTGTCAGCCGGTGCTTACTGGACTTCAGCTGGCAGCCATTGCCCCCGATGTGACCCGATCTCAGGGGACGATTTCCTGTCCGTGCCAGCCACCGCCGTCGCGGGTGAACTGCCAGCGGATGTGGGGGTCGCCCGAGAGGTCCAACCAGTCCAGATCCGTCATGTCGATCCTGATCCAGGCGAAACGCTCCACGGCCGTCTCGTCATCATCGGGGCCATCAGCAGGCCGATCCGGGAGGGGAGTTCCCGGAACCAGGCGGGACGCATAAAGGTGCCGGCTGCTCGGGCTGAACCGCTCCCATGCCCGGCGTCGTTCCTTCTCATCTTCGACCACCGCGGCATCACCTCTGATGCGCAACTGAACCCCGCGGTCGTCGTCGTAGAAGGTCAGTGCCACCCGTGGCTGGTGGTCAATCTCGGCGACCTTACGGGACAGGGTATTGGTGGCCACCATGAGCCGGCCAGCGGCGCGGTCCACTTCCCGGACGATGACCGCACGGACCCGTGGTCCTCCATCCGCTCCCGTGGTGCCCAGGAAACCGAGCGTAAAAGGGGTGCGCCCCTCCGTGGCCGCCACCAAGGATCCCAGCACCTGCTCCAGCGTCTCGCCGCTTGTGTTCATTGCCCTGGCCAACCGGGAGACACAACGCGGCATTCACAGTTCGGGCGGATCTCCAGCATCAGGCAACTCTATCCACAGGGCACAACTCCCCCGGGCGCGGCCGCGGACTGGCGCTGGTGGTCTGATCCCGAACGCAGAGAATCCCCGCATCCGAACCAAAGTATTCTGGAAGGGATGAGTGAAACCCCAGATTCCCCGCGACCAGTCACGCCCGGCACCCAGGCTTCGTTCGGCACCTACGGCGGCCGCCCGGTCAGCTTTGTGCGCCGTGGCACCCGCTTGCAGGGCCGCAGGCAGGCCGCTTGGGAAGAGCACGCCGAGCGCTGGGCCATCCAGGTGCCCCGCCACGTCGCCAACACCTCGGTCCACCCGGATTACACGTTCGACGCCGAGGCCGTGTTTGGTCGCAAGGCTCCGCTGATCGTCGAGATCGGTTCCGGGTTGGGCGATGCCGTGGTCCACGCAGCCGAGCAGAACCCGGACAAGGACTTCCTGGCCGTCGAGGTCTACACGCCGGGACTGGCCAACACCATCATCAAGATCAACAGCCGCGGGCTGACCAACGTCCGCGTCGTGGAAGCCAACGCTCCCGAGGTTCTCGAGTCCATGCTTCCGCCCGGGTCGGTCAGCGAACTCTGGGTGTTCTTCCCCGATCCCTGGCATAAGGCACGGCACCACAAGCGCCGCCTGATCCAGCCGGCGTTCGCGGCCGTGGCGGCCAAGGCGCTGGAAAAGGGTGGCTACTGGCGCATCGCCACGGACTGGTCCAACTATGCCGTGCACGTCCGGGAAGTCCTGGCCGGCTCCACGGAGTTTGAGAACATGCATGACGGCGAGCGCAGTGGCGAGGAGAGCCCGCTGACGCAAGTCTGGCAATCCGGCGTCGAGTCCGTTGTGGGTGGCGCTCCGGTCCGGGAGGGCCGCGCCCCGGTCAGCACGGAGCACACGGGCCCGAACGAAGGCGTGGACCAGGAGGGCGGCTGGGCTCCGCGCTTCGAGGGCCGCATCCGGACGAGCTTCGAGAACAAAGCCCATGAGGCCGGCCGCATGATTTTCGACCTCACATACCGCAAGATCTAGCCAGGACTTATTGGGGGAATCATGAGCTACCAGCCACCGGTCGATTACTACCAGCAACCCCAACGGCCCAGCAATCGTGGCCTGGGCGCCGGCATCACCAGCATCATCTCCGCGGTCCTTTCACCCATCGCGGCCGTTGTCAGCATCCCCTTGGGCGTAGCAGCCGTCGCTTCGGCGGTGAGCCGCTACAACCAGGGCAACGATGCCTGGTGGTTCGGCGCTTTGGTGCTGGCGGGTGTCGCTGTCCTGCTCGCCATCGTGGCCGTGGTCTGTGGGCTGATCGCTGTGTTCCGGGCCGGGCGAATGAACGCGGGCCGCATTACCGGCATCATCGGGCTTGCGATCATGGCGGTCAACATTTTTGGTGTGGTCTTCATGGTCTTCCTTGTGGTCGGCGCGGGGCAGGGGAACTAAGATGCCGCAGGTCCGCGCCGAGCGCCTCATCCGCCTCGATCCCGAAACAGCTTTCGCGCTCTCCCAGACCACTGGCGCCTTCCGTCTCAAGTGGGATCCATTCATCTCTTCGCAGAGCTTCCTGGACGGCGCCACGACGGCCGGCAAGGGCGTGCGCACAAAGACTGTGTCACGCATGGGCCTGAAAATGGTCAGCGAATACGTCTCGTACACGCCACCGCGCAACGTGGGCATGACCATGGTCACCGGGCCTTGGTTCTTTGAGAACTTTGGTGGCGGTTGGCGGTTCACAGCGGACGACGGCGGCACCCGGGCAGTCTGGAAGTACACCTTTTCGTGCCGCCCGGCGCTGCTGAAGCCGGTGGCAGAGCGGATCGGCAGCTGGCTGCTTGGCCGGGAAATCGAGCGACGCATCGAGGCGTTCGCCAAGGCCTGCGAGGATCCTGCCCTCGTGGCAGAGCTCCGGTCGCAGGAGGCCACGGAGCGCTGAGGCCTAAGGCACCGAAATCGACGCCACGGTCTTCTCGGTGTCGTCACGCAACTCAACACCGGCAATGCCCGCCAACTGCACCGGGGTTGCGCCGGTGATCTTGATCCGGCCGCTTGGTGTGGCTGTCCAGCCACAGGTTCGTTCCTCGGCCCCGTCCCTGCCCTTCACCCACAAATACAACGTCCCTTGGAGGGGCATGCTCCGGCCTTCCACCTCTAGCTCGGTGCCCCAAGTTTTCTTCACCATGCCCACCGTCAGCTGTAATCCGCTGTCCGACTGGAGCGAGTAGCTCGCATCAGGCTTCGGTGCCTGGTTCAGCAGCGGCCCGGCAAGGAACCCAACTGCCAGGCAAGCAGCGGCGACTGCACCCACCAGAGCCGCCCACCGGCGTCGTGATTTCCGCCTGCGGACCGACAAATCGACCAGCACCTTCTCCGGAAGCGCCTCGGGCAGAGGTTCCAGCGGCGCGAGGGCGCCGGCACCCCCCGCCGCGGTGAGGGCGACAGCGTCAGCCGCGGGGACGGCGTCGAGCAAGGCGGGGAGGCTTTCCAGTTCCTCCAGCTCGTGACGGCAGTCGGCACAATGGGCGAGGTGGTCCCGGAAGGCGGCCTCCTCCACGGGGTCGAGCCCGCCCAAAAGATAGGCGCCCAGCAATTGGTGGACGGAGTTGCCGTTCATCGTTCCACCCCCATTTCGTCAAGGATTGTTCGGAGGGCTTTCACAGCATAGAAAGCCCGGGATTTTACGGTTCCCGCCGGGATGTTCAGCTGCAGTGCTGCCTCACTGACGGTGAACCGCTGGTAGTGCAAGGCCACCAGGACCTCGCGGTGTTCGTGGCTGAGCCGGAGCAGGGCCTCCTCCATGAGGACCCGGTTCAGCAGCTCATCGACGCGTTCGGTGGCGGCATGGTCGGGAAGGTCGTGTTCTCCGGTTTCGGCAGGACGGCGCTGCGCCTTCCGATAATTGTCGATGATCACGTTGCGTGCCGTGCGGAAGAGGTAGCTGCGGAGGCTGCCCGTGATTTGTGGGGCATGCTGCCACACTTTCAGGATGGTCTCCTGCACAACATCGTCGGCTTGGTGGGCGTCCGGTGTGCAGCTGAGCACAAAGCGCTTCAGGGCCGTGCCGTGGTCGCGGTAGATCGCAGCCACCACGTCCTCATCCAGCGGCATATCCACCCCTTCCCGGTTGCCCCTTCGCTCATACGACGCCTGCCGCGCAGAAACGGTTCAGTCCCGTGAACCATTCTTCCCCCATCCGCGTCGTAGGGGTTAGCGCCGACTCATCCCGGCCGGCCGAGCAAAGGAGCTAGAGATGACAACACGACTCAGCCTTGGAATCGGAGCGTTGCTGTTGAGCGCTGCACTGGCGGGGTGTGGCGGAAGTCCAGGAACCAGCACGTCGTCCGCTCCCCCGCCTGCTTCGTCCGCGGCGCCGTCGTCCGCCTCCTCGGGATCAGCGTCCGCCTCCTCCATGGCCACCTCCGCGGCTGCGGAGATGAAAACCGCCTCGTCCAGTGCCGGCCAGATCGTGGTGGACAGCAAAGGGATGAGCCTCTACTTCTTCACCAAGGACGTTAAGGACTCAGGTAAGAGCGCCTGCGTCGACGCTTGCTTGACTGCGTGGCCGATCTTCACCACGACGTCGGACGCACCCGCCGTTGAAGGCGTCACGGGCAAGGTGGGAACCATCAACTCGCCGGACGGCAAGAAGCAGGTAACCCTCAACGGCATGCCGCTCTACTACTACGCCAAGGACAAGGCCCCAGGCGATGTGACCGGCCAAGGCGTTGGTAGTGTCTGGTACCTGGTGAGCCCCACGGGTGACATGGTCAAGGGTGCCGCGGCCTCCGGTTACTGAGTTTGGTGCGCCGAAACCCGGGGAATCGTGCGAGATCGCCGGAGCCTACCCGCGATCTCGCACCGTTCCAGCGAATTCGGGGTCCGTTAGACTGCAGGCTACTCATTGGGGAGGGAAGATGGCACAAAACGGCACCAAGAATCCGCCCAGCCCGGCGTTCCTCGTCGTGCAGGAAGTGGCCTGGGCCCTGGGTTTCACTGCGATGGTAATGAACGCCACGAACGGTGGCCTCGACTGGATCTGGGTCGGCTTACTCGCCTTCTGGCAAGCGACGATCATCTGGGGCTTCATCCAACTGAAACGAAGGCCCTCCAGCTAACCCAAAACCCAGCCGGCCAGCGGGCTATGCGTCAGCGAACTCGTCGGACTCCTCGAACTCCACGGCCGCGATGATTTCCTTCGTCTCGGGGTGGATCATGAAGGCCTCGTCGTCGTCCTCCACCATGATGTAGTCGCCGTGGTCGGTGGAGAAGTGCCAGGCGAGGGTGGTGACGCCGTCGTGCTGGTAGTTGGGGTCGCCCATGGTGATCTTTTCCAGGGCGTAGCCAGCCACGTCGCACAGCTCGCGGATGATGATCTCGAACTCGGGGGCGTTGGTGAGGGCTTCTTCCTCGGCTTCAGCCTGGCGCTCGGCAAGGTCAGGAACCTGCGCGACCCGCTCGGCGATGTGTGCCTCGATGTCCTCTTCAGTGAGGACCAGCAGTTCGGACTGGTCACGGAGGTAGGTGGCGTTGAGGTCGATGATGTCTTCCTCTTCAAGGAGGGCTTCGAACTCGCCGTCCAGCTCATCCAGGAGCGCAACAGCGGGGATCGGTGCTTCGGACTCGTCAAGCTCCCCGTCGAGGTAGGCCTCAGCTTCGTCCTCGGTCAGTGCATCGAAGGCGGCCGCGGTCCGGTTGAACAAATCCAGGTGGCGGACCGCGCCCATTTCCGAAAGTCCTGCCCGGACGTACCCGTCCACTTCTTCACGTTCCGGTGCGGTGAAGACGTACTGGGCGAAACCGCCGGCCAGTGCCTGGGTCAGGTAGAAGTCCACGAAATAGCTGTTGAGTGCAGCGGTGGCGATTTCGTCACTGTTCAGGAGTTCCTGGTACATCTCGTTCACGACGTTGACGTTGGAATCCACAACATCCGCATTGCCTGCTTCGAAGCTGGCCTTGTTCAGGACGACGGGGTACTCGTTGGTAGTCATGGGGAATCCTCACTGCTGAAAGCTGATGGTGCTCCGGACTCTTTCAACGTACGCGTGGGAGCTGCGCCGCAATCGAGGTTGAGGTTAACGGAGGGCGAAGTTTGGGAGCCGTTTTCTGCTGACTAAGATTGAGCAGATAACCTCCTGCCGAAAGTAGCCCGACGCATGCCGTCCCACACAGACGAAACCTGGGAACTGGCCATTCAGACTCCTGCCATCAACGACCGCTCCCTAGCGGCCGGATTGGCGTATGCCATGGGCAGCCGAGTGAGCGGGATTTCTTTCGACGCGGCTACGGGGCTCCTCCTCGGCAAGGTCCGCGGAAACGGCCCCCAGCCCTATTCGACGTCGGCAAAACTGGTCCGTAAGCCCAGCGGCTGGAGCTGCACTGTGGGTATCTGCAGCTGCCCGGTCCGCAAGGATTGCAAGCACGTCGCAGCGTTGTTGTTCACGGCTGAGGATCACCCCACCATCCGCGCGCAGCTCCTTTCCCAGGCACCCGGCATCCAGACATCGCGCCTGGGCTCGGGTCAGCAGGGCGGCACCGCCCGTCCGGCTTGGGAGCAAGCCCTCAACAGGCTGATCACGAAGCCAGGCACTGCTCCGAGCGCGGCAGGCATTCAGCTCGCGCTCCAGTTCGAGGTGGAAGAGCCCGCCGCGCACTTCTCCTACACAGGCCGACGCGACCCCATGCGCAGCGTCCGCCAGCTCAAGGCCCGCCCCGTCATGATGGGCGCGAAAGGCAAATGGATCCGCGGCGACGTCTCCTGGAACAACCTCAGCTACATCAGTTTCCGGCGCGAATTCAACGAGATCCACGTCGAATGGCTGCAGACTTTCCTCGCCGCCCACGGTTCCAGCAACGGCCGCCAGCAACCGTCGGGCGCCATGTGGCTGAGCCTGAACGACTTCGCTGCCAAGAACCTGTGGACCCTCCTTTCCGACGCCGCCAAAGCCGGTATCCCACTCATCCACTCGGCTGGGAGCGAGCCCGTCCGCGTCGAGACGCAACCCGCCGTCGTCGGCCTGAGTTTGGCGCGCTTGGACGCGGACGGAACCGAAACAACGCACGACGGCGGCCTGCAGCTCGCGCCGTCAGTGACCGTGGGCGGGGAGCCTGTTGACGCCGCGTCCGTGGGCTTCCTGGGCAAGCCAGCCAACGGCATTTTCTTCACACATTCGGGCGATTCCCTGCCCGGTGTCCCGCAGCAGAATAACCTGATCACCTTGGCTCCCATTGAGGGCGGTGTCACCGAGGAACTCCTGGAGTTCGTCACGGATGGCCAAACGCTTCAGATTCCTGCCGAGGATGAGAGCCGCTTCCTGACCTCGTTCTACCCGAAGCTGCGGCAGTCCACACCGGTCCAGGCCGCGGACGAATCTGTGGAGCTGCCTACGCTGGCGGTCCCCACGCTGTCGCTGCTGGCCAACTACGGCAACGACCACAAGGTCCGGCTGCACTGGGAATGGCACTACAAATCCGGCACGCTGGTCACTGCACAGCCTTTGTGGCGGCACCCGGAGGACCGCGGCTACAGGGATGACGCGGAGGAAGCCCGGATCCTGGAGTCGCTGGGGCGGCCCTGGGACGTTGTATCTGCGCTGGCCGAGTCCTCCACTGGCGGCTGGGGCGCTCCGCGGCTCGCGGCCTCTGCCGAGCTCAGCGGTTTGGACACCCTGGCATTCACCGAGGAGGTGCTGCCCGCGCTGAAGGAACTGCCCGACGTCGTGGTGGAAACCTCCGGTGACATTGCCGACTACCGTGAAGCAGCCGAAGCTCCCGTCGTTTCGATTTCCACGAAGGAGACTGCCAGCGGCGACTGGTTCGACCTCGGCATCGTGATCACGCTCGAAGGCGAACCGGTGTCCTTTGCCGCGGTGTTCTCGGCCCTGGCCGCGGGCATGAGCCGCATGTTGCTGCCCAGCGGCGCCTACTTCTCGCTCGACCTGCCCGAGCTCCATCAGCTGCGTGCCCTGATCGACGAGGCACGCTCCCTGCAGGACAACCCGGACAACAAGGACGGCACCCTGCAGATCAGCCGCTTCCAAGCCGGGCTCTGGGACGAGCTGGCACAGCTCGGGATCGTTGACGAGCAAGCCGCCGCGTGGCGCGAAGCCGTCGGTGGACTGCTCGACGACGGCGTGACCGGACTGCCGCTGCCGGCCAGCCTTAACGCTGAGCTGCGTCCGTATCAGCTCGAGGGATTCAACTGGCTGAGCTTCCTCTACAAGCACAGCCTCGGCGGCGTGCTCGCTGACGACATGGGCCTGGGTAAAACCGTGCAGGCCATCGCGTTGATGTGCGCGGCCAAGGAGCTGGCGGCGGAGACCGCGACTGCCGTCCAAGGGCCGTCAGCGGACGTGACTCCCCGTGCACCGTTCCTGGTGGTCGCGCCCACCAGTGTGGTGAGCAACTGGGCCCTGGAGGCGCAGCGGTTTGCTCCGGACCTTGTGGTGCGGACCGTCGGTGAGACCTTTGCCAAGAGCGGACTGTCACCCGTGGACGCGTTGGCGGGTGCCGACGTCGTGATTACCTCCTATGCGCTGTTCCGCATTGACTACGATGCCTACGCGTCGTTCCAGTGGGCCGGGCTGATGCTGGACGAGGCGCAGTTCGTGAAGAACCACCAATCCAAGGCGTACCAGTGCGCACGCAAGCTGCCGGCCCGGTTCAAACTGGCCATCACCGGCACGCCCTTGGAGAACAACCTCATGGAGTTCTGGGCGCTGACCTCGATCGTGGCGCCGGGGCTGTTCCCCAGCCCCAAACGGTTCGCGGAGAACTACCAAAAGCCGGTTGAGAAGAACGGTGACTCCGCGCAGCTGGGTAAGCTCCGCCGTCGTGTGCGTCCTCTCATGATGCGCCGCACCAAAGAGCAGGTCATCAAGGACCTGCCGCCCAAGCAGGAGCAAATCCTCGAAGTGGTGCTGAATCCGCGCCACCAGAAGGTCTACCAGACGCACCTACAGCGGGAGCGGCAGAAAATCCTGGGACTGATCGATGACGTGAACAAGAACCGCTTCACGATTTTCCAGTCGCTGACGTTGCTGCGGCAGCTGAGCCTGGACGCGTCCTTGGTGGACTCTTCATTGTCTGCCGTGCGGTCGTCCAAACTGGATGTGTTGTTCGAACAACTGGAAGACATCATCTCCGAAGGCCACCGGACGCTGATCTTCAGCCAGTTCACGGGTTTCCTCGGCAAGGTCCGCGACCGCATGGACGCCGAGGGCATTGAGTACTGCTACCTCGACGGCTCTACCAGGAACCGCGGAGACGTGGTCAGCGAGTTCAAGAACGGCTCGGCCCCGGTGTTCCTGATCTCGTTGAAGGCCGGCGGATTTGGGCTCAACCTCACCGAGGCGGACTACGTTTTCCTGTTGGATCCGTGGTGGAACCCGGCATCCGAGGCCCAGGCCGTGGACCGGACCCACCGCATCGGCCAGGCCCGCAACGTCATGGTCTACAGGCTGGTTGCGAAAGACACCATCGAGGAAAAGGTCATGGCCTTGAAAGCCAAGAAATCGCAGCTGTTCGCGGATGTGATGGAAGGTGACGCCCTGGCCGGTGGTTCGTTGACGGCGGAGGACCTGGCGGCGCTGTTCGCGGAGTGATCTCCCGGTCAGTCGTCCAGCCGCACCCCGCGAAGCAGCAGCATGGTTCCGCCAACAGCCACGGCGGACGCCAGGAACACCCCCGCTGCACCAAGGCCGACAGCAACCACGCCGATGGCACTGGGCAGGACCACTTGGCCCACCCTGTTTCCGGCCAGCCTCAAAGCCAGTGCCCGTCCGCGCTGCCCTTCCGGAGCTTGGGCCGAAAGCCAGGACATGGTCAGGGGCTGGCCAATTCCGAGCCCCAGGCCCAGGAAGGCCATGACCACGAAGAGCAGCCACACGGGCATGGGAATCGCGGCCACGGCAAGCGCCACCGTTGATACCGCCAAGCTGAGCACCAGCAGCTTCATCCGACCAAGTTTGCGGGACATGTTGCCCAGCCCAATGCGCGAAACCATCGAGAACACTGCCCGGACCGTCAGCATCAGGCCCACCGTAGCTGCGGTCAGGCCGCGTTCGGCGCCGAGCGCGGGAAGGTAGACAACGGTCAGGTCCACTACTGCCAGGACGGTGGCGCTGGTGGCCAACGCGCGGACGACGCCCGGCGTTTTCAGCAGCGCCACCGCACCGCCCTTGGGTGCGTCCTGCGACTTGGCTTTGCCCCTGCGCCTGCTCACCTTTCCCGAAATGACAAACGTGGTCAGGAACATCACCAGGCTCATCGCCACCGACAGGGTGAAAATCGCCTGCGTATTGGGCCGGACTGATGCGCCGCCCACCAGTGAGATCGCCAACGGACCCAATGCCTGGCCCAAGGACGCAGCAAAAGTCAGGTAACCAAAGGCCGAGTCGAGTCGGGACGCAGCAGCGTTGTTCGCGACCACCGCCTGCTGCCCCACCACGCATGCCAATTGCCCCGCACCAAGAAGCGCCGTTCCTGCCACGAGAGCAGCAACCGAGGTCCCCCAAAAGAGCAAAAACGCAGAACATGAAAGGACGACGGCGGACCCGATCGCCATGAGCTTTCGCTCACCCAGACGGTCCACCAGTCCGCCGATGGGCAAGGCGAGCAGCAAGGGAAAGACGGCGTAACTGGCCGCGAGGACACCCAGGGCAAACGCAGGGACCTCGAGCTCAAGGGCCCTGTATGTGGCGGCCGGCCGGACCAGGAATGTCACTGCCTGGATGAGGGCCGAGTGGACCAGGAGGGCGGTGGACGAGCGCCGTCCGAGTTCGCCGATCATTCGGCGTCGATTCCTTTGTGGGAGATCATCCGAAGTGTCTCGTCACGGGCGCCAATAACGTGGTCGAACGCGATCTTCGCTGCACGGTCCGCGTCTTTGCCAGCGAGCGCCGCGACGAGCAAGCGGTGGTTTGCCAGGGCTTCCTCACGCCGCTCCGCCGAGTTGTTGGTGAAGTACCGGTAGCGCTCAACCTGGCTTCCGATCTGCTGGTGGAAACGCTGGGCCCACGAGTTTCCCGCGATCGAGGCGATGGTGGCGTGGAGGGTCACGCCGTACTTCATGGCTTCGTCCGCGAATCCCACCATCGCTGCATTGCGCTCAAGGATTCCCTCAAGGTTCTCGATGTCCTGGTCCGTGGCCCGGGCACAGGCTTCGCGAGCCATTAAGGACTCCAGCGCGGCGCGTACGTCGTACAGCTCGGCGATGACTTTCGCATCGAGGGCCGGGACCAGGACACCTCCTGTGGCTTGCTGTTCCAAGAGGCTCTCGGAGATCAGGCGGCGGATGGCTTCACGCAGTGGGGTTCGGCTCACCCCCAGCGCGGTTGCCATCGCGGGTTCATAAACGCGGGATCCCGGCTTGAGTTCGAGATCAAGGATTTGCCGCTTGAGCTCGAGGTAGACAAAATGTGCCCCCGTGTTGCGGGGTTGTGGATCAGACATTCAGGGCCGCCAAAAGAGAAGGTGTACTTGTATACATCTATACACACTCTGTCTTGGGGGCGCAATTAGTCAGCCACGCGCCCAGCGGTACGGCGTCGTCGTCGACACCTTGAGCAGGCCAGAGCGTTCCAGAATGGGGCGGGAGTACTCGGTTGAATCGCTGTTAATGAGTGTTTTTCCGTTGGCCAAAGCCGCCTGGGCGCGGCGGGCTGTCAGGGCCCGGTAGATCCCGCGGCCCCGCCACTCCGGCCGGGTGGCTCCACCCCAGATCCCGGCAAAGTCGGTCCCTTCCACGGGTTCCAACCGCCCGGCGCTCACAACAATGCCGTCAGCTTCTGCAACCCAGAGTTCCATTCCGTCGTTCAGTGAGAGCCGATGAAGCAGGGCATCCGCCATCTCATCCGAAACAGGATCGCCGAATACTTCGTCCTGCATGGCACTCATGGCCCGCACATCCGATTCCTCCCACACCCCGCGCAACGTCACGCCATTGGGCAAAGGGACATCGACGTTGAGTGCCCTGGCATCACCGATCATGATCGATTCGGGCTCATCCGCGGTGAAGCCCCGGGATGTCAGGGCTTCGTGGAGCCCGGGAGCATGGTCATGTCCGCGGGTTTTCCACTCGATCCTGGTGATCTCCGGCTGGCCCTCGAAGTAGGAAACGGCCGCTTCCACCAAGCTGCGGATACCTTCCTCGTCCGAGCCAGCCAGATCCTGGTACGTGATGAAGCCACGACCACCTCTGAAGGTCACCAACCGGAGCGGGCCAAGTTCCTTGACCGCCACAGCGCTTGGAGTCTCGGCATCGGTGCGGAGTTGTTCATCGTAGGCAGCGAGAAGCCGGGCTTTGGTATCGGAATCCGTCATCCCGCGAGCCTACTCCACCCCCCAAACCCTCCCTCACATCCCGGATCCACCGTTATTCCGACAGTCCCACAGTCCCCACTTTGGTTAAGAGAACGAGAGAGCGTCAGGCCAAAACAGGCGGAACGTGAGAGAGCGTCAGGGCGAAAGGGGTGGGATGTGAGAGAGCGTCAGGGCGAAACGGGCGGGACGTGAGAGAGCGTCAGGTCCAAACGGGCGGAACGTGAGAGAGCGTCAGGCCAAAACAGGCGGGACGTGAGAGAGCGTCAGGCCAAAACAGGCGGGACGTGAGAGAGCGTCAGGGCGAAAGGGGTGGGATGTGAGAGAGCGTTGGGGGAACACGAAGGGGACCGGTTCTTCAACCGGTCCCCTTCAGTGAGTTCAGCTCAAAGCGTTCAGCTCAGCGTGTTCAGCGTGCGGGCGTCATTAGCCGCGGCAGAGCTCGCCGTATTTGGTGCCGGCTTCCTGGTAGGCCTGACCAAGTTCGGCCAGTTTGGCCTCGTCCGGGCTTTCCTTGGACTGCTCATCCATAAACTCCAGGATTGCGGTCACCACAGGCTTCATCTCGGTGGAAGACACCGCTTCGAGGGGTCGGATGGCGTTGGCAACGCGGGTCGTGGCGGTCTTGCTTTGGTTGCTCGGGATGCCGGCTGCGGCGACGCCAACCCGGTCACAGGTTTCTGCTGTAGTCAGCTGCGGCTGGGCGGCGCAGGCGGATGCCGAGGCGATGAGCCCGGCAGCGATCAGGACAGTGGTGAGTTTCTTCATGATTCCCTCAGTGGTCGACGTCCCTTTGATTGTAATCAGAGCAGCGGCCCCCTCACGCATCGGGGAAAGGCCGCTTGCCCGCGTTCCTTCCCAGTTACCTCCCCCAGCAGGCGCAAAACGATGCCCGACGCGCGGGAGTCACCGCAAAATTACGATGACAGCACGGAAGTAACCGGGCAGGAGCGCAGGGCCGGCCGCGAATCCCCTACAGAGCCGGCGTCCGGGGTGGAGCCGTGCGGCGCGAACCCGTTGCTTCGAAGGCGGCGGCCAGTGCCAACAGTGCCGTGTCGTCGTAGGCGCGCCCTGCGAAGGTGAGGCCTACGGGCATCCCGATGTCCGCCATGGTTCCCATCGGCACGGTGACCGTCGGGATGCCCAGGTGTCTCGGGACGAGGTTGCCGTTGGATACCCACACTCCGTTGCGCCAACCGAGATCCGCCGATGCCGGGTTAATGTCCATGTCGGCAGGTCCGACGTCGGGTCCAGTCCGAGCTCGTCCATCCAGTCCTCCAGATCAATGCGCCGGGTCTCCTCCAAGCCGCGAACTCCGGCTTGCAGCTCGGGGATCTCGGTGAAGTGGGAGACACCGTACTCGCGGACCTGCCGGGGATAGCCGGCGATGTGGTCGTCGAATCCGGTGTAGCGGTCCGCGAGGGCGCCCTTTGGGTGGGGGAAGATGGCCTCGCCATCCACATTGGCAAGCCTGTTGAGGGCGGGATCGCCGTTGGCCTGCAGGAAGTCGTCCCACGCCCAGGCCGAAAGGTCCTCGATTTCACGTTTGAGGTACTCGGAGCTGACCAGGCCGCGGGTGGCGATGGTGGGCGCACCGGGCCGGTCGCCTTCGTAGTTGGAGACCACGGGGAAGTCCACCAGTACAACGTCAGCGCCGGCAGCTTCCAGGTCCCGCTTCGCAGCTTCCCAGAGGTCAATCACGGAAGCGCGTGTCTCAATGCGCTGCCCGGTAGGCCCGCCGATCCCCGGCTGCTCGCTGGTTCCGGCGTCAGGGTCTGCGTTGATGTACATGCGTGGCACGCCGAAGCGCTTGCCCCGCAAGGCCGACCGCCCGCCGTCGAGCGTTTCCGAACCGAGCGCCACGTAGGACTCCGGCCGGACCTCGGACGATTTCGGAACCTCAACCCACGGTTGTGCGCGCCAGAAGTCACCGCGCGTCTCAGCGTCGTCGGCCACGATCACGTCCAGAAGCTCAAGCATGTCGGCCATGGTGCGGGTGTGCGGCACCACGACGTCCATTGTGGGGACCAGCGGCCAGTTGCCGCGCACCGAGATAACGCCGCGGGAGGGCGTGTAGGCGCACAAAGCGTTGTTCGACGCCGGTGCGCGGCCACTTGACCAGGTCTCCTCGCCCAAGCCGAAGGCCGCGAAGCTGGCCGCTGTCGCGGTGCCGGAGCCGTTGGATGAACCGGAACCGAACGCTGCCGTCAGGAAGTCCGCGTTGTAGGGACTTTCGGCGCGTCCGTACACGCCACGCTGCATGCCGCCGTTGGCCATGGGCGGCATGTTGGTCAGGCCGATCAGCACCGCACCGGCATCCCTAAGCCGTTCGATGGTGAACGCATCGCGCTGCGCCACCAGATTCTCAAAGGCAGGCGACCCGGCGGCGGCAGTGAGGCCCTTGGCCAGGTAACTGTCCTTGGCCGTGTACGGGATGCCGTCCAAGGGGCCCCTCACCGCGCCCTGGCTTCGGCGTTTGTCCGATGCCCGGGCATCTGCCAACGCATCGGGATTCATGACCACCAAGGCGTTGAGTTTGATGCCGTTGTGGTCGTAGGCCTCGATGCGGTCAAGGTATGCCTGGGTCAGTTCCTCGCTGGTCACCTCACCCGATTCAAGTGCCCCGCGCAGTTGCGCAATGGAGGCTTCAACGACGTCGAAGCTGGCCACTACGCTGCACCCCCGGCGATGGGTGTTCCGTTGAGACGCGGCTGCTGCTGGGTGATGCAGTGGATGCCGCCGCCGCGGGCCAGAATGGGCCGGGCGTCCACGGTGACGACGCGGCGGCCCGGGTAAGCTTCGGCCAGGATTTCAGCTGCAAGGGAGTCGGCACGCTCTTCGCCGTAACCGCAGGCGATCACGCCGCCGTTGACCACCAGGTGGTTGACGTAGCTCCAGTCCACAAAGCCGTCGTCGTCGCGGAGCGTTGCCGGGGCCGGCAGAGGGACAATCTCGAAGGGCTTGCCCGCCGCGTCCGTCTGAGTCTCAAGGAATGCCTGGAGCGTGCGGCTGACGTCGTGGTCCGGGTGCTCCGGGTTGGTCTGGGAATGCAGCAGGATACGGCCGGGCGTGGGCAAGGTGGCAACCATGTCGATGTGGCCGCGCGTGCCCAGGTCCTCGTAGTCGCGGGTCAGCCCGCGGGGAACCCAAATGACCTTGGTGGCACCGATGGTCCGGGCGAGTTCTGCCTCAACTGCGGCCTTGTCCGCGAAGGGGTTCCGACCCGGATCCAGCTGCACCGTCTCGGTGACCAGCACGGTTCCTTCGCCGTCCACGTGGATGGCACCGCCCTCGTTGACCAACAGCGAGCTGACCAGTTCAGCGCCCGACTGTTCCGCGACGAAGCGTCCCATGCCTGCGCTCTTCTGCCATTCGGACCATGCGGGCGCACCCCAACCGTTGAAGATCCAGTCCACGGCGCCAAGCACGCCGGGACGTTCGTCATCCAGCACAAAGGTGGGTCCGACGTCGCGCATCCAGAACTCATCCAACGGGGCCTCGAGCTGCTCGATGCCGCTGCCCAGCATGCGCGCAGCGCGCTGGCGCTCGCTCGGGTCAACCACCATGGTGACGGGTTCGAATTCTGCCACGGCATGCGCGACGGCGGTCCAGGCCGCGTAGGCCTCTTCAGCGGAGGCGGCGTCGTCGCCGAGGGTCAGTCCGGGGCGCGGAAAAGCCATCCAGGTGCGTTCATGTGGCGCGGTTTCGGCTGGCATTTTCCAAGCCATGGGTGACTCCTTCGTCTGCATTTCATTGTCTTGTTGATCGCACGATCAATAATGTTGAAAAGGTAATCTAGACTGGTCCTTGATGTCAAGCACTCCACAGAAGCGCGCGGTCCGGAAGTCGCCGGCAGAACGCGCCACAGAAATCACGGAAGCCGCCCGCCAGATCGCACTCGAGACGGGCCTTACCGCCCTGACGCTGCGCAATGTGGCTGCCCGGGTTGGAGTCGCCTCGGGCCTGGTGGCGCACTATCAGCCCAACATGGACGCACTCGTTTCCAACACGTTTGCCACCATCGTGGCTGCGGAAACACAGGAAATCGCAGCCCTGTTGAGCCGACTCCCCGGGCCCTCCGAGCGGCTCAGCCTGCTGGTGGACACGCTCTTGGACAACAGCAGGCTCGATGTCACGGCCATCTGGGTTGAAGCATGGACGCTCGGGCGCCGCAACGAAGCCCTCGCCGCATCCGTCCGTGAGCAAATGGACGCCTGGCAGAAGGTTTTCCAAGGAGTGGTTGAGGACGGGAACGCATCCGGAGCATTCAACGTTTCCGATGCTGCCGCCGTCGCCTGGCAGATCCTGGGCATGGTGGACGGCCTGAACGCGCAGGCCTTGGTCCGCTGGGACGGCGTCAACGACCGCGGCAGCCACCTGGCCCGCGCAGTGGAGGGAATGGTGGGCGCCGCTACCGGGTCGCTCGTGCGCCAGCCATCGGTGCAGGGTGCCAGGGACCGCAGTCCCCTGCCCTAGGCTGGAGACCATGGCGATCATTCACAAGGCAACCCTGTCCCCGTCCAAGCTCGAACTCATCGCTGATTACCTGCCGAACCAACCTTGGTTCATCCAGGACGGCGCGCCGGAGCTCATTGGCGCCTACCGCTTTGACGATCCCGCAGGCGAAGTGGGCCTCGAAACCCATGTGGTCACTGCTGGTGAGCGCATCTACCAGGTCCCCCTCAGCTACCGCGGTTACGAGCTCGCAGGTGCCGAGGACTGGCTGATCGGAACCATGGAGCACTCGGTCCTGGGCAAGCGCTGGGTGTACGACGCCTGCGCCGACCCCATCTACGTCAAGGCCCTCGCAACCGCGATCCTGACAGGCCAGCGGGAAGCTGAGCAGTTCGTCGACGGTGAGCCCGAACCGCGCCCCAGCACCGTTACCGTCAAGGGCAGCGGACAGCTCGACGACGGCGTACCCACCCTGAGTGCCTCGGCGCCGGTATCGGGCAGTGGCGTGACGATTATTGATGCGGGTGGGTTGAAGCTGAAAGTAGCCAGGGTCCTGGATGTGGCCGCCGATGTTTCCGCGAACTCTGCTGCTGCCCCTGAGTTGCATGGTGAGCTGACCCTCAGCGGCACGTGGGCCGGCCTGGAGAACCCGGTGGAGCTGGCGGCCGTGGTCCGCGACTAGCCCGGGAACCGGGTCTGGCATCTTTTGGCCCAGGGGACTCCAGCGTAGGCTGGCACACGAAGCCATCTACTCCGTTAGGGGCGCACCATGAACAAAGCACAGAACATCATTCCCGCTGCACAGGACCTGGCCCGCGAATGGGTAGGCCATGCTGCCGAAGGCACATCCGCGCAAACCGAGGCAGTGGTTGGATGGGCGTTGTCCCGGATCAACCACGCCGATGTCCCGTCCGTTGTCCACGGCGTGATGCTCACCCTGACCGGCAACAGGAAGACGGCCAAGGAAGCCCAACGCACTGCCGCGCGTGCCGTTAAGCGGGCCACCCAGGCACTGAGCCGGAAAGCCCCGCAGCGGCGCTCCCGTCGTGGTGGTTTGTTGGTGGCGCTGGCCGCAGCTGTTGTCGGTGCGGCAGCCGTACTGGCGTGGCGCGCCATGGTGCCTCCGGGCGAACCCGAGCCGGCCAAGCGACCGGCTGAGCCCATCAAGCCGCCCGTGCCCCCGGCTCCCTAAGCAGCCCAACAAGCGGCAGGAGCGCCGACTAGGGTGCGGCTTCGCCGTCGTGCCGTTGGATCCGCCGCCGAAGGGGTGCCCTGGCGAAAAGCCAGTAGGCTCCTGCGCTGGCAAGCAGGAAACCCATTACGCCCAGGAACACCAGCTGGGTCATGATCCCCGCGATCACCATCACGAACCCGGCAAGGACAGCCAGGCTCCCCAGAATGATGCGGGCCATTTCTCCTCGCGGGCGGCCCGACGTCAGCTGCGAGGCGAGTTCGGGATCCGTTGCAGCAAGATCCCGTTCCAGCTCCTCCAAGCTCCTGCGTTCTTCTTCCGACAACGACACCGGAGTTCCTCACCACACGAGCAGGTCCGCGAAAATGCGTCGATGCTCAGGCCATCAGCACGTGCGCTGCTTGCCGTGCCATGCCATCATTATCTGCCCGTTTCGGTGCGTGTGCCACAGGTTCCCTGGGACAGGTTCTTGCTGTGGTTCCACCTGCCGCGGGTTCCTCCAGCCCCTGAATATGCATACGCTGGAGCTGCGGGCCCATTGCGCCACGAGCACGGACAAAGATCGCCGACAGGAAAGTTGAATTCCCATGGCACACAAAACTGCAAAGAACACGGCGCTTCAGAAAACCACCCCCGCGGGCCGCGGACCCCGGCGAACGCTCTGGCTCATCGCGGCCGGCCTTGTTGCAGGCGTGGCGGGCGGAGTTTTCGCCTTCCGCATGCTGGTGCCCCCAGCGCGGACGCCGGAACCTGCCCCGCCCAGCGAGCCCGAGGAGATCCTGGTCCGCGAGGAACCAGTCGAGATTTCGACCCGGATGCGGCCGGGCGAATGGACAGAAGAGTCCTTGCAGGCGCATATCGAGGACTATCGGCAGCAGATCAGGGCCATGGGTGCAGCTGAACAGCAGATCGTCACCAAGGTGGAACGCACCGATAACGGGGCTGTACTCGTTGTGGTCAGCTGGGACCGGCAGCGCTAGACAGGCGCATACTGGAGGCATGAGCGGGACCGAAGAATTCCTTGAATGGGTCAGGTCCACCCTTTATCAAGCGGAACTTGCCCTCCATAACGGCGATGCTTCTCCACGTCGGGCCATCTGGTCACGGAATGAGCCCGTCAGCGTGCTCGGCGCGTTCCGTAACGCCCACGGCCAGCAGGAGTTGGACGAGCTCTTTGCTGCGCTGGCGGAGAGTTTCTCTGACTGCCTCTCGTACAGCTTCGACCTTCAGGCCTACGACGTCATAGGAGACATGGCCTACACCGCCGGATTGGAGCACACCTCGGCTTCAATCAACGGCGAGCCACGTCAGTATGTCCTCCGAGCCACCCAGGTCTACCGCCGTGAGGGTGGGGAATGGAAAGTGGCCCACCGGCATGCCGACACGGTGACCGCCTAGCGGCTTTCACCCTGCCGCGGCCTCCAGACCACAACGGCTTGGGAGCGCGCCCGGGGACGCTGGCCACGTGCCAGCGAGACGACGTCGCCTGCAGCTCCCGCCGCGAAGATGCGGGCGTCCCCTGTCGCGCGACGGCGGGTCAGTTCCTCTGTCAGTTCAGCTACCCGGTATTGCAGGGCAGCAACCTGGTTTTCGAGGTCTAGTATGCGCTTGATGCCTTCAAGTGAGACGCCGGACTGCGAGAGGCGCTGGACCTCCCGCAGTTTGTTGACGTCGTTCTGCGAGTAGCGGCGGGACTTGCCCGGCGCACGGCTGGGCGAGACGATGCCCAGCCGGTCGTACTGGCGCAACGTCTGCGGATGCATGTCGGCAAGCTCCGCAGCAACGGAGATGACGAAGATCGGCTGGTTGACGTCGATGCCCATCACCGCCTCCTTACAACCGGGCCTTTGCGGCCAGGTCGTGACGGGGATCGGCGTCGGTGGTGGCCGCAGCGAAAGCCTTCACGGCTTCCTCCGCTTCTTTGTTGAGGTTCTGCGGAACCGCGACGTCGATGGTCACCAGCAGGTCGCCTGTGGCCTTGGACGTCTTCACGCCACGGCCCTTGACCCTCAGGGTGCGGCCCGAGGGCGTGCCCGCCGGGACGCGCACTTTGACCGTGTCGCCGTCGAGCGTGGGAACCTCTATGGTGGCGCCAAGCGCGGCTTCCGCGAACGTGACGGGCACGTGGATACGGATGTTGTTGCCGTCGCGTTGGAAGAAGTCGTGCGGCTTCACGTTGACAGTGATGATGAGGTCGCCGTTGCCGGCCGGACCAACATTGCCCTTGCCCCGCTGGCGGACCTTCTGGCCATCTTTGATGCCGGCGGGAATCTTCACGTCGATGACGTTGCCGTTACTCTCACGCAGGCTCACCGTGGTGCCCTTGATGGAGCCGGCGAACGAGATGGTCGTGGTGGCGGTGCGGTCCGAACCTTTTTGAGGCGCCCGCTGGAAGCCGGTCTGCCCGGCCCCGCCGAATCCGCCACCGAACAGGTCGGCGAACTCCGGAGGAATACCGCCGCCTTGGGGCTGGCGGGCACCCGGTCCGCCGCCGAACAGGCCACCAAACAGGTCCTCGAACCCGCCATTGCCTCCCGCACCGCCCCGGCCGCCGGCGCCCGGGGCGAACCTGGCACCGCCGCCCATGGCACGGATGGCGTCGTACTGCTGCCGGTCCTCAGGACTCGACAACACCGAGTAGGCCTCGGAAATGTCTTTGAACTTCTTCTCCGCGGCAGCATCCCCGGCGTTGGTGTCCGGGTGGTACTGGCGGGCAAGCTTGCGGTACGCCTTCTTGATATCCGCGTCGGACGCGTCCTTGGCAACACCAAGGATCGCGTAAAAATCCTTTTCAACCCAGTCCTGGCTGGCCAAGAGCGTTTCCTTTCAAATCTGTCGTTACGTTGCGCTACGCGGAATATGGGCCCCCGCCCCTACGCGCGGCGGCTCAGTCCTAACGGACTTGAGCCGCCACGCTCCGGCAGGCCCGATGCCACTCCCGGGGCCCATATTCCACTTCGCGCTGCGGTCAACTCACCTTATGCGGGAACCGCGACGATCACCTGTGCTGCACGCAGGACCCGCTCACCCGAGCGGTATCCGGAGCGCAGGACCTGGCTGACCGTATCCACCTGGATGTCCTCGCCGGGCTGCTGAATGAGTGCTTCGTGGACGGTGGGGTCGAATTCGACACCCGTTTCCGCGATTCGCTCCAGTCCGTACGTCTTCAGCGCGGTCTCCAGCTTGGCGGCGATGGCGGCGAAGGGGCCGTCTTCGAGGTCACCGTGCTGGCGTGCAGCGTCGATGTCGTCCAGTACCGGCAGGAGGGAGTTCAGGACGCCGATGACGGCCATCTCTCCCGCTACGGCCCGGTCTCGTTCAACGCGCTTGCGGTAGTTGACGTACTCAGCCTGAAGGCGGAGGAGGTCGTTGCGGAGTTCGGCTGCCTGGGCTTCAGCTGCGGCACCGGAGGCTACCGACTCTGCAGCCGGCACCTCTACCCCGTTGAGGATTTCCTCAGCCTGGGAGAGGGCGTCACCGTCCGTGGGAGCAGCGTTGCCTTCGGCAGGAGCCGCGGCCTCGCCCTCAGGGTGGCGGGCCGCCCCGGTCTCCGGGTCAACCTTGCGGTTGTCCCGGATCACCGGCTTGCGCGGCTCGTTGCCTTCAGAGTGCTCTGCTTCGTTGCCGTGATGAGGCATGGCTACTTCTTCGCTTCGTCTTCGTCGATGATCTCGGCGTCGACGATGTCCTCGTCAGCCGAACCCTGCTCGCCGGCAGGTGCACCTTCTGCACCGGCACCCGGAGCATCAGCAGCGGAGGCCTGCGAGTAGATGGCTTCGCCCAGCTTGGTCTGGGAAGCCTGCAGCTTCTCAAACGCAGTCTTGACGGCGGCGTCGTCGGTGCCTTCCAGCGCGGACTTGAGGGCGTCGACGTCGGCCTTGACCTCGGTCTTGACCTCTTCAGGCAGCTTGTCGTCGTTGTCGGCGATCAGCTTGTCCACGGAGTAGGCGAGCTGCTCAGCGGAGTTACGGGTGTCCGTAGCTTCGCGGCGAGCCTTGTCCTCTGCTGCGTGCTCCTCGGCTTCACGGACCATGCGGTCAATGTCGTCCTTGGACAGTGCAGTGCCACCGGTGATGGTCATGGACTGTTCCTTGCCGGTGCCCTTGTCCTTGGCGGACACGTGGACAATACCGTTGGCGTCGATGTCGAAGGTGACCTCGACCTGCGGAACACCACGCGGCGCCGGAGCGATGCCGGTCAGTTCGAACGTGCCCAGCGGCTTGTTGTCGCGGGTAAATTCACGCTCGCCCTGGAAGACCTGGATGGCCACGGACGGCTGGTTGTCGTCAGCGGTGGTGAAGGTTTCCGAACGCTTGGTGGGGATAGCGGTGTTGCGCTCGATCAGGTGCGTCATGACGCCACCCTTGGTTTCGATGCCCAGGGACAGCGGGGTGACGTCGATGAGGAGGACGTCCTTGCGCTCACCCTTCAGGACACCGGCCTGGAGTGCAGCACCGACGGCTACAACTTCATCCGGGTTGACGCCCTTGTTGGGCTCCTTGCCGCCGGCGAGTTCCTTCACGAGCTCGGAGACAGCAGGCATACGGGTGGAGCCACCGACGAGCACAATGTGGTCGATGTCGGAAACCTTGATGCCGGCTTCTGCGATGACGTCGTTGAACGGCTTCTTGGTGCGGTCCAGCAGGTCCTTGGTGAGGTCCTGGAACTTGGCACGGGTCAGCTGCTCGTCCAGGTGGACCGGGCCGTCGGGGGTGACGGCGAGGTACTGGAGGGAGATGTTGGTGCTGGTGGAGGAGGACAGTTCCTTCTTGGCCTGCTCCGCAGCTTCACGCAGACGCTGCAGGGCGATCTTGTCCTTGGAGAGGTCGATGCCCTTGACCTTGAGCTGGCCCAGGAGCCACTCGACTACGCGGTTGTCCCAGTCGTCGCCACCGAGCCGGTTGTCACCGGCGGTTGCGCGGACCTGGATGGTGGAGAAGTTGTCTTCGTCCTTGCCAACTTCCAGGAGGGAAACGTCGAAGGTTCCGCCACCGAGGTCGAAGACCAGGATGAGTTCGTCTTCCTTGCCCTTGTCCAGGCCGTATGCCAGTGCAGCCGCGGTGGGCTCGTTGACGATGCGGAGGACGTTGAGGCCTGCAATTTCGCCGGCTTCCTTGGTGGACTGGCGCTCGGCGTCGTTGAAGTAGGCCGGAACGGTGATCACAGCGTCGGTGACCTTTTCGCCCAAGTAGCTCTCGGCGTCGTTCTTGAGCTTCATGAGGATACGCGCGGAGATTTCCTGCGGCGTGTACTTCTTGTCATCGATTGCGACGGTCCAGTCGGTGCCCATGTGGCGCTTGACGGAAGCGATGGTGCGGTCGATGTTGTTGACGGCCTGGCGCTTGGCGATTTCGCCGACCAGGACTTCACCGGACTTGGAGAACGCAACGACGGACGGCGTGGTGCGGCCGCCTTCAGCGTTGGCGATGACGGTGGGCTCGCCACCTTCGAGAACAGAGACCACGGAGTTGGTTGTTCCGAGGTCGATACCTACTGCACGTGACATATCTTGTTTCCTTTCAATGGCCGATGTTGGAGATTGCGTCCGGCATCGGTCCGCTGGGCGGTTCCTGTGCCGGGAGCTTGCTCAACAATCGGCTAGTTGAGCGTTCTGCACTCAACTGTACTCAGGCTCAGAAAGATGTCAATCCAAAGTTGAGTCGAGTGCACTCAACTTTACTTTCAGGCTGAGGAAAATCCCCGGAATCCCGCGCCAGAAGGGCTGTTTCGCCCTCGGTGAACTGCCAGCAAAGCCTCACGACGCGCAAAATCCACTGTGCCACTCAGCCGGAGTGGCGACGCCCATATTTGGGTGTCACGACTGAATGTGGGTGGCGTCAAACCGTTTGGGTGGCGTCAGCCGCTTGGGTAGCGTCAGCGGCACCGCCAAGCGGCTCGGGTTTGTACACCCACGCCACCAGCACCACCGAGATGATCATCAGCAGGAACCACGCCAGGAGCTTGTCGATCGAGACGGCCTGCCAGCCGTTCAGCTGGTTCGGATAAAGCCACGCACGGGACCACGTGCCGATGTTCTCGGCGAACCAGATGAACAGCGCCACCAGCAGGAAGGACACCAGGATCGGCATACGGAAACGACGCCGGAACACCCGGAAGTGCATCACGCACCGTCCGTAGACAAGAACGACGGCGGCCAGCAGCACCCAGCGCAGGTCAACGATGTAGTGGTGCGAGAAGAAGTTCACGTAGATCGCCCCAGCAACCAGAGCCGTGATCCACCGGCGGGGATACCTGTCGAAGCGAAGGTCGAACAAGCGGAAAACGCGCACCATATAAGAGCCCACTGCCGCGTACATGAAGCCACTGAACAACGGGACCGCACCGATCCGAAGGACGCCCTCGGCCTCATAGGCCCACGAGCCCACATCGGTCTTGAACAGCTCCATGACCGTTCCCACCACATGGAACAACAGGATGACCCGCAGCTCCCGGAGCGTCTCCAGCCTGAACGTGATCATTAGGACCTGGATGACGACGGCGGCAAGGGTGAGGAAGTCGTTCCGGGCGAGAGCGGCGTTTTCTGGGTACCAAAGACGGACGGCGATGATCACCGCGAGCAGGGCGGCGCCGAACACGCAAGCCCAGGCCTGCTTCAGCCCGAACACCACGAACTCGGTGAGCCCGGACTGCAGGCGGCTGCCCTTCCTGCCGTCCAGATACCGGTGGGCGAGGTTGTCGATAGCCTGTTCAACAGGTGTGGAGTTACGCATTGCCACCCTTCGGAGCGGCTCCGAGTTGGCCCAGGTAGTAGTCGCGCGGCCAATGCCGGATCCGCTGGGGCAGCCGAGGGTAGAGACGGCCAACCATCCGCATGGTCCGCTCGAAACGCCGGGCTCGGGCCGGCCCCCAGTCGAACCCGAAACCGGCACGCACATCATCAGGCAGCAGGCCGGCCGTGAGGAACCGGGCCAGCGGCATCGCCAGGCGCAGGAGTTGTGGGCCGCCTGCCGGGTAGAGGAGGTCCCGCGCAACCCTGACCGCTTTGTCGTCCGGTTGAAGTCCCCTCACACGGGAGTCCCAGTAGGCGGCAAAGGCGGCCCGGTCGGCCGGCCAACTGCCCGCCGGGAGCTGCAGGGCTGTCCCGATCCGCGCATACTCGCGGTAGATCCGGTCGGCATCGCCGTCGTCGAGCGGTCCGTGGACCTGCTCGTAAACGGTGACTGCGGTGTCGTAAAGAGTGGCGACCACCCAGAGTTGGGACTCCGCGTCGAAGGCGCTGTACCCGCTGGAGGTGGAGTCGGGTCCGCGCCGGACAGGGGCATGGGCACGATTAACGGAACGTCGGACGGCCTTGAGTTGGTCTTCCGAGCCGTACACCACCGCGTACACGTAGGTCATGGTGGCACGGAGGCGGTCCATAGGGCGCTCGGCGAAGTTGCTGTGCTCAGCCACGCCATGGCCAACCCTGGGGTCGGCGATCTGCAGGAGAATTGCGCGGCCCGCTCCGGCGAGGAGCACGCCCTCCGCCCCGATGTCAGCCAGTCCACGAACCATCTGAATACTTTACCGTTCGCGGCCTAGAGCCCCACGACACCCTGGAGGACGCTCAGTTGGTGTTCAAAAAGCTCATCCCGGGCAGCAAAGGTATCGGCACCATACTGCCCAAAGACCTCGAAACTAACGGCCCCGAACACGGACGTCCAGACCAGCACGCCCCGCGCCAGGGAGTGGTCAGGAGCTGCGAGGTTAAGGTCCTCGCGGATGGCCGCCAGGTCTTTGGCCAGGGCTGGAGGAACGACGACGGCGGGACTCACCTCGGCGTTCATGGCTCCGGCTCGGTATGCGGCATCAAAGATGCCCACGAGACGGACGATGACACGGGTTCCAGGGACGGTGGTGCGCTCGCCCGGCGCCTGGTAGCCGGGGACGGGGCTACCGAAAAGCAACGCGTAGCTTGCCGGTTCACGAAGGGCCCACGATCGGACAGCGTTGCCAAGCGCCCGGAACTGCCCGGCGAAATCGGCGCCAGGAACAGCCTCCACGGCGGCGTCTACATGGTCGCCGAGCTCGTTGTACGCGTCGATGAGCAGGAGCGTGAGGAGCTCGTCGCGGTTCTCGACGTAGCGATAGACGGCTGAGGACACGACTCCGAGATCCCTGGCCACCGCCCGGAGGGACAGTGTCGCCGCGCCGTGGAGGGCCAGGTGCTCACGGCCGAGCCGGATGATGTCCGCAATGGTTTGGGCGCGGGCGCGCTCTCTGGGAGTTGGGGGCTTGGCCTTGGTCGCAGCTGACGTCATGCCCCTAGCTTGCCACAAAGGAGAGCGGCGTCAACAAACAAGAGCACTGCTCTTGACTTAAGAACAAAGTGCCGTCATTCTGAATTCAGAGAGCACTGCTCTTGTTTTGAAATCCGCTGGAAGAATGAGAAAGAAGGCCACCATGTACGTCGTCACAGGAGCAGGGCCCGTTGGCCACATCGCTGCCCTTCCTCTGCTCGCTTAGTTGCTGAGTGCAACTTAGTTGGTTGCA
>NZ_JBEEII010000008.1:188470-256514 GCF_040137855.1 Paenarthrobacter sp. CAP02 | reverse complement strand
AGCGGGAGCCGGTGCAGCGGCGGGGGCCGCGGGAGCCGGTGCAGCGGCGGGGGCCGCGGGAGCCGGTGCAGCGGGAGCCGGGGCAGCAGGTGCAGGCGCAGCGGCCGGGGCAGCAGGTGCCTCAGCGGGCTTCTCGGCAGCAGGCGCAGGTGCGGCAGCCGGAGCCGCGGCTGGTGCGGCGCCGGAGCCGATGACGGCCAGGACAGAGCCAACTTCAGCGGTCTCGTCTTCGTTGACGCGGATCTCCTGAAGGGTGCCGGCAACGGGGGAGGGGATCTCGGTGTCGACCTTGTCGGTGGAAACCTCGAGGAGTGGTTCGTCAACCTCAACGGTGTCGCCCACGGCCTTGAGCCAGCGCGTCACAGTTCCTTCGGTGACACTCTCGCCGAGGGCCGGGAGGGTTACTTCGTGGCCTTCGTCGCCGGAGGCTGCGGGAGCTTCGGCAGCAGGCGCTGCGGGAGCCTCTTCTGCGGGCGCAGGTGCAGCGGGTGCTTCCTCTGCGGGCGCAGCCGGAGCCTCCTGGGCCGGCGCGGCGTCGGCAGCAGAGCCTGAGCCGTCGCCGATGCGGACCAAGGGGGCGCCAACTTCGGCCGTCTCGTCTTCAGCGACGAGGATTTCTTCGATGACGCCTGAGATCGGAGAAGGGATTTCGGTGTCTACTTTGTCGGTTGAAACCTCGAGCAACGGCTCGTCGATCTCCACCCGGTCACCAACCTGCTTGAGCCAGCGGGTGACGGTTCCTTCGGTGACACTCTCACCGAGGGCGGGCAAGTTAACGGATTCAGACATGTCGTCCCCGTTCTCCTTATTGATCTTTGTGCGGATGAATTCTGCTGGTCCGGGTCGGGTGCATCCGGCTGATTCCGCCGCATGCACCCGACCCGTTTGTCTTGGGTAAAGACTTAGCCGTGGAGCGGCTTGCCCGCGAGGGCGAGGTGGGCTTCGCCCAGTGCTTCGTTCTGGGTGGGGTGGGCATGGACCAACTGGGCCACATCCTCCGGGTAGGCTTCCCAGTTCACGATCAGCTGGGCCTCACCGATCTGCTCACCGATGCGCGAACCGATCATGTGGATGCCAACTACGGGGCCGTCCTTCTGGCGGACGAGCTTGACGATGCCACCGGTACCAAGGATGGAGCTCTTGCCGTTGCCGGCAAGGTTGTATTCCTGGGTCTGCACCTGGTCGTCGCCGAACTTGGCCTTGGCGGCCTTTTCGGTGTAACCGACGGTGGCGATTTCAGGCTCGCAGTAGGTGACCTTGGGGATGTTGATGTCCTCGACGATGGCCGGGTTGAGGCCGGCGATTTCCTCGGCGACAAAGATGCCCTGCTGGTAGCCGCGGTGTGCAAGCTGGACGCCCGGGACGATGTCGCCCACGGCGTAGATGTTGCCAACGCCGGTGTGGAGGCGCTCGTTGGTGATGACGAAGCCACGGTCGATGGTGATGCCGGCTTCCTCGTAGCCCAGGTTTGCGGTCACAGGACCGCGGCCGACTGCTACGAGCAGGAGATCGGCTTCGAACGTCTGGCCGTCAACCAAGGTGACCTTGACGCCGTCGTCGTTCTGCTCGACGCCCTGGAAGAAGATCCCGGTGGTGAACTTGATGCCGCGCTTCTTGAAGGCGCGCTCGAGGTTCTTGACGATTGAGGCGTCCTCGTTGGGAACCAAGGAGGGGAGGCCTTCGATGATGGTGACGTCAACGCCGAAGGACTTCCAGACGGAAGCGAATTCGACGCCGATGACACCGCCGCCCAGGACGATGGCGCTCTTGGGGATGTAATCCATGGTGAGGGCCTGGTCCGAGGTGATGACCTTGCCGCCGATTTCGAGGCCAGGCAGTGAACGGGAGTAGGAACCCGTGGCAAGGACGATGTTCTTGCCCGTGTAGGACGTGCCGTTCACGACGACGGTGTTGTTGCCCTGGAGCTTGCCTTCACCTTCGATGACGGTGATGCCCTTGGACTTGATGAGTCCCTGGAGGCCCTTGTACTTTCCGGCAATGATGCCGTCCTTGTAGGCGTTGACGGCCGGCATGTCGATGCTGTCCAGCGTGACGTTAACGCCATACTTGGCGGAATCGCGTGCATGGTCGGCCAGTTCGGCCGAGTGCAGGAGGGCCTTGGTGGGAATACAGCCGTTGTGCAGGCAGGTCCCGCCGAGCTTTGCCTTTTCCACAAGGCCAACGGTGAACCCAAGCTGCACGGCCCGCAGGGCAGTGGCGTAGCCGCCGCTGCCGCCACCGAGTACCAGGATGTCGAATTCTTGCGCAGTTGCCTGATCGGCCACTAAAACGCTCCCTCGCGTGAGTGATGACACGGGACTGCGTGCCATCTGGTCTTTGGAACTTGTTCTGCCGTGATTATGCCAGCACCTAAGTTCTCTTGCATTTGTGACTACCGAGTTCACCTTAGCGAACCACCTACCCATGCTCCACCCTCCGCGGGCGTTTGTGGTGTGCTTGTGTCGAGACTCACGTTCACTTGTGACACAGCCCTACACGCCGCATAATTCCGGGGTTGTGCGGGCCCCTGGTCATGGATGCGCAGGGGCCCGCACGCCCTCGGAGGGCAGGGAATGCTGCTAGGCGGAGACCGCCAGGAGGTCCTCGGCGTAGGCAACCAAGGTCCGCACGGTGCAGCCGGTGCCCTGCTTGGGGGTGTAGCCGTACGGGCTGCCGTTGTTGAACGACGGCCCGGCAATGTCCACGTGGGCCCACGGGATCTGCTGGCCGTCGCCGTTCTTGCCCACGAACTCGCGCAGGAAGACCGCAGCGGTCATCATGCCACCGTTGCGTTCACCGATGTTGGCCAGGTCCGCAACCTGTGAGTCCAGGCTCGGCCGCAGTTCTTCGGGCAGGGGCATGGGCCACACCAGCTCACCGGCCCTGTCAGCGGCTGACTTAAGGGCTGCAGTGACGGAGTCGGAGCCCATGACCCCGGCAGTACGCAGGCCCAAAGCGATCAGTTGCGCGCCGGTGAGGGTGGCCACGTCAATGATGGCGTCCGGGTGTTCCAGGCTGGCAGCAACGATGCCGTCGGCCATCACCAGACGGCCTTCGGCGTCAGTGTTAAGGACTTCAACCGTCTTGCCGCCGTAGACCGTCAGCACGTCGGCAGGCCGCTGCGCGGCACCGGACGGCATATTCTCCGCAATGCAGAGCCACGCGGTCGCCTTGATGGGAAGGCCAAGCGAGGCGATGGCCAGGACTGCGTTAAGTACGACGGCGGCACCGGCCATGTCGCTCTTCATGTCGCCCATTCCGAGGGCCGGCTTAATCGAGATGCCGCCGGTATCGAACGTGATGCCCTTGCCGACGAGGGCGATCTTTTTGGTGGCCTTGGCGGGCGCGTATTCGACCTTGACCAGTCGCGGCTGGCGGGTTGACCCCTTGCCGACGCCCATGATGCCGCCGAAGCCTTCCTTGTCGAGTCGCTTCTCGTCCCAGACCGTTACCTTCACGGGGAGGCCCTTGGCGAGTTCCTTGGCGGACTCTGCAAACGACTCGGGATACAGGTGGCTGGGCGGCTGGTTGACCAGCGTCCGGGTGGCATTGACTGCGCGTGCCAGCACGGTGGCCCTGTCCAGTGCGGGCTGTGCCTCCTTGGCATCCACGTCAGAGAAGATCAAGGCCTTGGCGACCGGGGCCTTGAGTCCGTCCTTGCTGGAGCGGTGCTCCGTGTAGGAGTAGGCACCCAGGGCTGCACCTTCGGCCAGTGCTGCGACGTCGGCGACGGTGGTCGTCGGGAACGCGAGGGTTACCGAAGAGACGCCGGCCAGCTGCCGGACGGCAGACCCGGCGGCGCGGCGCAGGGCTTCTTCGGTGAGGCTGCCGCCGTCGGGCAGTTTGCCCACGCCCGCCAGAACCAGAATCTCCGAACCTGATTCCGGGAGCCCCGGCAGCCGGTGGACCTGATCAGCGGCGCCTGTGATCCCCAGCAGCTGCAGGGAGCCGGCTACCGACTCGGCCGCCTTGGCGCTCAACGGGTTGGACAGCAGCACCGGGCCGTCCGTTCCCTGCGCAACGCCAAGCACAAGGGCGTCGCTGGGGGACTTTTTCAGGTCTTTGGCGATGATGCCCAGGATGATGTCAGTAGTCTTGACCACGAGGATCTGTCCTCACTTCTCTCTGCATTGCATGGCGGGGCCGCATGTTTGGCGGCCTGCCCCGGTTGTCGCCCCACGTCATCTTGCGACGGCGGCCTTGGTCTTCAGGGCCGGCGCCGCACAGGCGCCGGTCCGTTTCGATCGTAGTCTCTCGGGTGCTTTGGACAGCAATTAAATGAGAGCTGCAGCACAACGGGGGCAGGAATGCCCGGTCGAAGTGGTGCGTTGTACAACTAGAGAAGAGTGCCGCTGCCGGGCGGGGGAGACCCTGGTCCCAACCTCCGGCAACAGCTGGCCACCCTGAAATTTGTCGTTGTCGTGAAGTTTGTCTTCGTGAAAGGAACATGCCGTGTTTGAACGGATATCCGGCTCCCTCCTGGACCCCGAGTCGCTCTATGCGAGCAACATCGAGACGTTCCACAGCCCTGAACTCCGGGGCCTGGACATGGTCATGGGCTTCACGGGCTTCGCCGATGCCGGTCACGTGGTCCGGCAGATCAACGCCGAGCTCCTGGATGGAGACGACGTCCAGGTAGTTGCCATGTTCGACGCCGACCAGCTCATCGACTACCGCTCGCGACGGCCGCACATCAGCTTTATCGAAGACCATCTTGAGGACTACCAGGCGCCGAAGCTCGGCCTGTACAAGTTGAACGACGGCCTCGGCCAGCCCTTCCTGCTGCTGGCCGGTTTTGAACCGGACCTTCAGTGGGAGCGGTTCTCCCGGGCCGTCGTCGGAATCGTTGAGAAGCTGGACGTGAACCTGGTGACGTGGATACATTCCATCCCCATGCCGGTGCCGCACACGCGGCCGATTGGCGTCACAGTGCACGGTAACCGGCCCGAGCTGATCGATGGCATCTCCAGCTGGAAGCCCACCGTCGACGTGCCCGCCGCAATTGGCCACATCCTTGAGCTTCGACTTACTGAAGCGGAGCGGAACGTGGCAGGCTACGTCATCCACGTACCGCATTACCTTGCCGAAGCCGAGTACCCGCCAGCCGCCGTGGCAGGGTTGGAGTACCTGGGTGCCGCAACATCCTTGATGCTGCCCACCGACCGGCTGCGTGAAGCGGGACGCGAAGTGGGCCGCCAGATCGCCGAGCAGATCCAGGCCTCCGAAGAGGTGCAGGCGGTGGTCTCCAACCTGGAGACCCGGTACGACGAGAAATCCGAAGGCATTGTGCGCCGTTCGTTGCTGGCCGACGAGAATGACGAGCTGCCCAACGCCGAGGACATCGGTGCGGCCGTGGAGGCATACCTGGCCCGTAAAGACTCGCCGCAATAAATCAGCTTTGAAGTCGTGGGAGGCATAATTGGGGGGTGAATGCTCCCCGCGCCTGGCTCATCTGGACAATCGGCGTGTTCGCCTACCTCGTGGCAGTCGCGCAGCGCACATCCTTTGGTGTCGCAGGCCTGGAAGCCACGGAACGTTTTGACGCCAGTGCCGCTGCGATCTCATTCTTCACGGTGCTGCAGTTGCTGGTTTACGCCGGCCTGCAGATCCCGGTGGGTGTCCTGGTGGACCGGTTCGGCTCCCGTGCCATGGTGGCCGGTGGTGCCGTCCTCATGGGCTTGGGACAGTTGCAGTTGGCTTTCGCTGAGAGTGTTCCCGGCGGGGTCCTGGGCCGGGTCCTGGTAGGGGCAGGCGATGCCATGACCTTCATCTCCGTGATCCGCCTGGTCCCCTTATGGTTTGCCCCGGCCAAGGTGCCGCTGGTTACCCAGCTCACGGGGATGTGCGGCCAACTGGGACAACTCTTCAGCGTCGTTCCCTTCGCGCTGCTCCTGCATTCCGCCGGTTGGACGCCGGCGTTCCTGACGCTGGCCGCAATGTCGGTGCTCGCCGTCGTTCTTGTGCTTGCACTACTGCGGGACGCGCCTCCAGGGCACCCGCCGCGGGCGGAAGGTCAAGGGCTCAGGGCTACCGGTGTCTCGCTGTCGCGTGCCTGGAAGCAGCCCGGCACCCGGCTCGGGCTCTGGAGCCACTTCACCGTGCAATTCAGTGGAAACCTCTTTGCGATGACCTGGGGCTACCCGTTCCTGCTCTCCGCCCAAGGCCTGGACGCTGGCACGGTTTCGGCGTTGATGGCACTCTTCGTGGCTACGGCCATCGTGGCAGGTCCGGGCTTCGGACGCTTCGTCGCCAAGCATCCCATGCGACGATCTGCGCTGGTCCTGCTGATTACGCTCGCCACGGCCCTGGCATGGGCTGCGGTCCTGGCCCTGCCTGAACGGGCTCCGCTCTGGCTCCTGGTGATCCTCGTGGTTGTGCTGGCCATTGGTGGCCCTGGATCCATGATTGGATTCGACTTCGCCCGCACCTTCAACCCTTCCCATCGGATCGGCACGGCTACAGGGATCGTCAACGTCGGGGGCTTCATTGCGGCGCTCGTCGCGATCTACCTCATTGGCCTTGTCCTGGACCTGCTCAACGCCAGTGGCTTCTCCGGTGGTGAGTTGTACGGCTTGGCGTCCTTCCGCATCGCCCTCAGCGTTCAGTTCGTGCTCCTTGGGCTTGGAACGGTCCTGATCCTGATGACCCGGCGCAAGGTCCGCCGGCAGATGGCTGCCCAGGGAATCCACGTGCCTCCCTTGGTGGCTACGTTCGCCAAGCAGCGCCGGGAACGGATAGAGCGGCGACGCAGCCAGCGCGCCGAAGCTGCGGGCGACGGGACGAACCGGGCCTAGGGCAAGAACGACCGCAGCTTTTCCACATACGGCGAGTGGTTTCTGGTGCCGCCGGCTTGGCTTGCGCAGGCTGGAGCCATGACATCAAACAAAACCCTGAGCATTCGCCAACCCGAAGACGTCCTCGGCTACATTCCGCATATGTTGGGCTACTGGCCTGAAGACAGCCTTGTGGCGATCACCATGCAGGGGAAGGTTCTCGGCGCGACACTGCGCGTCGATCTTCCCGCCCGACATACGCCACAGGTCCTTGCCGGTTTTGCCGACCGGGTCCGCAGCTACCTGATCGCTGACGAAGAAGCGGATGGCGTTCTCCTGGCCCTCTACTCCGATTACGGTTGGGCAGACGGTGCCGTGGTCCGCACCATGGTTCCGCTACTCGCGGAGCTGCGCCAATGCCTTGACGAGGTGGATTTATCTGTTCGGGACGCGTGGTTGGTGGGAAAGGACTATTGGCGCAGCGCTTACTGCACTGATACAGGTTGTTGCCCGGTGCCCGGCCGCTCCGTCGACAGCATTAGGGACAGCAGGCTGAGCGCAGAGTTGGTGTACCAGGGGAGTATGGTCGGTCCACCACCGGGAGCGGGCCCAGGGACGTCGTCCCTCGCCCGGCCCGGGAGCCTTGATGCGGGAGTCCTTGAGGCGGAGACGCACTACGGTGAGCGGATGCTCAGCCTGTGGCGCAGCGAGCGGTGCTTGGATGCGGTCCTGGCCGTTTGGCAGCATGTCATCAGCACCCGAGGGGAACGTAATCCGTTACACCCGGGACAGGATGCCGGGCTTGTAGGATTCCTGCGGATGACACTGAAGGTCCCGGCGTGGCGGGACGCTGTCATCGTCATGGCAGCCGCCGGAATCGAGTCGGCAAAGTCCGGAGCCGCGGCATACGGGTTCTTCGATGATGAAGGCGGGGAAGACCCCGTCTTCGATCCGTGCGAGGTGGGGGTGCCGGCCGTTGCTGCCACAGCGTCCGACGCGTCCCCGGCCGGGTCCTGGAGCGCGGTGGACGTGTACACCTATGGGGATGTACTCCTGGGAATGCGGCCAGAGGTGCCCCTTTGGCCTCAGCTCCACGCGCTGCAACAGGTTATGTCGACTCTGTGCGTCGAAGAGGAAAACGGTGCCGTGGCTGCGGCAGCCTTGACCATCCAAGGCTGGATTTCCTGGTGCAAAGGCAGGGGTTCAATAGCCCATGCCAGCCTGGAGCTCGCAGAGTCAGCGTGTCCTGGCTACCGCTTGGCAGAATTGCTCACTGACGTTCTGGCGCAGGGTGCCATTTGCGAGTGGGCGCGACGGCCTGAATCGGCCTGGCGGGGGCGGCGTGACCTTTCTGTGTAGTGCCTGACCATTTATCAGGCGTGGGTTTTCCAAAATCGTGAGACAATGGATGCCGAGACCCGGTTGGGTCCGCGTTCGAATGCCTGAAGTGTCCCGGAGATCGGGAACATAACAGCGTCGTCGGGAGTTCTACATAAGGACTCTGCAGGCGGCGATCACATTTGAAATTGATCGCGGACTTGACAGGGTCATAGTGGTGTTGCCCGTATGGTGATTCCACAGACCGCCGCTAGAAAGGTTTTCTGTGACCCCGTCTTCCGTCGAGAAGGAACCCGCCGACCTGGCCGAACTGTCCGCTGAGGAAAAGAAGGCGGCCACATCGGCAAAGCGCGCCGCTACGCGTGCTGCCAACAAAGCCTCAGAGGGTGGCTCTGACAAGCCTGCACCCAAGAAGCGCGGACCCAAGCCCGGCGCGAAGGCCGCCGCTGAAGCCGCGAACCAGTCCTCAGACGCCGAGGACGCCAACGCCGAGGACGAAGACTTCGATCCCGCTGCAGCGGAAGAGGTTGAAGTCGGAGATGACGACGCAGAGGATGCCGCTGCCCCCAAGGAAAAGGCAGCTCCGTCCGGTTCGGGGTTCGTTTACTCTGATGCCGATGATGACGATGCTCCCGTCCAGCAGGTCATGTCGGCAGGCGCTACGGCCGACCCCGTCAAGGACTACCTGAAGCAGATCGGTAAGGTCGCCCTGCTGAATGCCGAGCAGGAAGTCGACCTCGCCCTCCGCATTGAAGCCGGACTCTTCGCCGAAGAAAAGATCAACGCTGACGACGGATCCATGGACCCGAAGCTCAAGCGCGAACTCGAATTCGTGATCCACGACGGCAAGCGCGCCAAGAACCACCTCCTTGAGGCCAACCTGCGACTCGTTGTTTCGCTGGCCAAGCGCTACACCGGGCGTGGCATGCTCTTCCTCGACCTGATCCAGGAAGGCAACCTGGGCCTCATCCGCGCCGTGGAGAAGTTCGACTACACCAAGGGCTTCAAGTTCTCCACCTACGCCACCTGGTGGATCCGCCAGGCCATCACCCGCGCGATGGCTGACCAGGCCCGCACCATCCGTATCCCGGTGCACATGGTGGAAGTCATCAACAAGCTGGCCCGTGTCCAGCGGCAGATGCTCCAGGACCTCGGCCGCGAACCTACGCCGGAAGAATTGGCGTTGGAGCTGGACATGACGCCCGAGAAGGTCGTCGAAGTCCAGAAGTACGGCCGTGAGCCTATTTCCCTGCACACCCCGTTGGGTGAGGACGGCGACTCGGAGTTCGGTGACCTGATCGAGGACTCGGAAGCTGTTGTTCCCGCGGACGCGGTCAGCTTTACCCTCCTCCAGGAGCAGCTGCATTCCGTCCTGGACACCCTGTCCGAGCGTGAAGCCGGCGTCGTGGCCATGCGCTTCGGCCTGACCGACGGCCAGCCGAAGACTTTAGACGAAATCGGCAAGGTCTATGGAGTGACGCGCGAGCGTATCCGTCAGATCGAATCGAAGACCATGTCCAAGCTGCGGCACCCCTCCCGCTCACAGGTCCTCCGGGACTACCTGGACTAAACAGTTCGATGCACCCAGTGGGCGGCCCAGTCGGAATTCCGGCTGGGCCGCTTTCTTGCCCGCGGCCCGCTCGGCGTCTGAACCTGGGTGGGGACAACGCAAAAGGGCTCCTCCCGATCGGGAGGAGCCCTGTGCGCTCAAACGGTTTTCCGGACTTTGCCGGTGTGCCCTGCCTTAGTCGACGGGGACGGGAGCCTTCTCGTTGAGGCGCTCGGTCTCATCGTGCCAGTCCGAAGTCATGGGCCGAAGCGTAGCTTCTACTGCACGTGCGTGGTGGCCGCAGAAGAGCAGTTCACCACCGGAGGACTCGAGTACAACGCGGACATACGCCTGGGCTCCGCAACGATCGCACCGGTCAGCTGCGTTCAGCGTGCGGTCTGCAACTGCTGTTGTCATGTCGGCCTCCTTAGTAGTTCTGTATATCCATATAACCAGCATTCGATGCAGATCCATGGCAAGGATGGGTCACTTTCGCTGTCCGCGTATCACATGTGCGTAACGTAACCTTCCGGGTTGCCCTGGCCCGGGAGTGGCAACCCGTACCTGTCGGTGGCCGCAGCTAGCCTAGTATTGGCAGTGTTTGCCTTGAATTACCAGCGATATCACGGCTGGGAAACACCCTGAGATATACCCCTGAAGGAGCACACCGCGAGTGGCACCGAGTTCTGAATACAACGCCCGGCACCTGTCTGTCCTTGAAGGCCTGGAAGCCGTTCGAAAGCGTCCGGGCATGTACATCGGTTCCACCGACTCCCGCGGCCTCATGCACTGTTTGTGGGAGATCATCGACAACTCGGTGGATGAGGCGTTGGCAGGTTTCGGCCACGACATCAAGGTGATCCTGCATGCCGACAATTCTGTCGAAATTCACGACGACGGCCGTGGCATCCCCGTGGACGTCGAGCCAAAAACCGGACTCTCCGGCGTCGAGGTGGTCTTTACCAAACTGCACGCAGGTGGCAAGTTCGGCGGCGGTTCGTACACTGCTTCCGGTGGCCTGCATGGCGTGGGTGCGTCGGTAGTCAACGCGTTGTCGAGCCGGCTGGACGTCCAGGTGGACCGGGGGAGCAAGACTTACCAGATGTCGTTCCGCCGCGGCGAGCCCGGCCGGTTCGTGGACCCAGGTTCCAAGCCCGGGCCCGACGCCCCGTTTGAGCCCTTCGTGGAGAAGTCCGTGCTGGATGTCGTGGGGAAGGCCAAGCGTGGCGTGACCGGTACCCGCATCCGGTATTGGGCAGACCGCCAGATTTTTACTCCTGACGCAAAGTTCTCCTATGACGACCTGGCGGCGCGTGCCCGCCAGACGTCTTTCCTGGTTCCGGGCCTGAAAATTACGGTCCGTGATGAGCGGAAGCTGGCCGGGACGCCAGGCGAGAACGGTGCCCACGAAGAGGTATTCCACCACGACGGTGGGATCTCCGAGTTTGTCGAATTCCTTGCAGCCGATTCCGGTGTGACTGACGTCTGGCGTCTTCATGGTTCAGGAAAGTTCAAGGAAACCGTGCCCGTCCTGGACGAAAACGGCCACAGCAAGATTGCGGAAGTCGAGCGCGACTGCGAGGTGGATATTGCCCTGCGCTGGGGTATCGGGTACGAGACCACCATGCGCAGCTTCGTTAACATCATCGCCACCCCCAAAGGCGGCACCCACCAGTCGGGGTTTGAGGCTGCCCTCCTGAAGACTTTCCGCAAAGCGGTGGAGACCAATGCCCGCAAGTTGAAAGCCGGCAACGACAAGATCGAGAAAGACGACATCCTCGCAGGGCTGACCGCCGTGTTGACAGTGCGTTTGGCCGAGCCCCAGTTCGAAGGGCAGACCAAGGAAATTCTCGGCACCTCCGCGGTCAGGGCGATCGTGGCGAAGGTCGTTGAAAAGGAAATCACCTCCCGGCTGAATTCGGCCAACCGCAACGACAAGGCCCAGTCGGCGCTTCTTCTGGAGAAGATGGTCAGCGAGATGAAGTCGCGCATCTCGGCCCGTGTCCATAAGGAAACCCAGCGTCGCAAGAACGCCCTGGAAACCTCGTCAATGCCCACGAAGCTCGCGGATTGCCGCACCGACGACGTTGCCCGCTCGGAACTGTTCATCGTTGAGGGCGACTCCGCGCTGGGTACCGCCAAGCTCGCGCGCTCATCCGACTTCCAGGCGCTGCTGCCGATTCGAGGCAAGATCCTCAACGTGCAAAAGGCCTCGGTGGGGGACATGCTCTCCAACGCTGAGTGCGCGGCACTGATCCAGGTGGTGGGGGCAGGCTCGGGCCGCAGTTTTGATATTGACGCTGCCCGGTACGGCAAAGTCATCCTCATGACCGACGCCGACGTCGATGGCGCGCACATCCGCACCCTTCTGCTGACGTTGTTCTTCCGCTACATGCGTCCCATGGTTGAAGCCGGCCGGGTATTTGCCGCCGTTCCGCCACTGCACAGGGTTGAGGTCATCAACCCCGGCCAGAAGGCCAACGAGATGATCTACACCTACTCCGAGGCTGAGCTTCACGTGCTCCTCAACAACCTCGCCAAGGAGGGCAAGCGCTACAAAGAGCCCATCCAGCGGTACAAAGGCCTTGGTGAAATGGATGCTCAACAACTGGCCGAGACCACCATGGATCCGCGGCACAGGACCCTCCGGAAGGTGGGCATCGACAGCGCGCAGCGGGCAGAAGAAGTGTTCGACCTCTTGATGGGTTCGGACGTGGCACCGCGCAAGGAGTTCATTATTGCCGGGGCAGCGACACTCGACAGGGAACGTATCGACGCTTAGGCGCTGGGCGTAGCCGGCGCGTCGTTGTCCTTTGCGGTGCGGCCGGCGGGGGCCGCCAGGGCTGCTGCTCCCACGGCCAGGGCCAACGCACCCAGTCCCCATGGCAGCCCGGCGCCGACCGCAACTCCGCCCACCAGCAACGGGCCGCCTGCATCGCCAAGCTCGCGTCCGAGCTCCGCCGACCCCATGGTCCGGCCCAGGCGCTCCGGAGGGGTCGAGTCGGCGAGATGGGCAAAGGCCAGCGGCGTCGCGACGCCTATTCCGAGCCCGATCAGGACAGCGGCGCCGTACGTCCAGCCGGCGCCGGGAAGGAGCGCGGCTACGAGCGTGCCGACGGCACTGGCCCCCAGTCCGGCCATCATGCCAGGCCTATCGGCAAGCCGGCCCCGGTCCCGCAGGCTGCCGATCCGTGGCTGTACCAGGGATGAGGCAACGGCGAGCACCGTCACGACGGCAACACTGCCGGTGGTGCCGAGGCCTTCGCGGGCAGCAAGAGCCGGGAGGAATCCGACGGCGGCACCCAGGGCTCCCGTCGCGGCGGCGAGGACCAGCGTGGGTCCCAGGAACGAGCGCTCCGTGCTTTGGCGCCACACATCGACGATGGTGTACCTGGGCCGGGGAAGCGGTGCCAGCGGTGGAACGGAGAATGCAGCCCACGCTGCCACCACCAGGCCAAGGGCCGACAGGACAAGGAACAGCAAGGCGAAGCCGCCGGCCACGATGGCCAGGGCCCCCAGGAGTGGCCCTATGGCATAGCCCAGTCCTTTCCACGAGCCGTAGCGGCCAAAGTAGCGACCGGTCTTTCCCCCGGCCAGTCGGGCAACGCCAGCGGATGATGCGGGGGAGAACGCCGACGCTGCCATTCCCTGTCCCAGGCGGGCTGCGGCAAGCATTGCCGGCTGATCTGCCCAGAGGCCAATAAGGGAAGCGGCGGAGAAAGCAACCAGACCGCCCACGATCACCGGCTTGGGGCCGATGCGGTCGCTGAGGGCGCCAAAAACCGGTTTGAGGAACACCTCTGCAATGTCGTAAAGGGCCAGCAGGACGCCGAGTCCCAGGAGGCTGAGCCCGATGTCCGCGCTTTCGGCCCCCAGCCCTGCGGCGACGGCGTGGGCTCCGAACGCGGTGGTAAATCCTGCTGCATAGAGGGGCCATCGGGCCGCGACCAAGCGCGCTGAGTCGGACGGTTCTGAGGCATTCACGAAACCAATGTAACAGCTGCTACATTCAGAATTGTGATTGATCAACGTTGGCTACTGATCCTCGTCCAGGTACCTTCGCAGCCGTCCAGGCACAGGGTGGCGGTCTGGCGTGAACTTCGCCGGATTGGCGCGGTACCGCTGTCGCCGGGGACCTGGTTGCTTCCCGTCCATCCGTCCTTCGACGCCGGATTGGCCCGGGCCGAAGAACTGGTTGCCAAGGGCGGTGGCTCCTGGACGTTGGTGGACGCCTCTCCCCGTAACCAGGGCGTGGACACCTTCCGGAGTGCGTATGAAGCTGCCCGACTGGAGGAGTGGTCCGAGTTCATGGCGGACTGTGGCAAGTTCGAGCAGGAAATTGCGAAGGAAGTTGCCCACGAAAAGTTTACGTTCGCCGAGCTGGAGGAGGAGGAACAGAGCCTGGAACGCCTGAGGCGCTGGTTCCGCGAATTGAAGTCCCGCGATGTCCTGCATCTTCCACAGGCGGGAGAAGCAGCCGACCATCTTGCGCGGTGCGGGACCGCCCTTGAGCGCTATGCCTCAAGGGTCTATGAAGTCACACTGCAGCAGTAGCCAGGTGCCGGTCCCGGCACTAGCCCAGGAGCCCGGGCACGATCAGCAGGGCTGTCGGTACGGCCAGCAAGAGGATTGAGGCCGCGAGGACCAGGATCCGCAGGCCCTT
This sequence comes from Paenarthrobacter sp. CAP02, assembly GCF_040137855.1. NCBI lineage: Bacteria > Bacillati > Actinomycetota > Actinomycetes > Micrococcales > Micrococcaceae > Paenarthrobacter > Paenarthrobacter sp. CAP02. The sequence goes on along the minus strand of NZ_JBEEII010000008.1, from coordinate 242,191 downwards.
GGTGAGCGGAGGCTGCGGCGAGAGAAGGCGGCTGACGCGGGACGCCGTCGTACGTGGTGAGTCGGCGCCGCCGGTAGCGCTGACTGCATTGCCCTCCACCACCGCGCCTCCTGTGGTGAAGGCGTGGGTTCCAACGGTCGGCTGGGACGAACCGCTGGCGACAATGGCGATCGCCTTGATGAGTGTCCCTTTGCTTTCCGTTTGGAGGGCCACGTCATCGGCCAGCATCTCGATCAGGGAGTTCACAGCGGTCTGGGCCAGCCGGGTGGTGGGAAACCATGGCAACGCCTGCCGCCAGGCGGCGAAGGCCCATAGCAGGAGATCGTGGCGTTGGGACAGGTGGGCATTCTCGTGAATGAGCACGGCCCGGAGTTCGGCGGGTTCAAGGGCTGCCATGAGGCCATCGGAGAGCACGGTCACTGAGCGCGCACCGCCGGGAAGGCAATATGCCACCGGCGAGTCGTGGTTAATCACCACGGTTCCAGGGCCGTTGGCGGATGGTGATGCCAACAGGGCCAGTAGTTCGCGGTGCCGGCGCCGCTGGCGTTCAATCTTGTAGTAGGTCAGCAGGAGGGTGAAGACCAGGTGCGCGGTCAGAAGGGCAGCCGCCGACAGGGCGAAGAGATGCCAGAATCCCAGCGCTGTGGTGGGTTCGTTGTAGAAGACCATTCCTGCCAGGCTCCGGAGGCCGGCGAGGAGGTTGTCGCCCACGGGTTCCAGGCCATAAACAAGCATGGCGCCAATCATGGAAAGCCCACCGGCCAGGGCGATCGCCTGCCACAGCACCATGGCTGTGAAGGGGGAGCGTGCAGGCCACTGTGCTCGCGACAGCAGAACGGGCACGGGCCATGCCAGGATCAATGCCAGGACCGCAAGCAGGTATGAGGTCCAGAACATAGTGGCTAATTGTAGCCGAGCAGTTTGCGCAGTGTTGCGGCTTCGCTTTCAGTGACGGAGCCAATGAATCGGGCGAGGACGGCTTCCCGGTCCGGAGCGGAGCCAAGGACTTCGTGCATGAGCTCGGCGGTGTGGTCTGCGCGGCTGGAAACGGCCTGGTAGCGGTGCGGGCGGGTCCCGCGCTCACGCTCCACGAGGCCCTTCTTTTCCAGCCGGGAAAGGACAGTAAGAACCGTGGTTACGGCCAGGTCCTTGCCCTGGTGCCCTGCCGAGCCATCGCCGGCTTCGGAATCCTGCGCGAGGAGATCGCGCAGGGTGTTGGCAGTTGCAGCCTCCTGGCCTGCCCAGAGCAGATCCATGACTGCCCGTTCCAGTTCCCCAAGACTTGCCATCAATACGTCCCTACCTTCCGCATCCCAACAACAGCACTTCTGCTGCCCGGTGCGACGATCCAACATTCATTCACTAATTTACCGCTTTTCAACTCTCCATTCTACGTCAAGTAGAACTGTCGGCGCGTCGCAGGCTGCAGGAAGGCCTTGCGCATGCGTAACGCCACTTGAAGAATGGGTTGGGTCGACCGCCATTTGTTCTACACTGTGTAGAAGATACGTTTTCTACGCAACGTAGAAGTATCGTCACTGCACTTCGGTCCACCGCACAAAGGACAGCCATGGACGCTTTGGAAATCGCACGCTGGCAATTCGGCATCACTACCGTCTACCACTTCATGATGGTGCCGCTCACTATTGGCCTCGGCCTGGTGGTAGCCATCATCCAGACCCTTTGGTACCGCACGGGTAAGGCCGAGTACCTGCGCATGACCAAGTTCTGGGGGAAGCTGTTCCTCATCAACTTCATCATGGGCGTGGCAACCGGCATCGTGCAGGAATTCCAGTTCGGGATGGCGTGGAGTGAGTACAGCCGGTTCGTGGGCGATGTCTTTGGCGCGCCACTGGCGCTCGAGGCGTTGCTCGCCTTCTTCGTGGAGTCCACGTTCCTGGGACTGTGGATCTTCGGCTGGAAACAGCTCAAGCGTGGCGTGCACCTGGCCTGCCTATGGATCGCAGTGATCGGATCGGTCTTTTCCGCCTACTTCATCATCGTGGCGAACTCCTGGATGCAGCACCCTGTTGGTGTGGAGATGGTGGATGGCCGACCCGTCATGACAGATGCGTGGGCAGTCTTTACCAACAACACAGCATTGGTCGCAGTGCCGCACACCTTGTTCGGCGCACTGGCCGTTGCGGGTGCCTTCCTGCTGGGAATCGCCTGGTACCACCTGTGGCGCAGGCGTCACGACGGAATAGACGTTGTGGGTGCCGACGGCAAGCTGATTCCGGGCGAGGCTGCAATTCCAGGCCGCGACAAGGCCGATTACACGGTATGGATGAGGTCGCTGAGGATCGGTGCCGTAGTGGCCATGATTTCCTTCGCGGGGACCGCGATTACCGGCGACCTCCAAGGCAAGCTGATGTTTGAACAGCAGCCCATGAAGATGGCCGCCGCGGAAGCCGCCTGCCACGATGGCACTGGGTTCTCGGTGCTCAGCGTGGGCAACCTCGGTGCTTCGAACTGTGACGACATTGTGGCCGTCATCGAAGTCCCGGGCATCCTGTCCTTCCTGGCCAAGGGCGATTTCACCACCGAGGTCAAGGGCGTCAATAGCCTGCTCGGTGAATACAAGGAAAAGTACGGCACCCACCTGCCTGACAACCCGCTGTACGGCGAGCGCGCCGGCCAGGAGATCCAGTATGTTCCCGTGATGGAAGTGACCTACTGGGGCTTCCGCATGATGATCGGCTTTGGTGGCATCGCAGCCCTCGCGGCCCTGCTGGCCCTGTGGGTCACCCGCAAGGGTGTGGTGCCCCAGTCGAGGTGGCTCATGCGCCTGGCGGTCTTCGGGATTCTTGCTCCCTTCGGTGCCAATGCGGCCGGGTGGATCTTCACGGAGATGGGACGCCAGCCGTTCGTGGTGGCCCCGAATCCTGACATGAACGGCATCGACCAGGTCTTCATGTTTACAGCAGCAGCTGTCTCGCCGGGGGTCAGTGCGGGAGAGCTCATGACCTCGCTGGTGGTCCTCACCGCCATCTACGCCGTGCTTCTGGTGGTTGAAGTGAAGCTGCTGGTCAAGTACATCCGCGGCGGAGTGGCGTCGGCGATGCCTGAACTTGCGCATGCCAAGGACTCTGACCAGCACGACAAGAGCGACGACGGCCCGGACAAGTCCGGCGACGACGTCCTGGCATTCGCCTACTAGAAGCCAAGGGAAACTGACAATGGAACTGTTGCCAACTATCTGGTTCGTGGCCATCGCCGTTCTGTGGACCGGCTATCTCTTCCTGGAGGGCTTTGACCTCGGCGTCGGCATGCTTATGAAGCTGTTCGCCCGCAACAACACCGACCGCCGTGTTCTGTTGAACACGATTGGTCCGGTATGGGACGGGAATGAAGTGTGGCTGCTCACTGCGGCCGGTGCTACTTTCGCCGCATTCCCCCTCTGGTATGCATCCTTGTTTTCGGCTTTGTACCTGCCGCTGCTGTGTGTTCTCGCGGCCCTGATTTTCCGCGCGGTCGCCTTCGAGTACCGGGGCAAGGTTGACTCCGCGCGGTGGCGCAACCGCTGGGACTGGGCCATCGCCGTCGGCTCCTTCGTTGCCGCCTTCGGTATCGGCGCCGCCCTGGCGCTGACAACAACGGGCCTGCCGTTGAACGATAACGGTGACCGTGTGGGCGGTCCCATGTCCTGGTTCAGCGGGTACGCGCTCCTGGGCGGATTCGGCGTTGTGGCGTTCGCCCTGGTTCATGCCCTCGCCTTCCTGGCACTGAAGACCGACGGCGATGTCCGGCATCGGGCGCGCCGTTGGTTTGTGCGGCTGGTCCCGGTTGCCGTGCTGCCGATGTTCGGCTGGATGCTGGCGGTGCAGTTCCTGAGCGGGAAGCCGTTGACCTGGGCCTTGGTGGCAGCCGCGGTGGTAGCCGTGGTCTTGGCCTGGCAGTTGGCCCGGGCAGGATCCGAAGGCCGGGCATTTGGCGCCCTCGGCGCTTTCATTGTCTGCGCCACGGCCTCGATCTTCGGTGCGGCGTTCCCGGTGGTCATTCCTTCCACGATCGATCCCGCCTTCAACCTGACCATCTCCAACGCCTCGTCCTCGGACTACACGTTGGGCCTGATGAGTATCGTTGCCGCCGTGGGGCTGCCGCTGGTCATTGCCTACCAATCCTGGACGTACTGGGTATTCCGGCGTCGCGTCAGTGCAGCGCACATCCCCGAGGCGCACGGGTTCCTGCCTGCGATCGCCGCGAAAGTCCTGGTGTCCAAGGAACCGGGTCCGGCCGGTACCCAGTCCGGCAAGCCAACCCACCCGGGAGCCTGAACGCCGATGAAACCAGTGTTCCCTTCCGGCCCGGTTACCCGATCCGCCCTCTACACGATCGGGCTGCTGTCCGCCCTCAAGGCCCTGTCCCTGGTGCTGATGGCGCAGGCCGTGGCGGTGATGCTGGCAGGCCTGGCGTCCGGGTCCGGGGATTGGAACAGCGGACTCATCTGGGGCGCCGTGGGAGCTGTCCTGCGCTCGCTGACGGTGTGGGGGCAGGGCATTGCCTCCCGCCGGGCCGCCTTGGGCGTCAAAGAGGAGCTGCGCGCCAGCCTGCTGCGGCGATCACTGGGTGACGGCGCCGCCTCGCCGGTGGAGGGAATGAACGACGGCGGCCTGGCGATCCTCACGACGCGCGGACTGGACGCCCTGGACGACTACTACACGCAATACCTGCCGGCGCTGGTGAACTGCGCAACGGTGCCCCTGTTGATCGGCGCCCGTATCCTGTTCGCCGACTGGGTCAGCGCATTGGTGATCGTCCTGACCGTGCCCCTGGTTCCGCTGTTCATGGTGCTGATTGGCCGGCACACCGAGGACAGTGTCCGCGACGCGCAGACCACCTTGCGGAAACTGTCCGGGCACATTCTTGAACTCGCCAAAGGCCTGCCGGTCCTGGTGGGCCTGGGCCGCGCCAGTGAGCAACGCGCAGCCTTGGAGGATATCTCCGAGCAATACCGCAGCCGCACCATGGGAACTCTCCGCACGGCCTTCCTTTCGGCACTTGCCCTGGAACTCATAGCCACGATCTCCGTAGCCGTTGTGGCCGTGTTCATCGGTGTCAGGCTTGTGGCCGGGGACATGGCACTCGAAGCAGGCTTGTTGGCATTGATTCTTGCCCCCGACTGCTACCTGCCGCTCCGGGAACTGGGTACGGCCCACCACGCCAGCGACGATGGCCGAGCCGCGCTCGAAACCACCCATGCCGTGCTGGAAGCACCCGCGCACCAGCGACTGCAGGAAACTCCCGCCCTTCCCGGGCCGGAAGACACCGTGGTGACTGACCTTTCGGTGACGTACAGCGGCAGGTCAGCGGCCGCCGTCGGACCCCTCAGCTTTACCGCGAAACAGGGCAGGATCACCGCCCTGGACGGGGACAGCGGGGCAGGGAAGAGCACAGTCCTGGGCGTCCTGGCCGGGCTGATCGGTCCGGGGACGGGCACCGCAGTCACTGGACACATCAGGGGAGCAGGACAAGGGAGCGTGGCATGGGTGCCGCAGCATCCTGTCATGGCAGCGGAAACCGTCCAGCAGGAGGTCGAGCTTTACCTGGAGGGATACACCGGCAACAGTGACGCAGCTGTGGCACGTGTCCTGAAACGGACCGCGGCGGACCATCTCGCCGACAAACACCCCGCTGAGCTGAGCCCCGGCGAACTGCGCCGTGTAGCCCTCGCCCGCGGGCTCGCGCGCGTGGAAGCCGGAGCCACCGTGCTGCTGCTCGACGAACCCACCGCACACCTGGACCACTACTCTGCCAGCGTCGTGCGAAACGCCATGGAATCACTCCGCGGTTCGGTCACGGTGATCCTGGTGGCCCACGACGCCGCCACCCGGGCGCTCGCCGACCACGTGGTGTCCGTGGGGCGCAAGCACCCCTTGCCGGCACCACGGGCGGGGGAGGGCCCCGTGCGCCCCGCCGTCGTTGGGAACCATGAGGAATCCATGCGTGGAACCGTCGCGGGTACTTCCGCACGGCCGGACGGCATCAATCCGGCCATGTACCGGACCGGAAGCCTGCGACGCCTGCTGGGGGTCCTGAAGCCCGTCCGCTGGAAGTTCGCCGCCGCGGGTGCCGTAGCAGTCCTTGCCGCGTTGTTCGCCGTAGCCCTTTCCGGGTTGTCAGGATGGTTGATCATCAGGGCCAGCGAACAGCCGCCCATCCTCTACCTGCTCGGCGCAATAGTGGGTGTACGGTTCTTCGGAATTGGCAGGGCAGTCCTGCGGTACTGCGAACGCCTGCTGACCCACGACGCCGTTTTCGCTGCCATGACCCGCCTCCGGGGCGCACTGTGGGCAACACTGAGCCGGAGGGCGCTGTCCCTTCGCCGGCTCCTTCAGGGCGGCAACGTCCTGGGGTCGGTGGTGGACGACGTCGACACCCTCCGCGACCTCCTGCCCCGCGTTGCACTGCCTCCGGTCACCGCAGTGGGAGTAAGCGGAGCAGCCATCATCGCCACTGCCCTGGTCATGCCCGCAGCAGTTCCCGCCGTGGTGCTGGCGTCTGTCATCGGCCTGGCAATTGCTCCGTTCCTCGCCGTCCTGGCCGACAGGAACGCCGCAACATCAGAACAGCAGATGCGCTCCGTGGTACTGAAGGGAGTCGCTGCGGCATTGGACGCACGGGCAGACCTCGCTGCCAACGGAGTGGGTGAGCCCGTCCTTCGGGAGCTCCGCAACAAGGACCGCGCAGCCACCGTCTCCGCCCAGCGTTCGGCATGGGCCGAGGGGCTCGGGCAAGCTGTGATCGTCCTGGCCTGCTCGCTGGCAGCCCTGTGGGCGGGTGTCCTCAGCGCCCCCTCTGTCGCCGACGGCTCCGCAGCACCCGAACTCGTAGCCGTGATTGTGCTGATGTTGCTGGCGCTGGTTGAACCCTTCGGGGGCATCGTCTCCTCGGTGCGTCAAGCCCCCGCGCTCGCAGCCGTCCTGGGCCGCGTTGCCGCGTCCGGAGCCCTGGACGCCGCATCCGGGACCGCTCCGGAAGACCCCGACGGCGGCCCGCGGCCGCTGCCTGAACGCGACGGCAAAGCGGGACTCGAATTGAGGGACGCGGCCGCAGCATGGCCCGGGGGTCCGGACGTGTTCGCTGGCCTCACGGTGGAAGCCGGACCCGGCCGTTGGCTCTCGGTGACAGGGCCCTCCGGGGCAGGAAAATCCACCCTCCTGTCGGTGCTGCTGGGCTTCCTGCCATTGACGCAGGGAACGGCGAAAATGACGGGGACGGCGGCCTGGTGCCCGCAGGAGGCGCACCTTTTCGATTCCACCATCCGTGGGAACCTCCTGCTGAGCCGGCCCGCGGCGGCGAAACCGGCTGAGGCGGACATGCATAAGGCGCTGGCCGACGTCGGACTGGACGTTTTGGTGGAGACCCTGCCCGGCGGGCTCGACGCGCGGATAGGACCCGAAGGGTCCTTCCTCAGCGGCGGCGAACGGCAGCGGCTCGCGATGGCAAGGACTTTGCTCACCGGGGCCTCCATTTTGCTTCTGGACGAGCCAACGGCGCATCTGGATGCCGGCGCAGCCCGCGAAATGATGGCGATCCTCCGGGCAGGACTCAAGGACGTCACCGTGGTCCTTGTCACCCACAATCCCGAGGATATCGATCCCTCGGACGCACGCCTGGAGCTGGGCTCGTCGGTAGCTGCCGTGGGTCCTGCCGTGGGCCCCGGCGCGGGCGCGGCGGAGCTGGTGGGAAGGACTACCCCTCAGTAGCCTGTTGGCATGCCTTTCGAAGCAGCACGCCAAGCCATGCCCGACGCCGCCATGACAGGCCTCCACTGGAGGCCTGCCTCCATGGAGGACCTGGACAATTGGGCCGGGCTGATCGCCAGGACGGCCGCCGTCGAACATCCTGCCTGGTACGAAAAGCAAGGGGACCTGATCCATGTCCTCGAGTCCAGCAGGAATCCTCCGCAGGCCAGTACGCTCCTGGGCTTCGACGCCGACGGCGTGGCACGGGCTTACGGGCGCATCACCAAGAACCCGGAGGGCGACAAAGCCACGGGAATGGCGTGCGTTGACCCGGCCTGGCAGCAGCGCGGCATAGGCTCCACCATCCTGCTGTGGCAGGAAGCGCAAGTGCGCCAGCGCTTCGACGAGGACCAGGAAGCGGGACACACGACGGCGCCGCCAAGGCTTCGCATCCGCACTGAAGAGCAACACGAACACCAAGCCGCCCTGCTGATGGGGCACGGATACGGAGCGGTGCGCTGGTTCAACGAGATGCACCGGACGTTGGCAACTGAACTGCCCCATGCTCCCCTGGGAAGCGGGCTCGAACTGCGGACGCTCGAACCGCCCCTGTTCGAATCGGTGCGGCAGGCCCACAACGATGCTTTCCGTGACCATTGGGGGAGCGAACCCAGGGACAAGGAAGCATGGCGGTTCACTATCGAAGAACCCACCGCCAGGCATGATCTGAGCACCGTCGTGCTGGACCAGGCCACGGGAGACGTTGTGGGTTACCAACTGGCCAGCCACGACCCCGAGGCGGCACGTAGCAGCGGTTTCAAGGAGGGCTACACCGAACTCCTGGGCGTTCGACGAGCCTACCGGGGCAGGGGAATCGCCCAGGCCCTGCTGGCAGACGCCATGCGGCGATACTCGCTGGCCGGTATGGATGTGGCCTCCCTTGACGTTGACTCGGCCAACCCGACCGGCGCCTTGGAGCTCTACCTGGGTATGGGCTATGAGCCGGTCAACCGCAGCATGACGTGGGAGAAGATGCTCTAGCCGTCCACGTCGTGCAGGTGGTGGACGACGTCATGCAGGAAGTATTGGGAGAATGTGAGTACGGTGAAGGCCGAGCCGTTGCTGCGCGTCCCGGTCCGCCCCCACTCTTCTTCACTGACCCGGGCGAAGGACTCAGCGATGGTGGCGCCCTCGGTTTCCAGTTCGTCAGCGACGGTCCGGGGATCCGCCGAGCCGTACTCGCCGTCGATGGCCGCCTGGTCCTGGTTCCAATTGGCGAACTGTGCGTCGTCCTCGGTCAGCATCAGGTTCAACCGCTGGTCAAACAGGCTAAAAACATCGCGCACATGGCACGCATATTCCAAAGTGGACCAGGTGTGGTCGTTGGGACGTACCGCAACGTCCTCGCGGCGCAGAACAGCCCGCCACCTCGGCAGCATGTTCAGGACGGTGCCCGGCACTGTCGACGGGGTCACCGTAGCGGGATCGAAACCGCACTCATTGCAGGGCTCTGAGAGCACCCAGGTCCAGTCTTTTTCATCAGGGATGATCGGCATGTCGCCAGTCTAAGCTGAACCGCGCGGACGTCCCGGCCAAAGCCAAAAAACGGTGTCGGTTTCCAATTACTTCCCATCACGGCCAGGAGTAAAGTTCGTTCCGGGAGGAGAGCCGGAAAGAGAGAATCATGCTCAAAGATCAGCAAGTGGCTGCCGTTTTACCGGCGCAGGATCTGAAGCGGGCCCGCGGGTTCTACAGTGAGAAACTCGGACTCGAGCCAGACAATCCGGACGCGGATGACAACCTCCAGTACAGGTGCGGTGATGGCACCGGTTTCCTTCTGTACGAGACACCGAACGCGGGGACCGCAAAGAATACCCAGATGGGTTGGATGGTCGATGACGTCGCAGCCACCGTCGAGGAGCTGCGCGGGAAGGGAGTGGCCTTCGAAGACTACGACTTCCCTGGCCTCAAGACGGAAAACGGCATCGCCACCATGCCCGACGGAAGCGCCGCCGCGTGGTTCCTGGACACCGAGGGGAACATACTGAGCCTGAACCAAATGGGTGGAAACGGTTAGCTTGGCAGATAAATGAGGGCCGGCGGTTAGTCACCGCCGGCCCTTGTTTATGCCTCTGTGTTGCCCTCTTCCGGCCAAGCCATGCTCGGACCGATTGCTTCCACAGGCTGTGACAACGGAACTCCCGAACCGTCCCTTCGCCCATGCTCGTGGGGCAGTGCCCTGGCCACACCGGCAGCGGAGGACGCCTTGGCCGGGCCATGGCCAGCCCAGGCCAGCAGCAGCATGTCTTCGCCCTTGAGGAAGCGGTGCACACGGACGCCGCCCGTCGCGCGGCCCTTCGCGGGATACTCTTCGAACGCCGTCACCTTGGCGGTTCCCGGTGCCGTTCCGGGAAGGGCGCCAGTAGTGCCGGCAATGGTCACCACGACGGCGGCAGGATCGTTGGCGCGCACAGTACCGAAGTGGATGACCTGGTCGCCCGGTGCGAGCTTGATACCTGCCATGCCCCCTGCCGTCCTTCCCTGCGGGCGGACGTTGGAGGCACTGAACCGCAGCAATTGGGCTTGCCTGGTCACGAAGACGAGATCGACGTCGTCCTCCTGCGCAGGCTCCACGGCAAGTACCGAGTCTTTTTCCTTCAGCGCGATGATTTCCCAATCCTCGCGGTTAAGCGGGTAATCGGGCTGTACGCGCTTGACGACGCCCTGGACCGTTCCGATCGCAAGGACGGAGTCCAAGGGCACAAACGCAACCAAGGCCTCGCCCTTGGTCAAGGTGATGAAGTCCTTGGCCGGCACGCCTCCCGCCAGGTTGGGCAGGCCAGAGACGGGTGGCAGAACGGGCATGTCCATCACCTGCAGCCGGAGCATCCGGCCTTGGGACGTTACGGCACCGATTTCGCCGCGGGCTGTGGTCTTCACGACCGAACGGAAGACATCGTGCTTCGCCCGCGGTCCGGCCTCCGCCAACGTTTCCTGGTTGGAGGTCCTGGCGATCTGCCCGGAGACACCGAGCAAAGCCCAGCAGGGGTCATCCGGGATCTCGAGTGGAAGTGCCGCCGCCTTGCCTTTGGGCCCCGGTGCCGCGGCCGCGAGGGCGGCGGCCACGGTGGGCGACACAGCCTCGGATTCAAGGAGCACGGTGCGCCGGGGAGTTCCGTACTTCTCGGCGATGACCCCGAGCTCGCCGGACACGAGGTCCCTGAGCAGCTCGTCGGAGGCGAGGATGGCCTCGAGTGCTTCGATTTCGCGGCGCAGCTCGTCCTGTTCCTTCTCCAGTTCCAGCCGCGAGTACTTGGTCAGCTGCCGCAGGCGCAGTTCCAGGATGTAGTTCGCCTGGATTTCGGTGAGGTCGTAGATGGACATCAGCCGCTCGCGCGCAGCCGAGGCCTCGTCGGAGGAACGGATGATCTGGATGACCTCGTCGATGTCCATGATCGCGATCAACAGGCCCTCCACCAGGTGGAGGCGGTCCTTCTTCTTGCCCAGGCGGAACGAGGTCCGGCGGCGCACCACGTTCAGGCGGTGCTCAACGTACACCTGGAGCAACTGCAGCAGGCCCAGTGTCTGTGGCTGGCCGTCCACCAGGGTCACGTTGTTGATGCCAAAGGAATCTTCCATCGGCGAATAGCGGTACAGCTGCTGGAGGACGGCGTTGGGGTTAAAACCGTTCTTCAGTTCGATGACCAGGCGGAGGCCGTGGTTGCGGTCCGTGAGGTCCACCACATCGCTGATGCCCGTCAACTTCTTGGCGTTGACCGCGTCCTTGATCTTCTCGATGACCTTTTCCGGGCCCACCATGTAGGGGAGCTCAGTGACCACAAGCCCGGTGCGGCGGGCGGAGAGCTGCTCCACCTCCACCTTGGCGCGGGTCTTGAAGGAGCCGCGGCCCGTTGCGTAGGCGTCACGGATTCCGTCCAGGCCCACGATCCGGCCGCCAGTGGGGAGGTCAGGTCCGGGGACGAAACGCATGATGTCCTCGAGCGTGGCATCGGGATTGGCAATCAGGTGACGCGCAGCGGCGATGACCTCCACCAGGTTGTGGGGAGCCATGTTGGTGGCCATACCCACAGCGATACCTGTGGTGCCGTTGACAAGAAGGTTGGGGAACGCGGCCGGGAGGACGTCCGGCTGCGTCAACTGGTTGTCGTAGTTGGGGACGAAGTCCACCACGTCTTCGTCGAGGTGGTCGGTCATGGTCAGGGCAGCAGCCGCGAGCCGGGCCTCCGTGTAACGCGGGGCGGCTGGACCGTCGTCGAGCGAGCCGAAGTTGCCGTGACCGTCGATCAGCGGCAGGCGCAGCGAAAAGTCCTGGGCCATGCGCACCATGGCGTCGTAGATCGCGGCGTCGCCGTGCGGGTGGAGCTTACCCATGACTTCGCCCACCACGCGTGCGCTCTTGACGTGCCCGCGGTCAGGGCGCAAACCCATGTCCGCCATCATGTACAGGATGCGCCGTTGAACAGGCTTCAATCCGTCGCGTGCGTCAGGTAGGGCGCGCGAATAAATCACCGAGTAGGCATACTCCAGGAAGGAGCCTTCCATCTCGGAAGTGACGTCGATATCGACGATGTTCTCGGTGAAATCGCCGAGGGGCTCGCCTTTGCGTGCGGGAGTTTGGCTGCGGGCCATGTGGGTGGTGGATCCTTGAAAGTCGTACTGCGGATGTTTTAGCTAGGCTAAGCCTATGGTGGATCAGCCCGGCGTCGGCATTTATCCGGAATATTGGGAGGCCGATGTCGTCCTGCGCGACGGCGGCACGGCGCATCTGCGGCCGATACGCCCCGAGGACGCCGATGCCCTGCAGGCATTCCACGCCGGCCAGTCCCAGGCGTCCATCTACATGAGGTTCTTTTCCTTCAAGCCTAGGCTCTCCGGCAAGGAAGTGCGGCGGTTCACCGAAGTGGACCACATCAACCGGGTGGCATTCGTGATCACCATCGGTGGCGAGATTATGGGCATTGGCCGCTACGACCGGCTGGACGATCCATTGGAAGCGGAAGTCGCCTTCAACATTTCCGACGCACACCAAGGCCGGGGCATTGGCTCGATCCTCCTGGAGCACCTGGCCGTAGCCGCCCGTGAAAACGGCATCCGCCGCTTCACCGCCGAGGTCCTCCCGGACAACCGGAAAATGCTGATGGTGTTCGCGGACGCAGGCTATGACCTCAAAAGGCAATTCGACGACGGCGTGGTCAGCGTTGAATTCAACATCGACCCCACGGAGAAATCCCGTGCCGTCATGGAGGCCCGTGAGCACCGCGCCGAGGCGCGCAGCGTGCGCGACCTTTTGTCGCCGTCGTCGGTTGCTGTTATTGGTGCCAGCCGCAAGTGGGGGACGGTGGGCTACCAGCTGCTCGAACACATCATCGAAGGGGGCTTCACGGGGCCGGTGTACGCCGTTAACCCGGAAGCGCTGGAACTGGCCGGCATGATGTCCTATGCCAAGTTGTCCGAGATCCCCGACCCGGTGCAGCTGGCCATCATCGCCGTTCCCTACGACGAGGTGCCCAAGGTGGTGGACGACTGCGCCGCAGCGGGCGTGAAGGGCATTGTGGTGGCAACGGCCGGCTTTGCCGACGATGGCGAACGAGGGCTGCTCCGCCAGCACGAGTTGGTCCGGCGCGCCCGGGCCAATGGCATGCGCGTCATCGGTCCGGAGTCCCTGGGGATCCTGAACACCCACCCGTCCGTGTCGGTGAACGCTTCCATGGCCCCCACCATGCCGCCCAGGGGCAGCCTGGGCTTGTTCAGCCAATCGGCAGCGGTCGGAGTGGCGGTTTACGCGGCAGCCAGCCGCCGTCGGCTCGGGTTGTCCTCCTTCCTCTCCGCCGGCAACCGCGCGGACGTTTCAGGCAACGACGCCATGCAGTATTGGGAAGACGACGCCGATACCTCCGCTGTGGGCCTCTACCTGGAATCGATCGGCAACCCCAGAAAGTTCTCCCGTCTGGCACGGCGCCTGTCCCGCAGCAAACCGGTCATCGTGGCCAAGTCCGACGTCACCGGGCTCAGCCTGCCGCCGGGCCACGAGGTCCGGACCACGCAGGCACCGGGAGCGGCGGTGGACGCCATGATGCGGCAGGCGGGCGTCATTCGTGTCGAGACCATCGAGCAGCTCATGGACATCGCCCAGATCGTGTCCACGCAGGCGCTGCCCAAAGGGCCGGGACTTGCTGTGTATTCGAATTCCGTGGCGCTCGGCAAAGTGGTCGCCGACACCGCGGTTCCGCTCGGATTGGACGTCAACCGCCTGGTGACCGACGTCGATCTTGACGCCGGCATGTCGTTGGCGTTGCCGGCCCTGCGGGCCAGCCTCCAGGAGAGCTTGGCGGACGAGTCCGTCCACGCAGTGGTTGCAGCCCTCCTCCCGGCCCGTGGCCTCACAGTGGAGGCCTTGGCGGGAGTACTGGCCGAATGCAGCGCCGAGGCGGGCAAGCCGGTGGTGGCGGCCTTCACGGGGATCCTGGATTTTTCGGTTCATGTGGAGGGCATGGTGGGTTTGTCGGGGAAACCGGCGCTGCCGTGCTTCTCCAACGCCGGCGCCGCCGTCGCTGCCTTGGCGGCTATCGTCCGGTACGCGCAATGGCGTGACCGTGACCAGGGGCTTTTCGTCGAACCTGTTGGCTGCGACGTGGATGGCACGCGCGAGACCCTCGCAGCGATGCTCGCCGGAGTGACCGGCGAGAAACTGCGGAAGCTCGACGCCGGTGCTGCCGCCGCGTTGCTGGGCGGCTACGGCATCGAGGTGGTCCCCACCTTCGGTTTCGGTACGCCGGACGAGGCTGTGGCCGCAGCGGAAAAGGCCGGATGGCCTGTGGTCCTGAAGACCACGGATCCAGCCCTGCGGCATCGGCTGGACCTGGGCGGCGTCCGGCTTGACATCCAGGACCCTGAATCGCTGCGGCAAAACATTGCCCAGATGCGTCGCGCGCTCGAACCCTACGGTTCACCGGCGCTGGAAGTGCAGGCCATGGCACCGGTGGGGCAGGCGTGCACTTTCCGTGCCATGGAAGACCCCCTGCTCGGCCCGGTGCTCTCCTTTGGGCTTGCCGGTGATGCCGTGAACCTGCTTGACGATTGGGCACACAGGGTCCCACCTCTTTCCGCGGCGGACCTGCATGACGTGATCCGTTCACCACGCGCGTCCCGGAAACTCTTCGGTTACCAGGGGCTGCCGGCAGTGGACGTTGAAGCGTTGGAGGACGTTGCCGCCCGCCTGGCCAAGCTCAAGGACGACCACCCGGGCATTGCGCTCGTTGAGTTCAATCCGGTGCTGGCCGGGCCGTCAGGGGCCACGATCCTGGCTGCCGATGTCTGGATAGGCAACGCGGCCCAGCGCACGGACAGTGCCCGGCGGGCCATGCGGGGTTAGCTACAGGGACGGCCATCGCGGTTAGGAAGTCACCCGGCGATCTGTGAAAATGGGGGTATGAGCACCCAGTCTCCGACGCCTCAATCCCGCCCGTCCACCACCGGGAACCCTGCCGCGCACAACCACGCCACGCAGGGACAAAGCCTGGACCAGGCGTTGCAGCAGGCGGGGTTCTATCCGCGGTTGGTGGCCGACGTCGTTGATGATGCCCTGGACGGCCGTGAGTGCCTGTCCCATCTGGTCCACCTGGAAACGCACTTCGACCGGGCAGAGGTCCGCCGCCACATCACCGTCCTGGTGCTGACCGAGGACATGCTGGTTATCACGCACGTTGACGATCAGCAACTGGACGAAGCGGGGGAGCAGATCGTAGCCCAGATCTCCACCGAGTCCGTGCCCGTAGCACAGATCCGCTCTGTGGTCCTAAGTTACATGTACTCCCAGCCGCAGAACTACAAGTCCTCGGACCCCGTCCGCGAACTGACCGTCTCGATTGCCTGGTCAGGCGGACAAAGGCTCGACATGGGACCCGCCAGCTGCGGGGATCCACAGTGCGAGGCTGATCACGGCTACAGCGGAACCATCGCCCAGGAGGACATCGTCCTGCGCATCAGCGCCGAAGCCGACGGCCTGCAGGCAGTCCAGGACGCCAAGCTGTTTGCCCGTGCCCTGCGCGCAGTGAACACCGGCAACCCTGCTCCCGTCCAGCACGCCACCATCCCCGCTCCGAGGCCCCGTTCAGGGGTCTTCAGCAACCGCTTGAGCCGCGGACACCAGCGTTGAGCGAAACGGCACAGACAGGCCGATCCATCGACATTCCCGCATCCCCCTTGTTCGGGACCAAGTCGATAGCCGAGGTTCTCACCAGTTCCGCCGCTGCGCTTGGCTTGCCGGGCTTCACCAACCAGCTTCAATTGCCCGCCTCACAGCGGGTCTGCGTCGTCCTCGCAGACGGATTGGGCCGGAGCCTGTTGAAGCAGAAGGCCTCCCACACTCCCTTTCTCCGGTCCGTCATTGCCGGGGGCCAGCGCAATGTCCCGCAATGGATCGACTCCGCGTTCCCCAGTACCACGGCGGCCTCCCTGGCGAGCCTTGGTACAGGGTTGCCCGCGGGTCAGCACGGGATGGTGGGCTACGACGTCCTTGACCCCGCACAGGACAAAGTGGTCAATCTCCTGGGCAATTGGGATGCCCAGGTGGATCCGGGGCAGTGGCAGCCCAATCCCACCGTTTTTGAGCGCGTGGCGTCCGAGCTGGACGTCGTGACCGTCAGCCTGCCACAGTTTGGCAATTCTCCCATGACCCAGGCGGCACTCCGTGGCAGCCGCTTCGTGGGCGGCACCACCCTGCATGCCCGGACTGCCGCCGCGGCGGAAGCCATGGCCGGAGGTGGAAAGTCGTTGATGTACTTCTACCTCAACGAGCTCGACAAGGCCGGACACCGCTATGGTTGCCAGTCGGACCGCTGGGAGCATCAGCTCGAAGAACTCGACTCCACCGTGAAAAGGCTCTCCGCAACTCTTCCTGCAGGAACCACCATCCTGCTCACCGGTGACCACGGCATGCTGGACGTTCCCGAATCCCAACGGATCGACTACTCTGCCGATGAGTCGCTGGTAGCTGGTGTCCGGCACACAGCCGGTGAACCCCGCATGGTGCATCTCTACCTCGAACCCGACGCCACCGAGGCCCACCGGGACGCGCTCCTTGCCGCCTGGCGGAAGCGGTTTGGCGAGCGTATCTGGGCTTTCACCAGGGAACAGGCAGTGGATGCCGGTTTGTTCGGTGCAGTGCGTCCGGACGTCGCTCCCCGCATCGGTGATGTGATGATCGCGGCCCGCGACACCCTGGCACTGTACGACACCCGCAGAGTCCGCCCCGCGTCCCTTGAAGTCGTAGGGCAGCATGGATCGCTGACCAAAACGGAGCGGGAAGTGCCACTGCTGTGCTTTACCGCTGCCGGCAGGAAGGGCAAGCGTGGCTGAGCTGGTCTTCTTCTCGGGCACCATGGACTGTGGAAAGTCCACGCTCGCTCTGCAAATGGACCACAACCACCGCGCACGCGGCCGCGGCGGCATTCGCTTCAGCTGCAATGACCGTGCCGGCGACTCCACAATTTCCAGCCGCCTGGGACTGCGTACCGATGCCGTGGAGGTGGAAAGCGCTACGGATTTTTGGGACGAAGTGGTGGTCCGGCGTACCAGCGGACTCCGCGTCGACTACCTCATCTGTGACGAGGCGCAGTTCTACTCACCCTCCCAGGTTGAGCAACTGGCGCGCGTTGTTGACGAGATGGATGTGGACGTTTTCGCTTTCGGAATCACATCCGACTTCCGCACGCGCTTGTTTCCCGGTTCACAGCGGCTCATAGAGCTTGCCGACAAAGTGCAGGTCCTGCAGGTCGAAGCGTTGTGCTGGTGCGGCCGCCGGGCAACCCAAAACGCACGCACCGTGAACGGCATCATGGTGGTCGAAGGTGAGCAGGTGATGGTGGGTGACGTTGCTGCCGCTGACGATGCACCTTTTGCGGGCGTCGTGGGCTATGAAACCTTGTGCCGCCGCCACTACATGCGGCGCGTCACAGCGCACGGTGCCAACCTGATGGCGGGAGGGGACCAGCCGCTTCCGTTCGACGTCGACGCCTGCCTGTGGCCCGGGGCCGGGGAGCTTCCGCGGCCGTAGGCGCCTGAGCAGTCAGTCTCCCCGGGCTCCAAAGACGATCTCGTCCCAACTCGGGATGCTGGACCTCTTGGGTCGTGACGGCTGGCGTTCAGCAGGAGCCTCAACGTCCTTGCCGCCCTCACGGTCCTTGGCGTCGTCAGCCGGTGCCGGCTGCACAAGGCTGCCTTCCGCCTCATCGCCGGTGGACCCCTCATCGCTCCTTGAAGGGGCCTGGGTGCTGCCGCCCAACAGTTCATCCAGCCCAGCGGGCTTGCGTGCCGTCAAGGACGTGACAGGGCGCAGGGGACTGGCCACGACCGTGATCTCACGGGTATCAGTGCTGACGCCCTGGTGGAGCTTCAAGACATCGTCGTCATCCTCGGAACCAGCATGCCGTGGCGCCAGGCTCAGACGGGAAAGCATGGAAGGGCGGCCGTCCTTGCGGGCAGGTTCTTCCGGGGTTGCAGGGACCGGTTCAGGGGCATCTTCGGCGGCTTCTGCGAGGACTTCCTCAACTTCTTCGCCTGGCCGCGGGTGGGCCGCCGGAACATTGCTCAGGAGGACTGCCAGGGCGTCATCGCCGTCTTCGTCCACGCCCAATCGCTGCCCACGGCGTGAGCGGAGCATCTCCAGCAGGCTGTCTGATTCCTTGGCGGAGGCACGCGCTGCGGAATCGGCGTCGTTCTCAAAATCGAAGGGCCGGTCCGAAACCGCGGCCAGGCGCCGGGCAGGAACCGGTCCGTCCAGGGGCTCGAGCTCGCTGAGCTGCTGGGCCCAACGGTTGGCGTTCTGGAGTGACTTGCGTTGGGGGCTGAAGGTCCACATGGCGGGCGGCTCTTCGCCGATGTTTCCGTGGGTTCCAGGGACCGTTTCGAAACGCGCGACGACGGTCCAGGAACCGTCCGGACGGCGCCAGGAGTCCCATTCGACCGTGGCCGAGTCAATGCCGTGGGCGGACAGCCGGTGATCCACCATGTCTCCAAGCGTGGCCGGTTGGTCGCCAAAAACCGAACGGTACATGTCGTGACCGGGGGCGGGCGAAGCGACTTCGATTCCGCGTGCCTGGCGGACCACATACTCACGCTCGGCAAGGACGGGGCCTTCGTAACGCTGTACGTTCGCCAGGGGGAGCCCGGAGAGTTCGGCGACCTCCGCTGCGGTGGCCCCGCTCCGGATCCTGGCCTGGATATCCCGGGGGGACATGGCAATGGGAGTATTCGAGGCCCGCGCCGCCACCTGGGCAGGGGTCCGGCTCGCCGCGGCCCGGAGGGCCTCGTCGATCGGAAGCTGGAACATCGCCCCACCGGGGCCGCTGAGCAGGAGATGCCCGCCGTCGTCGTGGACTCCTACCAGTCGTAGATCCTGCATAACACCCTCCACCACATGGCATAACTGACATTCGAAACTCTGCCACCCGTCACGCTCTTTTCCTACTAGGACAAAGGGCGTGCCGTGATATTCCCCTGAATCAGCCCCGGCGAAGAGGTTGACCCAAGGCCGGACCTCTGGACATTCAGTGGTGGGGGGAGGAAAATCTGCCCGATATCGGGCACAAAACCAAGGCGTCCGGCGTTGCACCGTTACCGGCGGCGGGGACTGATCCGCCCGACCGGGAACCCAACCGGAGCAGGTACGGAGGATGAAGCAGGACCATGGCAACGGATTATGATGCCCCTCGCAAGACCGAGGAAGACGCCAGCGAGGACTCCCTTGAGGAGCTCAAGACGCGCCAGTCAGGGAAGCAATCCTCAGCGGTCGACGTCGACGAGGCCGAGCTCGCCGATGGCTTCGAGCTCCCGGGAGCCGATCTGTCGGGGGAGGAGCTCCTGATTCAGGTCATGCCTCCCCAGGCTGACGAATTTACGTGCTTCAACTGCTTCCTGGTCAAGCACAGGTCACAAATTGCCGCAGAACGGGGCGGTCACCTCTACTGCACGGAGTGCGAAAGCTGAGGGGCCGGCCGCCCGTTTCTCAGGACTGGCGCGCCGTGAGGGCAGAAACCAGTTCCTCCGGCCTGCGGGACGATGCGAGCCAGTAGGGGGTGCGGTCTGCGGGATCCGTGATCTCGATCTTGACCACGGGGTCGATCCAGCCGCGGAAGCACATGTACGCCAGGCCGTTGAGGCGCGGGCCGCGTTCCGCCGTCGCTTCGCCCTTCCTGAAGGCCTCCACGGTGCCGACGAACCTGCGGTCGATGCTTGCCCGGCCTACGCGCACGGTGTCCGCGGTAACGGTGATGGTGGGGGTCGAGAGCACCAGCATCACGGTCATGATGGCCAGGAGTGCGATAGCTGCGATGATTCCGGTCGCCACGCTGATGGGGCCGAACATGAGAAGGCCTGCGCTGGAAAGGCCGACAACGACAATCCAGATCCACGGTGACGGCCACAGCTTTTCGCTGTACAGGACCCCGGAAGATGAGGGGGTGTTCCGGGCAGGCACGGGTGAAGACTGGTCAGGCGTAGGCATGGGACCAGCTTATCGGGCGATCGACTCCCAGCGGGTTCACAGGCAACGGTGCCATGGACGGGGACCTTCCCGCCGGGCCCGGTCCCCGTAGAATGGACGACTGTGAGCAACGAGACCGCAGTATTCAGTTCAGAGGCCGCCTCCGTCAACGCGGACAGCGGCAACACCGCCCCTTCCTACGGCGCCCCCACTTTGGAGGTGCAGCTTAAAATGCTCGACGCCGGGTTGGAAGCACCCTCGTACGCCCACCCCGGAGACGCGGGAGCCGACCTGCGGTCCCGCGAGGACGTGCACTTGGCCCCCGGTGAGCGGAAGCTTGTGCCGACGGGCGTGTCCATTGCGCTGCCGGACGGATTCGTGGCCCTTATCCACCCGCGCTCGGGCCTCGCCACCAAGCACGGACTGACAGTCGTTAACGCCCCAGGAACGGTGGACGCGGGCTACCGCGGCGAAATCGCCGTGACCCTGCTCAATACCGACCAGAACCACGCCATCGACCTCAAACGCGGCGATAGAATTGCACAAATGGTGATTCAGCGCGTCGAATATGCGCGGTTCGTGGCTGTCGACCAGCTCTCTGATTCCGTTCGGGGAACCGGCGGTTTCGGTTCCACCGGCGGCTTCAACGCACCGACCACCCCTGCAAACCACTGAACCTGGCAAGCGCTGGCATCTGAATCCCGCCGCATTGCAGTTGTTTTACGTGGTTGCGGTTTACTTGGGGATAGACCACTACTAAGGAGAAAACCCCATGCTTTTTGGGCGCGGCAAGAAGTCCAAGGACGAGCAAGCGGAAACCGCTGCCGCCGTCGATGAAACCGGCACGGCAGAAGAAAGCCCGGAAGCTGGCACGCCCGGTGACTTCCGGCTCGGCAAAGGTCCACTGGATATCGATGAAATCGAGGACCGTGACGGATACGTAGACCTCGGCGCGTTGCTGATCGCGCCCGCCGAAGGGCTGCAGCTGCGGCTCGAGGTGGAAGAAGCCACCCAGCGCGTCGTCGCCGTCACCATGGACCTTGCCGGGTCCAGCCTGCAGCTCCAGGCTTTTGCCGCCCCGCGGTCAGAGGGCCTGTGGGATGAAATCCGTGAGCAGATCACCCAATCCGTCGTCAGCCAGGGCGGCGAAACCGAGGAGATCTCCGGGGCGTTCGGCACGGAACTGGTAGCGAAGCTTCCGGCGCAAGCCTCTGACGGCAGCCAAGGGTTCCGGGCGGCGCGTTTCATGGGAGTGGACGGTCCCCGCTGGTTCCTCCGGGGAGTGCTCGGAGGAGAAGCGGCCCTGGACCGCGACGCAGCGGCTGGCCTTGAAGAGCTTTTCCGGCGTGTTGTCGTAGTCCGGGGCGACAACCCGATGCCCCCGCGTGAGTTGCTGCAGCTTCGCCTGCCAAAGGACGCGACCGCGGCCGGGCAGCCCGGGGTTCCGCACGGTGCACCCGGCCTGCAGCAGCCCGAACGTGGTCCGGAGATTACCCAGATTGGCTGACAAGCCCGCCCGAAACGGGTTTGCAGATCGCTCGCCGCTGGGGGAGGGCGTGCGGGACCTGCCCACCCGCGGCAGGGCAAGCTGTACGGGTTACATCGAGTCGGTTACGCACCAGCCACCCAGCGAACAGCCCTTCTTCTCCGCAGTGGTCGTGGACGCACTGGAGCATGGAAGCGAGTCCTTGCTCCCGTCCAAGGGCGCCCGGAGGCCGTTTGACCGACTCCGGGTCATTTGGTTGGGCAGGACACGTGTTCCCGGCATCGAGGCCGGTGTACGGCTTCGCCTGAACGGTATGGTGACCCAGCTCGACGGCCTGCCGGCCATGTTCAATCCACGCTACGAAATTCTCTCCCGTCAGGAGCACCTATGACCGTGGCCAACGGTTCAGAGCCGAAGGACAACGCAGGGGCGACGCCGCGCGGCGATGAAACGCCGGCCGTGACCCCCGACAACCGGCCCAGCATGTCCGACCTCGCTGCAGGCTACGCGGGGAAAGCGGGCCTCCAGCGGAACAGTGCGGGCCACGTGGACATGCTCAAGTCCGCCGGAGGAATCCAAGGGATCGCCGAGAGCATTCTGCCCGGACTGGTCTTCCTGGTGGTGTTCACTATCACGCGGGACCTGGGTCCTTCCCTCATCGCCGCCCTGGCGTCGGCAGCGATTTTCACCGTGGTTCGGCTGGTTCAACGGCGCCCCCTGACTCAGGCCGTTGCCGGCATCGTCGGCGTCGGTATTTCGGCCTGGCTGGCCAACACCACCGGCAAAGCTGAAGACTTCTACGTTCTTGGTTTCTTCACCAACATCGCCTACATTGCGGCCATGGTGGTGTCGATCGCCATCAAGTGGCCCGTGGCTGGCCTGCTCTTCGGCTTCGTGCGCAACGAGGGCCTGGACTGGCGCAAGGACCCGGAACGGCTTCGTGCCTACAAACTGGGAACAGGGATCGTGGTAGCAGTGCTGGCACTGCGTCTCGTGGTCCAGGTGCCCCTCTACTTCATGGGCGAAGCAGGCCTGACGGCATTGGCCACCACCAGGCTCCTGATGGGTGCGCCGCTGTATATCCTCGGCCTTTGGGTAGCCTGGCTGGTCACCAAGCCGGCAACTCAGCCGTCGAAGCCGTCGTCGTCGGCGGACTGATCCAGCACACCGTTGCCGTCCTGGCCGCCGAGCTCCGAGCCCGGTGACAGGAGGGCGCGCAGGCCATCCTCCGCAGCGATGGTGGTGACGAAGAACAGTTCGTCGCCGCCGTCAAGGACGTCGTCGCGGGTGGGTGTGATCGGGGCCTGATCGCGCAGGATGGCCACCAAAGTGGAGTCGTCCGGCCAGTCGATGTCGCCCACGGTGCTTCCAATGACGTGGGAGTCATGCGGAACGGTGAACTCGACGATCGACGCAACGCCGGTCTGGAGGGTCAGCAGGCGCACGATGTCGCCGATCTCCACCGCTTCTTCCACCAGTGCGGTCATCAGTTGCGGGGTGTTCACTGCCACGTCGACGCCCCAGGAATCGTTGAACATCCAGTCGTTCTTCGGGTTATTGACCCGTCCCACTGTGCGCCCGACGCCGAATTCGGTCTTGGCGAGCAAGGAGACCACCAGGTTCACTTTGTCGTCACCCGTGGCGGAAACCACGACGTCGGCATCCTCCAGTTTGGCGTCCTGCAACGTGCTGAGTTCGCAAGCATCACCCACCAGCCAACGCGCACCCCGGAGCCCGCTGCGGCCGATGACCTCGGGCTTGAGGTCAATGAGCAGGATCTGGTGCTTGTGGGACAGCAGCTCACGGGCAATGGATGAGCCGACGCTGCCTGCGCCAACGATGACAACTTTCACTAAGACTCCTTGGCGGGTGCTTTGGCGAGGATCCGGGTGATCTCGGATGTTCGGTCCAGGCTCACCATGGCGTGGACGGTGTCGCCTTCCTGGTAAGCCGTACCTGGGTGGGGGAGGAGGCCTTCGCCAAAGCGCGTCAGGAAGGCGATGCGGATCCCCGAAGCTGCCTCGATGGAGGACAAGCTGTGTCCGATCCAGGCCTCGTGCAGGTCCACTTCGGCAAGGATGAGCCGGCCGGACGGTTCGCGGTAGTCGCCGGCCAAGTGCTGCTCGGGAAGTATCCGGCGCAGCACCTGGTCCGCGCTCCAGCGCACGGCAGCAACGGTGGGGATGCCCAGCCGCTGGTAGATTTCGGCGCGGCCGGGATCGTAAATACGGGCCACGACGTGGGCCACATGGAACGTCTCCCTGGCCACCCGGGTAGCCAGGATGTTCGAGTTGTCGCCGCTGGAAACGGCTGCGAAAGCGTACGCGTCTTCCACGCCCGCCTGCTTGAGGGTGTCCCGGTCGAAGCCAACGCCGGTGACCTTCCGGCCGCCGAAAGTGTGGCGCAACCGGCGGAAGGCCCGCTCATC
Source organism: Paenarthrobacter sp. CAP02 (assembly GCF_040137855.1). Classification (NCBI taxonomy): domain Bacteria; kingdom Bacillati; phylum Actinomycetota; class Actinomycetes; order Micrococcales; family Micrococcaceae; genus Paenarthrobacter; species Paenarthrobacter sp. CAP02. Next base: position 218,087 of record NZ_JBEEII010000008.1, on the reverse strand, counting down.
CTGATCGATGATGGCCACTGAGTGGCCGGCATCCTCCAAAGTATGTGCCAGGGTGGCGCCAACACGCCCGCAACCCATGATCACGAAGTGAGCCACCATGTCTCCTTATGTGTGTTGTCCGTGCCGCTCGGTATGACTTTACCGCCGAGACGGGCCTAAGCCCGCTCCGACCGTCATGACATCCCTGGGGATTCAGAGTAGCTTTGCGGAGTGCTGACAATTTTGAATGCCGCGAAGCGGGTGTTGGTGGGCAGGCCGGTCCGGAACGACCGACTGTCCCACACCTTGTTGCCCAAACGCATTGCTTTGCCGATCTTCGCCTCGGACGCCTTGTCCTCGGTGGCTTACGCCCCGGATGAAATCCTGCTGACGCTGGCCCTTGCCGGGGTCAGCGCAGTAGCGTTTTCCCCGCTGGTGGGCCTCGCCGTCATGGTGGTCTTGCTCACAGTTGTGGCGTCCTACCGCCAAAATGTCCACGCCTACCCTTCAGGTGGCGGCGACTACGAAATCGCCAACGTCAACCTTGGCAAGTACGCGGGACTGACGGTGGCTTCAGCATTGCTGGTGGACTATGTCCTGACCGTGGCGGTGTCCATGTCATCCGCCGCCGCCTATGTCACCACCGCCATCCCCTCTTTGCACGGCCAGCAGGCGCTCATCGCGACCGTGGGCGTGGTCATTCTGGCGTTGGTCAACCTGCGGGGAATCAAGGAAGCCGGCTCCGTTTTCGCCGTCCCCACCTATATCTTCATGGCCTCAATCCTGGGCATGACAGCCGTGGGCATTTTCCAGTTTGCTACAGGGCAGTTGGGAGAAGCGCAGTCAGCGAACTTCACCATCGTCCCGCAATCCGGCTTTGACGAAGGCCTGGTGGGCCTGGCCGGAGCCTTCCTCCTGCTGAGGGCGTTTTCTTCGGGCGCCGCAGCCTTGACCGGTGTCGAGGCCATCAGCAACGGCGTGCCCAACTTCCAAAAACCCAAGAGCAAGAACGCAGCCACTACCTTGCTGCTGCTCGGTGCCATCGCGGCAGCGATGCTTGCCGGCATCCTTTTCCTGGCCAACGCCACCAAGGTCCACATTGTGTTGGACCCCGCCACCGAGTTCCTGGTTGATGGCAAGCCGCTGCCGGAGGGATACATCCAGAATCCTGCCATCAGCCAGATCGCGGACACCATTTTTGGTGCAGGCTCCATTCCGTTCTACATCGTGGTTGCTGCCACCGGTGTGATCCTGGTTTTCGCCTCCAACACGGCATTCAACGGGTTCCCCGTACTGGGCTCCATCCTGGCCCAGGACGGCTACCTTCCCCGCCAGCTCCGGACCCGCGGCGACAGGCTCGCGTTCAGCAACGGTGTCCTGGCCCTGGCTGCCGGGGCGCTGGTGCTGATTCTTTCCTTCAACGCCGATGTCACCAAGCTGATCCAGCTGTACATCGTCGGCGTCTTCATCTCCTTCACCGCCAGCCAGCTCGGCATGATCCGGCACTGGGGGCGCGAGCTCAAACTTGCCCGCGACAAGGCCATCCGCCGCCGCATCATCAAGTCCCGCACCATTAACATGGTGGGCTTCGGCATGACGGGTTTGGTGCTGGTGATCGTCCTCATCACCAAGTTCGAACAGGGCGCCTGGATCGCGCTGCTCGCCATGTTCATCCTGTTCCTGATCATGTGGAGCATCAGGGCCCACTATGACAATGTGGCCAAGGAACTCGCGGTGGACGAAGACTCCTCACCACGGGCGCTTCCCACCAGGGTGCACGCTGTCCTCCTGGTCTCGCACGTGCGCAAGCCGGTGCTGCGTGCATTGGCGTACGCCCGGGCGTCACGGCCATCGCGCCTGGACGCCATCACCGTTGACATCAACTCCGAGGAGACAGAACACACGGTCCGGGACTGGGAGAAGCTTGAAATTCCGGTTCCACTGACGGTTCTCGCGAGCCCCTACCGTGAAACCGTGACCCCCATCATGGACTACATCAAGAACATGCGCCGCGATTCGCCCCGGGACCTGATCGTGGTCTACATCCCGGAGTACGTCGTGGGTAAATGGTGGGAACAACTGGTCCATAACCAGACAGCACTCAGAATCAAGACGCGGCTCCACTTTGAACCTGGAGTCATGGTTGCCAGCGTTCCGTGGCAGCTGAAGTCGTCCGAAGAAGCAAAGGCACTGCAGGATACCTAAATGACGTCCCACAGCAATTCCCCCCATGACCAAGACAGCAAGGAACAGGCAGGGCCCGGGCGTGAACTCGTGGTGGATGTGGGGCCCATCGCCCATGGGGGCCACTTCATTGCCCGCCATGAGGGTCGTGTCATCTTTGTCCGCCACGGGATCCCCGGCGAGAAGGTCCGGGTCCGGCTGACCGACTCCGGCGACTCGTCGCGCTTCTGGCGCGCCGACGTCGTCGAGGTCCTGGATGCTTCGCCGGACCGCGTTCCGCACTTCTGGAAGCCGGCCGATTCCCTGGGTTCCTGGCGGCGGGGCGTACCGCCCGTAGGCGGCGCGGAGCTCGGCCATATCTCGCTTGCGCGGCAGCGCGCACTCAAGTCGGAGGTCCTGTCCGAACAGCTCAAGCGGCTGGCTGGTATGGACCTCACCACCGAGGTGGAGGCAGTCGGCCGGAACGACGACGGCGGACTCGGCTGGCGTACACGCGCCGGCTTTGCGGTGACCTCCAAAGGACGGTTGGGCATGCATGCGCACCGCTCCGATGTGGTGGTCCCCATCAAGGACATGCCGCTGGCTCTCCAGGGAATTAACGAACTCCGGTTGTGGGATGTGGATTTGTCAGGCATCGCCCGCGTCGAAGTGGCGGTGCCTGCCAACGGATCCCGGCCCCTGATCCTTCTTGCACCGGAGGAGGGAACCGGTCCCAAACGGCTGCACAGCATCATTTCGCAGTTGCCCCAGGACGTCTCGGTCGCCAGTTTCGATCCCGGCAAGGGCGATGTCCTGCAGTTGCGGGGACGGACGTGGGTGCAGGAAAGCGCGGCAGGTCACGAGTACCGGGTATCCGGCGAGGGTTTCTGGCAGATCCATAAGGACGCTCCGGAGACCCTGGTAGGTGCTGTGACAGAGTTCCTCTCCGGCGGGGGATACCTGCAACCCGGCTCCACCGTTGCAGACCTCTATGCCGGTGCAGGGCTGTTTACCGCCCCACTGGCCGACGCCGTCGGGGTCACCGGATCGGTACTCTCGGTGGAAGGATCGCCCGGAACAAGCCGCGATGCCCGAAAGAACCTGCATGGCCAACCGCAGGTGGAGATCGTCCAGGGGCGGGTAGAGCGGGTGCTGCACCAGCGTCCACGCAGTTTCGATTCCCTGGTGATGGATCCGCCCCGCGCCGGAGCCGGCAAAGCCGTGGTCAAGCAACTCATGGCCTCCGGACCCCGTGCGATCGCCTATGTGTCCTGCGATCCAGCCTCCTTTGCGCGTGATCTGGGTTACTTCCAGCAGGGTGGGTGGCGGCTCGAGTCGTTGCGGGCCTTCGACCTCTATCCAAACACCCACCACCTGGAGACCGTGGGGCTTATCGTTCCGGCCCAGTAAGCCGGATGCCGCCCGCCTGCTGGATCAGTGCGGGCGGCACCGGCTTTGTCCGGGCACCTGCCCCTGGCGGGATTTATGCCACTACGATGGGCTTAGTAGTCCCGCTCCGCTGGAAACACGGCGGCGGACCGGGGTGACCAACAATGATGCCGCCCGGCTAAGTAAGGTCCGCCTAACTGGCTAGCGGCCAACCACGCGACAAAGATGAAACTGTTGCGAGAGGAGTCCTGCCATGAGCACTGTGGACAGCTTCGGTTCCAAAGGCGTACTGAATGTAGCCGGCACCGATTATGAAATTTTCCGGTTGAACTCCGTAGAGGGCGCTGACAGCCTTCCGTTCAGCCTTAAGGTATTGCTTGAAAACCTCCTGCGGACTGAGGATGGGGCCAACATTACGGCCGACCATGTCCGCGCCCTGGCCGGTTGGGATCCCAATGCGGAGCCCGACACGGAAATCCAGTTCACCCCGGCACGAGTCATCATGCAGGACTTCACCGGTGTTCCCTGCATCGTCGACCTCGCCACCATGCGCGAAGCCGTCAAGGAACTCGGTGGGGATCCGAAGCGCGTCAACCCGCTGGCGCCCGCAGAAATGGTCATCGACCACTCCGTCCAGATCGACGCCTTCGGTAACTCCGGCGCACTGGAGCGCAACATGGAGATCGAATACCAGCGCAATGGTGAGCGCTACCAGTTCCTTCGCTGGGGCCAGACCGCGTTCAACGACTTCAAGGTCGTTCCCCCTGGAACCGGCATCGTCCACCAGGTCAACATCGAGTACTTGGCACGCACCGTCATGACCCGTGAGGTCGACGGAGTCCTCCGCGCCTACCCCGACACCTGCGTCGGCACGGACTCGCACACCACCATGGTCAACGGCCTGGGCATCCTGGGCTGGGGCGTTGGCGGCATCGAAGCCGAGGCAGCGATGCTCGGCCAGCCCGTCTCCATGCTGATTCCCCGCGTTGTAGGCTTCAAGCTCAACGGCAGCATCCCCGCAGGCGCCACCGCTACTGACGTCGTCCTGACCATCACCGAAATGCTGCGCAAGCACGGCGTCGTGGGCAAGTTTGTTGAGTTCTACGGTGAAGGCGTCGCGGCTGTGCCGCTCGCCAACCGCGCCACCATCGGCAACATGAGCCCGGAATTCGGTTCCACGGCTGCCATGTTCCCGATCGACGACGTCACGCTGGACTACCTGCGCCTGACCGGCCGCTCCGAAGCGAATGTCGCCCTCGTGGAGGCATACGCCAAGGAACAGGGCCTCTGGCACAATCCTTCCCGCGAACTTCGTTTCTCGGAGTTCCTCGAGCTGGACCTGTCCACCGTTGTTCCGTCCATCTCGGGCCCCAAGCGTCCCCAGGACCGCATCGAGCTCACGGATGCCAAGGAACAGTTCCGCAAGGACATCCACAACTACGTCGCCATCGAAGACGGCAGCGTGGACGAGTCACTGGACGAATCCTTCCCGGCTTCGGACGCCCCGTCCTTCACGCACGCCGACTCGCACACCACGGAAACGAGCCGCGTTTTCTCGGCCGCCAACGGTGCGCATGGCCGTCCGTCCTCCCCGGTCAAGGTCACCACGGCTGACGGCCGTGAGTTCGAACTGGACCACGGCGCAGTGTCGATCGCTTCGATCACGTCCTGCACCAACACGTCCAACCCTTCGGTCATGCTTGCGGCTGCCCTCCTGGCCCGCAACGCCGTGGACAAGGGCCTGACGTCCAAGCCGTGGGTCAAGACCTCCGTAGCCCCGGGCTCGAAGGTCGTCACGGACTACTACGAGAAGTCTGGCCTCACGCCGTACCTGGAGAAGCTTGGCTTCTACATCGTTGGTTATGGCTGCGCCACCTGCATCGGTAACTCCGGCCCGCTGGAGCCGGAAATCTCCGAAGCCATCCAGGCCAACGACCTCTCCGTCACCGCAGTGCTCTCGGGCAACCGCAACTTCGAAGGCCGTATCAACCCGGACGTCAAGATGAACTACCTGGCCTCTCCGCCGCTGGTCATCGCCTACGCCCTGGCCGGTACCATGGACTTCGACTTCGACACCGATTCCCTGGGCACCGACTCCGAGGGCAACGAGGTCTTCCTCAAGGACATCTGGCCGAACCCCACCGAGGTGCAGGAAGTCATCGACTCCTCCATCGACGAGGGCATGTTTGCCAAGGGTTACGAAGGCGTCTTCGACGGCGACGAGCGCTGGAAGGCGCTCGACACGCCCGCCGGCGACACCTTCGTGTGGGCCGAGGATTCCACGTACGTACGGAAGCCCCCATACTTCGAAGGCATGAAGGCCCAGCCGGATCCCGTCCAGGACATCTCGGGCGCACGTGTGCTCCTGAAGCTTGGCGATTCCGTCACCACGGACCACATCTCCCCGGCAGGTTCCTTCAAGTCGGACACCCCGGCTGGACAGTACCTCCTGGCCAACGGCGTGGAGCGCAAGGACTTCAACTCCTACGGCTCACGCCGTGGCAACCACGAGGTCATGATCCGCGGTACGTTCGCCAACATCCGCATCAAGAACCAGCTCCTGGACGGTGTTGAGGGTGGCTTCACCCGCGACTTCAGCCAGGAAGGCGCACCGCAGGCCTACGTCTACGACGCAGCCCAGAACTACCAGGCAGCCGGCATTCCGCTGGTAGTGCTGGCAGGGAAGGAATATGGCTCCGGTTCGTCCCGCGACTGGGCAGCCAAGGGTACCGCGCTCCTGGGTGTCAAGGCTGTCATCGCCGAAAGCTACGAGCGCATCCACCGTTCCAACCTGATCGGTATGGGTGTCCTCCCGCTCCAGTTCCCCGCTGGCGAGTCGGCAGCAACGCTGGGCCTGACCGGAACGGAAACGTTCGCTGTCGAGGGCGTCACCGAGCTGAACAACGGCACCACGCCGAAGACGCTCAAGGTCACAGCCACGGCTGAAGATGGTTCCGCCAAGTCCTTCGATGCCGTACTGCGTATCGATACCCCGGGCGAAGCGGACTACTACCGCAACGGAGGCATCCTGCAGTACGTCCTCCGCCAGATCTCCGCATAAGGAACACGCTGGTTTCCAGCTGATTCCGAGTGCCAGACAGCCCCGGCCGGTCGCCTGACCAGCCGGGGCTGTTGGCGTCCGGAACACACCCGTCCGCGAGCCGCCTGCGCGTGAAACGCGCGAAAGCCGGGCACGCGCTAAAGTTAACAAGCACGTCATACACCCTAAGGAGGGCCGTTGGGACTTTTGGAAGCCGTCAAGGATCCACAGGACCTGGCCAAACTGTCCGGCACCGAGCTGGAACAACTGGCCGGAGAAATCAGGGCATTCCTGATAACCAACGTAGCCGCCACCGGTGGACACCTGGGACCCAACCTGGGCGTCGTGGAACTGACGCTCGCTATCCACAGGATCTTTGAGTCCCCGCGGGACAGTATTGTCTTTGACACTGGGCACCAGTCCTACGTGCACAAGCTCCTCACCGGGCGGCAGGACTTCAGCACGCTCCGCCAGCAAGGCGGACTCTCGGGCTATCCGGAACGCGCCGAATCCGAACACGACATCGTGGAAAGCTCGCACGCTTCCTCGTCTCTGTCGTGGGCTGATGGTATTTCGCGCGCCCGCCAACTGACCGGCGAAGGTGACCGGTTCGTCGTCGCGGTGGTCGGTGACGGCGCGTTGACCGGCGGCATGACGTGGGAAGCGATCAACAACATTGCCGCGGACAAGCGGCGTCGGGTCGTCATCGTTGTCAACGACAACGGACGTTCCTACGCCCCCACTGTCGGTGGCTTTGCCGATTACCTGGCGTCCCTGCGCCCCACCATCGATTCGTTGCGGACAGCCCCGGCCTACGAGGGCATGCTGGATTGGTGGAAGAAGAGGCTGCAGAACGGCGGTCCGGCCGGCCAGTTCACCTACAAGAGCCTGCATGCCATGAAAAAGGGCATCAAGGACTGGTGGGCCCCGCAAGGCATGTTCGAAGACCTAGGCATGAAATACATCGGCCCTGTCGACGGGCATAACCTCCAGGCCATGGAACATGCGCTCAGCACGGCGAAGGCGTACGGGGGCCCTGTGATCGTGCACGCCATGACGGAGAAGGGCCACGGCTACGCGCCGGCCCTCGCCAACGAGGCTGACCAATTCCACGCGGTGGGCATCATCGACCCCGAAACGGGCGAATCCACTGAGATGCCCGGTGCCAGGTCCTGGACGTCGGTGTTCGCCGAGGAGATCGCGGACATCGCCGACGAACGCCCCGACATCGTGGGGATCACCGGAGCCATGCTCATTCCGGTGGGGCTGCACAAGTTCGCTGAGCGCCACCCTGAACGCGTCATCGACGTCGGCATCGCGGAGCAGCACGCACTGACGTCCGCCGCCGGCATGGCCTTTGGCGGTCTCCACCCCGTTGTGGCGGTGTACGCCACCTTCCTCAACCGGGCCTTCGACCAGCTCCTCATGGACGTGGCGCTGCACAAAGCCAGCGTCACCATCGTCCTGGACCGGGCCGGGGTCACCGGCCCGGACGGCCCCAGCCATCACGGCATGTGGGATATGGCAATGGTCCAGATCGTGCCCGGACTCCACTTGGCTGCTCCGCGCGACGCTTCCCGGCTCCGTGAGGAACTCCGCGAAGCCGTGGCCATTAACGATGCGCCCACCGTGGTCCGTTTCTCCAAGGGCAGCGTCGGTTCTGAAGTCGAGGCCATTGAGCGCCTGCATGACGGCGTGGACATCCTTGCCCGACGACCCGAGGGTTCAACCGAGAACGACGTCCTGATCGTCAGCGTTGGCGCCATGTCGGAGATTGCCCTTGATGTCGCCGATCGCCTGGGCGCCCAAGGCATCAGCTCCACAGTGGTCGACCCCCGCTGGGTATTGCCCGTCCGCAAGTCCATCATCGCCCTGGCCGCCCGCCACCGACTGGTCATCTGCATCGAAGACGGCGTACGGGCCGGGGGCGTTGGTTCCCGGATCCGCCAGGAAATGCGCGCCGCGGGCGTGGATACCGCCCTCAACGAGGTTGGGCTTCCTGTCGAGTTCCTGGTGCATGGATCGCGAAGCCAGGTTTTGGAGCGCGTGGGACTCACTGCGCAAAAAATAACGCACGACGTCGTAGCCCAGGTTTTGGGGACAAAGGTCCCGTTTGCCCGGCCGTTGCCGGGCCAGGAGCACCCCACCACCGGAAGTATGCCCACCCTGTGAGTGGGGACCGCGGGCCGGGCTCACTGCAGCCCGGCGACCTCGTGGTGTCGAGGAACCGGAAATGGAACGGCAAGGCCCACTGGGTGGTCCCGGGAACCTACCTGGGCGAGGACATCCACGGCTGGTGGGTCTTCCAAGGGGCTGGGGAATTCTGTTCCCGTCCGGGCGCAGCCTTCTATACGGCGTCGGACGCTGTCCTGCTTATCCCCCGCACGGGGGAGTACGTGGCGACCTTCTATGACGACAGCTACCCCGGCGATTTCCGGATCTACGTGGACCTCGCCACTGCCCATGGCTGGAATCAACTGAAACCGGGCGTGACCGAGTTTCATATGATCGACATGGACCTGGACGTCATCCGCTCCACCAAGCACGGCGTTTTCGTGGATGACGAAGACGAATTCGAACAGCATCGGACCGACATGGCGTACCCGGAAACCACGGTTGCGGCCATGCGGGCGGAATGCGCTGCCCTTTTCCAGGCGGTACAACAAATGGAAGCCCCCTTCGACATGGCCGGTGCCGGCAGCACCAGCGCAGAGTGGTTCAGGAAAGGACGAGCATGAGCGGCATTATCCGCACGTACAAGCGCGACGACGACGGGGTTCTTCACTTCCGGGAAGCCTGGTACGACGACGAAGACCAGCAGTTCGTCATCAATCACGGAGTAGTCGGCCACCAGAGCAGCACCGATGAAACCGCCGTCGACGACGATTCCTCCGTGGAAGGTCTCATGGCGGCCTTTGCCGCGCAATGCGAAGAAGACGGCTATGCGGAAATTCCCGAATCCGAACAGTTCTGGGTGGTGGCACAGCTGGCCCTCAAGACCAAGGAGGGTACCGAGCGGGACCGCCACCTCGAACGCAAGGCCAAGACTGCGCTGACCGCCGAACTGGCGTGGCGGGGCCTTGGTGTGGTGGACCGTTCTGAAATCGGCAACTCCCGGCTGAACATCTTCTGCCTCTGCCCGGACGTCAACAAAGCCGTGAACGCCATCAAGATCTGTGTCCGCGGTGAAGACCTGGACTTCACCAAGCTCACCATCGCTGCGGCCCCGCACAGCGACCCGAGCGCTTTCAAGATTAAGCACTCGCCGAAGCAAGGTGTGGGCTTTACTCTCTAAGTAAGCACCATTGCGCCCAGAAGGGATCACTCCATGTCGTCCAAAAGCAATTGGCCCGGCCATACCCCCTTGCCCAAAGGCCTTGCGGCGCCGGCGAAGCGTGCGTTGGCCCACGAGGGGATCGAGACTCTGGAGCAGCTGGCCGAATTCGGCGAGTTGAAAGCCACCAAACTCCATGGGATGGGACCCGTGGCCATTGCCCAGCTTGAGGACGCCATGGAGGAATCGGGAATCACCTACGGCCGGAGCTAGCGGGCAGGGTGTTTGTTGCCTGGGGTTACTAGCTGCTTGGATCGCCGATATAGGCTGAACCCATGACTGAATACCGACGCCTTGGCCATTCCGGATTGACCGTGTCAGTAGTTGGACTGGGCTGTAACAACCTGGGCCGTGCCAACACACCTACGGAGACGCAGGAAGGCACGGACGCGGTCGTCCATGCTGCCCTGGACGCGGGGGTGACGTTCTTCGATGTTGCCGACGTGTACGGCCGTGAGCCCGGACTGAGCGAGACCATGTTGGGCAGGGCTTTGAAGGGCCGCCGCGACGACGTCGTGATCGGCACCAAGTTCGGCATGGACATGGGCGGAGTCAACGGCAACGATTTTGGCGCCCGCGGTTCGCGCCGGTACATCGTGAAGGCCGCCGAGGCATCGCTTCGCCGGCTGGGCACGGATTGGATCGACCTCTACCAGTTCCACACCCCGGACCCCCGGACTCCCATCGACGAAACGTTGGCTGCTTTGGATGACCTGGTTTCCAGCGGCAAGGTCCGTTACATCGGCCATTCCAACTTTGCCGGCTGGCAGATCGCCGAGGCAGAGTATGTTGCCCGCCAGGCCGGCGGAACCCGCTTCATTTCCACGCAGAACCACTACAACCTGCTGGACCGGCGTGCCGAGCTCGAAGTCCTCCCCGCGGCCGGAGCTTTCTCCCTGGGTGTCCTGCCGTACTTCCCGTTGGCCAACGGGCTGCTCACCGGAAAGTACTCGGCGGGGAAGGCACCCGAAGGCTCGCGGCTGAGCCATACACGCACCAACCTGGTCCACGACGCGGACTGGGAGCAGCTGGGTCGCTTCGGCCAGTTCGCCAAGGAGCGGGACATCACCGAACTTCAGCTCGCATTCTCCTGGCTGGCCGCCCAGCCTGGTGTCAGCAGCGTCATCGCCGGGGCCACGCGTCCCGAGCAGATCCGCCAGAACGCCGAAGCCGTACGCTGGGTCCCCACTCAGGAAGACCGGGCAGAACTGGACGACATCTTCCCGAAGGCCCCGAAGGTCGCCCTCTTCTAGCCCTCGCTCACATCCCGCCCGCTATCTTGCATCCCTCGCTCACAAAACAGCCCTAAAAGCAGAACGCTCCCTCACCTTAGTGAGAGAGCGTTCTGTTTTAAGCGGCGGGATGTGAGAGAGCGTTCTGGTCCAAGCCGCGGGAGGGAAGAGAGCCGGGCCGGGGGTTAGGCGGGGGCTGAAGCAACTCCCGGAGCAAGGAATCGCTTGCCGTTGACTCGCTCCGAGGCGCCAACGCGGTCCAGGTAAGGGGTGATCCCGCCCAGGAACATCGGCCAACCTGCGCCCATGATCACGCAGAGGTCAATGTCCTCGGGGCCGGCGACGACGCCTTCTGCCAGCATGAGCCCGATCTCTTCGGCCAAGGCGTCCTGGGTACGTCGCAAGACTTCTTCACCCGTGGACGGGGTGTTTCCGAAGGACATGATGGCGAGGGTCTCGGCTGGGATGGAGGGGGTTCCATCGGGGCCAGTGACCCAGAGGGACTTCACGCCGTTGTCGATGAGCTTCTGCAGGTTCTGCGATACGGGGAATCGGTCGCCGAAGGCGGCATGCAGGGACTCCTGGACGTGCTGGGCCACTGGCAGGCCCACCATGGCGCTCAGGGTGAACGGTGACATGGGCAGGCCCATCGGCCGCAGCGCCGTGTCGGCCACCTCTGCCGGGGTTCCTTCGTCGAACGCTGCGATGACCTCGCCCATGAGGCGCAGGAGGATCCGGTTCACCACGAAAGCGGCGGCATCCTTGACCAGGACAGCGGTCTTCTTCAGTCCCTTGGCGAGTTCGAAAGCAGTGGCCAGGACGGCGTCGTCGGTCTTGGGCGCCCGCACGATCTCCAGGAGCGGCATCACGGCCACGGGGTTGAAGAAGTGGAAGCCCACCAGGCGCTCAGGGTGTTTCAGGTCTTCGGCCATGGCGGTCACGGACAGAGAAGACGTGTTCGTGGCGAGGATGCACTCGGGGGAGACGATCTCCTCTACCTCGGCGAAGACCTGCTTCTTGATGTGGAGTTCTTCGAAGACGGCTTCAATGACGAAGTCGGCGTCGGCGAAGGCTTCCTTGGAAACGGAGCCGGTCACCAGTGCCTTGGTCCTGTTGGCGGCGTCGGGCTTGATGCGCTTCTTGGCCAGCATCTTGTCGACCTCGGCGTGGACGTACGCCACGCCCTTGTCCACGCGGGCCTGGTCGATGTCGGTCATCACTACGGGCACCTTGAGCTGCCGGGCGAACAGCAATGCGAGTTGGCTGGCCATCAGTCCGGCGCCGACCACGCCGATCTTGGTTACAGGACGGGCGAGCTTACGGTCAGGGGCACCGGCAGGACGCTTGGAGCGCTTCTGCACCAGATCCAGGAACGCGTACACCGTGGAACGGAACTCGTCGGTCTGCATGAGTCCGGCGAGTGTCTCACATTCGAGTGCGGCGGACTCGGCCTGCGTCATGGTGCGGTTGGCTTCCATGACGTCCAGGACCTTGGCCGGCGCGGGGGAGGCATTGGAGGTCTTCGCCTCGACGAAGGCACGTCCTGCTGCGACCGACGCCGCCCACCGGGTGGCAACGCTTTCTTCGGTGGCGTCCACCGAGTTCTTCCGCTCAGGCGTGACCTCGCCGGAGATAACGCGCGCCGCCCATGCCAGCGACTGTTCAACGAAGTCGGCAGGTTCGAAGATCGCGTCGGCAACTCCGAGCTCGAAGGCCTGAGGTCCTGTGAGCGTCTTATTGTTGCTCAGGGGGTTCTCGATCATCACCTTGACGGCGTTCTCCGGACCGATGAGGCGCGGGAGGATGTACACGCCGCCCCAGCCGGGGACCAGTCCGATGAAGGCCTCAGGAAGGGCAAGGGCGCCAGCGCCGGTGGAGACTGTGCGGTAGGTGGACTGCAGTGCGATCTCGAGCCCGCCGCCCAAGGCGAGGCCGTTGATGAAGGCGAAGCTGGGAACGCCGAGGTCGGCGAGGGTGGCGTAGACGGTGTGGCCGAGCTGGGCCATCCATAGTCCGTGCTCGCGCTCCTTCAGCGTCTTCACAGCTGAAAGGTCCGCACCTGCCACCAGGAAGTATGGCTTGCCGGTTACGCCCACGCCCACGATTTCGCCCTTGGATGCCCGATCCTTGAGGCCGTCCAGGACGCCGCCGAGCTTAACCAGTGTGTTGGGACCCAAAGTGGTGGGCTTGGAGTGGTCCAACCCGTTGTCCAAGGTGATCAGGGCGAAAGTTCCTACACCGCCCGGGAGGTCGATGTCCTGGACGTAGGAATGCGTGACGACTTCGTCGGGGAAGAGGGCGGCGAGCTTCTGGAATTCGGCGGCGCTCATGCTGCGGCTCCTTCGGTGGTGGCAGTGGTGGCCTGGTCGGTGGCAAAAGATTCGTAATCGGCGTGGTGCGGGTTTTCCCAAATCACGGTGGCACCCATGCCCAGTCCGATGCACATGGTGGTGATGCCGTAGCGGACCGACGGGTCTTCCTCGAACTGGCGTGCGAGCTGGTTCATTAACCGAACGCCCGAGGAAGCCAGCGGGTGGCCGACGGCGATCGCGCCACCGTAGCGGTTGACCCGGGGATCGTCGTCGGCAATGCCGAAGTGGTCAAGGAAACTCAGGACCTGGACGGCGAACGCTTCGTTGATTTCGAACAATCCGATGTCTTCGATGCCGAGGCCGGCGTTCCGGAGTGCTTTCTCCGTTGCGGGAACCGGGCCGATGCCCATGACTTCAGGCTCGACGCCGGCAAAGGCGTAGGAGACGAGGCGCATCTTGACCGGGAGCCCCAGTTCTTCGGCAGCATCGGCCGAGGCGAGCACCGCGGCCGTGGCGCCGTCGTTGAGCCCTGCGGCGTTGCCTGCGGTGACGCGCCCATGCGCGCGGAATGGTGTGCGGAGCCCTGCAAGGTCCTCAACCGTGGTCCCGGGGCGCGGGGGCTCGTCGGTGGTGTGGAGGGCCCAGCCCTGTCCGGGTTTCATGGTCGCGACGGGTACCAGGTCGTGCTGGATTTGGCCGTTGGAGTAGGCGGCTGCGAGCTTCGCCTGGGATCCGGCGGCGTAGGCGTCGGTGCGCTCCTTGGTAATGGCGGGGAAGCGGTCGTGCAGGTTCTCGGCAGTGTTTCCCATGTTCAGGGCCGCCGGGTCCACGAGGCGTTCGGACATGAACCGCGGATTGGGGTCTGCCCCAGCCCCCATGGGGTGGTTTCCCATGTGTTCTACGCCGCCTGCGATGACGACGTCGTAGGCACCGAAGCCGATGCCACTCGCCGTCGTCGTGACTGCTGTCATGGCTCCCGCGCACATGCGGTCGATCGCAAAACCGGGAACTGTGCGGGGGAGTCCGGCCAGCAGGGCGGCAGTGCGGCCGATGGTAAGTCCCTGGTCCCCGGTCTGGGTGGTTGCCGCTATGGCGACCTCGTCCACACGGTCGGCGGGCAGTGACGGATTGCGCCGCATCAGTTCACGGATGCATTTCACCACGAGGTCATCGGCGCGGGTTCCTGCATAGATGCCCTTTTCCCCGGCCTTGCCGAAGGGGGTACGGACTCCGTCGACGAAAACGACGTCGCGGATGTTCCTCTGGGCGCTGCGTGCTGGACTCATGTATTAACTCCTCGTTGAGACATGGCGCCGGAGCCCGCACTGCGGACATCCGGTTGGCATTGATGGCAATGTTACTCGTGGGTAACTTAGCTTGCAAGGCTGCTCGAAGCCCGGTGCGGGAAAACGAAAAGCCCGCCACCCGAACCGTGGTTCGGGTGGCGGGCCTTTCAGCGGCATGTTCAGCTGGCTTCCTTGGGTTTTGATTCCTTGGCTGGAAGCGGATCCGGATTCAGGCACGCGGCGGTAAGGATCGGGGCCGTCAAGGAGATTTGCCACTCCCGCGCGCCAAGTGTCCGCAACTCAGAGGAGACCGATTCGAGTGAAACGTCCGCCGGTGGACGCCAGGTGATCCGGCGCAGGTAGTCGGGGGTCAGGAGGTTCTCGACAGGAAGATTGAGTTCCTCTGCCAGGGCCTGCAGCGCGGGCCGCGCGGTAGCCAAGCGTGCGGCCGCCTCGGGATCCCGGTCTACCCAAACCCTGGGGGGCGGGGGCGCGTTGGTGGGCAGGTGCAGGGGAGGGAGGTCCGTGAGGGTCCTGGCGGTGGTGATGCACCGCAGCCAGCGGGGTGCCTCGCGTTGGGCGGACCTGCCGTGGAATCCCTTGGTGGCAAGCAGTTGGGGGACTGTGGTGGGCATCGCTTTGGCGGCGGCCACGAGGGCGGAGTCCGGGATCAGCCGGCCGGGTGCGACGTCGCGCTTGCGGGCCAGCTGGTCGCGTTCCTGCCAGAGTTCACGGACTGCGGCCAGTTGGCGGCGGTCGCGGATCTGGTGAAGGCCGGAGGTCTTGCGCCAAGGGTCGACCCGCGGCGGGGAAATGCCTGCAGCGAGGATCCCGGCGAATTCCTGTTCGGCGTACTCGAGCTTGCCGTCCGCTTCGAGGAGTTCGATCAGTTCTTCGCGGAGTTCGGCGAGGACCTCGACGTCCAGGGCGGCGTATCGCAGCCACGGTTCGGGCAAGGGGCGGGTGGACCAGTCAGCAGCGGAGTGCTCCTTGGCGAGGCCGAACCCGAGGAGCTGCTCGATCACTGCGGCGAGCCCGACGCGGGGGAGGCCTGCCAGGCGGGCAGCCAGCTCTGTGTCAAAAAGTTTGTCAGGCCACATGCCCAGTTCCGACAGGCAGGGCAGGTCCTGGGTAGCAGCGTGCAGGATCCATTCGACGCCCCGGAGGGCGTCGTTGATGATCGCCAGATCGTCAAAGGGCTCGGGGTCGATCAGCCAGGTACCGGCGCCTTCACGCCGGATCTGGACAAGGAAGGCGCGCTGGCCGTAGCGGAAGCCTGAGGCGCGCTCCGCGTCCACTCCTGCCGGCCCAGTACCCGCGGCGATTGCAGCGGCGCACCGCTCCAATCCCGCAGGGGTGTCGATGACCAGGGGCACGCCTTCGCGCGGGGTGTCAAGATCAATGATTTCGGGGACGTGGCTGTCGAAGCCGTCGACCTTGATGTGGGTGGTGGTTTCAGCAGCCGGATCGCCGGCTGTGGTGTTTTCCGGATTTTCAGGGGTCATGGTGGCTTAAGCTTACCGATTCCCGTCACAACGGTATGCTTCGCGGGCGCCCGTGGGGCGGCCAGTGGAATGTTCCGGGGTCAATTGAGCCTCCTGTTGGGTAGTCCGGTAACCCCCGGGGGAAGGGGCGGCAGTCCGGCGAAGGTGCAGACCATGTCGGACCAGGCTTCCAGATGGGCCTGGACGTCGGCGCTGGCCGGCGTCCAGGAGGCGCGGAGTTCGATGTCGATGGTGTCCGGCCGTTCTGCCAAGGTGCCAAAGCTCTCGGAAAGAATCCTGGTGGCCGTGCCTCCGGCTGCACGATGGGGAGCCGCATGGTTCTCGAGCGCATCCACCAGCCACGTCCACGCTACGGAGCCCAGCATGGCATCATTGCCCATTTCGGCGTCCATTTGGGCCCGGATGTATGTGACAATGCGGAACTCGCCCTCCCACACTGCGGATCCGTCGGGGTCGTGCAGGAGGATGAAGCGGCCCGTGGCGAGCTCGTCGTCGTCGTCCGTGGACGGACTGTTGGCGTGGCTTTGGGCGAAGGCTTTGGCGGCTGGCCCGTGGACTGGAACCTGCCGGGTGGCTGCGGTGGGACTGAACACTTCCGCGCCCAAGGCCACGGCATAGGGCGCCAGCCGGGCCGGGGCAGGGATCTCCTCAAGCCGCAATTCGCTGCGGCATTGTGCTTTGCGTAGCGTTCCCAGGGCGAAGAGAAAATCCGCGGGAACCTGTGCGAGGGCGTTCACCCTCGCAGATTATGCGTCCGGGGCGGCGATTCTGTGCAGGCTCGCCGCCCCGAAGCGCAAGGGTTACTTGGACCCAAGCTCGCGCCGGATCCCTTCAACGAAGGCATCGATGTCCTCTGGCGTGGTGTCGAAGGAGCACATCCACCGGACTTCGCGCCGGGCGGCGTCCCAGTCATAAAACGCGAATGACTTCCGAAGCCGGTCGGCTACGCCCTCGGGGAGGATGGCGAAGACCCCGTTGGACTGCGTCGCCTGGGTAGGTTCAACGCCGTCGATCTCTTCCACGGCGGCGCGGAGGCGGGCCGCCATGGCATTGGCGTGTTCAGCGGAGCGCAGCCAGAGTCCATCTTCGAGCAAGGCGATGAACTGGGCGGAGATGAACCGCATCTTGGACGCAAGCTGCATGTTCATCTTGCGCAGGAACTTCAGGCCGTCCGCTGCCTCGGGGTTCAATGCCACCACGACCTCACCGAAGAGCAGCCCGTTCTTGGTGCCACCAAAGGAGAGGATGTCCACGCCGGCGTCGCGGGTGAATGCGCGCAGGGGCACCCCAAGGTGAGCCGCTGCGTTGGCCAGCCGGGCTCCATCCATATGCAATTTCATGCCCTTGGAGTGGGCGTGGTCGGCAATGGCGCGTACTTCCTCGGGCGTGTAGCAGGTACCCAGCTCAGTGGTTTGGGTGATGGAGACGACCAGGGGCTGGGCGCGGTGCTCATCGCCCCAACCCCATGCTTCGCGGTCAATCAGCTCAGGAGTGAGCTTGCCGTCGTCCGTAGGCACCTGAAGGAGCTTGATTCCACCGATGCGCTCCGGCGCCCCATTCTCATCCATGTTGATGTGCGCGGTGGATGCACAGATAACAGCGCCCCACCGTGGGAGCAGGGACTGCAGGGACAGGACGTTGGCGCCCGTGCCGTTGAAGACGGGGAAGCTCTCGATACCAGGCCCGAACTGCTGCTCCAGGACCTCCTGGAGCCTGGCCGTGTACACGTCCTCGCCGTAGGAAACCTGGTGTCCGCCATTGGCGGCGGCCAAGGCAGCAAGAATTTCGGGGTGCACGCCGGAATAGTTATCCGATGCAAATCCACGGACCGCCGGATCGTGCAGTTGTACCGGCCCGGCCGTGCCGGGCGCGCTGAGGATTGCCTCTGTTGTGCTTGTCACTGGTTCGTTCACGCTTTCAAGTCTATTTGGCCAGCAGGATGCGCTGGCCGTTCAGTTCGCTGGCAGCTTGTTCAAAAAGGCCGACGGCGGCAGCAGCCAGGTCTTCGACGTCCGTGTACCCGGGGAATCGCCGTTCGGGATGCGCCTCCCGCATGCCGGCGTCGACGAGGGCTTTCACCACGAAGACCACCGCGGCGCTGTGTTGCTCGGTGGGAGCGTCCTTGTTGCCCGACTGTTCGCGGCGGAAACCATCGGCCACCGCCAGGGTCCAGGCTTCCGCTGCAGCTTTCGCGGCAGCGTAGCTGGCGGCTGCAGCGGTAGGTGCCGAGGCGCTTGTGGATGACACCATTGCAAGCCGTCCGTGCGCAGATGCTTCGAGCTGGCCGTAGAAAACCCTGGAGACGTTGCGCAGGGTCGTGACGGCATTGCGTTCCATCGTGTCCCAGTCGTCGTCGCTTTGATCCTCGATACCCTTTGCGCCGCGCCAACCGCCGACGAGGTGGATCACTCCGTCGACGCCCCCAATGCGCAGCTTTTCGATATCGGAGTTCAGTTCGCGAACCGCCTCAAGGCTGGCGAGGTCGCACACCAAGGGGGTGACGTCCTGGCCTGTTTCTGCCGCTGCGGCCTTGATACGGGCTTCATCCGAACCCACCGTGATGACACGGTGCCCTGCTGCAGCCAGCGCACGGGCGGCGGCAACGCCTGAAGCGCTGCTGCCGCCCGTCACCAGGATGGTCAATGCGGTCATCAGGCCGCCGTCGAACCGGTGATGCCGGTGGTGGATTCGATCACGGGGCGCATCTTCTTCTCCAGAGCTTCGTAGAACATGGACAGCGGGAATTCATCGTCCAGGACCTGGTCCGTGAGGCCACGCGGCGGGCCATCCAGGGGAAGTGCGTCCGGGCCCTTCGCCCAAACGGACGCCGGGTGCGGGGTCACGGTGCTCGAAATGAGCTCGTAAGCGGCCAGCCAGTGCGCTGCCTTGGGACGGTCAATGGAACGCCAGTATAGTTCCTCGATCTGTGCGCCAAGCTCCACCACGACGGCGGCTGCTTCGTCCCAGTCAATGCTGAGCTTGCTGTCCGTCCAATGCAGGACACGGTGCTGGTGCATCCAGGCAAACAGGAGCTGGCCGCCGAGTCCGTCGTAATTGCGTACACGGCTGCCGGTGATGGCGAAACGGAAGATCCGGTCGAAAATCACGGCGTACTGGACAAGCTTTGCGTGCTTGCGGGCATCGGGATCGGCGGTCTCGTCCTTTTCGATGCGGACGGATTCCCGGAAGGCGGTGAGGTCGCAGCGCAGTTCCTCGAGCGAGTAGAGGAAGAAGGGCATCCGCTGCTTGATCATGAACGGGTCGAAGGGCAGGTCGCCGCGCATGTGCGTGCGGTCGTGGATCAGGTCCCACATCACGAATGTCCGCTGGGTGAGCTCCTGGTCGGAGATCAGCTGGGCTGCGTCAGCCGGCAGTTCCAGGGACGTGGTCTCGGCAGCAGCTTTGAGCACGCGGCGGAAGCGGGCGGCCTCGCGGTCGGCGAAAATGGCCCCCCATGTGAAGGTCGGCGTCTCGCGGACGGCGACGGTCTCGGGGAAGAGGACCGCCGAGTTGGTGTCGTAGCCCGGGGTGAAGTCCACGAAGCGGATGGGGACGAAGAGCTTGTTCGAGTAGTCGCCTGCTTCCAGGCCACCAATGAACTCCGGCCAAATGACCTCGATCAGGACTGCTTCGACCAGCCGGTTGGTGCTGCCGTTCTGCGTGTACATGGGGAAGACCACCAGGTGCTGCAGGCCGTCAACGCGCTGCTCCTGCGGCTGGAAGGCCTGGAGTGAGTCCAGGAAATCCGGTACGCCGAAGCCTTCGGCTGCCCACCGGCCGAAGTCTTCGACCAGCAGTTGGAGGTATCGGGCGTCATGGGGAAAGTGTGGGGCCAGTGCGGTGATGGCCTCGGAGATCGTGGCTACGAGACGGCCGGCTTCGCCGTGGGCTGCAGGATCGGCAATGGAGCCGTCCTGTTCCTGGTGCGCCTGCAGGGCGGTGGCCGCAGCCTTGAGTGAAGTCCACTCGGCGTTGTCGGCGGTGACACGCGGGAGGGTGGGGGTGGCGGTAATCGTCATGGAACTCGGCCCTTTCGAAGTAGTAATTGCTTCTGGGCCGAGCGTAGCAAGCGAAAAGTATTGCTAATTCAAAAATGTGCTGAGCGTAAGAAACTCTTGGTCATGGCATCAGTGAAAGGCATTTGAGATCAAGGACACAACAGTTGAAACCGGCCAGTGAAGTTCCGGACGGACCGCCGCGGCGATCCGTCCGGAGCCCGGTCAGCTCTCTTCCGGATTTACCAGGCGGAGCGAGATGGAGTTGATGCAGAAGCGCTGGTCCGTAGGGGTGTCGTAACCCTCGCCATCGAAAACGTGCCCCAAATGGGAATCGCACGTGGCGCAACGTACTTCCACCCGGTCCATCCCCATGGTCCGATCATGGAGATACCGGACAGTGCCCTCAGCCAACGGGGCCCAGAAGGACGGCCAGCCACAGTGGGAATCGAACTTTTCCTTGCTGGTAAACAACTGGCTGCCACACGCCCGGCACTGATAGACGCCTTCGGTATGCGTATCCCAGTACTCGCCGGTGTAGGGGCGTTCGGTACCCGCCTGCCGCAGGACCCGGAATTCCTCCGGCGTCAACTCCTCACGCCACTGGGCGTCGGTCTTCTCCACGGCCGCAGATGATGTCTTGCTGGTGTTCTCAGGAGTGTTCATGTCTTCTCCAACGCTCACGAGTCGCCGATAAATCCCGAACCTGCGTACAGGTGCAATACGGGGAGGCCCAGCTGATCCTGTGCTTTGTTGGCCCAATCCGTGTGGAAGGTGTCCGCAATGGCATGCGGCCGCGTCACGACAACGGCCTGGGCAGCGTTCACCGAACGCACCTTCGACACCAAGCCGGCCACGGCATCGCCGTCGACTACCTCCCCGGCCACGCCACCGCCCAAGCCGGCCAAAGCCGCCAGAGAGGCCGCTAATGTCTCCGAAGCCTCCGCCCGCTCCACCTCGGGGTCAGGCGACTGCGCAGTGAGGTCGCGGAACGCCTTGGCGATATCAAGCAACGAGAGGTTCTCCAGGAAGTCCACCAGGAGATGCCGTTCGGTATTGGAAGGGACCAACACGACCAATGGCGAGTCACCGCCGTCGAGCAGTTTGGAAATATTTACACGGTCTTCGGGGCCAAGGGGCTCTTCCGTCAGGATGACTATGGGATCGCTCATGGCTACAGCGTAGTCCCGGGCAACCTGACCCGCAGGCTTTCGGCGCCCAACATCCCGAACAGGACGCCGCGCGGTCCTTGCCTGCACTGGACGGTGCCCTGAAAGGCAACAATGGAACCATGGCATCGACATCCCGGTCAGCGAGCGACGCTGCAGAGAAGAAACTGTCCCCCCGCACCAAATGGGCCATTGGCGGCTTCCTGGCAGGCGGGACCGTTGCTGGCTTGCTGGGGGCCGGCTCCTCGGCGCTCGCCGTCTACTTTGCCCGTCGAGTCATTACCCCCGCAGCCCGTCACGAAGACCAGGAAGTCCTGGCCGTCATCCGCGGTGACGACGGGCCCCAAGTCATCCTTGCGGCCACCCCGGACAGCATCATCGACGGCACCTACAGCCTCTTCTTTTCGGGGGGTGCAGGGCACGCGAGGATTGGGCGGATCGTCTCGTATTCGCCCGCCGAACAGACCGTGCTGCGGGAAGTCGAGGATGTCTACAGCGGCAACCTTTCCGAAGCCCGCCGGGCCTGGTGGAGCGGTGCTACCTATCCGGACCCGGCTGCCATGGGCCTCAAGGCCGAAAATGTGGACATAGAGGTCGACGGCGGCAAGGCGCCTGCGTGGTTGATCCGCGCCGAAGCCTCGGCGCCGGCACCGGTCTGGGCCATCATGGTCCACGGCAGGGGTGCCACCCGCATTGAAGGGCTCCGTGCGGTGCCCGTTGCACGGGAGCTTGGCATGGACAGCCTGTTGATTTCCTACCGAAATGACGGGCTTGCTCCTTCGGCTCTGGACGGACGGTATGGCCTGGGATCCACGGAATGGCGCGACGTGGAGGCCGCCATCGACTACGCCCTGGAGAACGGCGCTCGTGAAATCGTGTTGTTCGGCTGGTCCATGGGCGGTGCCATCAGCCTGCAAACCGCGGATCTGTCCAAGCATCGCCTGGCTATCCGGGCGATGGTGCTGGATGCCCCGGTCATCAATTGGGTTAATGTGATGGCCCACCATGCCGAGATGAACAGGATCCCCTACACCGTGGGACGTTACGGCCAGATGATGTTGACCCACCCCCTGGGCCGCCGGCTCACCGGACTGGCTGCCCCGGTGGACCTGAAAGCGATGGACTGGGAGGCACGCGCCGTTGAGCTGCGCACGCCCACCCTGCTCATCCACAGCGTCGACGACGACTACGTTCCGTTCGGGCCATCAGCCAGCCTTGCCGAGAAGAACCCGGAAATGGTCACCTTCGAGCCTTTTGACGGTGCCAGGCACACCAAGGAGTGGAACGTTGATCCCGAACGCTGGGAGCGGCTGGTCCGGTCCTGGCTGCGACGGCAACTGGCACCCCGGAACAACCCCGGCCGGAGCGGTTCAACAGGGCACGGCACCGGGTCAGGGCCGGTCGGCTGAACGAGGCTACTTGCCCGTGCCGATCGGCGCGGTATTGGCCTTGGTCAAGCTGACAAGGTCAGCGGGTGAAAGCTCGATGTCCAAACCCCTTCGGCCCCCTGAAACCAGGATGGTCTCGAAAGCCAAGGCTGAGTCGTCAAGGACAGTGGGGGAGGGCTGGCGCTGCCCCAACGGCGAAATGCCGCCGAGAACGTAGCCTGTGCGGCGTTCGGCCGCTTTGGGGTCCGCCATTGCTGCCTTCTTGGAGCCCAGCGAGGCGGCTACGGACTTCAGGTCAAGGTTTCCGGACACCGGGACAATGGCGACCGCCAAACGCCCCTCGACCTCCACCATGAGTGTTTTGAAGACACGTGCGGGATCGATCCCCAGGACTTCGGCCGCTTCCAGTCCATAACTGGAGGCGGACGGATCATGCGCGTACGGGTGCAGGACAAAAGGAACGCCGGCCGCAGCAAGCGCTGCAGTGGCCGGCGTCCCCTGTGAAGCCATTTTCTTGGCCATACCGTGTGAGGGTGCCTTTCAGTGTTCCAGGCGGTGCGCCGCCGAGACCTTCCGCTTGATCCGGCCGAGCATGGCAGTCATTCCGCGCATACGCAGGGGCGTGATGGCCCGCGTCAACCCGAGAAGCTCCGGCATGTCATCCGGAACCGCCAGGATCTCCTCGGCCGTCAGTCCGTCCAGGCCTTCATGGAGCACGCCGGCGAAGCCGCGCGTTGTGGGTGCTTCCTGCGGAGCCTTGAAGAACAACCGGTAGGCGCGGGGGCCGCCAGGGTTTTCCCCATTCTTCTCCGACTCAATGGTCAGGAACAAGGGGGACTGGCACTCGACTACCTGCTCCAGCAGCTCCGGGTGGTCCTTCAGGCGCTCAGGAAGCTCCGGCAAACCCCTGGAGAACTCAAGGAGCAGCTGCAGGCGGTCAGGCTCCGTCAGGGCCTGGAAGTCATCGACGATTTCCGCCAACGCGGCGGGCAAGGTATGGATACTCATCACTTCCAGCTTACGCACAACAACGGCAAATGCATCGTGCCGGCCGGAACACTACGGGGGCCATGGGACGCCGCTAGTTGCGTACCAGTGCCGCTGGAACCGAACCGCGTTCGGAGCCTTTGGCGATGGGGACACGGACGGCGTTGCCCCACTCTGTCCAGGAGCCGTCATAGTTGCGGACGGTGTCGAAGCCCAGGAGGTATTTCAGGGCGAACCAGGTGTGGCTGGACCGCTCGCCGATGCGGCAGTAGGCCACGACGTCGTCACCGGGTTCAAGGCCGGCCTCGCCAAGGTAAAGTGCTTCGAGCTCTTCGCGGCTACGGTAGGTGCCGTCTTCGGCTGCTGCACGTGCCCAGGGAATCGAAGCGGCAGTAGGAATGTGGCCGCCGCGCAGGGCTCCCTCTTCCGGGTAGGCCGGCATGTGGGTGCGCTGACCGGTGTATTCCTCGGGGGAGCGCACATCGATCAGCGGGTTGCCCAGGTGCGCCAGGACGTCTTCCTTGAAGGCGCGGATGGGAGCATCGTTGCGTTCGACTTCGGGGTACTCGCCTGGGGCCGGCTGCGATGCATCGGTGGTCAGCTCGCGGCCCTCCGCGATCCACTTGTCACGGCCGCCGTCGAGGAGGCGGACGTCGCTGTGGCCGAAAAGGGTGAAGACCCACAGCGCGTAGGCGGCCCACCAGTTGGACTTGTCACCGTAAATGACAACGGTGCTGTCGCGGGAGATGCCCTTGGACGCGGCGAGGGCGGCGAAAGCGGCACCGTCTACGTAGTCGCGTGTGACTTCATCATTCAGGTCTGTGTGCCAGTCGATCTTCACCGCGCCCGGGATGTGTCCGGTTTCGTACAGCAGGACGTCTTCATCAGACTCCACGACTACCAGTTTGCCGTCGGCGATGGCGCCATCGGCAAGTGCTGCCGCAAGCCACTCAGTGGAGACGAGGCGTTCAGGGTTCGCATAGGCGGCGAACTTTTCATTCTGTTCAACGGGGTAGGACATTTGATGGCCTTTCACTGACAACGGACGGAGCCGGGCCTTGGTTCATCAGGTGGCCGCCCGGCCTTTCCAACACTAACCACGGCCCGGTGCGATTGCTTCCCCAGCGGTCACATGGTGAAACATGGCTTTGGTCACGTGGCCGTTCTGCCGTTCCTTATGCCGGTATTCTTGCTGGGGACCCACAACCGAAGGAACGGATCACAGTGGTACAGATCGAACAACTGGCTGCCCGCACACCGGCAGTCTCCGTGGAGGAACTCCTCAAGGGTTTCTACCCCTCTCCGCGATTCGGAGAGGTATCGTTCGACAGCTACCGGCCGGACCCTTCGCAGCCGAGCCAAGCCAACGCCGTGAAACTGCTGTCCGCCTTTGCCGATGGCGTGGGCTCGGACGATAGTGGTGGGCTTTTCAAGAAGTTGTTCGCCAAAAAGGCCCCTGCCACCAGGGCGGGCATCTACCTTGACGGCGGATTCGGTGTTGGCAAAACACACCTCTTGGCGTCGCTGTGGCACCGCTCACCGGGGCCTAAGGCTTTCGGAACCTTTGTGGAGTACACCAACCTTGTTGGCGCTCTTTCGTTCCGCAAGACCGTGGAAGCGCTGAGCAGCTACAAACTGGTCTGCATCGACGAATTCGAACTCGACGATCCAGGCGACACCGTTTTGATGTCGCGCCTCATGCGCGAACTGGCCGACGCCGGGGTCAAGCTCGCCGCGACGTCGAACACCTTGCCCGGTTCCCTGGGTGAAGGCCGTTTTGCCGCCGTCGACTTCCAGCGCGAGATCCAGGTGCTCGCCGACCAGTTCGACGTCGTCAGGATCGACGGCGAGGACTTCCGCCACCGTGGCCTTCCTGCGGCACCTGCTCCCCTGAAGACCGAAGAGCTGAAGCATCGCATGCGTGCCGAATTCGACAGCAAGACAGTGGCTGTCGACGATTTCCGCACCCTGGTCAACCACCTGGCCGCGGTCCACCCGAGCCGGTACCGCCAGTTGCTTTCCGGGGTGGAGGCAGTGGTGTGGAGCGATGTCGAAACCATCACTGAGCAGGCCGTTGCACTGAGGTTCGTAGTGCTCGCGGACCGTCTCTACGACAAGGATGTTCCAATTCTCGCCAGCGGAGTCCCGTTCGATCAGCTCTTTACGGAAGAGATGATGACCGGCGGTTACATGAAGAAGTACTTCCGGGCGGTCTCCAGGCTCACGGCGCTGGCCCGTGAGGCACAAAACCACGAACCTGCCTGAGTCAGTCCTTCGGAAGTCGTGTCCGGCTCTTCAGCATCCACCGCACCAGGATGCCACCGGCCAGTGCCCAGAACGCGGCGCCCACTCCAGCGAAGCTCAAGCCTGACGCTGCGAGCAGGAACGTGATGCACGCCGGTATGCGTTCTTCCGCTGCGGCCAGTGCCGAAGAAATCGACGAGGCAAGCGTGCCCAGGAGCGCAAGCCCTGCCACCGCTTCAAGCAGTCCGGGCGGGGCCGCTGCCACGATGGTGACGAGTGCGGCAGAACCAGCTGCCAAAGCCAGGTAGGCCAGTCCCGAGACAAAGGCCGCGATCCAGCGCCGGTCGTGGTCCTTTCCGGCTTCCTCGCCGGCTGCCAGTGCCGCGCTGAGGGCTGCCAGGTTGATGGCATGGCCACCGAAAGGGGCTCCAACAACGGTTCCGGCCCCCGTCACCAACATGGACGGCCGCCACGGCGTGGTGTAGCCGAACGATTTCAGGACGGCCACCCCTGGGATGTTCTGTGAGGCCATGGTCACGATGAAGAGTGGCAGGGCCAGCCCCACGGCAGCTTCCACGGTGAACGCGGGCGTTGTCCACTCAAGCCGGGGGAGGAGGCCCTCAGCGGGGATGTTGGCACCGCTGGAGGCGATGTGGATGCCGATGACGGCCAAGGCCACCAGCAGCGACCCTGGAACAGACCAGCGGGGTGCAAATTTCATCAGGACGATCCAGCACAGGAGCACCGGGGCGACCAGCAGTGGCGCCGAGCCCAGGGACTTGAAAGGGGCCAGGCAGAGGGGAAGCAGAACGCCGGCCAGCATGGCCTGTGCCAGAGCCGTGGGGATCTTTGCCATGATCCTGCCAAGGACAGGGAGCAATCCGGTCAGGAGGATCAGCACCCCCACCAGCAGGAACGCTCCCACGGCTGCCGGCCAGCCGCCGTCGACCATCCCAGCGGAGGCGAGAAGCGCTGCTCCGGGCGTGGACCAGGCCAGGGTGACCGGCATTTTGGACCGCCAGGAGAGCCACAGGATACCGAGCCCGAAAGTCAGTGTCAGCGCCAGCAGGCCACTGGACGCTTGCCCCTGGTTGGCGCCGACGGCTTTCAACCCTGCCAGGACGACGGCAAATGATGAGGTGAAACCAACCAGTGCCGTGACAATTCCTGCGGTCACCGGCGGTCCCAAGGCCTCCTTGCGGACATGGCGTTCAGTGGTCGTCGGGGAAGGGGAAGGCATAGGCACAAAAATACCCGACCATCGGAGTTGTTAAACGCCAAGGGCACCGGTGGCGCCTCTCGGCGGGACCGGTGCCCCCTTGACGTATCTGGTACGGCGGCTCAGGCAGCTACGGCTGCTTCGGCTCATCCGCGACGGGAGCCTGTGGTTCGCCGTCATTTTTAGCCACGAAGTCGGAAGCGGCATTCTGGACCGAATCGACCTGACCGGCGAACTTGCCGCCTGTCTTCTCGTCGATGAAGTCCCCGGCTTTCTCGATGCCATTCTTGATGGCTTCCTCGTTGCCTTGAATGAGACCCTGAGCCTTGCCCTTCAGGTCGTCAATTAAACCCACGGGCACCTCCCTTCCTTCGCGGAGCCAGTTCGCTCCTCCGCGTCCGACCCTAACACCAGTTGACAGAGGTGCCAAGGCTTCAACGCAGGCCTGTGGACAAACTACGCCGAGGGCGTAGTTACCGTCTTGTGGCGGGGGCTGTCCGGGTTCATGAGTGAGTGCTTACGGCCGTAGGAGAAGTAGATCACCAGGCCGATGACCAGCCACACCCCGAACCGAACCCAGGTTTCCCAGTGGAGCTGGAACATCAGGAAGGCCGAAGCCAGGACGCCGAATGCCGGGACGAGGGGCATCAGCGGCAGACGGAACGTACGGGGTGCATTCGGCTTGGTGTAGCGGAACACGATCACCGAAACGCAGACCACCACGAAGGCGGCGAGGATACCGATGTTGGTGAGGTCGGCGACTTCCTTGATGGGGAAGACGCCGGCCAGGAATGCCGAGGCGATGCCGGCAATCCAGGTAACACGCTGGGGAGTGCCGTTCCGGTCGGTCTTGGCGAACCATCCGGGCAGCAGTCCGTCGCGGCTCATGGAGAACCACACGCGGGTGACGCCCAGGAGGAAGGTCAGCATCACGGTCAGGATGGACAGGACAGCGAACACCGAGATGATGGTTGCGATGACCGGAAGTCCCACGCCGGTGAAGGCGGAGGCAAACCCGGCCGTGGGGTTGATGTCCTTGTAGTTCTGCATGCCCGTGAGGACCAGGGTTGCGGCTACGTAGAGCAGCATGGCGATGATCAGGGACAGGATGATGGCCTTCGGCATGTGCTTCTTGCCGTCTTTGGCCTCCTCAGCGGCGGTACTCATGGCGTCGTAGCCGAACACCGCGAAGAAGACGGTCGCGGCGCCCGCAACGACAGGTCCGAAGCCACTGGGCATGAACGGGTTGTAGTTCTCGGTGTTCACGTAGAAGATGCCCAGGCCGATGATGAACAGGATCAGGATCACCTTGATGGCGACCGCCACGAGCTCGAACCTGCCGAAGGCCTTGGTTCCCCGGCTCAGGATCCAGGTGACGAGGAGGCAGACGAGGATGGCTGGCAGGTTGATG
Source organism: Paenarthrobacter sp. CAP02 (assembly GCF_040137855.1). Lineage (NCBI taxonomy): Bacteria > Bacillati > Actinomycetota > Actinomycetes > Micrococcales > Micrococcaceae > Paenarthrobacter > Paenarthrobacter sp. CAP02. The sequence continues at coordinate 189,434 of NZ_JBEEII010000008.1, read as the reverse complement.
ATTCCGCCCTTGCCTTCATCTGCGGTGGAAGTCATCCATGTGGGCATGTGGATTCCGATGCCCGAAAGGAAGGCGTCGAAGTAGCCGGAGATGCCGATCGCCACAACGGCCACAATGGCAATGTATTCAAGCAAAAGATCCCAGCCAATGAACCAGCCGATGATCTCCCCGAGGGCTACATACCCGTATGTGTAGGCCGAGCCTGCGCGGGGAATCATGCCGGCGAACTCTGCGTAGGAGAGCGCTGCCGCTCCCGAGGCCAGCCCGGCGATCAGGAAGGAAAAGAGGACGGCAGGACCGACACCCGGGTTTCCCTCGCTGCCGTGGGCCACCAGGCCCGCCAGGGAGAAAATCCCGACGCCGATAATTCCGCCGACGCCGATGGCAGTCAGTTGCCAGAGGCCAAGACTTTTAAAAAGTCCGCTGTGCTTGCTTTCTTCTTCGATGTCGTCAATGGGCTTGCGCCTCAGGACGGACTTGGATGCCGTCAGTTGGTTCATGGGGGTACTCCTGCCGGTTGGCGTGGAACGGTGATGAGCTCGCAGTACATTATGCGAGCCCAATCACATTAGATAAAGCGACTTCTTCTGAGGTGTATCGGTTACTTCAAATAATGAATGGGAATTCAACGAAAAATGGGCACAAAAAAAGCAGCTCCGAAGAGCTGCTTCTTTATGTGGAGCGGACGACGAGATTCGAACTCGCGACATCCACCTTGGCAAGGTGGTGCTCTACCAGCTGAGCTACGTCCGCACATGTTGCCTGCCAAGCTGACGCCTGGCTTTCAACAACAAACAAGTTGCCTTGTTCTGGTGGGCGATACTGGGATCGAACCAGTGACCTCTTCCGTGTCAGGGAAGCGCGCTACCGCTGCGCCAATCGCCCGTTACCGGGTCCTTCATCGAAGGAGAGCGGACGACGAGATTCGAACTCGCGACATCCACCTTGGCAAGGTGGTGCTCTA
>NZ_JBEEII010000008.1:0-188370 GCF_040137855.1 Paenarthrobacter sp. CAP02 | reverse complement strand
GAACCAGTGACCTCTTCCGTGTCAGGGAAGCGCGCTACCGCTGCGCCAATCGCCCATGCATCCGACAAAAGCCGGAAGACATGGTTTTCACCGAGGTGGGTACGGGATTCGAACCCGTGTATACGGCTTTGCAGGCCGCTGCCTCGCCTCTCGGCCAACCCACCGTGTAAGCAGGATTCCGGGGAATTCTTGCCTTGACAGTGCCTTGCGAGCGGACGACGAGATTCGAACTCGCGACATCCACCTTGGCAAGGTGGTGCTCTACCAGCTGAGCTACGTCCGCAGTGTCGTTTTGGCGGGCAGCCCTTCAGGCATTCCGTCGCTTTCCGACGAGTAAAAACTCTATAGGAGGTTCCTGCAAACTCCAAATCGGTCGCTTGCTTTTGGGTCTGGACGTGGCCGGATCCCTGCAACTACGCGGTTCCTGGCGAGTTTCACGGCTGTAATTCCACGGCTGTAGTTAGGGTGCGGCGGCCATTGCCGGACCCGTTTTGCATTCCGGCGCTGGTCCGTTAGTGTTTTCTATGCACCCGGGCGATTGGCGCAGTGGTAGCGCGCTTCGTTCACACCGAAGAGGTCACTGGTTCGAACCCAGTATCGCCCACCAAGAGAAACCCCCTGGACTATTGTCCGGGGGTTTCTTGCTGTCTTCGGTTTCTTTGTAGTCCGGACAGCTGCGACACGAAATACGCACCCGACGCACTTCCCCAACGTGCGCATACAAGAACTACCCGAAGAGCCCCACACAGATCCAGAGTCTTCCCTATGCCTGGGAGACCTGGCTCTGACTGCCCCGATCCTGGCCGCAAAGCTGGCGCGACTGCCGTCGGAGCAGCTCGCCATTCTCTTCCCCTCGGAGAATGTCGGTCCTTTATGACACAGTCTGTATATGACTGCTCCACTGCTTGCCCACGCGACTGACTATGGCCGGATGTACGCCCGCTCCACCACTGAGCAATTCTCCGTGCCATCCATCACCACAGTGATCGGCCAACAGGCCCACACCTTGGACGGATGGTTCAGTTACATGGGCGCAAGCAGCCTGGCTGCCGACCCTGAGCTTCCCGCCATACTCGGAAGTCCGGCCAAAATCCGGCAAGCGATCAACAAAGCATCCAAGTCTGCGGAGCTTTACCGGGACCAGGCCGCTGCCCGCGGTGACAGGGTGCATACATACTGCGAGCAGGTGGCGTTGAGGGCGATGGGGCGGCCGCACCGCATGGAGGAATGCCGGGAAGACCTGGCAGCACACGGCGAACAGGCCTTCGCGGCCCGGTTTGACGAGTGGTGGGATCTCTACCAGGTTGAACCGCTGGCTCCCGAGATTACGGTCTGGAACTCGACCGTGGGCTACGCGGGGACTTTGGACCTTGTTGCCCGTATCAATGGGCGCATTTGCCTCATCGACTACAAGACCAAGGGGACAACCCGTGATGGGACTGTCAAAGCCCTTGATGACAAGGTGGTCATGCAGCTCACGGCCGGAATGAAGGCCGAAGAAAGCCTGGTGGACCCCGTGGCTGGCCAATGGGAGCCCTGGAAGTATGGTGACAATCCCATGCTGCTCGCTGTCGCAGTGGGCGAAACTGAAGTGCGGCCGCAACGGGCCAACCCTGAGATCCTCAAGCATCACTGGTGGAAGTTCTGCGCTTTGCGCCGGGTGTGGGAGATGTCGGCGGAAGTTGCTGCCGCCGGACAGGCGTTGCTGCCCATCGCCCCGCCTGTGTTCGCGACGGCCGGAGCAGGGCAGGGAACAGCAGCGGCACGGTGACCTCAACTAAACTGGCTTAGGCTCCGCATCACCCGGAGCCGGGTTTGACGAACGTGAGGACTGACAGCACATGGCAATTATGAGTATCCGAATCATTGGGGATCCGGTGTTGCGCACCGTAGCCGATCCCGTTACTGAATTCGGTCCGGAGCTCGCCAAGCTGGTAGCAGACATGACCGAAACCATGGAAGACGTTGAGGGCGCAGGCCTGGCCGCACCCCAGGTTGGAGTTAGTCAGCGCGTTTTCACGTACCGCATCGGTGGCGTGGAGGGCCACATCATCAACCCCGTCCTGGAAAACAGCGAGGATTTCCAGCCCGACGAAGTTGAAGGGTGCCTCTCCATCCCCGGTTTGGGCTTCCCCGTTCGTCGGTACCGGACCACCCGGGCAACCGGAGTGGACCTGAATGGCAACCCCGTTTCGGTGGAAGCCGAAGGTATGTTGGCCCGGTGCTTCCAGCATGAAACCGATCACTTGGACGGTATCTTGTACACCGACCGGCTGGAGGGCGAAGACCGGAAAGCGGCCCTCAGGGCCATCCGTAACGCCAACTACCACGCCATCACGGAGCAAACCACGTCCAAGCGTGCCAACTCGGTTGGTTCCAGTTTCGGTGGCAGCAGCTTTGGGGTTTCCGAGTGAGGGTACTTTTCGCGGGCACACCCGCCGTCGCCGTCCCGTCCTTGGATTCTCTTGTCAAAGCCGGGTTCGACGTCGTGGCGGTCCTGACGCGACCCGACGCGCCGGTGGGCCGCAAACGCATCCTGACTCCATCACCGGTTGCGGCCCGTGCCGCGGAACTGGGACTGGACATCATCAAGGCGGCGAAGGTAGAGGCAGAAACAACAGCCCGCATCGCGGAATTTTCTCCCGACGTGGCCGCGATTGTTGCCTACGGGGGAATCGTCCCGCGGGCAGCGTTGAGCGTACCCACCCACGGTTGGATAAACCTGCACTTCTCCTTGCTTCCGGCGTGGCGCGGTGCTGCACCTGTCCAGCGTTCCATCATTGCCGGCGACGACATCACCGGGGCGGCGACATTCCAACTTGAGGAGGGGCTGGATACCGGCCCCGTCTTCGGGACGCTCACTGAAACCGTCCGCCCGGAAGACACCGCCGGCGACCTTTTGGACCGGCTCTCCGTGAGCGGTGCCGTATTGCTCAGCCAGACGCTTTCCGCGATTGAAGCCGGGCAGGCCGTGGCCCACCCGCAGACCGGTGAAGTGTCGTTGGCTCCCAAGCTGACATTGGATGATGGGCGTCTGGACTGGAGCCAGCCCGCCCTTGCCCTGAATCGAAGGGCCAGGGGTGTCACACCGGAACCGGGGGCCTGGACCACCTTGGACGGCCAGCGGGTCAAACTTGAACCCGTGCTGCCAAGGCCCGATGTGAAGGACCTTGCGCCGGGAACCATCCGCGTGGAAGCCCAATCCGTATTGGTGGGAACCGGATCCCACGCCGTCCAGCTTGGTCGCATTCAGCCGGCCGGTAAGAAAATGATGTCGCCGGCCGATTGGGCCCGTGGCTTGGCAGCACCTGAGAGAGTGGTATTCGAATGAGCGAGTCCGGCCGGCGAGGCCCCAACAACAGCGGGAGCCGGGACGGTGGCGGACAAAGCGACCGTGGAGGGCAAGGCAACCGGGGTGGGCAGGGGAGTAAGCGCAATGCCCAGGGCAGGGAGCGGAACAGGGGCCCGCAGCGCGGGTTCTCCACCAGTGCTCCTGCGCAGCGCACGCGCCGCGCTGATCCCGCCCGCCTGGTGGCATTCGAAGTCCTCCGGGCGGTCGCTTCCGAGGACGCCTACGCGAACCTTGTCCTCCCGGCCCGTATCCGCGAGCACCGCCTGGATCGTCGCGATGCCGGTTTCGCCACAGAGCTGAGCTACGGCGCGCTGCGCGGCCAGGGTACGTATGACGCCATCCTGGCCCGCTGCGTGGACCGGCCACTAGAACAGCTTGATCCGGCCATCCTGGACGCGTTGCGAATTGGCGCGCACCAACTGTTGTCCATGCGGGTGCCTGCCCACGCAGCTCTGGACCAGACAGTTGGTTTGGCCCGTGCGGTCATCGGTGCCGGTCCGTCCGCACTTATCAATGCCGTGTTGCGCAAAGTCACGGCCCATACATGGGATGAGTGGCTGGATACGCTCCTTGACCAGGAAACGGATGAGACCAAAATCGCGGCCCTGCGCCACGCACACCCGGAATGGATTGTGCGGGCACTGCGTCAGTCTTTGGTGAACCACGGGCGCCCGAAGTCCGAGATCGACGCACTACTTGAAGCCGACAACGCAGCACCAGTGGTCAACCTCGTGGCGTTGCCCGGCCTGGGTGACCTCAACGAAGCGTTCGAAAACGGCGCCACCGCGGGCGAACTGGTGGAAGGCTCCGCCCTCTCAGCCGGTGGCGACCTGGGCCGTTTCGAGTCTGTCCGCCGCGGCACCACCCGGGTCCAGGACGTCGGCTCGCAGTTGGTTGCCCGCGCCTTGGCCGGCGTAGACCTCGACGGTGCTTCGCAGGACGGTGAACGGTGGCTGGACTTGTGTGCCGGACCCGGAGGCAAAGCTGCGCTGCTTGCCGCCTTGGCCCATCGTGACGGGGCTACCCTTCTGGCTAATGAACCCGCACCGCACCGCGCGAAGCTTGTCCAACAAGCGCTATCAGCTGTCCCCGCTGAGAGCTGGACTGTGCGGACCGGCGATGGGCGGGAGGTTGGTACGGAGCAGCCCGAGGCCTTCGACCGTGTACTGGTGGACGTCCCCTGCAGCGGATTGGGAGCTCTGCGACGGCGGCCGGAATCGCGCTGGCGCCGCTCACCGAAGGACATCGGCGACCTCGGCCCACTGCAGCGCGACCTCTTAAAGTCGGCAATTGACGCGGTCAGGCCCGGCGGTGTGGTGGCTTATGTGACATGCTCGCCGCACCCGGCGGAAACAACCGCTGTTGTGGGCGACGTGCTGGGCAAGCGTGAGGATCTTGAACTGCTCGACGCCGGACTGGCACTCGACCATGTCAGCCTCACCGGCAGCCTCGGTGCCGGCCACGAGCAGACGGCCCAACTGTGGCCGCATATCCACCAGACAGATGCGATGTTCATGGCGGTTATCCGCAAGAAAGCCTAGTCACATACATGCAGCCGCAACGGACGATGTGTCCGTTGCGGCAGCCCGTTCACCATCTACCCGAAGGGCCTGCCTTGTCCCAGTGCTGTATCAACCCGAGCATCCTGTCCGCGGACTTCGTCAACCTTGAGTCGGAGCTGAAGCGCATCAGCAACGCCGACGCCGTTCATGTCGACGTCATGGACAACCATTTCGTGCCCAACCTGACTCTGGGTTTGCCCGTGGTTGAGAGGATCCAGGCAGTCAGCCCGGTTCCGCTGGATGCCCACCTCATGATCTCCGACGCCGACCGCTGGGCCCCTGCCTACGCTGATGCAGGCGTCGCCTCAGTGACTTTCCACGCAGAAGCGGCGATGGCACCGGTCAAGCTGGCGCGCGAGCTGCGCGCCCGTGGGGCGAAGGCGGGGATGGCGTTGCGCCCGGCCACCCCGGTGGAGCCTTATCTGGACATGCTCAGTGAGCTGGACATGCTGTTGATCATGACCGTGGAGCCGGGATTTGGGGGTCAGTCGTTCCTCGACATCACGTTGCCCAAGATCCGGCGCGCCCGGGCGGCGATTGAGGGATCGGGCATTGGCGTGGCCATCCAGGTGGATGGCGGAATCACCGAAGAGACCATCGTCCGCGCGGCTGAAGCCGGCGCGAACGTCTTCGTGGCGGGATCCGCCGTCTACGGACACCAGGATCCGGCGGAAGCCATCGACCGTCTCCGGGCTGCCAGCCAGGCCGCTGCAGTGAGCTTCTGACACCTGTCACGGATGTTACGAAGATGGCTGGGAATAGCCTGGGATTCTTTGTAGTTGTGGCAGAATAACAACACACATACGTGCTCCGGGGTCGGTGTAAGTCCGAACCGGCGGTTATAGTCCGCGACCCGCAAGCCGTCACGGCCCAGATTGTTGGGCCTTGGAGGCGAACGGTTGAATCGGTGAAATTCCGATACCGACAGTTAAAGTCTGGATGGGAGAAGCACGTACAGTCATGCCTTGGGCGTTCCATCAGTGAACGCCCGGCATTGCGCTGTCGTACACCCCCGGAGTCATCGCGGCTTACTGGGAAGGAACGGCATGGACTTACTGCGATGGCTCTTCGAAGCTCAGATCCCCGTTGGAGGATCTGCTCTTGTCTTACGCGAAGTGCTTGGAAACATCTTTGGGTTGCTCAGCGCCCTCGGCGGAATGCGCCGGAAAGTCTGGGCCTGGCCGATCGGCATTATCGGCAACCTTCTTTTACTGACGGTCTTCCTGGGCAATGTCTTTGGTGCCGCTGCGCCCGCGACCTTGTGGGGACAGGCGGGGCGTCAAATCATGTTCATTGCCGTGGCCATCTACGGCTGGCAGTGGTGGAGGCAGGGTCGGCAGTCCAGCAGCATGGGGCGTGCCGTAGTTCCCGGGTGGGCCAGCAACAAGGTCCGCCTCTCTCTGGTGGCCGCGATGATCGCCGGAACCGCGGCCCTGACACCGCTGTTCGATTCCCTGGGTTCCTACCCGCCGGTGTGGGCCGACGCGTGGACCTTCATGGGCTCGCTGCTGGCTACCTACGGCATGGCCAAGGGGTGGACCGAATTCTGGCTCATATGGGTGGCCGTGGACATCGTGGGCGTACCGCTCCTGTTCAGTGCCGGTTACTACGCCAGCGCGGTCATGTACCTTGTCTACGGATTCTTCACCCTCACCGGATTCTTCGTGTGGTGGCGTGCCGAGAAGCGCGAACAGACACTCCTTCAACCCGGGGCTGCCCGGGTGGGAGCGGCCCGATGAACCACCTGGACATGCTCAAAAACGCCGCCGCGCAGCAGGCCATGGAAGCCGCACTGGCCGCCGCGCTTCGCGGCCCAAGGGGAGCGAACCCGCTGGTGGGTGCAGTGATCCTCAGCCCGGAAGGCGAGCACCTGGCTACCGGCTACCATCGTGGCGCCGGGACGGCACATGCCGAAGCCGACGCCATCTCCGAAGCCCGCCGGCAGGGCATCGACACGGCCGGGACCACCATGGTGGTGACCCTCGAGCCGTGCAACCACGAAGGCCGCACCGGCCCCTGCGCACAGGCCATCATCGCCGCCGGAATCGCCAAGGTGATTTACGCCGTCGACGATCCCCACGACCCCGCCGCGGGCGGCGCCCGGACGTTACGCGCCGCCGGAGTTGAGGTCCACTCAGGTCTGGCGGCCGAGCGGGCACGGGACCTGAACCGCGAATGGTTCGACGCCGTTGCCGCCAAGCGTCCCTTCGTTACCTTGCATATTGCGCAGACCCTGGACAGCCGGATCGCCGCCGTGGACGGCACCAGCCAATGGATCTCCAGCCCCGAATCACTGGCAGACAACCACGGCCTCCGGGAGTTGATTGACGCGATCCTGGTGGGCACCGGAACGGTGCTGATTGATAACCCGCGGCTCACGGCGCGCGCACCGGACGGGGAGTTGTCGCAGCACCAGCCTTTGCGGGCAGTCATGGGACTGAGGGACGTTCCCGAGGACGCCGCAGTACGGGGAAGCGACGGACGATTCGTCCACTTGCCCACCAGGGATCCAGCCGAGGCCCTTGACCGGCTCTTCGCTGAAGGCGCCCGGCACGTGATGGTGGAGGGTGGCTCGAGCATCCTCAGCACCTTCCTGGCCGCCGGCCTGGTGGATGAACTGATCATCTACCTTGCGCCGACACTGCTGGGTTCCGGAACGGCCGCGCTGAATGACCTGGGGATCACTACCTTGGCCGACGCCCAGCAGTGGTCGTGGGACGACGCCGGCGGCGGAGCCGTCCGAACCCTGGGCAATGATCTTCGCCTTCACCTGCGGCCCACCCGGGCCGTCAACACCAAGAATTCAGTTCCGCGCAGGGAAGCTGCGGAATATGTCACAGGAGGACACTGATGTTTACCGGAATCGTTGCCGAACAAGGCACTGTGCTGGGCGTTGAGCATGAAGGCGATGCCAGCGCGACCCTTCGCTTGAAGGCACCCACCACCACCGACGGCCTCGCCTTGGGCGGTTCCATTGCCGTCAACGGGGTGTGCCTGACCGCCACCCGGATCGACGGCCAGGATTTCAGCGTCGACGTCATGGGCGAGACCCTCGTCCGCACCACCATTGGCGAGCTGGCACCGGGGGACACGGTCAACCTGGAACGCTGCGTTCCCGCCGGCGGCCGCCTCGACGGCCATGTGGTGCAAGGCCACGTCGATGGGGTGGGCGAGCTCGTCGAACGTGAAGCACTGGGCAACTGGGACCGCCTCCGCTTCGGTGTACCCGCCCCGCTGGCACGGTACATCGCCGAGAAGGGGTCGATCGCCGTCGACGGTGTTTCACTGACGGTGACCGCCGTCAGCGCGGCGGCAGAGACCGCGCCATGGTTCGAGGTGGGACTCATCCCCACCACGTTGGAGGAGACCGGACTGGGGGCCAAGCCCGTGGGTGGCCGCGTCAACCTGGAAGTGGACGTGCTCGCCAAGTACACCGAACGCCTGTTGTCTTTCGCGCCCCAGCAGGGGAGTGCGCGATGAGCGTCCCCACGCACTCCGAAACCCCGGCGAACCGTCGTACCGGCCTCGACCCGGTGGAGGCCGCTGTCGCTGCCATGGCCGCAGGCAAGGCGGTCATTGTGGTGGACAACGAAGACCGCGAGAACGAGGGCGACATCATCTTCGCTGCCCAACACGCCACGCCAGCGCTGATGGGCTGGACCATCAGGTATTCGTCGGGCGTCATTTGCGTCCCCTTGGAAGGCGAACGGGCTGATGCCTTGATCCTGCCGCCCATGGTGGAATTCAACGAAGACGCCAAAGGCACCGCCTACACCGTTTCGTGTGACGCCGCCATCGGTGTCAGCACGGGCATTTCGGCGACCGACCGCGCCCTTACCGCCAGGATCCTGGCTGACCCGGGCAGTTCCCCGGCCTCCATCACCCGGCCCGGGCATATTTTCCCGCTGCGGGCCGTTAAGGGAGGAGTGCGTGAACGTCCGGGACATACGGAAGCTGCCGTGGACTTATGTCGTCTCGCCGGGCTTGCCCCGGTGGGTGTGATCGCAGAGTTGGTACATGACGACGGTGAAATGATGCGCTTGGACAGCTTGCGCGACTTCGCCTCCGAACATGGATGCCCCCTCATCTCCATTGAGGACCTGGTGTCATATGTTGGGAAGGCAGAGTCCGGCACGGCACATCATTCACAGGCAGACGAGGAGAAGCGATGACCGCATCGACAACACGCAGCAGCGACCACACGGACCCCGTTCCGCCTTCTGTAAGCGGCGGGCCAATCGTGCAGCTGCCTACGGCTTTCGGCGAGTTCATCGCCCAGGCCTGGACCGATCATGAGACGGGTCATGAACACCTGGCCGTGAGCTCACCGAACCCGCCCAAGGGCGGCAAGGCGCCCCTGGTGCGCCTTCATTCCGAGTGCCTCACCGGAGACGTGTTCGGATCCTACCGTTGCGACTGCGGTGAGCAACTCGCCTTCGCTTTGGAGCTTATCCACGCCGAGGGCGGAACCCTGCTGTACCTGCGCGGGCAGGAAGGCCGCGGGATTGGGCTGGCCAACAAGATCAAGGCCTATGCCCTTCAGGAAGCCGGTTTCGATACCGTCGAGGCCAACGAGCAGCTCGGCCTCCCGGTGGATGCACGCTCCTACAGTGCGGCAGGCCAGATCCTGGCCGAGATGGGCCTGCACGAGGTCCGCTTGCTGAGCAACAACCCCGACAAGCAAAACCGCCTTGCCCAGGCCGGAGTGTCAGTTGTGGAGATGGTTCCCACCGAGGTTCCATCCCGCGAACAGAACCTGCGGTACCTGCAGACCAAGAAAGACCGGATGGACCACCTGCTGGCCCTTGATGTAGAGCCCGTCAGCAACGGCAAATCCCCGGCAGCACGCCCCATTGACAAGAACCACGACTGAACGGATCCACGGAACACCATGAGCGGACACGGCGCGCCCACTATCGACCTCACCACCCTCAACCCCGAGGAAACCTCGCAGCTCAGGCTCGCCATTGTCGCGGCCAGCTGGCACACCCAGATCATGGACGGCCTGGTGGACGGTGCACTCCGCGCCGCCAAGGAAGCCGGCATCGCAGAGCCGACCCTGGTGCGCGTCCCGGGCAGTTTCGAGCTTCCCGTCGCAGCGGCCAGGCTCGCTCCGCACTTTGACGCTGTCGTGGCGCTCGGTGTGGTCATCCGCGGCGGAACCCCGCACTTCGACTACGTCTGCCAGGCAGCGACGTCGGGACTCACCGACGTCAGCGTCCGCACCGGCGTGCCTGTGGGCTTTGGCGTCCTCACCTGTGACACCGAGCAGCAGGGCCTGGACCGGGCCGGCCTGCCGGGTTCGCAGGAGGACAAGGGACACGAGGCAGTAACTGCTGCCCTCGCAACGGCAGTGACGCTGAAGCAGTACAGCTAGAACAGCCGACTGAAGGGGATGTGGGTGTGTCTTCACTCACATCCCCTTCGTCATGCAACGCCCCAACAAGCGGTGGCCGCCTCAGAGCAAGTAGTCTGGAGGGCGTGAAGAATTTCGAGACGCTGTTCGCAGAACTGAGTGAGAAAGCAGCGACCCGCCCCGCAGGTTCGCGCACGGTTGCCGAACTGGACTCCGGAATCCACGGAATCGGCAAGAAAGTGGTCGAAGAGGCCGCCGAAGTGTGGATGGCCGCGGAGTACGAATCGGACGAAGCCGCCGCTGAGGAAATCTCCCAGTTGCTGTACCACCTGCAGGTCCTCATGCTCGCCAAGGGCCTCAGCCTGGAAGACGTTTACAAGCATCTCTAGCCACGCCCCTCCGCGACCCTGTCGCGGAGTCAGCTGCGTGGCCGATGTGCCTGAAACCTCCATTCCAAAAAGAAAGTCTCCCCAATGCTCCGTGTAGCAGTCCCCAACAAGGGATCCCTGTCCGAAGCCGCCTCGGCGATGCTGTCCGAGGCCGGTTACCGCCAGCGCCGCGACTCCCGCGAGCTGGTCATGGTGGACCCCGACAACGACATCGAGTTCTTCTTCCTCCGTCCCCGCGACATCGCTGTTTACGTCGGCCAGGGAACCTTGGACGTTGGCATCACCGGCCGGGACCTCCTGCTCGACGCCAAGGTCGAAGCCGAAGAATTGCTTCCCCTGGGCTTTGCGCCGTCCACTTTCCGGTTCGCCGGCCCCGTCGGTGACTTCACCGGCGTCGAACAGCTTGAAGGCAAACGCCTGGCCACCAGCTACGACGGCCTCTTGCGTGACTACCTTGCCGAGCGCGGCGTAAACGCCACGGTTGTCCGCCTCGATGGTGCCGTGGAATCGTCGGTGCGCCTCGGCGTCGCTGACGCCATTGCGGACGTCGTTGAAACGGGAAACACCCTCAAAGCGGCCGGCATGGAAATCTTCGGGGACCCTATCCTGAAGTCCGAAGCCGTCCTGATCCGCCGCTCCGGTTCGGGTGGTGCCGCCAACGGGACCGCCAAGGAAATCGACATCCTGATCCGTCGCCTGCAGGGTGTCCTCGTGGCACGCCAGTACGTGCTGATGGACTACGACATCCGCAAGGACCTGGTGGAAGACGCTGCCGCGCTGACCCCGGGGCTGGAATCGCCCACGGTTTCGCCGTTGCGTGACTCCGAGTGGGTTGCGGTGCGGTCCATGGTTCCCAAGAAGGAAACCAACCGCATCATGGACGAGCTCTACGACCTCGGGGCCCGAGCCATCCTGGTCAGCAGCATCCACGCCTGCCGGATCTGATCACCGCATTCATCGAGCAGACCCAGCAGAATTGAGGAGCAGCACATGGCTGTAGCCGTACGCGTCATTCCCTGCCTGGACGTCGACGCCGGTCGCGTCGTGAAGGGCGTCAACTTCGAAGGCCTCCGGGATGCCGGTGATCCCGTGGAACTGGCACACCGCTATGACAATGGCGGGGCAGACGAACTCACGTTCCTCGACGTCACGGCCTCATCGGGCAACCGCGAGACCACCTTCGATGTGGTCCGCCGGACCGCCGAGGAAGTCTTCATTCCCCTCACCGTGGGCGGCGGCGTCCGTGGCGTTGCGGAGGTGGACAAGCTCCTGCGCTTTGGTGCGGATAAAGCCTCCATCAACACCGCTGCCGTTGCGCGGCCCGACGTCATCGATGAGATCACCCGACACTTCGGTTCGCAGGTCCTGGTGCTCTCCGTGGACGCCCGCCGGACCCGGGAAGGCGACGTCCCGACGTCGTCCGGTTTTGAAGTCACCACCCACGGTGGCCGCACGGGGACCGGCATCGACGCGATTGCCTGGGCAAAGGAAGCGGCCGACCGGGGTGTAGGGGAGATCCTGCTCAACTCCATCGATGCTGACGGAACCAAGGACGGATTCGATCTCGAACTGATCCGCTTGGTCCGCTCAGCGGTGAACATTCCGATCATCGCTTCCGGCGGCGCGGGAAAACCCGCACACTTCCCGCCTGCTGTGGCAGCAGGCGCGGACGCTGTCCTGGCGGCTTCGGTCTTCCACTTCGGCCCGGACGACATGATTGCCCAGGTGAAAGCCGCCATCCGCGAGGCCGGTTTCGAGGTCCGCTAGCTTCTCCAGACACGAACGCGGGGTCACTTCCGGCCCATGATCCCCTTGAGGATGGGCCGGAAGTGACCCCGCGTTGTTGCTTAAAGGCCGATGTCCGCTGACTGCAAAAGCGCGACGGCGTCCGGCTGGCCCTCGTAGGTGACCAGGGCCTGGCTGGTGCGTCCGTGGGCGTGCATGAGGAGTTCGCCGGGGTCGCCAACAATGGCAACGGAAACAGGCGCGCGCTTGGCCACGTGTCGGGGTCCGGTGGGCCGGACCAGGACGATTCCAAGGTCCACGCCGCGATAAAGGAAGGCGGCGCGTTTGATCAGCTCATCCCAAAGCGCGTCAGAGTAGGCTTCGTCGAGTGCGCGGGGAGCCCAGCGGTCACCGGCGCGGCGGATGTCCTCAGTGTGGACGAAGTATTCGATGAGGTTTGACGTCTCATCCAGCGCCTTGATCCTCAAAGGGGAGAGGGCCGGCGGACCCGCCCGAAACGTCTTCACAAGTTCCGCGTACGCGTCGGAGTCCTTCAGCTTGGCGGCCAAAGTGGACGTCGCCTTCTCAGAGGCCTTGCCAAGACTGGGGATCAACAGCCCCAGTCCTACGGCGATCTTCCGCTCGCGCAAATACAAATGCGCAGCGAGATCCCGTGTCTGCCACCCTTCGCAGAGCGTGGGGGAGTCGGGGCCGGCCGCAAGCAGGGTCTCGGCCAGTACTTCTCGGGAAGGATCGACGAAATGCATCACTTGTGAAACTAGCACGATCAGGGCTCTCTTGCGCAGTGGAACCGCCGCAGAATCCGGGTCCCGCCAAAGGCACTAGACTTGATCTGATGTCAGAGCAGTCCGCCCCCAGCCCCTCTCCCGCCGCGGAGCTTTCCAGCGACCCCACGGGCCCCTTGCCCCAGGAGATAGCAAGCGCCCTCAAGCGCGATACAGCTGGCCTGGTAGCCGCCATCATCCAGCAGTACGACACCCACGAGGTCCTCATGCTCGGTTGGATGGATGACGAAGCGCTGCACCGCACCATGACCTCCGGACGCGTCACCTTCTACTCCCGTTCCCGGCAGGAGTACTGGCGCAAGGGCGACACTTCCGGACACGTTCAGTTCGTGAAGTCAGTCGCCCTTGACTGCGACGGCGATGCCCTCCTGATCCGCGTGGACCAGATCGGCGCAGCCTGCCACACCGGTACCCGGACGTGCTTCGACGGCCGCGACTTCAGCGTCGTTACGGGCCACCGCGACTAAGGCATCCACCACTTTCCACTGACGCACCACCTCAGACCAAAAGGCGGAGAAAATAGCCATGCAGGACCTTGGAATCATCAGCCCGGGCCTGGAAGAGTTCCGCGAACTCGCCGTCCACAGCCGTGTCATACCCGTCCGACTCAAGGTCCTGGCCGACGCCGAGACCCCCATTGGTTTGTACCGGAAGCTTGCCAAGGGGCAGCCCGGAACATTCCTTTTGGAATCGGCAGCAGTAGGCGGGGCATGGTCCCGTTACTCTTTTATTGGGTCCAAGTCCCGGGCCACGCTGACCACCAAGGATGGCCAGGCCCACTGGATCGGCGAACCACCCGTCGGCGTGCCGGTCACCGGTAACCCGGTTGAAGCCGTCCGGGACACCATCGCTGCGCTCCAGACGGACCGTTTTGACGGCTTGCCTCCCTTCACGTCCGGCCTGGTTGGTTTTCTGGGCTGGGAGGCCGTGCGCCACTGGGAGCGGCTGACGTCCCCGCCGGAGGACGACCTGCAGCTGCCTGAGATGGCACTGAACCTCGTTACCGACATGGCAGTCCACGACAACGTGGACGGAACAGTCCTCCTCATTGCCAACGCCATCAACTTTGACGATAGCTCCGAGCGCGTGGACGACGCCTGGCACGACGCCGTAGCGCGGGTGAAGGGGCTGCTTGACCAGATCAGCACTCCGGTGGCCCAGCCCGTTTCCGTGCTGGAAAAAGCAGCCTTGGACTTCGGCTCGAGCGTGCAGGAGCGGTGGGACGAAGCCCGGTACCTTGAAGCGATTGATCGCGGCAAGGAAGCGATCGTTGACGGTGAAGTTTTCCAGGTGGTGATCTCGCGGCGCTTCGAAATGGAGTGCGCGGCCGACCCCCTGGACGTCTACCGGGTCTTGCGCAATACCAACCCCAGCCCGTACATGTACCTCTTCAGCCTGGAGGATGCCGACGGCCGCGAGTACTCGATTGTGGGTTCTTCGCCCGAGGCCCTGGTGACGGTAACCGGTGAGGAAGTCATCACCCACCCGATCGCCGGCTCACGCCCCCGTGGCAAGACAGTTGAGGCCGACAAGGCCCTGGCTGCTGAACTGTTGGCCGACGAGAAGGAACGCTCCGAGCACCTGATGCTGGTTGACCTTTCACGGAACGACCTCTCGAAGGTGTGCGTTGCAGGCACCGTGGACGTCACGCAGTTCATGGAAGTGGAGCGGTTCAGCCACATCATGCACCTGGTGTCCACGGTGGTGGGCGAGCTCGCTCCGCACGCCAAGGCGTACGACGTCCTCAAAGCCACTTTCCCTGCCGGTACGCTGTCCGGCGCGCCCAAGCCGCGGGCTTTGCGCCTGTTGGACGAGCTCGAACCACACCGGCGCGGAATCTACGGTGGCGTTGTAGGCTACCTGGACTTTGCCGGTGACATGGACATGGCCATCGCCATCCGTTCCGCCCTGCTGCGCGAAGGACGCGCCTATGTGCAGGCGGGCGGCGGGATCGTGGCGGATTCGCACAAACCCTCAGAAGCGCTGGAAACAGTGAACAAGGCAGCAGCACCCCTGCGGGCCGTCCACACAGCCGGCTCGCTGCACAACATCTCCGGTGACGCGGTGCTCGACACTGACAAGGCCGACGGCGGGACGACCGCACCATGAGCACGACGACACCCCGTTGGGCCCGAAAGGCAACCCTGGTCCTGGCCATGACGGTGCTCGCCCTCCTGGTCTTTGGGGCCACCACCCAGACCTGGGTCGAGGTCCAGCTGGACCCTAACGGAGCATCCAACAGCAACCTCTACGTCCCAGGAAACAAAGCTGCTACTGCCGTGACGGCATTGGCCCTGGTGGCCCTGGCGGGCGGCTTGGCTGCTTCCATCGCCGGGAAGATCGCGCGACTGGTCATTGCCGCCATCATCGGGCTGTCCGCAGTGGGCATCATCCTGGCCGCCATTACGGTGGCGGTGGATCCGCTCGGTGCGGCGCAGGGTTCCATCGCTGCAGCAACAGGCATCTCCGGCGGGCAGGCCAGTGTCACCACCACGGCATTCCCCATCCTGGCTGTCGTGGCGGGCGCGCTCCTGGCGGTCTGCGCTGTAGTGCTGCCCGTTGCCGGGCGCCACTGGAAGTCGCGGACCAAGTACGACACCCGTACCGGAGGTCAGCAAGGCGGTAACGGGCCGGTGGACGAGATCGACAGCTGGGACAGCCTCTCGCGGGGTGAAGATCCCACGTAGCGCGTCATGGCGTCGGACAATGTCCCGGCCGCCGTCAATAAATGGCAGAATGTAAGCAGTATTCATCCTGAGGAGATTTCACATGAGCAAAACCACAGTGTCCGCACACCAAGCTGAATCCAAGATGGCGAGCCACGCTGACGCCATCGGCCACGGTAATAGCCCGGCTGCCTGGACCTGCGTGATTGTGATGCTCGTTGGCGCCCTGATTTCCTCCATCGCTTTCGTGATTGCCAGCACCCCGATCTTCGTCGGCGGCCTGGTCGTCATGGTCATTGGCCTCATCGTGGGCCTGGTAATGCGCCGCGCGGGCTATGGAGTTGGTGGCAGCAAGCTGCAGAACAACGGCCACTAACCGTGACCGTTCTTGATGACATCATTGTTGGCGTCAAGGAGGACATGGACGGCCGTCGCCGTCACGTATCCCTTGTGGAGCTGAAGGAACGTGCTGCCGACGCAGCTCCGGCACGTGACGCGTGGGCCGCCCTCGGCGGTACCTCATCTGTTCGCAACGACCTCAAAGTCATCGCTGAAATCAAGCGCCGCAGCCCTTCAAAAGGTGATCTTGCGCCCATCGCGGATCCTGCGTCCCTCGCGGTCCAGTATGCCGACGGCGGAGCTTCCGTTATCAGCGTCCTGACCGAACAGCGCCGCTTCGGCGGTTCGCTGGCCGACCTCGATTCCGTGCGTGCCGCCGTCGGAACACCCTTGCTGCGTAAGGACTTTACCGTTGACGAGTACCAGATTTGGGAAGCCCGTGCCCACGGCGCCGACCTCATCCTGCTCATCGTTGCAGCTCTGTCCGACTCCGAACTCGCAGAGTTCAGCGCGTTGAGCCACGAACTTGGCATGAACGTGCTCGTGGAAACGCACACCGAGGAAGAAATTGAGCGTGCTGTTGCGGCACAGGCCAGGATTATTGGCATCAACGTCCGCAACCTCAAGACGCTCGACGTCGACCGCTCGGTTTTCGGATCGCTGGCCGGTTTGATTCCGGCTGAGTCCGTCATTGTCGCCGAGTCAGGTGTCAGGGGCGCCGATGACGTATCGCACTACGCAGCGGGTGGCGCCAACGCCATCCTGGTGGGGGAGGCGCTGGTCAGCGACTCCACGCCGCGCGAACGCATTGCTGAATTCAAGGCAGCGGGAGCTGCCGCCATCGCCGTCAGGAACTGAGGCAGTTACTGAATCACGGCGAACAGTCATAGGGCAGCCCGGGCATGTGCCTGCGGCTGCCTTGTGGCAAGTAGAACTACCCAATGAACTAACTGGAACAGGACGGTGAGACTGATGGTCGACGCGCCAACAGCCGGCTCAGAAGAGAATGTGGCTGACGCATTCCTGCAAGGTGGCCCTTCGCTGCGCAACGCATCGGGGCCCTACTTTGGCAGCTACGGCGGACGCTGGATGCCCGAGTCTCTCATCGCCGCCCTCGACGAAGTCCAGGACACCTTTGAGAAGGCCAAGGCTGATCCCGACTTCATCGCGGAGCTGAAGGACCTCAACAAGAACTACTCCGGCCGACCGTCGCTGCTGACCGAAGCCAAGCGCTTCTCCGAGCATGCAGGCGGCGCGCGGATCTTCCTGAAGCGCGAGGACCTCAACCACACGGGCTCCCACAAGATCAACAACGTCCTGGGCCAGGCCCTGCTTGCCAAGCGCATGGGCAAGACCCGTGTCATCGCAGAGACGGGTGCCGGACAGCACGGCGTGGCCAGCGCCACGGCCGCGGCCCTGCTGGGACTTGAATGCGTTGTGTACATGGGGGCTGAGGACTGCCGCCGCCAGGCGCTCAATGTGGCCCGCATGCAGTTGCTCGGTGCCACTGTGGTGCCCGTGACCAACGGATCCCAGACGCTGAAGGACGCCATCAACGACGCCCTCCGCGACTGGGTTTCGAACGTGGAACACACCCACTACTTGCTGGGTACCGCTGCAGGTGCGCACCCGTTCCCTGCCATGGTCCGCTACTTCCATGAAGTCATCGGTGAAGAGGCCCGCAGCCAGATCCTTGAGCAGACCGGCAAGCTGCCGGACGCCATTGCTGCCTGTATCGGTGGCGGCTCCAACGCGATCGGCTTGTTCCACGCTTTCCTGGATGACTCATCCGTGAAGATCTATGGCTTTGAAGCAGGCGGAGAAGGTGTCGAAACCGGCCGTCACGCGGCTGCCATCTCCTTGGGACGTCCCGGCGTGCTGCACGGCGCCCGGTCCTACCTCATGCAGGACGAGGACGGCCAGACCATCGAGTCCCACTCCATCTCGGCGGGCCTGGACTACCCCAGCGTGGGTCCGGAGCACTCTTACCTTGCTGACATCGGGCGCGTTACCTACGAAGCCATCACCGACACCGAAGCCATGGACGCGTTCAGCCTTCTGTGCCGGACCGAAGGCATTATCCCTGCCATTGAGTCCTCGCATGCCTTGGCTGGCGCCATCAAGATTGGCCACCGGCTCACCGAGGGCAAGGACAACCCGTCCGAGGTGACCGTGATCGTCAACCTTTCCGGCCGTGGTGACAAGGACGTGGAGACTGCCGCTGCCTGGTTCAACATGTTGGACGAGGAAGGGCACGTCAAGGGCACCACCCTGTCCACACGTAAGCCAAAGGGGCCCAGCGAACGCGCCGCCGAAGCTGATGCGGACGGAAACGAGGACCAGAAGTAATGACTGAACAATTCGCCAGCAAATCGGCTGAAGCCATTGACCGCGCCAAAGCTGAGGGCCGTGCGGCCTTGGTAGGCTACCTCCCGGCGGGTTACCCGACAGTGCAGGAAAGCATCGAGGCCGGCATCGCCCTGGCCCGCAACGGCGCCGACCTGATCGAAATCGGCATCCCTTACTCTGATCCCGTGATGGACGGCCCGGTCATCCAGGCCGCCACGACCGAGGCGATTTCCAACGGATTCCGTGTTGCCAACGTCTTCGACGTCGTGGCCGGCATCACCGCTGCCACCGATGCGGCCGTCCTGGTGATGACGTACTGGAACCCCGTCATGCGCATGGGCGTAGATGAATTCTCACGTCGCCTGGCGGAAGCCGGGGGAGCGGGGCTTATCACGCCGGACCTCGTCCCGGACGAGGCCCATGAGTGGTTTGAAGCCTCCGACAAGTACGGCCTCGACCGGGTGTTCCTTGTGGCACCTTCATCCACGCCCGAACGCCTGGACATGACTGTCAAGGCAAGCCGCGGCTTCGTCTACGCTGTCTCGATCATGGGTGTCACCGGAACGCGCACCTCGGTCAGCAGCAGTGCCGAGGACGTGGTGGCCCGGGCCCACGCGGCCGGAGCCGAGCGGGTCTGCGTTGGTCTCGGAGTCTCCAACCCGGACCACGTACGCGAGATCGCCGCCTACGCGGACGGTGTGATCGTCGGTACCGCGTTGGTGGCGGCACTGCGCGACGGCGGGGTTGACGCCGTCGGGCAACTTACCAAGAACCTCAGCGCCGGCCTGGGCCGCGCGGCTGCAGAAGCCTAGGAAAAGGAAACAGCGAACCGAATGCAGACCGTCCTCCACGCAGCGGCAATGGTCCCCCTGAGTATCCCGAGCCCTTCGTGGTCGGGTTTCGACATTCCGCTGCCGTGGGGGACGCTGCGTATCCACGCGTACGCCCTGTGCATCCTTGCGGGCATCATCGTTGGCCTCTGGCTGACGTCGGCGCGCTGGAAGCGGCGGGGTGCTCCGGAGGGAAGCCTGTGGGATATTGCCATCTGGGCGATTCCCTTCGGTATCATCGGTGGCCGCCTCTACCATGTGTTCTCGTCGCCGGATGCGTACTTCGGCCCTGGTTTTGACGGCACTGGCGACCTTTCCTTGATTCCGCAGATCCAACGGGGCGGTTTGGGGATCTGGGGTGCCGTGATTCTCGGTGTTGTGGGTGCCTGGATCGGCTGCCGTCGCGCCGGGGTGAAACTCACGGCCTTCCTGGACGCTGCAGCTCCCGGTCTACTCCTGGCCCAGGCCATCGGCCGCCTGGGCAACTGGTTCAACCAGGAGCTCTTCGGGGCCCCGACCACGCTCCCGTGGGGTCTCCAGATTGATCCCGCCAACGCCAACTTCCCGGCCGGCATGCCTGCGGACACCCTGTTCCACCCAACATTCCTCTACGAACTGCTGTGGAACCTCGCCGGCGTCGGCATTCTGCTGCTCCTCGACAAGAAGTTCCAGTTCCGCTGGGGCCGCCTGTTCTGGCTTTACGCCGTCTACTACACCCTCGGCCGGGTGTGGATCGAAGCCCTCCGGATTGACGATGCCGAACAGATCACCCTCTTCGGTATTACTACCAGGCTCAATGTCTGGACCAGTATTTTTGTCTTCATCGCAGCGCTGCTGATCTTCGTCGCCCTCGGACGTCTGGGTCGTCCGGTGCCGGACTCGCCGTATTTGAAGGGCCGGGAGCCGGAAAAAAGCGTCGAAAAGGAACCGGACGCGGTGACGAGCGTCACCAGTCATGATGTGGACGCATCTGTCTCAGATACTGGTTCGCGTGATAATCTCCGTGATAACCAAAGCGATCCGGGCCACGTTGACGAGCCGCAGGATGCTGCAGGGCGCGCCGCCAAGGACACCACATCCGCCGCGGATGCGACACCTGCCGCAACTGCCGTAAGGAAGGCCCCCGGATCCTCGCCGAAGGCAGACGACACCAAGTAGTCGCCGTCGGTACAGGGGCAACAGAGTCACCGCTCGTAGGGCCCAGTCCACAGCGTCGTGGCACCCCGGAAACCGGACCGCAGCATACCGATGTTCGCTGGTCAAGCCGGGGCCAGTGGTCTGCGTAACTGTTCGTTGCGCTTGATCGGCTGGCCTACAATTCCAAGTACTAGCGCTTTGTTATGCCCGTCACAGGGTAGGCAAGGTGGGGCCAACGTTGTCCCTTCCATACGCACGATCTCGAGGAAGGACGTCTCCCATGACCCATCTTCATAACCCCGGTTGGTCCGAAAATATCGAACCTCAGGGTGCCATGTCTCCGTTCAAGCGCTTTGCTGCGCTCCCGGAGGCCCAGGGTCTTTACAAGCCTGACAAGGAGAAGGACGCCTGCGGCCTGGCAATTATTGCCACGCTCCGCGGGGAACCGGGATACGACATCGTGGAAGCGGCACTGACCGCCCTCCGCAATCTCGAACACCGCGGCGCTGTTGGCGCCGATGAAGGCACCGGAGACGGCGCCGGACTGCTCATGCAGGTCCCGGACGAGTTCTTCCGGGCAGTTGCAGAATTCGAGCTGCCCGCCCCAGGCCAATACGTGGTGGGCACCGCTTTCCTCCCCGCTGAATCACGCGAAGCCGACAACGCTAAGGCCGGAATCGAAGCACTTGCCGCTGACGAGGGCCTGACGGTTCTCGGCTGGCGCGAGGTTCCCGTGGTAGCCGACCTCGTCGGTGCCATGGCTCGTGCGTGCATGCCGTACTTCTCACAGCCGTTCTTCGCCTCGGCCAACGGTGAACAGCTCGATCACAATGAGCTGGACTCCCGTGCCTGGCGTATCCGTAAGCGGGCGCAGAACAAGTTCGGCGTCTACTTCCCCTCACTGTCCTCGCGCACCATCGTTTACAAGGGCATGCTCACCACCGCGCAGCTCGAGCCCTTCTATCCGGACCTTTCGGACAAGCGCTTCAAGACCAAGCTTGCGATCGTGCACTCGCGCTTCTCCACCAACACGTTCCCTTCGTGGCCTTTGGCGCAGCCGTTCCGCACCATCGCCCACAACGGCGAAATCAACACGGTCAAGGGCAACCGCAACTGGATGCGTGCCCGCCAGTCGCAGCTGGCCAGCCCCCTCCTGGGCTCCGTGCCCGAAGAGTTGTACCCGATCTGCACCCCGGGTGCCTCGGACTCGGCCTCCTTCGACGAAGTGGCTGAGCTCCTCTGGCTCTCCGGCCGCCCCATCACGCACTCGATCATGATGATGATCCCGGAGGCCTGGGAGAACCACGCCACCATGGATCCGGCCCGCCGTGCTTTCTACGAGTACCACTCCCTGCTCATGGAGCCGTGGGACGGCCCGGCAGCTGTGTCGTTCACCGACGGCAGCCTGGTCGGCGCCACCCTGGACCGCAACGGGCTGCGCCCGGGACGTTACTGGATCACTGAAGATGGCTTGGTCATCTTCGCTTCCGAGGTTGGCGTCATCGAGGTTGAGCCTTCCAACGTGGTCAAGAAGGGCCGCGTTGCTCCCGGCAAGATGTTCCTGGTGGACACCGAAGCCGGCCGCATCATCGACGACGCCGAGGTCAAGGCCGAGGTTGCCGCAGCCAATCCGTGGGCCGAGTGGCTCAAGGACAACCTGATCGATATCAACGAGCTTCCCGAGCGCGAGCACGTGCTCCACACTGCTGCGTCGGTGAACATCCGCCAGCGCACGTTCGGCTACACCACCGAAGAGCTGAAGATCCTGCTTGGACCGATGTCCAGGACAGGTGCAGAGCCCCTCGGTGCCATGGGTTCAGACACCCCCGTTGCCGTCCTCTCCAAGCGTCCGCGCCTGCTGTTCGACTACTTCGTGCAGTCCTTTGCGCAGGTAACCAACCCGCCGTTGGATGCCATCCGCGAAGAGCTGGTGACGTCGCTGAAGTGCGCCATCGGCCCGAACGGCAACCTGTTGGATGGCAAGCAGGTCCGCCAGCCGCAGATTTCACTGCCGTTCCCGGTCATCAACAACGACCAGCTCGCCAAGATCGCCAATATCGAGAGCCCCGAAGGCGACCGCATCGCCATGAAGGTCCGTGGCCTGTACCGCCCCGAGGGTGGGGAGGCGGCCCTGCGTGCCCGCCTGACCGAAATCTGCGAGCAGGTTTCCGGCGCGATCAACCGCGGCGTGCAGTATGTGGTTCTCTCGGACCGTGACTCGAACGCCCAGTGGGCACCGATTCCGTCGTTGCTCCTGGTCAGCGCAGTCCACCACCACCTGCTTCGCAGTGCCAACCGCACCAAGACCGCCCTCGTGGTTGAGGCCGGCGACGTCCGCGAGACGCACCATGTGGCCGTATTGATCGGTTACGGTGCTTCGGCTGTCAACCCGTACCTGGCCATGGAATCAGTCGAACAACTGATCGCCAACGGCGACGTCACAGGTGTCACGCCCGAAGACGGTGTCTACAACCTCATCAAGGGCCTCGGCAAGGGCGTCCTGAAGATCATGTCCAAGATGGGCATCTCCACGGTGGCGTCCTACACGGGTGCACAAACCTTTGAGGCTCTGGGCTTGTCCCAGGAACTGGTGGATGAGTTCTTCTCCGGCACCCACTCCCAGCTGGGTGGCGTGGGACTGGACGTCATCGCCGCAGAGGTTTCGGCCCGCCACCAGATGGCGTACCCGGAGGGCGGCATCGAGCACCCGCACCAGCCGCTGCTCGGTGGCGGCGAGTACCAGTGGCGCCGCGACGGCGAACCGCACCTCTTCAACCCGGAGACGGTGTTCCGCCTGCAGCACGCTACCCGCGAACGCCGCTACGACATCTTCAAGTCCTACACCAAGGGCATCGATGACCAGTCCGAAAACCTGATGACCCTTCGCGGGCTCCTCAAGTTCAAGGACGGCGTCCGTCCGGCGGTCCCACTCGAAGAAGTCGAGCCGGTCTCCAGCATCGTCAAGCGTTTCTCCACCGGGGCCATGAGCTACGGCTCCATCTCCAAGGAAGCGCACGAGACCCTGGCCATCGCCATGAACCGGCTCGGCGGAAAGTCCAACACCGGTGAAGGTGGCGAGGACGTTGACCGCCTGCTGGATCCGGAGCGCCGCTCTGCCATCAAGCAGATCGCTTCGGGCCGCTTCGGCGTGACCAGCCTCTACCTGACCAACGCCGAGGACATCCAGATCAAGATGGCCCAGGGCGCCAAGCCCGGCGAAGGTGGCCAGTTGATGGCGCAGAAAGTCTACCCCTGGGTAGCCCGGACCCGTCACTCCACTCCCGGCGTGGGGCTCATTTCCCCGCCCCCGCACCACGACATCTACTCGATCGAAGACCTCGCGCAGCTCATCTACGATGCCAAGCGCGCGAATCCCTCGGCACGGGTGCACGTCAAGCTTGTTTCGGAAGTCGGGATCGGCACTGTGGCGTCCGGCGTCACCAAGGCGAAGGCCGACGTCGTGCTTGTTTCAGGTCACGACGGCGGTACCGGCGCCTCGCCGCTGAACTCGCTCAAGCACGCGGGTGTGCCGTGGGAACTCGGCCTGGCCGAGACCCAGCAGACCCTCATGCTCAACGGTCTCCGTGATCGCGTAGTGGTCCAGGTCGATGGCCAGCTCAAGACCGGGCGCGACGTCGTCATTGCTGCCCTTCTGGGTGGCGAAGAGTACGGCTTCGCAACCGCACCGCTGGTGGTTTCGGGCTGCATCATGATGCGCGTTTGCCACCTGGATACCTGCCCGGTGGGCGTTGCCACGCAGAACCCCGAGCTTCGCTCCAGGTTCAACGGCAAGCCCGAGTTCGTAGTCAACTTCTTCGAGTTCCTCGCAGAAGAAGTCCGCGAAATCCTCGCCGAGCTTGGTTTCCGCAGCCTTGAAGAGGCAATCGGCCACGCCGAGGTACTGGACACCCGTGAAGCGATCAACCACTGGAAGGCCGAAGGGCTGGACCTGGATCCGATCCTGCACGGCCTTGAGTTCGACGACGACGTGCCGCTGCGCAACATGACCGGCCAGAACCATGAGCTGGACAAGCACTTTGACCAGCGCCTGATCACCATGGCCCAGGAAGCGCTCAGCGACCGCATGCCTGTCAAGATCACCTTGGACGTCATCAACACGGACCGTTCCGTGGGTACGATGCTCGGCCACGTAGTGACCAAGACCTTCGGCGTCGATGTGCTGGCAACCGACACGATCGACATCACGCTCAACGGCACCGCGGGCCAGTCCCTCGGCGCATTCCTGCCTGCCGGAATCACGCTGCGCATGTTCGGCGATTCCAATGACTACGTTGGCAAGGGCCTTTCGGGTGGACGCATCATCGTCCGTCCGGACCGCACCAACGTGTTCCAGGCTGAGCGCAACGTCATTGCCGGCAACGTCATTGGTTACGGTGCCACCAGCGGCGAAATGTTCCTCCGTGGCCAGGTGGGCGAACGCTTCCTGGTCCGCAACTCCGGCGCGACCGCCGTCGTCGAGGGAATTGGCGACCACGGTTGCGAGTACATGACCGGTGGCCAGACGCTGATCATCGGCCGCACCGGCCGTAACTTCGGTGCCGGCATGTCCGGTGGTACCGCTTATGTGCTGGACCTCCAGCCTGAGCGCGTCAACAAGCTGGCCCTCGACACCGGCGAGCTCCAGCTCCTGGAGCTCGACGCCGAGGACCGCGACATTGTCCACGGCCTGCTCACCAAGCACGTCGAGGAAACCGAATCCGTCCTGGCCGGCCGTCTGCTCGAGAACTTCGACGACACCGCCGCCCGCATCACCAAAGTACTGCCGCGCGACTACGCCGCAGTCCTGCAGACCCGTCTCGACGCCATTGAAGAGGGTCTTGACCCCGATGGCGAAGAAGTATGGTCCCGAATCCTGGAGGTAACCGGTGGCTGATCCACGCGGATTTCTGAAAGTCCGGCAGCGCGAGACGCAGCCACGCCGTCCCGTTCCCGTCCGCATCATGGACTGGAAAGAAGTGTACGAGGCCCAGGAAAAGGGTGTCCTGAAGAGCCAGGCCGGCCGTTGCATGGATTGCGGCGTTCCGTTCTGCCACCAGGGCTGCCCTTTGGGTAACCTCATTCCGGAGTGGAACGACCTCGTGTGGCGTGACAAGGGTGAAGAAGCGATTGAGCGCCTCCACGCCACGAACAACTTCCCGGAGTTCACCGGCCGCCTGTGTCCGGCGCCCTGCGAGGCCTCGTGCGTGCTGGGGATCAACCAGCCCGCCGTCACCATCAAGCAGGTTGAGGTTTCGATCATCGACCAGGCCTTCGAGAACGACTGGGTCCAGCCCCTTCCGCCGACGCGCCTTACCGGCAAGACGGTTGCCGTGGTTGGCTCGGGTCCGGCCGGCCTGGCAGTCGCACAGCAGCTGACCCGCGTGGGCCACACGGTTGCCGTCTATGAGCGCGATGACAAAATCGGTGGCCTGCTCCGCTACGGCATCCCCGACTTCAAGATGGAGAAGGAACAGGTTGACCGCCGCCTGGAGCAGATGAAGGCAGAGGGAACCCGTTTCCGTACCGGAGTCGCAGTTGGCACCGACGTCACCTGGGAGCAGTTGCGCCGCCGTTACGACGCGGTGGTTGTTGCGACCGGCGCGACCGTTCCTCGGGATCTTCCCATCCCCGGCCGCGACCTTGACGGCGTGCACTTCGCCATGGACTACCTCGTCCCGTCGAACCGTGCGGTTGCGGGGGAGACCCCCGAGAACCACATTGACGCACGCGGCAAGCACGTGGTGATCCTCGGTGGTGGCGACACTGGTGCCGACTGCATCGGTACCGCCCACCGCCACCAGGCGGCATCGGTGACCACGCTCGCGATCGGCAAGCAGCCGCCGTCGGAACGTGCCAGCCACCAGCCTTGGCCAACATTCCCCACCCTGTTCGAGGTCGCCAGCGCCCACGAAGAGGGCGGCGAACGTACTTACCTTGCATCCACCGTTGAATTTGTCGGAGAAAACGGCAAACTCACCGGCGTCAAGGTTGCTGAAACCGAGTTCGTGGACGGCAAACGCCTGCCCAAGGCCGGTACTGAGCGGGTTATTCCTGCTGATCTTGTGTTCTTGAGCCTTGGCTTTACCGGTGCTGAGCCGGCAGGGATCACAGAACAGGTCAGCGCAGAGTTCGACGGTCGGGGCAACGTTGCCCGCGACGGCTACTACATGACGAACACCGAAGGTGTGTTCGTCGCCGGCGATGCCGGACGTGGCCAGTCACTGATTGTGTGGGCCATTGCGGAAGGCCGTGCATGCGCGGCCGCAGTGGACAAATTCCTGATGGGAAGCACTATTCTCCCGGCACCGGTCGCCCCCACCGACCGTGCGATCGCGGTCTTATAGCGCCGACAGGAATGTTCTTTTACTCAATCAGCACGAACTACTTAGGGTAGGTATATGAGACGCGCGAAAATTGTGGCAACTTTCGGCCCGGCTATCTCCAGCTTCGACAACACCCTCGCGGTGCTGGAGGCCGGCGTCGACGTTGCCCGTATGAACATGAGCCACGGCGACTACTCCGTCCACGACAACACCTACGAGAACGTCCGCAAGGCCGCGGCCCAGCTGGGTAAGCCTGTGGCCATCATGGCCGACCTCCAGGGACCCAAGATCCGTCTGGGTCGCTTTGTTGACGGCCCCCACGAACTGGCTGTCGGCGACACGTTCACCATCACCACCGAAGACGTCCCGGGAACCAAGGACATCTGCTCCACCACGCTCAAGAGCCTTACCGAAGACGTCAACGTCGGCGACGCCCTGCTGATCGACGACGGCAAGGTAGCAATGCGCGCCGTTGAGGTGGACGACGTCAAGGTCGTCGCCGTTGTCACCGTCGGTGGCAAGGTGTCCAACAACAAGGGCATCAACCTGCCTGGTGTTGCAGTCAACGTCCCCGCGCTGAGCGAAAAGGACGAAGACGACCTCCGTTGGGCCCTCAAGCGGGGCGCGGACCTGATCGCACTCTCGTTCGTGCGCGATGCTTCCGACATCACCCGCGTCCACGAGATCATGGACGAAGAAGGCCGCCGCGTGCCGGTGATCGCCAAGATCGAAAAGCCGCAGGCCGTGGACCAGCTCCACGAAATCATCGACGCCTTCGACGCCATCATGGTTGCCCGTGGCGACCTCGGCGTCGAACTGCCGCTCGAAGAGGTGCCGATCGTCCAGAAGCGCGCCATTGAACTGGCACGCCGTTGGGCCAAGCCGGTCATCGTGGCCACCCAGGTCCTCGAATCCATGATCGACAACCCGCGCCCGACGCGCGCCGAGGCTTCCGACTGCGCCAACGCAGTGCTCGACGGCGCCGACGCAGTCATGCTCTCCGGCGAGACCTCCGTGGGCCAGTACCCGATCGAAACCGTCAAGACGATGGCTCGGATCATCGAATCGACCGAAGTTCACGGCCTCGAGCGCGTCCCCCCGCTGGGCACCAAGCCCAAGACCCGCGGTGGCGCCATCACCCGTGCCGCCGTCGAAATCGCCGACCAGCTGGACGCAAAGTACATCTGTACTTTCACCCAGTCCGGTGACTCGGCACGCCGCCTCTCGCGCCTACGCCCGGTCAAGCCGGTTTTCGCTTTCACCCCGGTGGAGCACGTCTGGAACCAGCTCGCCCTCACCTGGGGCATCCAGCCGGTGCTGGTCCCATCAGTGGGCCACACCGACGAAATGACCGCACAGGTAGACAAGAGCCTGCTGGAAATGGACCTGGTGGACGAAGGCGACCTGGTTGTCATCGCCGCCGGTTCCCCTCCCGGGCAGGCCGGTTCCACCAACTCCCTGAAGGTCCACAAGGTAGGCGACCTTGCCGACACCTCCAAGACCGACGACGGTGCCCGCAAGGAGCCCGTTGGCCCATGGCCTGAAAAGAAGTCCAAGACCAAGGCATAGCCCTTAGTCGTGAAAGCGGGCCCCACCTCTTGGTGGGGCCCGTTTTTGTTTTGCTTTTGGCGGGTACGACGGCGGCCGCGCACCTCGCGTGAGGTGAGCGGCCGACGTCGTTGTTTTGCTGCTGGTGTGGCGCTAGTTGACCTGGTTGATGATGGTCTCGGCAACCTCACGCATGCTGAGGCGACGGTCCATGGAGGTCTTCTGGATCCAGCGGAACGCTTCCGGCTCCGTCAGGCCCATCTTGGTGGTCAGGAGGCTCTTGGCGCGCTCTACAAGCTTGCGCGTGGCGAACTGCTCCTGAAGGTCCGATACCTCGTTCTCAAGCGCCTTGATTTCCTCGTGGCGGCTCAGCGCGATCTCAATCGCGGGGATGAGGTCCGCAGGGGAAAAGGGCTTCACAACGTAAGCCATGGCGCCGGCGTCGCGTGCACGCTCCACCAGTTCCTTCTGGCTGAAGGCGGTCAACAGGACAACCGGAGCGATCCGGGCCTTCACGATCTTCTCAGCAGCCGAGATGCCGTCCATGACCGGCATCTTGACGTCCATGAGGACCAGGTCCGGTTTCAGTTCCTCAGCCAGCTGCACGGCCTTCTCGCCGTGGTCAGCCTCGCCGACGACGTCGTACCCCTCGCCCTTCAGAATTTCGATAATGTCCAAGCGGATGAGCGTCTCATCCTCGGCTACGACAACGCGTCGGGCCGGCTGGCTCGTGGGTGCGGACTCCGTCTGTTCGGTCACGGGATCTCCTAGGAAAGGTTCGGCGGGTTCATGTCCATCTTAGTGTGGACTCTTTGATGGCTGGTTTTTGTTGCATCAGCGCGCCCGGTTCTTTGAATCAGCCTATCTGCATGTATAGTAATTTCGCGTGCTGGGAAAGGATCGCGTTGCTCACAGAGATGGGAGCGGTCAGCGAGATTTAACTTCCCGGTAATCCGCGCCCGAGTGGCGGAATTGGCAGACGCGCTGCACTCAAAATGCAGTATCGAAAGGTGTGTGGGTTCGAGTCCCACCTCGGGCACTGTATTGTCGCAGGTCAGGGGCCTATATGGCCCCTGACTGTTGACAAAAGCCCCAAATCTGTTGACACGGAACTAGCATTTTTATGTGGCTAGTATCCGGAAACGCGTCAAAAAGGACGGCTCTTTGTCCTTCATGGTGGTCTGGCGCGACCCCAAGATCCGGAAGCAGCAGGGCATCACTGTCGACTCCGCGCATGAGGCTGAAACGCTCAAGCGGTTGCTCGATGCGAACGGTCAATCCTTTGAGATCGCCCAGCAGGCACTTCTGGACAGCAGGGCGAAGATACCCACGGTTGGGGAAGTAATCCAGGAGCACATCGACCTCCTGATCCGGCCGTCGAGCGGGACCGTCAAGACGTATCAGACGATGCTTGATCTCCATGTGAAGAAGGTCATCGGCCACGTGCCTGTCGACAAGCTGGACTACCGGATGATCGCCTACTGGGTGAAGTCGATGATGGCCAAGGGGCGTTCACCGAAGACGGTCAAGAACGTGCATGGTCTGATCTCGGCGTCGATGAACACCGCAGAGATGCTCGGCTACATCACGCGCAATCCTTGCCGGGGCGTGCAGCTGCCGAGCGTGGAGAAGGCCGAGGACGAAATGATGTTTCTCACCCACGCGGAGTTTGGATTGATCATGGACGGCATGGGGGAGCGGTACAAGGATTTCACGAACTTCCTGGTGATGACCGGGACGCGCTTTGGCGAGGCGACGGCGCTTACCGTTGCCGACATCGACTTGTTAGGAAAGCCGGCGACAGCTCGGATCAACAAAGCGTGGAAGCGGGATGGGCAGAACCAGTTCTACATTGGGCCGACGAAGACAGGCGCAGGCAAGAGGACTATAGGGTTGAATCCTGCACTGGTGGATCTGCTGATTCCGTTGGTGGCTGGCCGCCTTGGTGGCGACCTGCTGTTCACGACGCCCAAGGGTGGACGGATCGTGCACAAGCTGTACTGGCACCACTACTGGATGCCGGCGGTCAAGGCCGCGCAGGAACGCGGCTTGCGGAAGAATCCACGGATCCACGATCTACGGCACACGCATGCTTCCTGGCTGATCCAAGATGGCGTGCCGATCTTTACGATTTCGCGTCGGTTGGGGCACGCGTCGACCAGGACTACCGAAGGCGTCTATGGGCACCTCATGCCGGAAGCTCTGCAGGCCGGGGCGGATGCGACGGAGCGCTCGGTATCAGCGTTCATGCGCTGACGCTATTACTGCTGGACGGTCCCTAGGAAGCCACCCGATTGCGAGCCCTAGCGCCGATGAGACGGGTGCTGGTGTTGTTTCCTTGGCGGCTGTCTGCTGCCGGGCGGGCGACGGGCAATATCTCACTAAGCCTGGCTATCTCCGCAATGTGCTCCGACGTAAAGACGATCTTTCCCTTGCCCCAGCACGCATGCGGGAAGCGTCCCGCAGCAGCGCCGTCCCGCAGCCATCCCTCAGTGCAGCGCATGAGTGCTGCGGCTTCAGCGGGTTCGAAGAATTCCAGATTCATAACTTTCCGTTCACAGTTCGTCCAAGCTTGCCAATTCATGCTCGGTTCCTAGGGCGAGGACATGACTGGCGAGAAGTTTGTCCTAGGAGTTCTGGGGCAACCGGCGCGGAAAGAGACCCTAGCATCGGCTGCCTGGAAGTCGTGCGGGAGCTAGCGCAATCTATTCGCTGTCCTCGTGGCTCAGCAGCAGAGCGAGGAGTCGATAACGCATCCACGAGTGAGAAAGTCGCTGGGCATGACGACGAGATCAATCTCTTCAGCGCTCGATGTCGCAAGGGCACCGACGACGACCAATCATCCACCGTGTAGGAACGAGTGGTTTTAGCACAGGGGGTGTCCCGACCTTGTTGCAGAATGGGACGCATGGATCAACTCTGGGGCATTGGTGGGGTCGTTGTTGGCATTTTGGCCACAGCTTCCGGTAATTGGTGGAATGAGCGCCAAAAGTTTAAGCGTGAACTTAGTAAGGAGCGAATCGCTCGGGAGCGCGCTGTGAGTGTAAAACTGCTCGATAGCGTTGATTCGGAGTTAGCTGCTTTGGGGGCGTTCGGGGATGAGCACGGAGTCTTTCCCGGGGATATGGGCCGAGATCCGTCCGACTCCCCGGCGCGGGTAATGCTGACTAAGGTTTATTTCAACTGTCAGCCACGAGTGCACGCAAGGGCAGTAGCTCTGGTGGACGCAGTGGACGCTTGGGCGTGGAGGGGTGGCCCAAAAGAGTCAGTCCAAAAGAGCCGATTAGAGTTCGTTGAGGTTGTGAGGAAGCAACACTAGTAGCATGTGGCTTATTGGAAAGGGGGCAAGTTGGAGCGCGATGAGGTGAGACTCAAGATACTCGGCGCACCCAATGCCATCGACGTGCGCGCGCTCCACCGCGCCCTTGGTGGCCTTCTTGACCTGCTCCACGGTTCCACGGACGTTCACTGGTTTATCTCTGACTTGAGAGTCGGCAGCGCTCAAATCCAAATCCGTCCCCCGCGTAAGACGGAGGAGGAATGGGAAACTGCATTCCAAGAAATTACGGAAGGCCTCCGTCATTTGGAGACCGAGTGTTCCACGCCAGCTGCATGGGGCGACTCTATGCTCGAAGCCCTCGTCCAAACTGGAAGGCTGTCGAAGTTCGCCGGTGTTGAGGGTGTAGAGGTGACTCTTGGCGAAGGTCGCCCTATCCGGTTGGACCGAGAAATCGTTGCAAATGCCGCGCGTGCGCTCAAGGCACCAAACAAGTCACTCGGGTCAGTTGCGGGGAAGATTGACCGCTTCATTAGCCGTAGCGGAAAGAATAACTTTGGCTTGGTGGATCAAAACACGGGCAAGTCCGTTCAAGTGACTTTTACAAAGGCGATGGAATCGCGTGTGGTCGAGGCAATCGGCAAGCAAGTGCTCGCTTGGGGAGCTCTGCGACGAGACCATACAGGTCGAAAGGTATCGCTCGCATTGGAAGACTTCGAGGTTGTTCAAGCCGGACGCCGGACGGTGTCTGTTGACGAGATCGTTGGAGCGTTGGGAACGGATTGGACGGATGGTCGCGGTTCAGTGGAATGGGTAAGGGAGCAGCGTGACGAGGACTGAACCACGGCGAGCCATAGACACATGTGTCTTGATCAACGTTATGACGGGTGGTGCAAATGACGATCCATCATGGTTGCCTCGGAGCAAGCAAGTCCTTCAATCAGCCGTCCAAGGAAAGTACCAGCTGACGCTCTCCGCATTTGTCATCCCCGAACTTGCCGGAAACGGCAGGATTCGAGGCGATCAATTGCCTCGAGACGTTCGGCACGAGCGCGTAACCCGCGCTCGCGATTGGATCAGCAACGCTGGATTTATTCTCGTGGAGCTCGATGGGCAGATAGCCAACCAAGCTGCAGATCTGGCCATTACTAATCAGCTTAAGGGTGGTGACGCAGTCATCCTGGCTAGCGCGATTAGAGCCAAGGTTGACGTTCTTTACACATGGGATTCGGATCTGCTCAAGCTGAACGGGGAGTTCAGCTTCGAGATAGCACAGCCGCCATCTCCTGGCGACGAAGGCCAACTCGACCTCTTTGGTGCCGCCGCAGCCTCCTAGTCGCTCGTCGCTAAAATTGTCAGGCAGGATGACCACCGCGTAGGACTTCGCAAAGACCCGCAGTGACGACCGAATGGCCATACTCCCTTCGATTTCATCAATCTCCCGCTCTGGACATGTCCAGAGCATGGTAGTTCAATGGTTTTGCAAGCGTTCGGAGCGGCTCGGTATGGCCGCCAACGAACTGAGCGTGAATGCATCACTGGGGATGCCATGAACAACAGCCCATATGCATCAGGACATTCGCCGGCGGAGCGGGCCATGAATGCCTTTGAGTCCCTGACGCTTCCGACTCACCTGAACTTGGAACGACTCGTCGAAGTGGTTGAGGGTGTTCGGCGGCGTCCCATACAGATCGAAGCTGCCGTTGCACTGAATGGTGGATCGGTCTGTGGTTTGTGGCTCTCCACGGACGACGTTGAGATAATTTTGCACGCTGTAAGTCCTTCTGGGCTGCACCGGCAGCAGTTTGTGCTCCACGAACTTGGGCACATGGTCCTGAGGCATGACGAAGTGGTCGTCCCGGCCGACTATATTGAGGTTCTCTTCCCCAATCTCTCGGCGGGTCTCGTGTCTCGGGTGTTGGCTCGCAGCAGCTTCACTGATGATTTAGAGGCCGCCGCGGAATCGCTCGCGGATCTTTTTGCAGCAGCAATCAGGAACAGTGCGAAAGAGCCAAGATCGTTCGAGAGGGTTTTCGAATGATCCAGATTGTGGCCGCAGCTCTGATTTGGCTACTAGTCATCTGTCTCCTCCCGGGAATCAGGAGACGGCGCGATCACAGCGTGCTGACGGCCGCGATCACGATTTCAGTCTCACTGACGCTCAACATCGATCAGGTCTACTTGGGCGTTGATTCTGTCTTAGGCGGTCGCAACCTCGCGGACCTGTTGGCGAACATATCTATGGTCGTGGGCATCTACTTTCTTTCGAGAGCCATCATCCGGGCGGCGACGCCGGACGAGATAGTCGGGAAGCGAGACCGGACTGGTCTAATTCTCTTGGCCGTGGTGATCATGGGTCTGGCAGCCAGCTTCAGCGCCATCGTCACTCAGGGCAGTTCTACTCGTTTCATGGTGGATTACGGTGACCAGTCGGCTGCTGCCCTCTACTCGTCCATCCAGTTCGTATACATCGGCTACGTGGTTGTCGTTACCGGTGTTACGTGTTTCCGGTTTCGCGGTGACATGTTGAGGCCCTACTTCCGTACGGCATTCACGTGCATCGGGCTTGGCTGCGTCTTTGCCGTTCTCCTTGTAGTCCTGGTGCTGGTCATGGACATTCTGCATCTGCAAGGGCGCTTGGATGCTATGCGTGCGATCTCGCCTGTTTATGATGCGGCGGTCGTTGCCGCCATGTTTTTCCTTTGCCTAGGTCTGGGCATACCGCCCGTTGCGCGTCGACTTCTCCGCCATAGGGAGTCCGTGACCGAGGACGAGTTGGTCAGCAGCCTCACGAAAATCTGGGAAAAGACAACAAAGAAACGACAAGACGTTCGGCTCGTGAGAGACAGCGAAATGATCAGTCAACAGGACCCGGCCCAAAGACTCCATAGAATGCTTGTTGAAGTACAGGACGCACTGTTAGTCGAGCCCGGGTTGGGCAGCTCCTTGGACATTCACGACCTCAAAGTCCTGAGCGCTGCTGAGAATCATCTGGCTGGACCTTTCGTGCGCAAAGTTCCAGTTCGTCGACGGAGGGGGAGCGGGCGATATGACGGATGATGCGAGTTCGTCCGAAACGCCTCAGATCAGATTGGCTAGAAAGCTCAACCTGTTACTTGACCTCTACGAGGCCGCGGGATCTGAAGCATTGACCTACCCCGAGATCAATCGGCATATGAGTCAGCGTGGAACGCCACTTTCCCGCTCCCGCTGGGCGTACATGCGCAGCGGGGATAGCTCGCTGGCGACCGATCCCGTGCTGCTTCGGAACCTTGCAGAGTTCTTTGGAGTGGACCGTGAATACCTCTTGGACGACGCCGGGGAAATACCAAAACTTGTAGACGCTCAGCTTGAACTTCTTCGTACGCTGCGTGAGTCACGTGTGCGGAACTTCGCTGCTCGTCAGTTGCAGGGGATCTCTCCGGAAACCCTGGTGAAGCTCCGCCAAGTGATCGACGAACGCAATAGGGCTCATGAGGTGGACGATGTCGACAGCAACTAGTCGTAGGGCTATAAGGGTTGGTGTTCTTGCTGCATCCGGGGCTTTGCTTGCAGGCGTCGCCGGTGCAGCCCACTTCGCTCGTCAAGTTGTTGTGCCGAAGTACAGCCGTCGTGAGGATTTGGACGTTCGGGCCGTGCACACTGACGGAGGCGGATCTCTGAAAATCGAACTTTCCGCTACAGAACAAACGAGAGCGCAGGGACGATACAGCTTATGGTTTGACCAGGGAAATGGCCATGCATGTTTAGGCTCCGTCGTTGCGACAAACCCCAACCGCGGAACGGTCACCCGGACGGTTGAGCGAGTGGACTCTGGGGACCTCCAACAAGCCACGGCAGGTATCTGGAGTGGGTACGTTTACTCGAAACCGGAGCAACTTGGGCTGCCTTATCAAGACGTCGAGATTCCGGTCGAGAATGGTGCCGCCCCTGCGTGGAGGTTCGATGGCCCATCCGCCGGCGTCAATGCATCCGGCGGATGGGCCATCCACATCCATGGCATGGGCGGTAAAAGAGCCGGGACACTTCGCGGCATACCAGTCGCAAGGCGTCTGGGACTGACGTCGCTCGTTGTCTCGTTCCGCAACGACGGCGATGCGCCGCCGTCGTACGATGGCCGCTACAGCCTCGGCCAAGGCGAGTGGCGAGACGTCGAGGCCGGCATCAAACACGCCATTTCCAATGGCGCTGAACGCATTGTCCTGTTCGGATGGTCACTCGGCGCTGCCATAGCCCTTCAAGCAGCGGCACTGTCTCCGAATTCCTCGCTAATAGACGGGATGGTTCTTGACGCGCCAGTCTTCGACTGGCGATCGACCCTAGCAGCGAACGCCAAGGCCGCAGGACTCCCTCGGCCACTTGTACACCTGGGCTTCACTATTCTTCGATCCAAGGCCCTCCGTTGGGTTACAGGCCTTGGTGAACCGATATGTCTCGATTCCCTGGATTGGCTCGCGCGAGCATCTGAATTGAACAAACCGATCCTCGTGCTCCATGGAAAGCAGGACGACACAACGCCCTTCGAAGCATCGAGAAAAGCTGCCAGTCTGAGGCCGGACCTAGTCAGGCTGGTTGAGTTTGAAGCTGAGGGCCATTCTCTGGAGTGGAATGTCGACCCCGAAAAGTGGGAGCGATCGGTCGAGGAGTGGTTCCACGGCCTCCCGCTGGCCGGCGCTAGTCCTGAACAAGCGGCAGCGCAGTCGTAGGAGGCATTTGCACTGAGTACTGGGCCGCTAGGTCGATTAGCTGACACTCGACGAATGAGGCGTGAGCGGCGTAACGCTCGTCGGCCAAAGCCTGAATGTAACCAGCAGACTCAAGGACGAGGAGATGACGCCGAACCGTCGCTCGAGGAGCCTGAAGTCCTGACGCCAAGACTCCAGGGGTGGATGGCCCACTTCTGATGAGGAAGCGAAGAATCTGGCTCCGTGTTCGGTTCATCAAGATGGATGTCGTCATTCAAACCACGGCTCTGGTTTGGGGAATGTTCGCTGTAGACGGGTCTACAGCAACAGAATACGCCTCGGCGGAAGGCATGAAAAGAAGTCGTCCCGTTCCCCGTTGCCCCACGCGCGCTCTCGCGAAATACTGACATCGGAAGACATGTCTTTTAGTGTCATTACGTGGTGTTCGGATTCCGGGGTGAGCATGAAATCAAACGGGGCAAGTCGCGAGGACGCCTCGTCGCCCCAAGCTGCTCTGGCCCACCGGTTGAACCTGCTGCTCGATGTCGTTGTAGCCGAGAGAGGTTCGCCCGTCACTTTCAGGGAGATTGAGGCCGGACTCCGAGCTCGAGGAGTCAAAATCTCCAGGGCCAGGTGGTTCTACATGAAGGATGGAACAGGGCGTCTGGTCAGTGATCCGCAGCTGCTGGGCGCTATCTGCGAGATGTTCGACGTCGATCCCTCCTATTTGCTGCACGGCGTCGAAGGCGACGTTCCCGAACGCATCGACTCGCAGTTGGAGTTTGTGAAGTCTCTGAGGGCGGCCCGGGTGAAGTCATTCGCTGCTAGGACGCTCGGGGACGTCTCGCCGGAGACGCTTCGCGCAATCTCCGAGTATCTGAACAAAGACATCGACTTGCACCCGAACGGGGAGCGTGCCGCGGCTACTCCTCCAAGACATACCGAAGATGAGCGTCCAGCAACTCCTTGATGCGGGCAGGATTGGCCGAGTAGCGGGGGGAGCGGCCGTGACGCCGCCCGGCCTCCACATCGACCTCGATGGCGCCAACCTGTTCAAGTGCGATGAGGTGTTTGGCTACGCTGGGCTCACCGGCACTGACCGCTGCGACGATGTCCCCTCTGGACGCAGGACCATTTGCCGTCAGAAACCTCAGAATTTCGTTCCGTGAGCGGTTCCCGAACGTCGCCACGGCGTCTTCAACGTCAGGCGACCAGGCGTCGTCGTGAGGCTGCGTGATCCGTGGCATGGCTCCATTCTTGCTGAACAACATGCAAAAAGTAAGAACTGGGGTCTTGACGATACTTTAATTATCTTTGACAATAATTTTTAGAAGCTTTTGTTGTGGTCAGGGTCGTTACTGCCACGTTGCGCCGCCTCATCTGGTGACGCTGAAGATATTCGAATCCGTTAGTCGAAGCGGTGAGAGCCATGAGCCTGGAACACCTGGCGGGCAACGCTGAAATAGAGAACTCAAACTCATCCCCGGTGGACATTTCGCTGCTGAATCCGATGACACCGACCCTGACTGTACCCGTCGACCAGATGATGGGAGCGGTCGAAGGCGTGCGCCGCTACGTCATCTCGCACTTGGCTCGAATCGGCCGCTCTTGCGATGTGGACGATGTCATGCAAGACATCAGGATGGCTGTCTGGGACGGGGTGGCGCGCGGTAACTACCGGCAGATCCCTGGAGTTCCATTTGGGGCGTGGGTGCAAGGAGTAGCGGGAAATGTCTGTGCTGCGCACGTCCGCAAGGAACTCGGCCACAAGACGTTGCCCCTGCTTGTAGATCCGAGCAACGGTGAGAGCTCGGACATTCTCCAGCAGCTAGCGGTGCTGGTCGTGTCTCGTGATTACCGCGAAGCCGAGGAGATCATCGATCAAGAATGGGCGCACATGGTTCTGGGGCTGACTCGGGCCGCTGTGTCAGCTCCGGTATGGCGACTCGCAGTGGGCAGCCTGACCGAGCCGCGACGATACGCCCCTCCGTCGCCGCAAGACCGTCGCCGCTGGAATGCAGTCACCGCGGTTCGGCAGACTGCAAAGACAATAAGCCAAGCGTTGAATGTAGATCCGGAACTTGTGCACGACATGCCCGGTCTGTGCCGGCACGCCGTTGGTTGTCTGCCGAGTCCGCTGCTGCGGGGAGTGGCCGAAGCAGTCGTTCTGCCGGAACATCACGGCATCGAACGGCAGGATGCCATCGCCGCGGTTGCCGAGGAGTTCAACGTGACTGATAGATATGTGGCAGTTCAAATCGGCACAGCCCGTCGCCTGTATCAAACGGCATGGAGAGTCATTCGCAGTTCCATGACTTCGCCTGTTTAGTCAGGTTGCTCATTGGCGAGCTGAGTCATGGACAGGCAAGGAGTAAAACATGGCGGAATCCCTTTGGCGCAGGCGAACAAGTCGTCGGTGGGTATTTGGCTTAGCGCTGGCGGCCATCCTCGGCGCCCTCATTCTCGTTCTGGTCGCACCGCGGGAGTCTCCGTCTACGAAAGGGAGTAGTGTCCCATCGGTAGAGCCTTCAACGCAAAAGGCACTTCCGAACATTTCCCCGACTACTACAGCGAAGCCAACGAGGTCAGCTGCACTCCCTAAGGTGCCCGCGTCCGTTCCGCCTGTCACGGCCGATTATCGGGCGCTTGCTTCCGCGGCCGCCGTGGCCATCTATAGCTGGGACACCCGAAGTTCGTCCTATTCGGATGTGTACGCCCGAATTCGGGGTTGGTGGTTCGTGCTCCCTGACGGATCAAATCCGTTGGCAGTACTCGTCCAGGAATTTGAGGCAACGGGCATCAACGCGGGGTCCTTCGCTTCGCTCGCAGGCCAAGGCGCCTACCGGGTAGCAACGCTCGAATCCATGGCCTGCGACAGCGAGCTCGTAAAAGTTCGCGAACGGCCGGCTCCGTGGGTGGGGCTTCATGTCTGCACGGTTCGCCTCAAGGTTGTTGACCAGACGGTTAGTAGCAGCAATTCATACACAGCGCCGGTCAGTGTCATGGCCAATTGCCCGCCGGCAGCGAGCGCCCCGCCTGATCGTTGCCAAATGGTCGGCTTCTATGCATCGACTAGCCGGATCGTCTACTGATGCCGCATCCGGCTTTGGCGATGGCCCTAGTCAGGCGCCGAGCGCTCGTACGGGCTGCGATCGCCGTCTTTCTCGTCATCGTGCTTTCCCTGGGTGTTGTCGTCGGTGCGGTCGCTTTAGCCTTTGCGGGCGACAAGCCGGAATCACCTGTCGGGTGTGTGTCGAACAGTGGCGCTGTCACACAAGAGTGCGGTGGCAACCGTGCTGGAAGTCCTTGATGAACTGTTTGACATATGCGAACATCCTTCGTAAATTGCGAATGCGGATAAATGATGCAGTGATTAGGCTCACGCGTCAAGGGTCGATTTTTGATCTGTCTGAATTGCGGTAAGTTCCGCAAGATCCACCGTCTGTGCCAATCTGAGAAAAATGGGCCCATCCCCTTGACGTTCGCCGAATGTGGGTACAAGATTCAATCTGCTCCTGATCAACCAGTCAGATATTCGCATATTGCGAACGCAGGCGAGCTTCATGTTTTGCGCATTTTGGGTGCAGCGGATCACGCTCCACATCGATAAGGCCAAGCAGCGAGGCGCCATAGGAGGAATTCTTGGTCACTAAAATAGATAACGCTCTGTCCGATGTTGCCATCCGAACAAAGCGCAAAGTATTCCGGCGACTGATGCCGATACTGATGCTGGGGTACATCATTGGATACCTCGACCGGACCAGCATTTCGTTCGCCAGTCAAGGGCTTAGTCAGGAATTCGACATGAATGCCACCGCATTCGGATTTGCCGTCGGTATTTTCTTTTTGGGCTACGTGCTGTTTGAAATTCCCAGTAATGTCTTGCTGCATCGAGTGGGAGCCCGGATCTGGATCACGCGGATCATGATCAGTTGGGGGATCATCACCGTGCTCATCGGGTTCACGACGGGCGCAGCCGGCGTCTACGTCCTGAGGTTTTTCCTCGGCGTCGCTGAAGCTGGATTCTTCCCCGGCATTCATCCTCTACCTC
This sequence comes from Paenarthrobacter sp. CAP02, assembly GCF_040137855.1. Taxonomy (NCBI): domain Bacteria; kingdom Bacillati; phylum Actinomycetota; class Actinomycetes; order Micrococcales; family Micrococcaceae; genus Paenarthrobacter; species Paenarthrobacter sp. CAP02. The sequence continues at coordinate 147,975 of NZ_JBEEII010000008.1, read as the reverse complement.
ACCTACTGGTTTCCCAATGCCGTTCGGGCCCGCATGCTGTCAATCTTTATGCTCTCTGTTTCCATCGCCCTGGCGACCGGAAGTCTCTTGAACGGTCAGATCCTTCAGCATTTCGACGGACTGCTTGGCTTTTCGGGCTGGCGATGGATCTTCTTCGTCGGCGGACTTCTGGCGGTCATCCTCGGCGTGCTCAGCTTCTTTCTGTTGACCGATTCTCCACAGAAGGCGCGTTGGCTCGACGAACCTGAACGCCAGTGGCTGATCGAGACCCTGGCGCGGGAAGGCGAAGAGCGTGCGGCGGGCCGATCAGACCACGGCATTTGGGCGGGTCTGCGTGATAGAAGGGTCATCCTTCTGGCGGTCATCTTCTTTTTGATCCAGTTCGGAAACTACCCCTTGGCATTTTGGCTGCCGCAACTGGTCAAGAGAATCGGACCGGAATTATCGGCAGTTCAAGTCAGCCTGGTAACAGCCATTCCCTATGCATGCGCTGCAATAGTCCTGTTTCTGATGGCAATGCGCTTCGCACGGCGGGACGCCGAAGTGGCTCATGTCAGCATTCCGCTGATTGTTGCTTCGGGTGCATTCGCCGTAATCACGGCGTTCCTGGGGCAGCCGATCATTGCTCTTATGGCAATCACCGTGGCTACGATGTGCGTCCTCCCGGCCACAGCAATGTTTTGGTCTCTGCCCACTCACTATCTGACCGGTGCTGCAGCCGCGAGTGGAATCGCATTGATTAACTCCGTAGGTAACATTGCCGGTTTTGTAAGCCCCTACAGTTACGGCATTCTTCGGGATGCTACCGGAAGCGACAATGTGGCCCTGGCAATGCTCGGCACTGCGGTCATTGCTGCGGCCGTGATACTCATTATCTGGCGGAATAAAACCCGGGAACGAGCCTCTTGGAACAGCCCGCGAACGTCACGTCCTGAAAGGGTTGACGCGAAAGAATCTTGAGGGCAAAAGTGTCAGCACAAGCTTGGCAGCCCCATTTGCCTGGGGCTAGTCGCCCAAGGGCTCAATGGCCCATGCGATGAGATGAAGGCCGGTAGCGGCCCGCCCCCGCAATGCGAGCCATCGCCGTCGTAATTGCTGCTCGCCGTCCGGAAGGGTGGGTGCCATGGGGAGGGCGCTGTGTGCAAGGTGCTGGCTCAAGGTGGCTTCTTCCTGCCGCGCCAGCAAGAGGGCAAGCGGATAGTAGCTATTCATCAGTTCTCCCAAGCGGTTCTCCAAGGCGGCCAGTCGGCGCTGCTGACTGGCCGGGCGGATCTGGTCTACGTTTAGTGCTTTGTAGTAGGAAGAGTATGCGGAGGGAATCTTGCCGCACTGTGCCACTCTGGGCCACGTTGGATGAGGGGCAAGCCGGGGCTCGACGAGGCGCGGGCCTGCGCCCGGGGGAGCGTGACTGGCCGCCGACTCCTATTGTGTTCCTGAGCCGAAGTCGACGGCCAAAATCGCCCGGGACAGGGTGACGGCACGGTTCGCCAGTTCTTCAAGCTCGGCGTCGGTGCAGTCGCGGGAGGCCCAGCGCGTGGCCCCTTCCAGGAGGGTCACCACAACCCTCACATGCTCCGTGGGATCTGAGCATCCCATATCGCGTGCCGCCGCCACGTACATTTGTTCATGGAGTGTCACCCAATCGTCCACTTGCGCGCGGAGGTCCTTGGGCAGGACTCCCGCCATCCTGTCTGTGGCTACAAGCAAGTCCCAGAGGTTGCTTTCCGGGAGCCGCACCTGCCGCGTGAAATGAAGCCTGACCATGGCGTCCCAGAACTCTTCAGCGTTAGCGGCCGGCGCGACAGCTTCGAGCAAGGCTACGCCAAAGCGGTGGAAATGCCAGCGGAGCGATTCGGCAACGATTTCATCTCTGCCCTCCGGGAAGTGGGAGTAGAGGCTGGGTGGCTTGATGTTGACGGCATTCGCGATGGTCCGCATGGAAACGGAGTTGAATCCATTGGCGATGGCGAGTTCCAGGAAAGCCTCAAGGATGTTTTGGCGGGCGGTTTTCTGGCCGGCCCAGTTCCAATCCTCAAGCTTGGTCTGGAAGCCTGCCTTCGCTGCTTCGTAGGACGTCAGGCTCATAATCCGCCATCCTAACAGTCGTTAGGTAAATCGGGGTAGGCGCTTCCCTAACGTCTGTTAGTTAGGTAGTCTGGAAGTGGCGTGGAGCACATGCACCCACCAGCCTGAGTGGTTTGAGCGGAAGAGCAAACAATGGTCACCGAAAACACGAGCCTGGGGCCCCCTCGGAACAACAACATCATCCTCGGAAGCGGTCTTTCGGGAATGGTTGCTGCGTACATCAGCGCACGTGCCCTGGAGGAGAACGCATCACAAGATGAGAACTGGAGCGCCGAGCGGGTCTTCCGTCCCAAGTTGCCGAGGTGGCGGCCGCGAAAGAACAGGCCCAGTGGACCTGGCCCGGCGTTGGCGTCCTGAACCGCATACCGAGAGAGAACCTCCACATGTCTGCAGAAACTCTGTCACCGTTGTCCCACGAGACACCACGAGAAACCAACCGGGTCCGTGAGCTCTTCCTAATGCAACCGCATGCCGACCTCAGCGGTATCCGTCCCATGGTTGCCCGCTCGTGGTACCGGAGTCGGGCTGCCGGCGTTGATGCCTTCTCCGACCGCGGGTTCTACGACGAGGGGCGAGTAGACGAGTTCACGATCGCAGCGGCCGGCCCGCACCTTCAGAAACTCGACGAGGTGGCCGCCGACCTGGGCGGCTACGTAAACATCACCGCCCCCAACGGTGTCCTGGTCAAGGCCGACTTTTTGCGGGACGACGGGTTCCCCGCCGGGTACTCCCTGCTGGAGGAGAGCTGTGGCAGCAACGGCGAGGGCCTGGCACTCGAAGAGGGGCGTGGTGTCTGGCTGGCTCCGGAAGAACACTTCCGGGAGGACATGAGGGGGAACTGGTGCTTTGCTTCCCTGGTACGCGACCCGTTTCATAACCGTGTGCGGGCCGTGATTGGGCTAACCCTTCCGGCAAACCGGGTCAGCACGCTGGAGCCATCATCGACCCTGCTCATGCTCGAAGGCGTCGCCTCCCGGATTGAACGGGACATCGAAGTCCGGACTTCGTCGAAGGAGCGGGCGCTGCTCAGTGAGTACCTCAGGATCTCACGCCGAAGGGGCAACCGGGCCGTCATTGCCGTCGATGGCAAGAACTCGCTCCAGAACGCGACGGCGACGGCGACGCTGGTGGACAGCGACTTTTCGATCGTTTCCGGCTATGCCAAAGCAGTCATGGCTTCCAGCCGCAACATGAACTGCGAAGTCATGCTGCAGGGGCCAGGGCGTTCCACGCTGGAAATATCACCGGTAACGCTTTCTGCGGCCAATATCGGAGCAATTGTGGTGGTCCGGCCGCATGCACCTGCCAAGGAACGGGCGAATGCTTCCGCAAGTGCGGCAATAACCCTGGAATCGGCACCTCGAGGGACCGCCGAGCGGTTGTTGAAGCATGTGGATGGCACCAGTACGGAGCTCAAGCGGACCCTCAACCTGGCGCGGAAGGCTGTGGACCAGGACCGTTCCGCGGTACTGATCGGTGAACTGGGCAGCGGGAAATTGCGGCTGGCCGATGCCATCGCGTCACTGCGAGGTGGCCGGATGGTTGTGGACGCACGTAACGGAGACCTCAGGAACCACAACTTCAGGGACGTCCTGCACCGGGTTTCCACCGAGCTCCCAGCCACGTTGATCGTGGAACACGCAGATGAGCTGTCGCAGAACGAAGCAGGCGAGATAGCACGCAACCTTCGCGGCAATTCCACCACCAAGCTGATCTTCACCATTACACGCCCCACGGACGCAACCCTGCTGCTTTCCGAGGCGTTCGACGTCCTTGAAATCTCGGTGGCACCGCTTCGCAACAGGAGGGAAGACATCCCGCAGCTTGCCAATGCGATTGCTGAGGAGCTGGGGGAGCGGCGGCTTTCGCGCCGCCTGCTAACGACGCTCACCCAGGCCGACTGGCCGCGTAACATCGACCAGCTGCGGGCCGTCGTATCCAACGCCGTAGAACGCGCAGACGGCACAGAAGTCACAGTGGATGACCTTCCGCAGGGATTCCACCGCGTCCTGACGAAGGGGCGGCTTTCCCGCCTGGAAGATGCAGAACTCAGTGAACTGCGCACGGCGCTCCAGGAAGCAAAGGGTAACCGCAGCCTCGCGGCCGAAACCTTGCAGATCGGACGCTCCACCCTGTACCGGCGCATGGACTACTTCCGCAGCCGCGGCTTCGATCTCTGATTGCACGCAGGGCGCAGCAGCCGACCCCTAAGGGGCCGGCTGCTGCTCTCTGCCCAAAAGCGCCGAAAGGCCCGACTACGAGTGGCCGCCTGTGCTGCCCGGCTCTCCCAGTCGGTGGGACACGGTGTCCCACTGCGGTGTCTCGATATGGCACGGATGACCGCCCCGATATCGCGTTGTACTGGAAATCACCCGACACCGGCACCCGTCCCAAGGAGTGTCCGGCAGCGACCGAGGGTACGAACACGAACAGGACGACTGACTATGACCCGCGATGCCCAGGGAACCATTCTTGTGGCCCCTCACCATTTTCCGGACCTGGACCGTGAGCACGCGCTTGCGGAGGAGTTCGGTTACACACTCAACCCAGCGGCAGACACCGATGCCTTCCGCGAAGGGCTTCCCGAAGCCGACATTGTGATGATCACGCCCTATGCCAAGCTCACTGACGCCGACTTCCCGTTGATGACCAAGTGCCGTGCAGTGATCCGGTACGGAATCGGCTACGACAACATCGACGTCGCTGCGGCTACCGAAGCGGGCATCCCGGTCTCGATCGTTCCGGGCACGGCCTCGGAGGAAGTCGCCTCCCATGCCTTCGCTATGGGCCTGGCGTTGGCCCGCCGCCTACCTGCCGGAAACGCCGCCATCGACAACTTTGGCTGGGCCGGAACCATCGGCTACGACACCCCTGTCCTCTCCCAGCTTGAGGTCGGCGTCCTGGGTATGGGCCGCATCGGGCAGCACGTGGCCCGCATGTACTCGGCTGTAGGAGCCCGCGTCCGTGCCTACGATCCCTTTGTCACGGAGAGTTTCGTGGAGATGACCGGGATGCAAGACATCCTGGAAAATTCCGACGTCGTCTCCCTCCACCTGCCGCTGAACGACGAGACGACGAACCTCATCTCCACCGACGTCCTCGCCAAAATGCGCAGAGGCACACTGATCGTCAACGTGTCCCGCGGCGGCCTCATCGATGAATCCGCGCTCGCCGAAGCATTGGCCTCCGGACACATCGCAGGCGCCGGCATCGACACCTTCGCCCAGGAGCCGCTCGGTGCGGAACACCCGCTGCGGACGGCGCCAAACGCCATCCTCACGCCGCACATCGCGTGGCGTTCCAACCGGTCGACAGGTGCCCTGCAGGACGGTGCCGTGGAGCGCGTACGCCTCGCGCTGACCGGCCAGCCGCTCATCGACCTCGTGAACTGAAACGACTTCTGAATTGAAAAGACTGGAGAAACCCGACTTGGCTACCACCAATCATTTAGAAGACCTCGCCGCATTGCAGAACCCTGCAGAGGATCCGCACCTCCGCCGTGGGCCGCGCGGCTTCCCGCTGCTGCCTGGCGGCTACGGCCGGTCAACCTACTACACCGGCGCGCCAAGCCCTTACGCCATCAAGGGCGAGGGCTACCGGGTGTGGGATGACCGCGGCCGTGAACTGATCGACGCGAACAACAACTTCACCTCCCTGATCCACGGCAACGCCCACCCGGAAATCACCGAAGCTGCAACCAAGGCCCTCACCACGGGTGCAAGCTGGGGCATCCCGAACCTTTACGAATGGGAACTCGCCGAACTCCTGCTCGGCCGCCTTCCCGAACTGGACCAGGTCCGTTTCGCGAACTCCGGCACCGAAGCCGTCATGTCCGCGATCCGTATTGCCCGTGCCAGCACCGGCCGTGAGCGCGTTATCGTCACCAAGGGCGGATACCATGGAACGTCCGAGGTTGCCCTGGTTCCCGGTGGACCGTCCTACCAGCGCGGCGTCACCCGCGGCGTGATCGACGACGTCACAGCGGTTCCGCTGAACGACGTCGAATTCCTGCGCCAAGCGGTCGAGGCCGCTCCGGACGCCTACGCCGCTATCATCCTGGACCTGCTGCCCAACCGGGCCGGCCTCCTCACCATCAACGAGGAGTTCGTCCGGACTGCCCGGGAACTGGCCACCCGTTACGGCATTGTGCTGATCATCGATGAGGTCATCAGCCTCCGCCTTGGCTACAGCGGCTTCAGCGGCGAATACGGGGTTACCCCGGATCTGCTGACCACTGGCAAGCTCATCGGCGGCGGATTCCCCGTCGGAGCAGTCTGCGGCAAGGCCGAACTGATGGCCGAGGTGGACCCGACGCGTCCTGGCAGCCTGCCGCACGGTGGCACCTTCTCCGGCAACCCCGTCAGCATGGCGGCCGGTTCCGTCGCCCTGCGCCTCTACACCGAAGATGAGGTCAAGCGCCTGAACGAGTTGGGCGACACCGCTCGCGACACGGTCAACGCCAGGGTTTCCGAAGCCGGTTGGGAGATCCGCGGCCGCGGCTCACTCCTCCGCGCCGTTCCGGCCGGTGCAGAGAAGGTGGACGAGCACACCCAGCACAAGCTGTGGTGGGCCTCCTACGAGCGCGGCCTGCTCGGCTCCCCGGCCAACCTGTTGTCGCTGTCCACGCCCATGGACGAAAAGGTGGTCGCTGACGTTACGGACCGCCTGGCCGACGCCGTCCTGGCAGTCGCCTCAGGGGCTCCCACCACGGAAGGCGCAAAGTAGCCATGAAGATTGTTTCCTACGAACACGAGTCTGGGGTCCGCGGTGGCGTCCTGATCGATGACACCGTCTATGACCTGGAGCTGCTGCTGCAAGGTTCCCGCCAGGCGGTGCACGGAGCCACGACGTCCGTCCGGGAATTCCTGGAATACTACGGTGACAGGCTTGAGGCCATTTCGGCCGAGGTCAGCGCATTGGCTGGTCGGGACCCCGAAGCCCATGTGGGTACGCGGGCCGCTATCCGTTTGACCACACCCGTGCCCAATCCCTCCAAGGTGCTGTGCATCGGACTGAACTACAAGGACCACGTTGCCGAGACCGGGCGCGCGTTTCCGGAGTACCCGGACGTTTTCGCCAAGTTCGCCTCCACCATGGTTGGACCCGAGGACGAGATCGGCGGTGCGACGGTCAGCCAAAACCTCGACTTCGAGGGCGAGCTGGCAGTAATAATCGGGCGCAAGGCCAGTCGGGTCACCGAAGAAGAAGCGCTGAACTATGTTGCAGCGCTTGCCCCGCTGAACGATGTCACGGCCCGTGACCTGCAGTACCGCGGGACCCAGTGGCTGGCAGGCAAGGCTGTGGACGGGTCAACCCCGTGGGGCCCTGCCCTGGTCACCTTGGACGAAGTGGGCGATCCCCAAAACCTGGGCCTGGCAACCCGCGTGAACGGCATCGAAGTGCAGCGCTCGAACACGAGCCACCAGATCTTCCCGATCGCCCGGATCGTCTCCTACCTCTCAAGCTTCCTCACCCTGGAACCCGGCGATGTCATTGCCACGGGGACCCCGCAGGGCATTGGTGCCAAGCGGAATCCGCCTGTCTGGCTTGAACCGGGAGACACGGTGGAAATCGAGATCGACAAGGTGGGGCTGCTCCGCAACACCGTGGGCAAGCCCCAACTCTAACCCCCTGCAAGCTCTACGAAAGTAATGAAGACCATGAGTGATGTACAAACACAAGCAAGTGAGGCCAGGTACCGCATCGCCGTCGACACCGGCGGTACGTTTACCGACGTCGTGGTTGGTTCCAACAGCGGTGACATGGCGGTCGGCAAGGCGTTGACCACCTACGACCGCGTGTTCACCGGCTTCGAAGCGTCCGTCCGCCGCGCAGCCGAGTCCGTTGGCTGGAGCGGTGACGATGTTCTGCGTAACGCAGACGTTATTGTCTACGGCACCACCCACGCCACCAACGCTGTTCTCACCGGTAAAGTGGCCAAAACGGCACTGCTGACCACGGACGGTTTCGCCGATACCCTGCTGCTGCGCGAAGGTGGTCGCCGTGATGCCTTCGATTCCAAGGCTGCCTACCCGCCGCCGTACATTCCCCGCCAGCTGACCTTCGAAATCACCGAGCGCATCTCTGCCGAGGGCGACGTCCTGGTGTCACTGGACGAAGAGCAGGTCCGCGAAGTCCTCGGATCCTTCAAGGAACAGGGCATCGAGGCCGTAGCAGTCTCCTTCCTGTGGTCCATCATCAACGATGCCCACGAGAAGCGGGTTGCCGAGCTGATCCAGGAAATCCTCCCCGGAGTTCCGTACACGCTCTCCAACGCGGCAAACCCCACCATCCGCGAATATCGACGCTCCTCGGCAGCCTCGATCGACGCTTCCCTGAAGCCGTTGATGGCCGACCACTTGGGCAAGCTCCGCTCGGACCTCCAGGAGTACGGTTTCGCTGGGGATCTCTTGGTGGTCACCTCCGAAGGTGCCGTCCTCGACGTCGCCGATGTCCTTGACCGTCCCGTCCTGCTTCTGAACTCCGGCCCGTCCATGGCACCGTTGGTGGGCGCGGCTGCTGCTCCAGACCACGACACCGTGGTGGTCTGCGACATGGGCGGCACCACCTTCGATGTGTCCTTGGTGGAGAACGGCGTGGTCCGTCACACCCGTGAGGCGTGGCTGGGGGAGCCGTTTGTCGGTCACCTCACCGGTTTGTCCTCCGTCGCGGTGTCCAGCATTGGCGCCGGCGGCGGCAGCATCGCCTGGATCGACGGCGGCGGCCTGCTTCGCGTGGGCCCGCAGAGTGCACGCAGCACCCCCGGTCCGGCAGCCTACGGCCGCGGCGGCGAAGAACCAACCGTCACGGACGCTTGCGTGGCGCTCGGCTACCTCGACACAGAGGGCTTCGAAGGTGGCTTTACCCTGAACCGCGAGGCTGCCATTAAGGCCATTGACACCCGCATCGCGGGGCCGCTGAAGATGGACACCCTGCAGGCCGCCCAGGCCATCCTGGATGTCTCCGCCAACCACATGGCCACCGCCATCCGACAGTCTGCCCTCGAACAGGGCGTTGATCCCCGGGGCGCGCTCATTGTTGCCGGCGGTGGCGCCGGTGCCATGGTCGCAGCGATCATCGGCAGGCTCCTGGAAGCCGACACCGTCCTTGTCCCGGCGACCGCCGGCGTCCTGGCCGCCTACGGCGCTCACCGCGCCCCGATCGCCACAGAGTTCCTCTCTCCGCTGCACAACGACACCCGCAGTTTCGACGCTGGTTCGGCCTCCCGTGCGGTGGAGGACCTAACAGCCAAGGCTGAAATCTTCGTGAAGCGCTTCGATGGCGTGGGCGAGGCACCCAAGGTCACCTACTTCGTGGATGCCCGGTACCCCGGCCAGGCCTGGGACCTCCGCGTCTACCTCGACGCCGCCCCAGACACCTCCGGCGATGCGGCAGGCATCATCGAGCGCGCCTTCCACGAAGAGCACGACCGCCGCAACGGCACCCACGACCCCGACAGTCGCGTGGAGATTATCACCTGGGGCGTCCGCGTGGAGATACCGCGTCCGGAGCACGCCAAGTCAGAAAGCGAACTCAGCCGCACGGCGGAAATCCACCGCACTGACGACATCGTGTTTGGCGGCGAACCTTTCAGCACCCAGCGCTACCGGGGCGTGACGCTCGCGCCCCGCGACAAGATCGTGGGACCGGCCGTCATCGACCAGCCCACCACCACAATCGTCGTACCGCCGGAATGGGACGCGACGCTCGATGAACGATCCAACATCTACCTCACCCGTAAGGAGGCGTAACCGTGACGCGCGAATTCGATCCCGTAAAGCTCTCGGTCCTTGCCAACGCATTCGACGGCATTGTCCGCGAGATGACCAGCGGCCTGCTCCGCTCCGCCCGCTCGTCCGTCATCAACACGGCCCGCGACTTCTCCTGTGCCGTGCTGACCGCGGACAACCAGTTGCTCGCCGCGGCCGAAGGTGTGCCAGTGCACGTCTTCGGCGCCGGCCCGCTGGGCGAGGACATGGTGGAACTGCACAAGGACATCCGGGAAGGCGACGCGTTCCTGCACAACGATCCCTACATGGGTAACTCGCACGCTGCAGACCACGTGATCCTGGTGCCCATTTTCATCCAGGGACGCCACCTCTTCACTGCCGTGACCAAGGCCCACCAGGCCGACTGCGGCAACTCGCTTCCCACCACGTTCTTCGCCACAGCGCGGGACGTTTATGAGGAAGGCGCGCTGATCTTCCCCTGCGTCCGGATCCAGCGCGACTACACAGACATCGACGACATCATCCGCATGTGCAGGTCCCGCATCCGTGTTCCCGACCAGTGGTACGGCGACTACCTCGCATCCGTGGGGGCTTCCCGTATCGCCGAGCGCCGCATCCACGAGCTGGCAGAAAAGTTCGGAGTCGATGACCTGGTGGACTTTGTGGATGCCTGGTTCGACTACTCCGAGCGACTGACCGCCGGCGCAATCGAAAAGCTGCCCGAATACGTCCTCCATGGCACCTCTGCCCACGATCCCTTCCCCGGCACCGGACCGGACGGCGTGCAGCTCCAGGCGACCCTCGAGGTGAAGCCCAAGCAAGGCAAGATTGTGATCGACCTGCGAGACAACCCGGATAACCTTCCCAACGGCTTGAACCTCACCAAGGCAACCGCCACCGGCGCCGCATTGGCCGGCATCCTTTCCGGCATCCCGGAGAACCTGCCGAGCAACGCCGGAACCTTCCGCCGGGTGGAAGTGCTGCTGCGTGACGGCTGCGCCGTCGGTGTTCCGAAGCACCCGTACTCCTGCTCCTCGGGCACTACCAACCTCGCCGACCGCGTAGTGAACATCGTCCAGGCCGCGTTCTCCCAGATCGACGACGGATACGGCACCGCCGAGGGTGCCGCCGGCCAGGCACCCGCCAAGTCGGTCATCTCCGGCACGGACGAACGCAACGGCAACGCCTATGTAAACCAGATCCTGGTAGGTGGTGTCGGCGGGCCGGCTACCCCGTTCGTCGACGGGTGGCCCACCTACCAGCGTCCAGTGTGCGGCGCCCTGCTGTACCACGACAGCGTGGAAGTGGACGAGCAGCGTTACCCGATCCTGGTCCACGAACGCACCCTGGTAGCCGACACCGGCGGAGCCGGCCGCCAGCGCGGCGGACTCGCAACCCGGGTCACCATGGAACCCCGTGGGGAGAGCGTCACCCTCACCTACGGCATCGAAGGCAAGATCAACCCGCCCAAGGGTGTCCGTGGCGGCCACGACGGGGCAGAACCGTCCGCCTGGGTAGAGGACCTCAAGACCGGCGAACGGCGCGAGATCCCGGTAGTAGGCCGCTACGACCTGCAGTCGGGCGAGAAGGTCGTCTCCATCACCCCCGGCGGTGGCGGCTACGGCGATCCGCTGGAGCGTGACGTCCTGGCAGTCCTCGACGACTACCGGGAATCCCGCGTCACTGCCGAGGCCGCAGCTGCCGATTACGGCGTCGTTATCACGGACGGCGCAGTTGATGAGGCAGCCACGGCGAAGGCCCGCCAGGAACGCCTGGCCGGCTAGCCGACTGCTATCGCAACCCATCCCGAGGCGAGGTATATTCCTCGCCTCGGGATGTTCCAACAAACATTTACGGAGATTCACATGGAACCCATTCGAGTCGGCATCATCGGCGTCGGAAATGTCCTTAACCAATACCTGGACAAGATCGGCGTCCACCCCGACGTCAACATCGTTGCGCTCGCGGATGTGAACCCCGAGGCAGTGCGGAAGCGTGCTGCCGAGTACGACGTTCCCAAGGCCCTCACTCCGGACGAGTTGCTCGCAGATGAAGACGTGGAGTTGGTCCTCAACCTCACGCCGCCCAAGCTCCATGCACCGGTCACCCTACAGGCGATCGCGGCCGGCAAACATGTCCTTTCGGAGAAGCCCTTCGCGACCTCTCTTGAGGAAGCCAAGCAGATCCTGGACGCAGCAAGGGCAGCCGGCGTCAGAGTCGGCTCCGCGCCCACCACGTTCCTGGGTTCCGGCATGCAGACCAGCCGCAAGCTCATCGACGACGGCTGGATCGGCGAGCCGGTGGCGGCCTTCGCATCGTTCGCGTGCCGGGGCTATGAGCACTGGCACCCGAACGTGGACCCCTTCTACAGCCCCGGGGCTGGCCCGATGCTGGACATCGGCCCGTACCTGATCACCAATCTGGTGAAATTCTTCGGCCCGGTGAAGCGGGTATCCGCGACCACGCCGCGTTCCTCCGAGACCCGTCCCCGCCCGGGCAAAGAGGACGAAGTCATCCAGATCCAGACCCCCACGCACGTCACGGGCACCCTCGACTTCGAGTCTGGCGCTACAGCTACGGTGATCGTCAGCTGGGACATCTGGAACCACAACCTGCCGCACCTGGAAATCTACGGCACGGGCGGTTCGCTGGCCGCTCCGAACCCGGACCACTTCTCCGGCGCTCCCGTGCTGCGCCGCGGCGAGCCTGGCGACCTTGCGCTGGACATGACACCTCCCGGTGGCGGAGATTGGCGCGAAACGCCCATCACCCACCGGGACGACGCCTACCGCGGCATCGGCCTGGCCGAATTCGGTTACGCCATCCGCAACGGCGTGGAACCCCGGACCGGCGGCGACTTCGCCTACCACGTCCTGGAAGTCCTCCTCGCCTTCGAGGCGTCCTCTGAGCAGGGCAAGCACATCGAAATCGACAGCACGTGCGAGCGGCCCCGGCCGTTGCCTTCGGTAGGGCCGCAGGAGCCGTACCGCTTCGACTAAGACAAATACGAAACAGCAGCCGACGGCGGCACGTAAGTGCCGCCGTCGGCTGCTGTTTGTTTGGTGTCCGGGCACATGGGTTGCTGCGTCCCAAACTGGGACACAACTTTGCTTCCCCATGGTGAAAACCTGATGTTCGGGCGAATCGGTTTGCAAATGCCGACGCACCTACGAATTTAGGAGAACCCATGACTAGCACAGCCGCTGCTGATATCGGCACCGAGGTCAATATTGCAGCCGATAAAAAGGCCGTCCGCCGCCGCACTGTCGCACAAGCGATCGTTGAGTATTTGCAGGTCCAGTACAGCGAACTCGATGGTGAAAAACGGCGTCTGATCGCCGGCATGTACGGCATCTTCGGGCACGGCAACTCCGTTGGCCTGGCTCAAGGCATCGATGAATACGGTGTGGACTTCCCGCATTACCAGGGCAAGAACGAGCAATCCATGGTCCACGCGGCCATCGGTTTCGCGAAGGCTTCCAACCGTGCCGCCACTCTGGCCTGCACCGCTTCAGCGGGCCCAGGATCCACCAATATGGTCTCCGGTGCCGCCACGGCCACCACCAACCGACTCCCTGTGTTGCTGTTCCCCGCGGACATCATCAACAACCGGTTCGGCGACCCCGTGCTGCAGCAGATCGAGCACCCTGTTGAGCGAGATGTTTCCGCCAACGACTGCTTCCGTCCTGTCAGCCGATACTTCGACCGGATCACCCACCCCGCACAGTTGCTGTCCACGCTCCCGGAGGCCATGCGCGTCCTTACCGACCCTGTGGAAACCGGTGCCGTGGTGGTTTGCCTTCCGCAGGACATCCAAGGTGCCGAGTTCGACTTCCCGGAGTCCTTCTTCACCCCGCGTGTCTGGCACATCCGCCGTCGCCCGGCAGTTGAGGACGAGCTGCGCGACGCCGCCGAAATCATCCGCAACGCCAAGCGTCCGCTGCTGATCTCCGGTGGCGGTGTCCGCTACTCCAAGGCACAGGAGGAACTGGCACGTTTCAGCGCGGAGTTCGGCATCCCGGTGTCAGAGACCTACGCGGGCAAGGGCAGCGGACCCATCACCGACCTCAACCTCGGTGCTCTGGGTGTGACCGGCACGGTGGGAGCCAACGAGATCGCGGATGGTGCAGATGTGGTCATCACTGTCGGCTCGCGACTCCAAGACTTCATCACGGCCTCGCATTCGCTGTTCCAGAACCCGGACGTTAAGTTCGTCAACCTCAATGTGGGCTCCTTCGATGCCCACAAGATGGGCTCATTCCCTGTGATCGGGGATGCCAAGCTGAACCTGGCCGCCCTGCGGGCGCGCCTCGCCGCCGTCGGATACTCGACGTCGGACGAGTTCCGCAGCGACATCGCAGATGCCCGCAAGGCCACTCAGGAGGTGCGCAAGCACGACCTCCAGGATTTCGCCGGCGAACTGATGAGCCAGGCCCAGGTGATCGATGTACTCAACAAGCGCACCACCAGTGATGACGCACTCATCTTGGGCTCCGGCGGCGTGGTTGAGGGCATCCACAAGGCGTGGGATCCCTCCAATGGCACCGAAATTCACTTTGAATACGCCAACTCCTGCATGGGCCATGAGATCCCGGCCGGCCTCGGCTACCGTTTGGCCCGTCCCGATGCGCCGGGCGAGGTATATGTCCTGATCGGTGACGGTACCTACTTCATGCAGCCCACCGAACTGGTCACGGCTGTCCAGGAACGCAAGAAGATCATCACTATCGTTATCGACAACCGCGGACACCAGTGCATCTGGCCCCTCCAGGTTGCCAAGGGTGGTCCGGGCCGCGAATTCGGCACTCAATACCGGGAACGCAGCAAAGAGTCTGGTCGACTGGACGGGGCGATCCTCGACTTCGACATCGCCGCCAACGCGGCCAGCATGGGCTGTGCTGCCTGGTCCACGACGACCGTCGAAGAGTTCTCGGCTGCCCTCACCGAAGCGAAGGAAACCGAAGGTCCCGCCGTGATCGTGGCCCGTGTTGAGCCGTGGCGCTACCTTTCCGGCAATGGCGCCTTCTGGGACGTTGGAGCTCCGATGACTTCGGAGCGGCCCGCCACCCTGGAGGGTGCTGCCAGGCACCTCAAGGGCCGTGAGCGCCAGCGCTTCTACGCTGCCACCACCGCACCTGAAACGCGCTAAGCGCACCGGGCGGGACCGCTACGCAGCGGTCCCGCCCGTCGTCTTACGGGCTTGCCCGTTCTTTCTGATTTTCGCAACTAAGGAGCATTCATCATGAGCGCATTTGCCGTTACTGATCCGGCTACCGGAACCATCCACGCCGAATACCCCGCAGCCACTGATGCCGAGGTGGAAGCCGGGCTCAGCGCAGCACAGAAGACCTACCAGGAGTGGTCCCGCACCACCACGGTGGCCGAACGGGCGGCCTTGGCCAAGCGTCTTGCGGACCTGTTTGTCGAGCGTAAGGACAAGCTGGCTGCCATCATCAACCGGGAAATGGGCAAGCCGCTGCAGCAGGCAGTGGGCGAAGCTGAGTTCTCCGGTTCCATTGCGGCCGCTTTCGCGGAGCACGCCGAGGAATGGCTGGCTGATGAGCAACTCGAAGTAGCAGACGGGCTCCGGAGCTTCTTCCGGTACCAGGGCCTCGGCGTGATTCTGGGCATCATGCCGTGGAACTACCCCTACTACCAGGTGGCACGGTTTGCCATTCCGAATATCATTTTGGGCAACACAGTGATCGTCCGCCACGCCAGCCAGTGCCCGGAATCGGCGTTGGCGCTGGAGGAACTTTTCCGCGACGCAGGCTTCCCGGAGGGCGCCTACGTCAACCTGTTCGCCACCCACCAGCAGATCTCGGACATTATTGCCGACGACCGCGTACAGGGTGTCTCACTGACCGGTTCCGAGCAGGTGGGAGCGATCGTGGCTGAGCAGGCGGGGCGCGCGCTGAAGAAGTGCGTACTGGAGCTCGGGGGCGCCGACGTGTTCCTGGTGCTCGATACGGATGACGTGGACCTTGCAGTGAAGAAGGCCGTCATGGGCCGCATGGGCAACACAGGCCAGTCGTGCAACGGTTCGAAGAGGATCGTCGTGATGGACAAGTACTTCGATGAGTTCTCGGAGAAGTTCAAAGCCGCCATCGCCGGACAGTCCTACGAGAACGGCGATTTCGGGCCGATGTCTTCGGCTTCGGCCACCAAATTCCTGGCCTCGCAGGTGCAGGGCGCCTTGGACCAGGGCGCCGAAATCCTAGTAGGCAACAATGAGCCCGAGGGCAACGTCTTCACGCCGACGGTGATCACCAACATCACCCCGTCCATGGACGTTTACAGTGAGGAGCTTTTTGGCCCTGTTGCCCAGCTCTACAAGGTCAGCAGTGACGCTGAGGCGATCAAGCTGGCCAACTCTTCGCCGTACGGCCTGGGTTCCGTGGTGATTTGCGACGACGTTGAGCGCGCCGAGCGCGTCGGCAACCAGCTCGACGTCGGCATGGTCTTCGTCGGTGCCTACGACCTCAGCGGTGCGGACGTGCCATTCGGCGGCGTCAAGAAGTCCGGTTACGGACGGGAACTGGGCAAGGTGGGCATGCTGGAGTTCGCCAACAAGAAGCTGTTCCGCTTCGCGAAGTAGTTTTCAGCGCACAAGTTTCAGCGCAGCACATAGGAGGCCGGATCATCGCGATCCGGCCTCCTTCCTGGCTTTTAGCAGCAAGCTGCCTTATTGCTCCTGCTCTGTGTACGGCATAGTGCCAGCCTCCATCGCTGCCAGCTGCAGCGCAAGCAGTTTGGAGTAGAACCTGCCGTCGCCGATGCCGAGGGAAACCATGAACCACAGCTGGTCCACCGCGGTTCGCCGCCACAACCGGCCATATTCGCGGTCCGCCCCCACCTTGGCGAACTCTCCGACCCGGTCAGCGATGTCACCACCGAGGACCTGCCGGACCACCGATGGAGCACCTTGGTAACCGGTAGCGAATACAACGAGGTCAGCCGCCAGGCTGCGATCCCCGTCCAGCAGGACCCCGCTGGAGCTGAGGCCCTCCACGCTGCCATGACGTAACTTGATGGTTCCATCGATGATCAGTTCGGAAGCGCCGGCGTTGTAGTAATAGCCGGTTCCGTTGAGGCCAAAGATCAACCCCAGGACGCCCTGTCCGTCTGGGCCGTCGCTCAGTTCGAAGCCGGCTTCAATCAGGCCGTCCAACAGTTCCCGGTCCATCGCCTTGACCAGCTCAACATGTTTGGGTCCGTGTGCAGGGAGTGCTCCGAAAGGCGTCGAAGCGTTGATGAGGTCGGCTTCTTCGGTGCTGTATTTTCCGCTGACGTGGTTCGCATGCATCACCTTGTGGAAAGTGGAGGTGTTCATGACAAAGGTTCCGGACCGCTGGATCATGGTAACGTCGACGCCGTGCTCGGCCAGATCCTGTGCGATGTCGTGCCCGCTGACGCCGGAGCCGACAACCACGGCACGCTTTCCCTGCCATTGTGCGTGGCCCTTGTAGTCCACGGCGTGCATCACGGTGCCCTGGAACTCCGACCCTCCGGGTACCTCCGGAATGTTAGGTGCAGCGTTCATCCCGGTGGCGAAAACCAGATGCTTGGGCTTGATCCTGCGGTGGTTCCCTTGCCGGTTAATGTCGACGATCCATCGCCGGGATGGTTCGTCGAACTTCGCGGCGTCTACTGTGGTGCCGGTCCAGACGGCCAAATCCAGGAGTGTCGCGTAGCTCTCCAGGAAGTCTCCCAACTTGTCCTTGGGAGTGAAGCGGGGCCACGTCGATGGGAACGGAAGATACGGCAGATGGTCGGAAGCCAGCGGAGTGTGGAGCGCCAGCGAACTGTACCGTTTACGCCAGTTGTCCCCAACGCGCTCGTTCGGTTCCAGAACCAAGGCGGGAATCCCAAGGGCCCTCAGGCGTGCTGCCAGCATGAGCCCGTTGTGCCCTGCGCCGAGGATGACAACGTCAGGCTCCTGCTGGGTGAACTCGGGGTCGAGTCCGTCCTGCCAGCCAACGCGGTTCCGGACCGGCCCGTGGGTTCTTCCGCTCGGTCGGGCGTCGAGATGGCACTCGGGGTGGCTGTCCAAGGCGTCGAGGGCCAACACGAGGGTCGCCGCGAGCCAGGTTCCGTCGTCGTCCGGCTGCACCAAGCGGACGTGGCCGAACCCGTTGCCTGCGCTGTTCCTGAACTGCAGGAAAGCGGATATGGCGCCGGAAGTTCCCTCCTCGACAACCACCGATGCGTTGCCCGGCCGCACCTGGATCGACGTCGGCCGGTCTGCTGCGGGAACGGCGAGGCAGGTGGAGATCTCCTGGTGTCCAATCGCATTGCGGAAATCCCAGGACAGGGCCAGGAGGTCACGGACAACGCCGTCGGGCAGGAAAAGGTCCGCAGCGGCGGCGACGTCCTGCGAGGACAAGGCATTCGTGAGCTGTCCCACCCATTCATGCACGATCATGCGGGGTGTTGTGGTGGAGCCCGGCTCCATTGCCTGGGCTATGGCTACATCAGTCATGAGTGCCGATTCCTTTGTGTGTGTCATGTGTATTGTCTCTTTCACTGTGGCGTCCGTAGACGAGCCGCCCTCATTACTGCGCGGTGTATCCGCCGTCGATCAGCAGGTCCGCCCCGGTGATGTAGCTGGCTTCGTCGCTTGCCAGGTACAGGACGCCATAGCTCACCTCTATAGGCTGGGCGGCCCGCTTCATGGGGGTAGCGTTGCTGAACTCCCTGTTGGACTCCTCGCCCTCTTCCTCAGCCATGGGCGTCATCACAAGTCCCGGCGACACGGAGTTGATACGCACGCCACGGTGCGCGTATTCCATGGCAGCGGCACGGGTCATCATCTTCACGGCCCCTTTCGAGGCTTGGTAGGAGAAGCCTCCGGGGCTGCCGACAGTGCCATTGATGGAGCAGGTGTTGACGATTGCGCCGCCGCCGCTTCGCTCAATCGCAGGTGCACCATGCTTAAGGCCAAGAAAGACGCCCTGTTGGTTGATCGCGGTGGTCTTGGACCAGCCGTCCAGGCCCTCATCTTCGACAGACTTCATGGTTCCGACGATTCCGGCGTTGTTGATCAGGATGTCCACGCGCCCCCACCGCTCTTCCGCTGCCGCTACTACGTATTTCCATTCGTCTTCGGAAGCAACGTTCAGATGCAGATAATGGACATCGTGCCCGGAGTTTCGGAGATCATTGGCTACTGCCTCGCCGACGTCGTCCAGCATGTCGGTGACGAGTACCGAAGCGCCTTCTTGGGCGAAGAGGCGTGCGTGGGACTCGCCCTGTCCTCTGGCGCCGCCAGTGATGATGGTTACCTTGCCTTGCACACGGCCCATGAGTCTCTCCTTTGGTGTGGATGATGTGAAGTGCTTCACGCTTGGGAAGACGTTACTGCTGCCACTTGACGGGATTTGTGTCAGAAAGAGACATCTTTTGCCTCAGGATCCGCGCCAGCATGGGCGGGAGGCGGGGCACCGGACCGCGCGGGATCAAAGGGGATTGACAGTGGGCGTGCGGCTCCAAGGCAAAACAGCGATAGTCTCCGGCGCAGCTTCCGGGCAGGGCCTGGCGACAGTGCGCGCACTGGCGGGCGAGGGGGCCAATGTCGTTGCGGCAGACATTGATGAAGCCGGGCTGGACCGACTGGCAAAAGAGAACGTGCAAATCTTCACCCATCGTTGTGACATGAGCAAAGCTGCTGACGTGGAACGGCTCGTTGCCACGGCAGAAGAGACATTCGGAGCAGTCCATGCGCTGCTGAATTGCGCCGGATACTTGCGGGCGGCCTCCGTTCTGGAGACGAGCGACGAAGTCCTCGATCGGATCATCGATATCAACCTCAAGGGAGTGTTCTACGGTTGCAAATACGCCATCCCTGCACTGCAACGGGCCGGCGGGGGATCAATCGTGAACTGGGGCTCGGTCAACTCGATGGTGGCCGAACCCGACATCGCCGCATATTCCGCATCCAAAGGAGCGGTGCTGATGCTCACTAAATCTGTGGCGGTCGAATACGCCAAGGACAACATCAGGGCTAACTGCCTGTGCCCCGGCGGCGTCCGTACTCCCATGGTTGCCGGTTTTTTCGACGAAGGGTTCCTCGAGGACGAACAAGCCCAGCGCGCCTACCAGCCGCTCGGCCTGATCAGCCCGGAGGAAGTAGCGGACGTCGCAGTGTTCCTGGTTTCGGACGAATCACGAAAGATGACGGGTTCTGCCGTCATGGTCGATGCGGGCTATACGGCCGTCTGAACAGATGTCCCACCTTGGGACAGTAGGCGCTGCCCTGGCTGCGTAATCTCGACAGAACCATCCCGCACGTTGGGGCGCAAACAATCCATAGAGGAGCAATCACGCGATGACCATTGACCAGCAACAGGCCTTCGCAGCCCGGATGACGGAACAACGGCGAAGCGGCCACACAACAGTTCACCACGTCATCGCGGGACAGGAATATTTTGAAGGCGAGCTCCTGCAGCGGGAAGACCCCAGCAACCCCAGCTCGGTGGTCAGTGCCTGCCACGACGCGCCGGATGAACTCGTCAAGCTGGCTGTTCAGGCGAGCCGTGATGCCCAGCGTGAATGGTCCCGGGTTCCGGCCGCACGGCGCATTGAACACGTTCGTCGGGCCATTCCCTTCATTGAGGAGCGCCTCGAGGAGTGGGCGGTCCGGGTGGCCCTTGAGATCGGCAAGCCCTACGCGGGTGCAAGGGCCGAAGGCGCAGAAGTGCTTGAAATCCTCCGGCAGTACGCCGATTACGCGTCGGCTCCAGGAGCCTTTGAGGATCGACGCAATGAGGACCCGTCCGGACTGGCCAACGAATCCGTACTTCGGCCCTACGGCGTGTTCGGCGTCATTACGCCGTTCAACTACCCGATTGTCCAGGCTGCAGGTCCAGCCATTGCTGCGCTGATCGCGGGCAACGGAGTGGTGGTTAAGACATCGCATGATGGTCCGTGGTCCGGGCACGCCGTATATGAGCTCTGCGAGGCAATGGGACTCCCTCGGGGATTGGTGAACGTGGTCCACGGAGGCGACAGTCCCGGACGGGCGTTGGTTGCCTCGGACATCGACGGCATCTGCTTCACGGGTTCGGTGGCCGTAGGGAAGTCGATCCTGGGGGACTTCGCCTCCGGGCCCTATCCCCGCCCCGTCATTGCCGAAATGGGCGGCAAGAATCCGGTAATTGTCACTGATACGGCTGATTTGGAACAGGCCGCCGACGGCATCGTCTTCTCGGCATTCGACCTCAGTGGGCAAAAGTGCAGCGCGCTGTCCCGGGTGTTGGTTACCCCTTCCGCCCACGACAAACTCGTGGAGCTCGTAGGGGAGAGAGTCAGGGACCTGAAGGCCGGCGACCCTGTGGATGCAGGTGTGTTCGCGGGTCCCGTTGTTTCTGCCGAGGCCGTGGATCGCTACGCCGGACTGCTGGCAACGGCCCGCGGTGAAGAATTCCACGTGGAGACCGGCAAGGCTCAGGATGGCGGCTACTTTGTTCCGGCCACCGTGGTGTCCGGAGTGCCCGCAACTCATCGCTTGGCCACCAAGGAGCACTTCCTGCCCTTCCTGACCATCAGCAAGGTGCCCACTTTCGAAGCGGCCTTGGCGGCCGCCAACAACACAGAAATGGGTCTGACGGCGGGAATCTACACCGGTGACGAGGCAGAGGCGCGGGAGTTCCTCGACCGTGTCGAGGCCGGCTGTGTGGACGTGAACGTCCCGGGCCACGCCACGACCGGGTGGTGGCCGGGACCGCAGACCTTTGGCGGCTGGAAGGCGAGCGGTACGACCGGGAAACAGACACTCGGGAAGTGGTACTTCCAGCTTTTCGGCCGCCAGCAGGCGCGGAAACTTCCCGCTCACCTGCAGCACCTGCTCCAGCACTGACATCAGCCAAGCCACTATCGGGAAAGCAGGCACGGCATGGCTTCGAAGGACGTTTCATGGCTCCCTACGGCTTCTTCGCTGCGCGTGGGCGGGACGCCCAACGCGGAAATTCAGTCGCTCAGGGAACGTTTCCTGACAGAACCCGGAGCGACGGACCTGAGCAGTCTGAGGCCGGTCATTGCCAGATCCTGGCAGCGGAGCCTGGCCTGCAATGTAACGGTCACGTCGCCGTTTCTGCAGGCTGCTGTCCACCAGGCCGACGAGCAGTTGCTCGCTGCTGCCGAACCCATCCTGACCGAACTCGAACGTCTGTGCAGCGACTCCGGGGGGCTGGTGGTGCTTACTGACGCCGAAGGCACATTGGCCGTCTTTCGCGGAGATGCCACAGAACGTCGAAAGGCGGAGCTGTTGTTTCCGAGCCTGGGAGCGCAGATGGCCGAGGACCTGATTGGAACCAACTCCGACGGAACTGTCCTTGAGGAAGGCGAAGCAGTACAGGTCTGGGGCGCCGAACACTTCAGCGAGGCGCTCCAGAACAGTTACTGCACGTCTGCTCCCATTCGTGATCCGATACGCCGCTCCGTGAGGGGTGTCCTGGGCCTGATGTTGCCCGAGAAGCTGGCACGCAACACGGACCCCGGCTCTGTTCTCCTGACCGTCCATGGGGCGGCCGCGGACATCACCAGGAGGCTGGCGGAACGACTCGCGGCGCGGGAGCAGGCGCTAATGTCCGAATACCTGAAGGAGATCCGGAAACGCGGAGCAGATGCTGTGGTGGCGATGGATGAACGCACCACCATCGCAAGCCGGAGTGCCCTCCGCATGCTGGATCCCAGCGATTTCGCGGTACTCGCGGCCCTGGCGCGGGAAGCCGAACAGCGGGACGGCCTGTCCCAGCACCGTCTGAATGTCAGTACTGGCAGGGAGGTGCAGCTTCACATCCGTCCCATGGAGTTCCGCGAATCAGGCTCTGGCGGAGCGTCCGTGATGCGCGTCCAGGTGCCGTCCGTCTCGCTGGGTGTGCGGGCGGCGACTACTGCCCGTGAACCGCAAGCGCATTTCGACGGGATGGTTGGAACCAGCCGGGCCTTCAAGAGGGCTCTTGGTGCTGCGGCTGCAGCCGTGAGCAGGCGGATGCCTGCTCACATCATCGGGGAACAAGGAAGCGGTAAGCGAACTTTGGCGGAGGCCATGGCCGGTCGCCTGTCGAGGGAGACGCGAATATTCGACTTTACCCAAAAGCCTGCCCGGGCCACTGTTGACGACGTTGATGCTGCCCTTGAGCAAGGGGCGGCTGTTATCCTCCACAGGGCAGACAAGTGCCCGCCGCATTTCCTGGACGACTTGGAAGGTCTGCTCCACGTCCTGGAGCAACCCCAACTTATCCTGACTGCCGGCGCCGTTAGCGATGATCTCCTGCCGGTGCTGTCTGCGTTGAGAGGCATTGAGGTTGGCATGCCACCTCTTCGTGACCGGCGTGAGGATATCGTCGGGCTGGCGTCGCATCTGCTAAGGAGAGCGGTGGGCAGGGAGGTCCGAATGTCACCGAAGTTGCGGGATGCACTGGTGGCTGCGGACTGGCCGGGCAACGTGCGGCAACTCCGCGACCTGGTTGAATCCGCTGCCTCACGGTCCCTGAGCGGAGAACTGCACCTGTCGGATCTCAACGCAGTGCAGCTGCGTGGACTTGGCACCATGCCGCTTACCCGGTTGGAAGAAGCGGAGCTTCAGCAGATCAGGGCCGCCCTCGCCGAGGCATCAGGTAATCGCGTTCGGGCCGCCTCACTGCTGGGGATCGGAAGGTCCACGCTTTACCGCAAGATCGAGTTATATGAAGCCAAGGGGTTCGATCTGGCGCTGTGCTGATGTCCCTGTCTGACGGTTGCGTGGTCCGGAATGCATCATCCTGGCACAGTTCCAGTGCCGTTCGAAGATCACAATCTAGGAACTGACCCGAA
The DNA here is from genome assembly GCF_040137855.1 of Paenarthrobacter sp. CAP02. Classification (NCBI taxonomy): domain Bacteria; kingdom Bacillati; phylum Actinomycetota; class Actinomycetes; order Micrococcales; family Micrococcaceae; genus Paenarthrobacter; species Paenarthrobacter sp. CAP02. Next base: position 124,345 of record NZ_JBEEII010000008.1, on the reverse strand, counting down.
TCCGGTTGAATCTACCCTCTGGTCATAGCAGCACGGCCAATCGGCCGCTCTTTCACCCAACACAGCGCGAGTCAACGGTGACTCCACTCCTCCGAGGAGAAAACACGTGAAACAAGAACTCCCCGTCCGACGCGAAGCAGCGGACGAACCAGAAGTCAGTGAAGCACGATCGTCGAAATACCAGCTCAGGGGCCGGATGGGAACCACCGGACTCCTCTTCACAGTGCTGGCCTTCACGGCTCCCCTTGGCGTCGTCTTCGGCTTTGTCTCTGTGAACATCTCCTTTGGGGTAGGAGTCCCGATCGCTTTCGTCGCGGTCGCTGTCCTGATGGCACTCTTTGCCATGGGATTCACTGGAATGACCAAGGCCATACCGCGGCCTGGAGCTTTTTACACCTACATCCGCGAGGGTTTGGGCCGTCCCTTCGGTTTGGGGGGATCTTTCCTTGCACTGGTCACCTACGGCTTCAACGTGACATCCTGCATTGTTGTTTCCGGCATTGCCGTGAACAACCTGCTTGGCGCCTTCGTAGATGGCGTGTCAACGCCGTGGTGGCTGTGGAGCATGGTGATGTTCGGCATCGCTTGGGTGCTGAGCTACTTCAATGTGGAGCTTTCCGCCAAGGTCCTCTCCGTCATCCTGGCCGTCGAAGTCCTTTCGGTAGCTGTCTTTGACATCGTCATCATTTCCAATGGAGGGCCAGAGGGCCCGTCCTTCGAACCTTGGAACCCCTCCAACCTCTTCACCCCAACCATCGGTGTCCTCCTGTTGTTCAGCATCGGAGTGTTTAACGGGTTTGAAGCCACGGCCATCTACAGGGATGAGGTCAAGAAGCCGGCCATCACCATTCCCCGGGCCACCTTCCTGGCCGTTGCCTTCCTGGGAATCTTCTACGCTGTTTCAGCCTTTGCCCTCATCCTGTCAGCGGGAACATCACAGGCAGTGGCAGTGGCTGGGGCGGACCCCACGGCCATGATGCCAGACGCGCTACTGCGCTACTTCGGAGCCTTCGCCAACCAGGTCATCGCCATCCTGCTGGTCACCAGCTTCTTTGCCTCAGGCTTGTCCCTCCAGAACATCCTTTCCCGTTACACCCACTCCCTTGCCGTTGATGGCATCTTTCCGAGGTCCATCGCGGCAGTGCACCTCAAGCATGGGTCTCCGCACCGCGCTGCTGTAACAGTTGGTGCCGTTCTCCTGCTTGTCCTGCTGGTCCTGGTCCTCTCGGGCGGTGACGAGGATTCCCTGTATGCCGCGGCGGCCGGCGTTGCGTTCTATGGGATGCTGCTTTTGCTCTGCCTGACGGCCATTGCGGTCATAGTGTATTTTCGCAGGAACAAGTCCTCGATGTCGTTCTGGCGGACGCTGATCGCCCCGATCGTGGCCCTGGCAGGGATTGGGTTCGCTTTGTTTACAGCTTCCTTCAATATGGAGCTGTTAGTGGCCGGGGATCCGCTCCTGCTGACGGTTCTGCTTCTGATCCCTTACGCGTCGATAGTCGCCGGCATCTTCCTGGCGCTGGTCCTCAGAAGCCGGAAGCCGGATACGTACATTCGGATTGGACGCGCTCTGGACTAAGGCGGCCCGCCCTAATAGGGCTCGAAAACGTAACTACAAAAGGAGGCCGGATCATCGCGATCCGGCCTCCTTCCGTGCCCTAGGGGCTTAGGCTCCGTAGGTCGTGTGTCCGGAGACTTCCGGAATTTCCACCCAGTCACCGGAACCGGCGCTCTTCAGCGAGGCATCCACCAGTTCGGATGCCGACCACCCGTCAGCCACCGAGGGACCGAGCTGCTTGCCTTCGGCCACCGAACGCAGGAACAGCGCGGCCTCGATGGTCTTGAGGTCATTGAAGCCGATTCCCGGACCGGGACCCGGCTGGAAGCGGCCGAATTCGCCGTAGGACGGCGGTGTCATGATGGTTCGATAACCGCTGCGGTCGGTGGCGAGCTCAAGCTGGTTCATGCGTTCGAAGTTCCAGCGCAGCGAGCCTTCCGTGCCGTACACCTCAATGATGTATTCGGCGTGCGGTCCAATGGCTACGCGCGTGGATTCAAACATACCGATCGCGCCGCCTTCGAAGCGGGCCAGCATTGCGGTGTAGTCCTCGTTTTCAACCTCACGGGTGACGTCCGAGGCCTGGCCCATGTCGAAGGAGTTGGAGGAAGTACCGGCCGGCAGCGGGCGGTCCTTAATGAAGGTTTCCGTGACGGCATTGAGCGAAGTGATGCGCCCAACCAAGAACTGTGCAAGGTCAAAACCGTGACTCAGCACATCGCCCAGGACGCCTGAGCCCGCTCGTGCCTGCTCGTAGCGCCACGTGAAGACCTGCGTCGGGTCGGAGGCGTAGCCGGTGAGCAGGCGGATCTGCACGTTGGTCACCTTGCCCAGCGCGCCGGAGCGGATGAGCCGCCTGGCTTCAGCTACGGCTGGTGCGTGCCGGTAGTTGAACCCCACGGATGTGATGAGTCCCGCAGCCTCGGCGCCTTGGGCAATCTCGCGGGATTCCTGGGCGCTGCGGCCCATGGGCTTCTCGATCCAGAAGTGCTTGCCGGCTTCGATGGTTGCCAGGGCGATTTCGTGGTGCAGGAAGTTTGGGGAGCAGATCGAAACGACGTCGACGTCCGGGTTCTCGAGCACTTTGCGGTAGTCGGTAGCCGTTTCCTTGTAGCCGAGCGCGTCCTCGGCGTGTTGGCGGCCGGCGTCGTCTGGGTCTGCCGCGATCACCAGCTCGGGGTGCCGCGGCAGTTCAGGGAAGAACTGTTTGGTGGCGAGGTAGGCGCGGGAATGCAGGCGCCCCATCCACCCCACCGAGATGAGGCCAACGCCAATGCGGTTCTGGTCTTCCAAAGTGGACTCCTTAGTTTTTGCCGCTCTCCGGCGGTGCCGTGCCGCTCAGCGAGGCGGCATCTGCGGATCAGCTTATGAACGCAGGGTGTGTGCGCTGTGTCTCAATCTGAGACATCCTCCGAAGGCATCCGGCTGTTTGAGTAGGACGTACTAGTCCAGCAACGCAAACAAAGAGGAGCCCGCCAACATGATGGACCGCAGTCAACCAGTTCGCACCGAACCGCTGCGGGTGCTCGTCACAGGCGCGACGTCCGGTGTCGGTGAAGCTACTGCAAAACTCTTCGCATCGAGGGGGGCGCGCGTAGCCCTGCTCGGACGCCGTGCGGTGGAACTGCAGCGCGTCGCGGACGACATCGACGGCGGTGGGTACCAGATAGTCACCAACGTTGCCGACGCCGAATCAGTCAGGGATGGAGTCCGGGGCGCGATCCACTCCCTCGGTGGGCTGGACGTGGCCGTTAACGCCGCGGGCGTTGCCGGCTATGCGGCCCTCCAGGACCTGGACGAGCACCGCTGGCGCGAAGTGCTGGACACCAACCTCTCCGGTACGTTCTACGTCGCCCGGGAAGCGGGACTCCACCTGCGCAGAGCCGGGGGTGGAGCGATCGTCAATGTTGCCTCGGACCTCGCAACCATGGGAGTCGCCGGGCTGGCCCATTACTGCGCAGCCAAAGCCGGTGTAGTGGGGCTCACAAAGGCGCTTGCAGTGGAGCTGGCGCCCCATGTCCGCGTCAATGCCGTCTGCCCCGGCCCGATTGATACACCTATGCTGCGCTCGGGCCTGGACGCCGAGCCGGATCCCGTCCTGGCCCTTCAGCAGAAGCAAAGCACTGTGCCGCTGAGCCGACTCGCCGATCCGGAAGAGGTGGCAGCAGCCATCTATTTCCTGGCCGTTGACGGCACCTTTGCCACCGGCACCAGCATGGCATTCGACGGCGGCACGTCCGCCGCGTAGCTGTAAGACCCACGACCTCATATAGAAAAACAAGCCAAGGAGCCTTGAAAGATATGTCCGAGTCGAATTACAACGACCTCCGCAGCGCACGATGGTTCGCGCCACACGACCTCACGGGATTCGTACACCGCACCGCCATCCAGGCTGAAGGCTTCTCACGCTTCGCCCTCAAAGACAAACCAGTCATTGGCATAGCAAACTCCTGGTCGGAACTGGTTAACTGCAACATCCACTTCAAACTGCTGGCCGACGCCGTGAAGCGCGGGGTCCTCATGGCCGGCGGGCTGCCGCTGGAGTTCCCGACGATCTCCTTGGGTGAGAGCTTGATGAAGCCCTCTGCAATGCAGTTCCGGAACCTGATGGCCATGGACGTTGAAGAGTCCATCCGCGCCTACCCGCTGGATGCCATCGTGCTTCTGGGCGGTTGTGACAAAACCGTCCCGGCGCAGCTCATGGGTGCCGCCAGTGCGGATGTTCCCACCATCATGCTGACGGGTGGCCCCCAAGAGCCCGCCCACTTCCGGGGGAAACAGCTCGGGGTTGGCACTGACACGTGGAAGTACGCAGATGAGTTGCGTGCCGGCAAGATCACCGAGGCGGACTTCGACGAGCTTGAATCCGCAGCGAAACCTTCCGCAGGACACTGCAGTGAGATGGGCACTGCCTCCACTATGACATCCCTCGTCGAAGCCCTGGGCATGTGCTTGCCGGGCACTGCCTCAATCCCTGCAGTGGACGCGCGCCGCGCCCAAGCAGCGGAAGCCACAGGACGCAGGGCAGTGGAAATGGCCCTGACGCAGGGGCCAAAGCCCAGCGAAATCTTGACCAAAGAAGCCTTTGATAACGCCATCACGCTCTTGATGGCTGTAGGTGGTTCCACCAATGCCGTCGTGCATCTCCTGGCGCTGGCGAGGCGCGTTGGTTACGAGCTGCCGTTGGACCGCTTCCACGAAATCTCGCAGCGCACGCCTCGCATCGTCAATGTCCGCCCATCGGGTGAGTACTTGGTGCAGCAGCTGTTCCAGGTAGGTGGCATCTCCACGGTACTCAAGGAGCTGACGCCACTGCTGAACAAGGATGCCATTACCGTCACGGGTGAGTCTCTTGAAGATGGCTACAAGATGGCACCAGAGCCGGACGGGGTCGTAGTCAGCACGCTCGAAACACCCTTCGACGCTTCAGGTGGCATCGCCGTCGTCCGTGGCTCCTTGGCACCCAATGGTGCCGTGATCAAAAGGAGCGCAGCCTCCAAGGACCTGCTGCAGCACAAGGGGTCGGCGGTGGTGTTCGAGGATATTTACGACCTCGGCCGCAGAATTGATGATCCGGATCTGGATATCACGGAAGACTCCGTACTGGTCTTGCGCAACAGCGGGCCCGTAGGAGCTCCCGGTATGCCCGAGTGGGGCATGCTTCCCATTCCGGAGAGGCTGCTGCGCCGTGGTATACGGGACATTGTCCGGATCTCCGATGCGCGGATGAGTGGTACGGCCTTCGGCACCACAGTCCTGCATGTTTCGCCGGAGGCTGCGGTGGGCGGCCCGCTGGCCATTGTCCGCGACGGCGATCCGATCGTGCTGGACGTCGAGAATCAGCGACTCGATTTGGACATCCCGGCTGAAGAAATCGAAAACCGCCTGGCCGACCTCAAGCTTCCCGCCCCGAAATACCGACGCGGCTACGGACGCTTGTTCATTGACCACGTCAACCAGGCACATGAGGGCTGCGACTTCGACTTCCTCAAGGGTTTGCCTGATGAAGAGCCGCAACGGCTGCCGTATGGACTGATGAGCGGTTGGCAGGGCGGCTGGTAGGCCGCCGCCGAAACTAGGCACGAGTTTTAGGGGCGCTTCTGCGGAAGCGCCCCGTGGAAGGAGAAAATGTGTCACGACCTAAAGTGATTGTCATCGTCCAGGAGGGCCGCCCGGTGCCCCCAGTGGAACGTCTGAAGGACGAAGCGGAGGTGGTGGTGGTCCGGACGGCGGAGGAATTCCGGGTTGCCCTGCCGGGGACGGAGATCCTGTTCCTCAACGATTTCCGGACGAAGCTCCTGCGTGAAGTGGGCCCCGGGGACTTGCGCTGGATCCACACTTCCAGCATCGGCGTCGACAGCCTCATGACCGAGGAGATCATCAACAGCGACATCGTGGTCAGCAATTCCCGTGGGGTATGCGAGCGTCCCATCGCTGAGTGGGTCCTTGGCGTGCTGCTGATGTTCACCAAGGACCTCCGCCGCACGATCGAGCTGCAGCAGGCGCGGACATGGCAGCACCGTGAGACCGAGCCGTTGCTGGGCCGCAAGGTCCTGGTGGTCGGCCCGGGACCGGTGGGGCGCGAAACTGTGCTGCTGCTGCGGGCGGCGGGCATGGATGTATCAGTGGTGGGCCGAACGGCTCGCGAGGACAAGCAGTTGGGCGCCATTGCCTCCTTTGACGAGCTGGATGCGCTCCTTGGAGAGGCCCAGGACGTGGTGCTGACTGTTCCCCTGACGGAGGAGACCCGTGGGCTGTTCAACGCTACCCGGTTCGACAAGATGCGTGCCGGTGCCCGCTTGGTCAACGTAGGACGCGGAGCCGTGGTGGTGGAGCAGGACCTCCTTGATGCCATTGATTCAGGGCACTTGGGTGCTGCGGCTTTGGATGTCTTTGAGAACGAGCCCTTGGCGGCTGAAAATCCCCTGTGGAGCCGCAAGAACATCCTGGTTTCCCCTCATGCCTCCGGGGACCTGATCGGGTGGCGCGGACGTGTGGTGGACTGCTTTGCAAAGAACCTGCAGCAGTGGAGGACTGGGCAGCCGCTGAGCGACGTTGTGGACCTCAAAAAGCTCGGCGGAAATGCTCCAAAAACGCTGTCTCAAGCTGGTACAGTACTGCCACAATCCGCGTCGGTAGTGTGATTCAGCACTCTAAATTTCGTGACGAGGATTACATGTCTAGCTCAACAAAAGGCAAGCCAATAACGCCTACCCAGACCCAGGAAAACAAGCTCAGCGGAAATATGGGGGTGGGCGAACTCGTGATGAACGTGCTCGCCTTTTCCTCCCCGTTGACTACAGTCGCCGGCACCCTGCCCGTGATGCTCCTCTTCAGCGGCCACACAGCTCCGGGAATCTACCTCCTGGTGACGCTGATGCTCCTGATCTTCTCTGTGGGATTCGTCAAGATGAGCAGGAGTGTCGAAGCTCCTGGCGGCTTTTACTCCTTTGTCACGGCCGGTCTTGGCAAGCCTGCGGGCTTGGGGGGCGCCCTACTGGCGCTCGTGGGATATATCTTCATCGGTTTCTTTGCGCCGTCACTGTTCGCCCTGACGCTGCAGAGCTTCGTGGTCAATACCCTCGGTGGCCCTGATATTCCTTGGTACTGGTACGGACTGGGCATCATTGCCATCACAACACTCCTGGCCTACAACCGGATCGACCTTTCCGCGAAAGTGCTGACGGTTGTAATGCTGCTCGAGTCCACCGTGGTCATCATTTTCGATGTTGCGGCGTTTGCCTCAGGAGATGTATCCCAAGGCGTCGGATTCTCCATGCCTTGGATAACCGACGCCGGATTGGGCCTTGCGCTGCTGTTTGCAGTTGGCAACTTCTTTGGTTTCGAAGCAACGGTCATCTACCGCGACGAGGTTAGGAATCCGGACCGGACGATTCCCCGGGCAACTTACCTGGCAGTCGTTGGCATCGGCTTGTTCTACGCAGTGGCCGCCTGGGCCTATACGGCATTCCTGGGAGCTGACAACGTCCAGGAAGAAGCCAAGGCCAACACGGTAAACCTGTTCAACGACGGCGCAACTGTGTTGGTTGGCAAGATCTTCGCGGACGTCGGGATTGTCCTGCTCATTACGTCCATCCTTGCTTCCATGCTTTCCATACAGAACATCGCGGCGCGATACAGCTTCTCGCTTGCCTCTGATGGGGCGCTTCCAAAGGTGCTGGGCAGGGTGCACCCCCGCCACAAGTCTCCCTACGTTTCAGCAGTGGGTGTGGGCCTTCTCTGGGCCGTGGCTACCGTGGTTTTCACTGTGGTGGGAGTTGCTCCTGAAGCTCTCTACCCGATCGCCAGCGGGAGCGGCACTTTCTCGGTCCTGCTGCTGATGTTCATCACTAGCTTTGCTGTATTGGTCTACTTTGTACGCCGCCGCAGCTTCGCTCCGGATTCCGTATGGAAGACCATTGTGGCGCCAATAGTCAGCGTGATCTTTCTCGGCTTGATCACCTACCTGGCTATTGCCAATTACCCGGAACTGATCGGCGGTTCCGCCCTAATGACAGCTATTTTCATGACCTTCACTTTCGCCTTGTTCATTGGCGGAATTCTCTACGCATACGTCCTGCGCCAAAAAAAGCCGGATGTTTATGCACGCTTGGGCCGGCAAAAAGTTGACTAATAGACATTTCAACATTGGAGACCTGCAGTGACGCAACAGATAAGGGTCGGCCTGTTCGGGACCGGCAGGATCGGCCAAGTACATGCCATGAGCTTGGCGACACTGGAAGAGGCAACGTTGGCCTGGGTGTGCGATCCCTTCATTGAGGGTGCCAAGCGAACAGCCGCCGAGTTCGGGGGCCGCGTGAGCGACGATCCCGGGGAAGTGTTTGCCTCTGGAGAAGTCGATGCAGTCATTGTGGCGTCTCCAACGACCACCCATGTGGAACTGATGGAGCAGGCGATCGACGCAGGCATCCCGGTGCTGTGCGAGAAACCCATCGACTTGGAGATCTCCCGCGTAGATGCACTCCGGGCGAAGGCAGCGGCAACCGACGTTCCCATAGCCTTGGGATTCAACAAGCGCTTCGACAGGCATTTCGTGGAGCTGAAACGTCGTGTGGCTGCCAACGAGATTGGAACCTTGGAGCAGCTGATCATCACCAGCCGGGACCCGGGTGAACCACCCGCGGCCTACCTGCCCCAATCCGGAGGTATTTTCCGGGACATGACCATCCACGACTTGGACATGGCCCGCTACTTCATCCCGGACATTGTCGAGGTGTCAGCCCAGGGTGCCAATGTATTTAGCGATGACATCCGCAAAGCGGATGATTTCGACTCGACCGTGGTCACCCTGCGGGGGTCCAAGGATGAACTCGTGACCATCCTCAACGCCCGGCATTCCGCCTATGGCTATGATCAGCGCATGGAGGCCTTCGGATCCGCGGGCTTGCTTCAGGTGTCCAACAAGAACGACAGCCTGGTCCGGCACTGGGGAGCCAGGACGGTGGAAGGGATGGGGCCGTACCAGAGCTTCTTCCTTGAGCGCTACGCGGAGGCGTACCGGCTTGAAGTAGCAGAGTTCCTGCGCGCTGTCCGCGGGCTTCCCTCGCGGAGTCCTGGCTTCGAGGACGGCCGTGCGGCTTTGATCCTCGCTGATGCTGCGGAGAAGTCCGCCCGGACCGGCGCCGCGATAGCCGTACACCTCTCCGCCTGACCCTGAACTGCCCGGCCTGGGCACGGATTCTTTCGCAACAATCCGTGCCCAGGCCGGGCTTTGCCCTTTAAGGGAAGTGAATTGTTTCCCGCGGCAACAGTTCAAGTCAATGCGGTGTTTCAAACTGGCACATCTGCAGCATTCTCCGATCCGTCAAAGTTCAAGTAAGTGAAACAGTGTGGCAAAGGTCACGCAGTTGAGGGGCTCCCTTGGAAATACCCCAACTCTGCAAAGTCAAACAACGTAGTTTGATGGGCCGACTGTCAGAGGTGTTTCACCGGTTCATTTGCATGGCCCTATCAAGCGAGGATGAGATGACCGACGCACCACCGGCGACAGTTCCACTTGTCGCCCTCAAGGACATACACAAGACATTCGGGGCGGTGTCCGCTTTGCGCGGAGTCAGCATCGATGTCATGCCCGGCGAAACCTTCGCACTTCTGGGAGATAACGCCGCCGGCAAGTCAACGCTTATGAAAGTGCTGACAGGCGTTTACCAACCTGACCGCGGCTCGATTGAGTTGGACGGGAAGCGGACCGAGTTCCCAACCCCTTCCGCTTCGCGCGACCAAGGCGTCGAGATGGTCTACCAAGACTTTGCCTTGGCAGACAACCTCGACGTCCGGACCAACATCTTCCTGGGGCGGGAGCCTCAAAAGAACATCCTTGGTCCGCTGCTGAGGATCATCGACAGGAAGAAGATGGAATCCGAGACCAAGCGGGTACTGGAACGCCTGGACATCCCCATCAACCCGCGCCTGAAGGTCAAGCGACTCTCAGGTGGCCAGAGGCAGGCCGTCGCGATCGGACGCGCCCTCGCCTTCGATGCACGCCTGATCATCATGGACGAGCCCACCGCGAACCTGTCGGTGGCCAAGGTGGACAAGCTCATCGAAGTAACCCAGCGCCTCAAGGACCTGGGCATCGCGGTGATCATCATTACCCACCGCCTCGACGAAGCCTTCGCAGTGGCAGACCGCTTCGCCGTCATGCGCCAAGGGCAAGTGGTTGGGCGGTTCCGGGTGGGTGAGGTTTCCGAAGCCCAAGTTGCCCACCTGATTTCCCACGGGACTCTGGACGACTATGTGGACACCGGCAGCGGCATCCCTGAGGAACGTCGCAAGATCGGAAGCACTTCATCGATGGAAACCGTTGATGCCCTGGCCGCGCGCGGTACTACGAACGGGAGCGACTCGTGAGCATCACCATGGACAATCTGAAGACCAAGCTGGGCCCCGCCGAGCTTAAGGAAGGCCTGACAGCAACGAAGGTCAAGCGCTTCATTGGCGATTACGGAATCATCATCCTGTTCGTGGTGATCCTGGTCTTCCTCGCAGCAGCGGCGCCGAACTTCCTTACCCTGAACAACATCGTGAACGTCGTCAGGCAGTCCTCCATTATCGGACTGATCGCACTGGGAATGACCTTCATCATGATCACGGCAGGAATCGACCTGTCGGTGGGCTCCGTAGTCGGTCTGGCTGGCATGACCTTCGCCCTGCTCGCTCCTGCCAGCGGCGGCGCCTTTTGGCTCCCGCTGATCGCCGGACTTGGCGTCGGGCTGTTGGTTGGTTTCCTGAGCGCGGCAATGGTTGTCTGGGGAGCCATCCTTCCCTTCCTGGCCACTTTGGCCACCATGGCAATAGCCCGCACAGCTGCATTGGTGATCACAGACGGGCAGGTTGTCTCCGGCCTGAGCGGACCGGCCGAGTGGCTGGGATCCGGCTTCATTGGGCCCGTCCCGGTACCCGTAATCATCTTCCTGGTGGCCGCCATCATCTGCGAATTCGTGCTGAGCCGAACCAAATTCGGCTCCCATGTCTACGCTGTGGGCGGCAATGAGGAATCGGCCAAGAAAGTCGGCATCTCCACCAGCCGCGTACTGTTCACCGTCTACCTCATTGGCGGCGTCACTGCCGCCCTTGGCGGACTCGTTCTCACCGCGCGGCTGGACGGCGCCGCACCGGTGGCAGGTACCGGCTACGAACTCCAGGTGATTGCCGCCGTCGTCATTGGCGGAACGAGCCTCTTTGGCGGCGTGGGTACCATCCGAGGAACCGTCATCGGCGTGCTTCTGCTGGGCGTGGTGATGAACGGTATGAACCTGATGGGCGTTTCCTCCTACTTCCAACAAGGCGTTCAGGGCGTGATCCTGGTCCTCGCCGTCCTGCTGAACCGCTGGAAGTCCGACTGATACGGCAACAAACAACGCATCACAGCAATCTCCCAACGCACAGACATAAACCACTGAAAGGAACAACCATGGGTATGCGACGTAAAATCGCCACGGCCGTCGCCATGATGGCTGCAGGAGCACTCACCCTCACCGGCTGTGCCGGTAGCAGCAACGCAACCAGCACCGGAGGGGCGGCCAAGAGCTACAACATTGGCGTTGTGGTCCTTGATCTGCAAGACCCGGACCTGGCCCACATGACCGACGCCATGAAGAAGACGGCGGAGGAAAAGGGCGTCAAGCTCAACATCACTGACTCCAAGAAGGATGTTGGCAGCGAACTGAATCAGGTTGAGGACCTGCTCACCCGCCAGGTGGACGCGGTCATCATGCAGCCGCTGGACGGCGATGCCAGCCAGAACGCAGCCAAGCGGGTCATTGCGGCCAACATTCCGCTGTTCATCCTTTCCACCGAGTTCGCCGACGGATCGAACGTCGGCTACAAGAGCTACATCGGCGTGGATGACACCGTGGCCGGCCAGATGCAGGCCGAATACCTCAACAAGCTGATGCCCAACGGCGGCAACCTGGTATTCGCCGCAGGCATCTACGGTGCATCGTGGACCGACCGCCGGAAGTCCGGCTTCGACAAGACCATTAATAAGAACTTCAAAATCGTGGCCGAATTCCAAGCCAAGGGTAGCCGGGATGACGCCAAGCGCAACATGGAGGACACCCTTCAGCGCTTCCCGTCCGGCCAGATTGACGCGGTTGTGGCCAACAACGACGAAATGGCCATCGGTGCGGCTTCCGCCATTGCCGATGCGGGACGCACTGCGGAGTTCAAGGCCGTGGTTGGAGTCGACGGTACCGATCCCGCGTTGCAGGACATCAAGGCGGGCACAATGTCTGCAACGGTGCGCCAGGACTCCGCGGGTCAGGGCGTAAAAGCCGTTGAGGTAGTGACGGACTTCCTCAACGGTGCCAACGTGGACAACCGCTACACTCTGCCGTTCACGCTCATCACCAAGGACAACCTGTCGGAGTTCCTGAAGTAACTCCCTGTCGGACACGGACGCAGTAACGGGCACAGTGGATCTCTCCGCTGTGCCCGTTCTGTTTTGGCACACTCCGGCAGGACGAGCACCTGCCTAAACTTCCAGCGGACCATAACGAATTGGAGAAGGCGAACATGCCCCACGGTGACCACGAAGACACGAAAGTTGAGCAGTTGCTGACCGCGTTGCGCGGGCAGGGCATCGAGGTGGATGACTCTCCGCGTCGGCTCTCCGAGTACTCCTACGATGCGTCCAACTACCGTGTCCGGCCTGCCGCCGTCGTCTTTCCGGCGAGTGTCGGCGATGTCAGGAAAGTGTTGCGCGCCTGTTCCACACTTGGCGTCCCGGTCACCGCGCGTGGCGGCGGAACGTCCATGGCAGGCAACGCAATCGGCCACTCCTTGGTGATCGACCTTTCGCGTCGTCTGACCTCCGTGGGAGAGCTCGACAGCGGTGCGGCGGCGGTCTGGGCGGACGCCGGCGTGGTCCTTGGTGAGCTGCGCTCCTACGTCGAGAACGCGAGCGGCGGGGAGTTGACCTTCGCGCCGGACCCTTCGTCCATGACCCGGGCCACCATTGGCGGCTCCATCGGCAACGATGCCTGCGGAAACCACTCGGTGGCCTACGGACGCATGACCCAGCATGTGCAGGAAGTGGAACTCGTGACGGCGGACGGAGCACACCTGCATGCGGGCAGGGACTTCCTGCGGGCCGTGGACGCGGGTGACCAGCACTCCGTTGCCCGGGCCGCGGAACTTCTTACGGGCCTGAAGGAGTTGGCCCAAGCCAACCTGGCCCCGCTGCGGGTTGAGCTGGGGAACATCCCCCGGCAGGTCTCCGGCTACCACCTGGGACACCTCCTACCTGAGAACGGCCTGGATGTGGCGGCCGCCTTGGCAGGCAGCGAAGGAACGTGTGCCCTGGTGGTCCGGGCCAAAGTGGGATTGGTGCCAAAGCCCCGGACCACGGCACTCTTGTGCCTTGGCTACGCGACCACCATCGATTCGGCCCGTGATGTGATGACCATCCTTGCGGCCAAGCCAAGCGCCATCGAAGGCCTGGACGCCTCGATTGTGGACATCATGCGCCACCGCCGGGGTGCCGCCAGCGTGGACTCCCTCCCGCAGGGCAAGGCGTTCCTGATGGTCGAGTTCCCGGCGGACAGCATCGACCAAGCCGCCTCGGATTGCGAACAGCTGCTGGAGAAACTCAAAGCCGACGGTCGGGTCCTGGACCATGCCCTTGTCACGGAGCCCCTGGAGCGCGCCAAACTCTGGCGGGTGCGCGAAGACGGTGCGGGACTCTCATCCCGGCGGATCGATGGAATCCAGACCTGGCCCGGCTGGGAAGACTCGGCGGTCGCGCCGGACCGCCTAGCCGACTATCTCGCGGAGTTGCTGCCCCTCGTGGAGAAATACGGCTACACCGCCTTCATGTATGGACACTTCGGGGCCGGCTGCGTGCACATGCGCCTGGACTATGACCTCCGCAGCGACACCGGCCGGGAGGCCTTCGAGAACTTCACCCGCGAAGCAGCGGCACTGGTGGTGGCCCACGGCGGCTCCCTGTCCGGCGAGCATGGTGACGGCCGGGCACGCAGCGAACTGCTGGACGTGATGTACTCGCCCACGATGCTGGCCATCTTCAAGGCGTTCAAACACCTCTGGGATCCTGCCGGAGTCCTCAACCCTGGAATCATCGTGAACCCCGAGCCCTTCGCTGTTTCGCTGGCTCTTGACGGCGCGCCCGAGCCGGGTGCGGCGGACGGTGAGCCCGCAGCGGTGCCGGGTGCCGACGTCGTACCTGCTTCAGCTGGCCACAGCCTGCTGCCGGTGGTGAGCCCCTTCGTCGGCAATACCCACGCGTGCATCGGGGTTGGGCGCTGCCGTGCGACCACCGGCGGCTTCATGTGTCCCAGCTACCGTGCCACCAAGGACGAGAAGGACTCCACGCGAGGCCGGGCCAGGGTCCTCCAGGAACTTACCCGCACCAAAGGCACCAGCCACGACGGGTGGTCAAACCCGGAGGTCCGGGAAGCTCTGGATTTATGTCTGTCCTGTAAGGCCTGCTCGTCTGACTGCCCCACTGGGGTGGATATCGCAGAGGCCAAGTCGGAGCTGGTGGATGAGCACTATCGCGGGAAAATCCGACCCTTTACACACTATTCCATCGGTTGGCTGCCGCGGTGGCTACCACTTTTGACGCGCATTGCGCCTATCGCCAACGCGGGGACCGGCTTCCGGCCGTTCCGGTGGGTGGGCGAAAAGTTGGGCATTAGCGCACGACGGCGGCTCCCAGCCTTTGCGGTGTCGGGCCGTATCCGGCGGCGGGTCGGCGAGGCAGAATTTACGGACAACGCAGACGTACTGCTCTTCATCGACAGCTTCACCCGCGCCTTCCGGCCCGAAGTGGTCCCGGCCGCTGCAAGGGTGCTGCGCGCATCGGGCAGTTTTGTGGGCTGCACACCCGACGCCTGCTGCGGACTGACGTGGATCTCCACCGGTCAACGCGGGGGAGCACGACGCCGGCTGGCCCGGTTGATCAGCAGGCTCGACGACGGCACGGACCGTGCCATCGTGGTGCTGGAACCTAGCTGCGCGGCGACGATCCGGGACGAGGGTCCCAAGATGGTGGGCGGTGCGGCGGCCGCGCGCGTGGCTGCCCGGGTCCGCTCGTTCTCCGTGGCTGTCGATGAGGCTATCAAACGTGGCTGGAAGCCGTCCGCCGTTCCCCCAAAAACGGCTGTCCTGCAAACCCATTGTCACGAGCATGCGGTATTCGGCTCGGGCGCCCAGAGACGGGTCCTGGAGGCGTGGGGCGTACCCAACGTCGTGGAGTCGTCCTCGTGCTGTGGAGTGGCCGGGAACTTTGGCTTTGAGGCCGAGCACTTCGACATGTCCATGAAGGTGGCCGATCACTCCATTGCGCCGGCGCTGGAGAGCAGTGACGGGCTTGTCCTCACCGACGGTTTCAGTTGTGCCATGCAGGTCTCGCAAATTGATCCGGAACGCTCCAGCAAGCATCTGGCGATTGCCTTGGATCCCTTGAGTGCCCGATGGACGGAGGACTAGGTGGCGTATCTCGGCATTTTCCTCATTCTGGTGGCGGCGGGGTTGCGTTTGGCAGGCGGGCATTTAGCCGGACCGTCCCGCGAACCCAGGGTGACGTCCAGCTTCCGTGGCGTCCACGCTGTTCCCTTGGGAGCTGCTGCTTTCCTGGTGGCTGCCAGTGGGGTCTTTATCTTCGCTGTGGGCATCAGCGTAGACGGTTGAGCCGTGTCTCAAACTGACACGGTTGCTTCGGGGTCCCGTGACAGATGCTGGAAGTGACCCAATAGCCCCATTACTTTTGAGAGTTGATCTCGATGATGAACAGGAAGCTCGCGCAGGGACGGCATGTCGAATGGTTGCGGGCATCGGCACACTTCAATGAAACCGATCTCGGTGAACGGACCGACCTTCAGCTGAAGCGCTCCGGGAAACTCGTTCACCGTCTCCTCCAGGACATGGCAGGAGGCCGCGACAGCGACGCCTCACCGTGGCCCACGCCGGGCACCTAGCCCCTCAAGCTGCGGGTCCGTAGCGCTTGTTCCTGGCACTGTGTCCAAGCGCTACGGCCCGCTTTCCTTACGCCAGGAGGCAGAGTTGGGCATTCGTGGATCCGCGGGCATGGCAGCCTCCCCGCTAGCGGCGTCCGGCGCCTGGGAGGGCTCGCCAACGTCCTACGTGTTGCCTGTCGAATTCGGCGGTTTCGCGGGGCCGGACCTGGCTACGGCTTGCCTGCTCCTCGATATGCCGCCGCGAACTTTGATCAGGCGCCTGTGCAGGACCAAGCACACCGTCAGGTCGTTCGCTGCGCCCGCGGCCTCCGCCCTGATAGAGATTCCGTGGGGGAGGCATTGGCACCAAATGGCCTACGCCGGCAGACGGGTTAAAGCCGTGCCCCAGGGCTCCCTTACCCTTTCTGTCGTAGGCGTCACTCTCACCAGCTGCGACGGGTACACGGATGACCTCGTGGTGGGACGGGTACGGGAGTGCTTTGCTGACTGTCTCATTGGTAGTGGGGACTCTGTATGGTTTAGGTCTTCTCAACCTAACGACTGTTAGTTAGACTCATTCCGTTACGACCCTTTAAGGATGAAATGAGTCCATCTCCGCGTGAGCAGGCGAACGCTGCTGTTCGGGAATTCCTATCCAAGCGTGACTGGGCGGCGCAGACGCCCGCAAGGAAGCGGATCCTCGTAGCCTTCCTCCGGCTGGCCGCCACCAATGGTTACAACTCGGTGAGCATGCGTACGCTGGGCCGCGAGCTGGGCCTGAAGGCGCCAAGCCTTTATTCCAGTTTTCCGCAAGGCAGGGACCAGATTGTGGCAGAGGCCCTCCTCTGGTTTACCCACGGCTTCGCCCGTGACCTCCTTGATGAAGTGCAAGAATCTCCGTGTGCGGGAGACTACTGGGCGGCCCTTGTCCGTTTCCATGTCGCCCAGCAAGTGAGCACGCCCGAAGCTGATCTTTGGAATCTCCTGGTTGCTTCGGACAAGGTGGCAGGGTTCCTAGGTCAAGAACTGCGTGAAGAGCTGGCCTTTTGGCATAGCCTGCACGAGGAGATGTATACAGCTGCGGCCGAAGAAATGGGACTCGCCGTCACGCGGCAAACAATCCAAGCCATTTTTACGCTGCTCGACGGGGCCGCTCACTGGTCCGCTTGGGACGGCACGGTGGCGCATCTGGAAAAGCTGGCGGACCACGGGGTGGCCCTCAGCCGTTCCTTGCTTGAGGCGGGGACCCAAAGCCCGGCGGGGGCATAGCCAGGCTGTCCCAACATGACACAACTCCCTTCCGTGGCCCGTCGATACTGTGATTCAGAACTCAATATTCAGTGATGAGGATTACATGAACAACACCACGCTCGAGGCACCAAGATTATCGCGTCAGACCCATGAGCACCGGCTCAGCGGCAACATGGGAGTGGGCGAGCTCGTCATGAACGTGCTCGCTTTCTCTTCACCTCTGGCCACAGTGGCCGGAACACTCCCGGTCCTGCTAATGTTCAGCGGGCAAACCGCACCTGCCATCTACTTGCTTGTGACGCTCATGCTGCTGATCTTCTCGGTGGGATTCGTCAAGATGAGCCGGAGCGTCCAAGGCCCGGGTGGCTTCTACTCCTTTGTCACAGCTGGACTGGGCAAGCCTGCTGGCCTCGGGGGCGCCTTCCTGGCACTGTTTGGCTACATCTTTATCGGCTTCTTCGCGCCATCATTCTTCGGGGTGACGCTTCAGGGGTTCGTTCTTAACACTCTCGGCGGTCCGGACATCCCTTGGTACTGGTATGCGTTGGCCATTACAGCCCTGACTACTGTGCTGGCCTACAACCGCATAGATTTGTCGGCCAAGCTGCTGACAATCGTGATGTTGCTTGAAGTGGCGATCATCGTGGTGTTCGATGTCGTTTCGTTCTCGGCCAACGGACTAGGGGCAGTGCAAAGTGCAGGGTTCGCCCTGCCGTCCATCACCGACGCAACCCTTGGCCTGGCGCTGCTTTTCGCCGTTGGCAACTTCTTCGGGTTCGAAGCCACCGTTATTTACCGGGACGAGGTCAAGAACCCCGACAAGACCATCTCTCGTGCCACATATTTGGCCGTGGCAGGCATCGGCATCTTCTATGCGGTTGCAGCCTGGGCCTTCATCGCCTTCTTCGGCGCCGACAAGATCCAGTCCGAGGCAGCGAACAACACGGTGAATCTCTTCAATGACGCACTCGTCGGCCTTATGGGACGTATCTTCGCCGACGTCGCCGTCATCCTGCTCATCACGTCCGTCTTGGCTTGCATGCTGTCCATCCAGAACATTGCCGCCAGGTACAGCTTTGCGTTGGCCTCGGACCACGCGTTGCCTTCCTTCTTGGGCAGGGTGCATCCCAAGCACAAGTCGCCGTACGCCTCTGCACTGGCCGTAGGTGTTGTGTGGGCGGGAGCAATCGTGCTGTTTACAGTCATAGGGGTGGCTCCGGAGGTGCTCTATCCGGTTGCCAGCGGTAGCGGAACTTTCGCCGTACTGCTTCTGATGTTCATCACGAGCTTCGCTGTGCTGGTGTACTTCATCCGCCGCCGCGGCTTCGCTCCGGAATCGTTGTGGAAGACGGTCATAGCACCTTTCATCAGCGTTCTGTTCCTTGGTGCCATCACCTACCTGGCAATCGCCAACTACCCTGAGCTCATCGGTGGATCGGCGGTCCTGACCGTCGTCTTCATGGCCTTCACCTTCGCGCTTTTCTTCGGCGGAATCGTTTACGCCTTTTTCCTGCGGGCAAAGCGTCCCGACATCTACGCGCGGCTTGGCCGGCAGAAGATCGACTGATTCGAACTCCTCTATAGACCTCTGTCCGGGTCACCTTCCATGAGATCGCCTACCCATGGAAGGTATCCCCGGTGGAAGGCCATTCCCTCCGGCAGCCCGTCTACGGAAACCGATGAGCCGGAAATGTTGATATTAATCCGGCCCTCACCGATCGGCGCGTTGGCGATGTGCAAATCGCCGTAACTTTCTGGAAGGACAGGGTCCATCCAAATGCCACCCTGGGATACATCGGGATCGTAGCGCATGAGCGTGGACACCAGCATTATGGGTGTGGTGGCGGCCCAAGCCTGGGGCGAGCAGGCAGTGGGGTAGGGTACGGGAGCTGAGAACGCCTCGCGACTGAAGCCACAGAACAATTCTGGCAGCCGACCGTCCGAGAACTCTGCAGCCTCCAGCAGTGCCGTCGAGATACGCTGTGCTTCCTCCACGAAGCCATAGCGCATAAGGCCCACCTGAATAATGGCGTTGTCGTGCGGCCAGACAGATCCGTTATGGTAGCTGACGGGGTTATAAGCGTCCATGTCGTCAGCCAGGGTACGCACCCCCCAGCCGCTGAACATTTGATCGGACATCAGGTGCTCTACTACGCCGGGTGCCTTGTCGTCGTCGATAATGCCGGTGGCCAGACAGTGTCCCATGTTGGAGGCGCAGGCATCGACCGGGCGCTTGTGGCCGTCCAGGGCGATTGCAAAGTAGCCCTTGTCCGGCAACCAAAACCGGTCATTGAACTGCTGCTTCAGGCGTAGAGCGCGAGCGCGGAGTTGGGCCGCTTTGGCCTCGTCGCCGACCTCATGCGCCATCCAAGCCGATGCTAAACATGCGCTGTAAACATAGCCCTGCACCTCGCTCAGCGCTATTGGGCCTTCGGCCAGGGTTCCGTCGGCGAAGTTAATGCCGTCCCATGAGTCTTTCCATCCTTGGTTGATGAGGCCTCTATCGTTACGGCGGGCGTATTCGACAAAGCCGTCTCCATCTCTGTCGCCGTAATTCCAGATCCAGTCCATGGCCCGGTCCGCATGGGGCTGCAGGTCAGCTATGGTCTCTTTTGCGAAACCCCATCGGCTGACTTCGCCCAATACCATCAGAAATAGCGGCGTAGCATCGACACTTCCGTAGTACGCCGGCTTTCCGCCAAGGGCAAGGCCACTGGACACGTCCAGACGTACCTCGTGAAGGATCTTTCCGGGTTCTTCCTCGCTCAGGGGATCTACGACACTGCCTTGCAGGTCCGCTAGCGTTTGCAAAGTACCCAGTGCCAAAGAGGGATCGACCGGGAGTGCCATTGTCGAGGCCCAGAGAGAGTCCCGCCCGAAGAGGGCCATGAACCACGGCGCCCCTGCGGCAACTACCACGCGCTCGGGATGCTTAGGGTCCTCGATCCGTAATGCCCCCAAATCTTCGTAGCTGCGCCGCAGTGTTCGTTCGATGGACCGATTGCCCATATGCACCAGGGGGATTTTGGCCACCCACTCCTGCCTGCGACGGTCGCTTGGCGAGAGGGTCTCTTTGTCGAAGTGCACACGGGGCAGAGCGCCTTCCACGCCCCACGGCGCCACCCTAAGCTGCACGTTCCATTCTCCGTGCGGAGGGACGCTCATCCTGTACGTCACGGCCTCTGGTGTCACCACTGCAGCGGGGCCTCCGTCGATATTGACGCCCTTGGCAATTTCCTGCCACGTTGCCCGGATGATCAGCGAGTGGGCCTCCACTTGCCTGGTTTCCTGCCAAGTGCGCTGCACGCGCGACTCCTTCACTTCGAAGAGGTCCGCAAAATCTGACTCAACTTCCAGCGCGATGACACATTCCTCGGGCAGTCCAGAATAATTCCGGACGGTGATCTGCTCGGTGATGCCAGTGCCCACTTCCCGGAGTCGTTCCACGACCAGCGGGCTGTCTGCCCTCGCGTCCCGGCGTGGTACTCGACCCACTATGAGAACCCGGTAAGGCTGTTTGACGTCCGATGCAAGTGCCTCAACGGGCTGTCCGTTCACCGAGAGCTTCCAACAGGACAGGATGCGTGTGTCTTCGTAGAAAAGCCCATGCGGGAGGCCGGGAACTATGTCCCCATTGGGTAGCGAGATGCAGAAGTTGGATCCTTCCACCAGCGTGACGGCCGGGCCCAATGCTCCGGCCGCCGTGTCAGCATTCCACCCAGCCATTGCGGCTCCTTTGAGGATCGACATCGGAGTGGTTGTTCACGGATGCCCACCGTCACCGTGCTATCTGATGCCTCGTCGTCAGTATTTCTGACGCTACGCTTGTCGTCGCGCGGCTACCAGCCCTCAGCTGGCTCATAGTACGGGTTTGGTAAGCCAGTCTCCGGGGCAGTGTGGGATAGCGCAGTCGTGCATGGAAGTTCGTAGGTGCCAAGGAGTGCTTGGGTGACTCTTCGGGCTTGCGCTACACAGTACATCGACCGGATGAACCAGCTACCGAATCGACCGTACGAGGGTTTTAACGTTCCGGAAATGCGGAATGTCAACAGTGGAAATCTTTGCCTCATAGGTTTGAGTCAACGCCGGAAGGGCTGCAAAATTCGAGTTGAATCGTACTGGAAGGGTCTGGACTGTGAAGTCTCGAAACTTGGCTTCCCGTGGGGCTGTTGAGTCGAAGTCTCGAAACTCGGCGACCAACGAATCAGGTGCGTCGTGGTCAGGAGTGCGTGAAACGGCTGATGTTGCGCGAATGTTTATAGGGCCGTATGACGAAGCCTGCCAACGACCCGAATGCTTTTGCCTGAAATCCCGCTAGTAGCTGATGTCGTGGGCGCGGCCCAGTCTTCCTTGGTTGCTTCGGCGTTTAGTGTGCGAGACCCGCGCCGATTTCGACCACCAAAACTCCGGCTCCGATGAGCATTATCCCGACTGCCGTGAGTGGTTCGTTGAAGAAGATGCGGGCCGAGACTGCCGTGAGTGCCACACCACAGGCTACCCAGATTCCATACCCCACACCAAGAGCAATCCCCTCGCTTAACGCCAGGCTAAGGAAGACGAAAGCAGAAATATAGCCGGCAACTATGGGAATTAGCCAGAGTTTCTTCTTCAGTCCTTCCGAAGCCCGCAAGGACATGGTGGCACTAGCTTCCGTTACGATGGCCAGGCTCAGGAAAACCCAGCTCATAGCGCATCTTTCGCTTCTTGGAGGCGCTTGGCCTTCTGCGATCCAAGCTCGACTGTTACGACGCCCGCGAGGATACACAGCATGCCGAGCCCCATCAGCAAAGTATGGGTCTCGTCAAAGATAAGAGCGGACAAAATAGCCGTGGTGGTTACTCCGCCTGCCCCCAGGCGCCGTAGGCAACGCTGATGGACATGCCGAGGCGCAGGCATATTGTCAGCAGTCCGAATGCTGCGATGTAGCCGACGACGACCAGCCCGTACCAGCCTGGCGCTTCTATGGCGGCTTTGAGGGCGAGGGTGGCGCTCACCTCTGTGAGGATGGCACCGCCGAGTGATAGCCATTTCTTCACTCTGCTTCTCCGCCCCGGGTCATCTCCATCAGTTGCGCCAAAATGGCGGATCGATCGGCTGCGCTTGGCCTAAGTCATGGCATGTTCAAGCCGTTTCGGTAGGCGGTGTTTTTGTTGGTGTTCCAGCCTGCGATGATGCCGGCGCCGAGCATGTGGTCGGTGAGGCGTGCGAAGCGGTAGCCGGGATCAGTGTCGAGGGCGAGCTGGAGATACTGATGTGCTTTGGATCCTCGGCCTTCCCACCAGTTGATGTAGCCGATGGTGGTGAGGATTGGTGCTGCGTGTTGTGGGCTGGTTCTGGTGTAGGCGTGGAGGAGGAGTTGTTGGGCCCATTCGACGCGTGACCACTGGGGTGCGGTCGCGGTTTGGGCGAAGAGGATGTGTTGGGGTGGTTCGTTGATGCCGGGGATGTCTGCCATGAGCCGGTCGCGGATGTGGGGGAATTGGAAGTACGCGATCAGCGTGGCGCAGTCCTCGTCGGTGGGGAAGTCGTTTGAGTCGAGCATGCCTGTCCAGAGTTGGCTGGCTTGTAGCGCTGCTTGATGGGGTGCCTGGGCGCGGATGGTGTTCATGCGGTTTTCGACGGCTATGGCGTGGTCTGCGTCGCGGGTTGGCACGGGGAGGACGATTCGGTTGGTGGGTTCGATGGTGCTGCCGCGGTAGATGAATTCGGCGTTGACTCGGCTGAATTCGGTGGTGCTGATGGGCAGGCTGATGTCCTGGCCTGGTTCGCTGTCGTAGGGGGAGTAGGTGTCGTCGCTGACGAAGATGCCCTCGCGGATGGTGATGCCGTTTTCGGCGAGGACTCCGGTCAGCGCGGCGATGGTTGCTGCGTGCGGTTTTGGCTGGCCAGGTTGGCAGGGCTGGGAGGTGTAGAGGGCGAAGACGATGCTCGAAGCTTGGGTATCGCTGGTGAGATAACTGCTGACGGTTCGGGCGTAGGGGAGTTCTGTTCCGGGTTGGCGGGGGAGGTCGATGCGGAGGGTGGCGCCGACCTTGCCTTGGTCCAGCGTGATGCAGACAAGGCTTTCTTGGGGCCAGAACCCGAGGGTGTGCCCGATGAAGCTGAGTAGGTCTGCTGGGTCTTTGATGGTGAGTGCATTCATGGTCCTTTTCCTTTGCGCGTCCGTTGCATTTATTGGTCGTTGGGCTGTTCGTATAGGAGACATGTCCGCTGGGCTCGGGGAGGGAGCTTGACTTGGGGGACAGAGCAGGTCCGGAAAAGTTCGGACGGGCCCAGTGGAGCAGGGAGCGTCGAGCGAAGTTTCCAGATCGACGCTGGATTGTCAGCGTCTTGGATGCGCCGAGGCCCACCCATCCATGTTCTGGCTATCAGATGACAAATAGCGTTGTTGCTTCTGGCTATCCATGGGCAGGCTTGGGCAGGGCGTCATGACGAAAGCGGCCCTGTTCGTAGGTGTGCCGTCGCTTGGCTGGATCGCTGTCCAGGATGCGGCGGGCGGGGCTGCTTCCGGTCCGACATATGCGGTGTTATCGGCACCTGCATGACTTGACTCCAGTTGCAAGCCAGCACGCTGGTTGCCGGATTGACTACTAATTCGCACTAGTGACTATTAGAGAAGCGGAAATCGTCGCTCGGAGAGAACTGACTCCGGCATTTGAGCATACTAAGGAACGTGCCTAAGGGCTTAGATTCCAAAATGAGTTAGTCAGACAGTAATATCGTTGGCACTATTTCACAGAACACTCAAAAGACGTCCATTTGATTAGTTCGGCAACAGGCGGCCTTGACCTCCTTAAGCAAAACGTCATCACATCGCTCGGGAGTGACATAGATGAGTGCTCACATCGCGCATTGTCAGTGACCTGCAGTACTGCGATTCGTTTGTAGGAGATACGCAGAATGGCTTGGTTAGGCCACTTGTTCCGTTACCCGTACCGTAACTTGATTTTGAATTATGTCTGAAATGGATCTAAACTCACGTTGACAAGCATGTCCAAACTTGCGTGATCATTCCTCACTCAAGAAGAGTTTGGGAGCTTTTCTCAACTTACGTGAAATCCGCTCACTCAACACGAGTGAAGCGGGTGCTTCTGGGCTCTAGATTTGAACTTGACATAGCTCTATTTGATCCGAAAAGATCTCCTTTAGCATTTATTGAACGGAGATTAGTGAAATGAAGATTTGCTCCTATGGAGGAGAAGCCTGCGGTGAACCCGCGCAGCTGTGTGGACCAGACAAGGTTTGCCCCAAGCACTACGGGCGCATGAAACGTTGGAAAAGTTACGACCCGTTGTGCATCCATGGCGGTGAGGCTTGTGGGCGAGACATTCGACTTTATGGCGAGGGAAGCTGCCGGGAGCATCATTTCTACGCAGACGCAAAACCGTGCATTGAAGGTGGATGTGAGCGGAGGCCAACGGCCGTTCGGAACAAATTTGTCGGGGGCAGATGCGAGAAACACGATCAAGCACACCGTTCAGCCCAGAAGCGGGGTGGGCAGGTTTGTTCTGAAGCAGGGCGCGGTGACTGCGGGCCGGCCAAACGCTTATACGACGGGAAGTGCCGTAAGCATTTCGAGCGGCAAAAGGTTCATGGCAGCCTCGAACCGATTGTCTGCAATGAGGCAGGATGCCGGGTTACGGATGCGACCGACCTGTCGGGACGATTTACGGCAGGAATGTGCAACATGCACTACCTCCGAGAAAGGCGAGGGCAGAAACGCGTCAAAACACTGGGCGTCCGTCTTTGCCCTCAGTGTGGGGACGACATGTCAAAAGCCAGACAAAATTCTACGTACTGCAGCACGCGGTGTCAGACAGCAGCTTGGGTCGACGCAAACATCGAAGTTGTGAGGCTGAGGCGTCGGATGTCCCAAAGCAAGAGAAAAGCAGCCAAGTATGGCAATCCTGGATACGAAGACTTCGGTATCCAAGACTGGCTCGACCTCGTGAAATTTTTGGATCATCGGTGTACTTACTGTGGGGAACAACTCGATGCCAGCGAGCTGGAGTTGGATCACATTGTTCCATTGAGACGCGGCGGCCCCCACCGTCTGTCCAACATCACGGCGGCTTGCAGCCCATGCAACCTATCAAAGCGGGATCGGCCACTCTTGTTCGAATGGGCTCCGAAGCGGCTAGGCGGAAAGCCCCGCTGGGACAAAACTGCTCCACGGGGGCAGCGGTCGAACCCTTGGAAACCGGAGGAGTGGAGAGGGAACGACGGCCCTCTTCCTCACATCAAAAGGTTGGCTGCATCATTTCCCGAACTAGCAAGGGCGATTGAGCTAACGGAGTCATTTTTTCAACGATGCACCGAAATCGGACCAATGCCACCGGAGGAAGAAGAGCCAGCTGCGTAATCCCCGGGGCTGCTGCGGTCTCATCGACGCAATCGCCGGGAAGGACCCGTAGGAGAAAATCAGGGCGTCGGCCACGTCTAGGCGGCAGCCTACGCCAGGGCTCTCGTCCCGGTCTCGTACATCAGATCGGTCTCAGGATTGGTTACGGGGGTTTCGGCAAATTCGAACTCGGCAGAGTAGAGCAGCCCGTCAATGGTTTCCACCGTGGAGATCCTGGTAAGGGCGCCGAGTAGAGTGCCGTCGGGTAGGCGGAATTCGGTGCCGAAGTGTTTGGACTTCAGGCTTCGAGCTGGAAGAAATGTCCAGGTGATGGCCCGCCGGGCCTTGTCTAGATGCGGAAGATCCGGGGAACACAGGGGGCACGCCGTCCGCCTCGGCATCGCTTCGATCTGCGCCCGCGTCTTCAGTATCGGCCAAGCCGGGATGGGGTCCTCGTCGGGCGAGTCACCTTGGAGCCGTTGTGGAAAGCGAAAATTCGTAGACCAGGCAGAGTCACGGTCAACGAAACGGCGCGTGCTGTCACATGTAGGCACGTGGACCTTCCCGGCGAGGGAGATGATGTAGCAGTCGCCGGAGTCCAACCACTCCTGCATAGCGGCCTTCTCCAGCGCCAGCGTTTCCTTCATCCGCTCCCGGAGCTCATCGTGGCTGAGAGCCTGCAGGGTCCTTGCGTAGTCCTCCTGCTTGTACATCGTCCTGGCGGCGGCCGCGGCCTGCCCTGCCTCCGAATCGGCCGGGCTTGTCAATCCACTCATGCCGATGAGCTTATCCGAGCTGACAGCTGCGGCGGTCCAAGGATGATCCGCGCTGCGGTTTCCGGACCGCGGATCTTTAGAGACTCGCCCTGCTGGGATTGGGGCTGGCCCGGTGCCGGGGGTGGATGGGTGCGCCGCTTTACTGCGATTCTTCATGTGCGGCAACACGCTGAAGCACTCCGGGGGTGCCGCGCACATGTCGCCCATGAACGAGGACGCTGGGGTGCTTCGCGTCGGCGCGCTCCAACAGTCCGGCTACAGGATGGAGCACCTGGGTGTGGCCCAGGAGGTGGCTGGATCGAGGCCGGTCAGTCTAGGTTCGAGTCATATCGCAGGCAAGAAACAGCACCTTAATGAACCAAATACGTTCACGTTTTCGGTGACCGTCGTCTAGAAACCGCCTAGTGGCCAAAGATACCGGCCTTTCATGTCGGTAGCACGGGTTCGAATCCCCTCTCCCGCTCGAAGGCGTCCAGTGCGTCGTCAAGCTTCCGTAGCTGGGCGAATAGAGCGTCGGCCGTCTAAGTCGCGGGTCACAGGTTCGAATCCTGCCGGGGCACGGTTCTGCGTTTGCTGCTGCTTACGCAGCTGCTCCGCCCGGTGGCGCTGCATGGCCGCCGCCGTGATGGCTTCGTCAGCTTCCACTCTGATGCCCCTGAACCCGTCCAACAGGTCATCCAGGTAGATGAACGGAACGCAGGAGGCGGGGTCGGCTTTCTGACAGCCTTCTTCCCGATCAGTTCCTGGATCGCCGCGGCTCCCTACGAGCTCTGGCCGACGGACATCACCGAACATCACACGGCCGGGGGCAAGCTCTACCTTTGCGCGGCGAAAAATGTCTATTGCGAAAGGATGGGCAGGTATTCGGTGGACTGGCGGATGAAGTCCACGCTTGCCGTGGCAGCACTGGAGAGCCCGGTCCAGGCACGCAAACCTGCAGGGACAAATGGGCCATTCGGATCGTGGGTTCCAGCTCCGTAGTGCCGGTTCGTCGAATCGCTCCGTCACCACGGGCTCACCGGATCCATGGGCAGTGTCGGTGCGTGCGCGGACAACGCCGCGGAGGAATCGTTCTTTTCGCTGCTGCAGAAGAACATCCTCGACCGACAGCGGTAGCACACCAGACAGGAAACTCAGACTGGCCGTCACAACGTGGATCGAGAGACGCTACCACCGCCGGCGTCGGCTAAGAAGGCTGGAAAAACTCACACCCATCGAATATGAAACAATCACCGGACCGCGCTTACAGCGGCCTGAGACTTCGAGTTAACTGAAGTTGGGCCCGTCCCCATGATTGATATAGAACT
Source organism: Paenarthrobacter sp. CAP02 (assembly GCF_040137855.1). Lineage (NCBI taxonomy): Bacteria > Bacillati > Actinomycetota > Actinomycetes > Micrococcales > Micrococcaceae > Paenarthrobacter > Paenarthrobacter sp. CAP02. Next base: position 96,671 of record NZ_JBEEII010000008.1, on the reverse strand, counting down.
AGAAGTCTTCCCATAGGGACTTCAAGGAAGCGGCGATATTTAGCTATGTAGCCTGCTATACAATTACTTCATGGGAAGAGACTTGGTGTTGTATCCTAAAGGTGCCGATAAGGCTGAGCTTGTTACCTTCATTACATCTTTTGACAATGTGCAGAAGACGAGTAATCACTTATGGGATTGGCCAGTGGGTACTGTTCATTATTTCTGGTTTGATGAAACCGACTACAGGTCGACCGCCGGCGTGGAAATCACAATTTATCCAGTTCGAGATGATGAAAGAAGCATTGATAGCGGAAATTGGGCTATGCACGTCAGAAATACGTACTCGGCAACTTGGCATGATGTTGAGATGCTGAATAGGATACTCCGCAGCGGACGCAAGCGATTTGGTGGAGACATACTTGGAGATTACGGTAAGAATAGATATGCCCCACTCTGGGAAGATGAGTCTACTCCTATCAGTAGGGGGCTTGCGTGGGTTTACAACATGTCTCATCGGAATATAAGCGCAATTTTGCATGCACTCCCAAATGAACTTGACCTCAGCCAGGTCGAGGATGCAAAACTTACAAGTCTGCTCAGGTCTGTCGATCCTTCACGAGTCACTTATAACGGACTAGTGCCGTTTCTCGTTTCAATTATGGAGTTCTATTTCAGGAACATATTTATAATACTGCTCAAATACGATTTAGACGCGCGTGGCAGGATTGAGGAGCTAGATTTCGAGTTATCAGAGTCTGAAGCACCTATAGAGCAAACGATAGCCAGCATCGTTACTTTCCAAAATTTGCGCAATACAAAAAGAGCATTCAAGAAATGGCTGAATATTGATGTTCAAAATGCGCTAGATGGGCACGAAGATAACTGGCAGGAAACGCTGTGGCATCGATTGGGTGATCTGATCAAATACCGACATGACATCATTCATCGAATGAGCGTCAATACTAGTTTCAGTCGGGAGGAATTCATTGAGCGAGCTCAACTAGTCGAAGAATCGCTTAATGTTCTGCTAGGAGCAATAGCCCAGAAGTATCATTTAGATCTCGAGGATATCCAAAGCTAATATCCTCCCAAGTCGGGGCTGTCGATTAGGGCATCGAGCAGAACATCGGTGGGTAACATAGTCTGTTCATCATTCATGAATATCCGTTCCTGGACAAGGTTTGTCCTATCCGTATCCACAGAGGACGCAAAACTAGCGCTTTCTGCCCCAGTGCCTAGTGCAGCACTAAGCCCGCCAGTAGTCGTTGGACCCGCCGTCGCCAGGTTTGTTTGAGAAGTGCGGCGCCTCGCAGTCCCTCGGTGACACACGCGGGGACGTGTAGCAGCGCACACGGGCTGGGTTAGTGCATCTCGACGGGACTTCAGGCTGGCCCGGCCATTCACGACCGGTCTATGTGGGCCTTCGCTCAGTGAAAGTTCACGAGCGGACCATGAGAACTGCTTCCTCACTCGTCGGTGAAGTGATCACGACAGGACTTCGTGCCCCGCTAGATGATCGGACCACGCAGGGCTTCGGCCGGCGAGCCACAGAGTGGGTACTCAAGGGTGTCCCGGTGCGTCTGGAGGTCGGCCCCCGAGATCTCGAATCAGGCCAAGCGACGATCACGCGACGCGACACCGGCGCCAAGGAAAAGGTCACGATCAACGAGATCAGCACAACCGTTGTCGCTCTCCTGCAGCGCACATAGCGAGATGATCGAGGCATCTCACCAGCGACTCACGGACCGCGCCGTGGACGCAATGTCGGTAGCGGCGGCTCTTGACGCTGCCAGAGTAGGTTTTGCGCGAATCACGTGGGGGCATCTCGGCGAGAAAGGCGGGGACGCACTCAACCGCGGGGCTGTCAGTGTCCGCTGCCTGCAAACCCGCGAAGGAACTATACCGGGTAGCGAAGACCTCGACTCAGAACTCATGGCGATTGTCGGCCGGAGTTATTGACCATTCATGCCATGCGCTAGGACTGGCAAACCCGACCGCGATGGTTGTCCGGAAAATCTAATGCTTCCTGAGGCGGTGCTGCATCTGCGGCTGGCAAGCCAGACTCAGGATTTCCGCGCCCCACGGGGGTCTCGTTTAGTCGTCACGGCGTGAAGCGTCTCAGTATCGGCGGGGGAGGCGCTTCCGAGCGAGGGAACGTAAGGGGTTCCTGTACCGGACAGATTCCGCATCGAATTTGAGATTGCGTTCATGTGAACCGTACTCGCCGCCGCACCACGACCCAGTACGCGCGCTGGTACAGTCAGCGGCAGTGGTCCGAACAGATTTGGGGAACTGATGAGGCTTGAGGGCTATCACGTAGTTGTGCTTTTGGTGATGGTGTTGACAGTGGCCGCTGTCATTGTCGGAGTGACGCTCTTGGTTCGGTGGGGCCTGCGACTTCGCCGGAAAGGCGACGGCGGCGAGAGCGCGCCCCGGCTGGCCAAGAACGCTTCGACGAAACCGTAGTACCAGCCATATCAGCACGACTAGCAGCGTGCGCAGAGCTTTCCCCGGCAACGCCCTCCGACAGAACGAGACAGAGTGACCGCTTACGAAGACGTACTCGACTGGATCGCTACCCGGCCCTGGTGGCAGCAGCGCGCACTGGCCCGCATCGCGAGCGGTGAAACGATCGGCGAGACCGAGTACGAGGAGATCGCCAAGAGCCTGTTTAAGGAGCCGCCCCCTGCTCCGGAAGGGGGCTGGCTCGCATCGGTCACCGCCCCTCAGAGCACCAACGACGAGCCGGTGCGGATCCTCTCCGTCAAAGGCGTGTCGAATGTCAATCGGCTGGCCGAGAACCAGGAGCTCACGTTCGCGCCTGAAGGCCTGACCGTCGTATACGGCAACAACGGCAGCGGGAAGTCCGGGTACGCGCGCATCCTGCAGTCCATGGTGCGCGCCCGCCACCGGGCCGACATCCTCCCTGACGTCTTCGCTGAGTCCCCGGGAGAGCAGTCGGGCGAGGTGACATTCCTCGTCGCGGCGACCGAGTTCACCTCGTCGCTCGGGTCCACTGCCGATCCTGCTCTCGGGCGCGTCGCCCTCTATGACGAGCACTGCGGAGACACGTATCTCAACTCGGAAGCAGAGATCTCCTATCGGCCTTCGGCGGTGCAGCTTCTTGACGACCTTTCGACAGTGACCGCCGGCGTGCGGCGTGTCATCGACGCGTGGAAGACCGAGAAGGGCGCGCCCGGAGCTCTCCCCGTCGTCGTCGATCCTGGATCGGCAGCGACGTTCCTGAGGGCTCTCACGGCCAAGACGAAGGACGCAGAGATCGCCGCGGCCATCGCTTGCCCTCACGGCGTCGACCAGAAGCTGAGCGATCAGGTCGAGGAAGTGGCTCGGCTCCGGACCGCTGATCCGGGGCAGGAGAAGCAGAAGCTGATCCGCACGGCCGATGCGCTAAACCTGGTCGCCGGTCACCTGTCCGGCCTCGACCGCTCGTTCGGCTCCGCGGTGCACGAGAAGCTCAAAGGGCTGCGCGAGAGCGCGAAGGCCGCCCAGGAAGCGGCGGACGCAGCGTCATTGACCACGTTCGGAGACGAGCCGCTCGCCGGCATCGGATCGCCGGTCTGGAAAGCGCTGTGGCAAGCGGCGGAAAAGTACTCGCGCGTCGTCTACCCGGAGCACGACTTCCCGCACTCAGACGACGGAGCGGTCTGCGTCCTCTGCCAGCAGTCCCTCGACGGCGGAGGGGCGGCGCGGCTGAAGCGGTTTCACGAGTTCGTCTCGGACACGACGGCTAAGGACGCCGATTCGGCCAAGAAGGCGCTCGAGACGTTCCTCGCAGCTCTCGGCCGGCAGCCGGTCGAGAGCCAACCGGTGGCGGTCGCCATCGCCGCGATCGAGCAGTCCGAACCAGGATTCGCCGCGCGGGTCCAGACGCTGATCGACGCATTCCACGCGCGTCAGGCAGCCATGATCGCCGATGAGCAGCCAGCGGACGTAAGCGTCGCGGCGGAAGTCGCCACGCTTGCCGCCCAGGAGAAAGGCCTCCGCGACCAAGCCGGCTCGATCGATGCCGCTGATTTCGCCGGACGTCTCGCTCAGGCCCAGACCGAAGAGAACCGGCTGCGCGACCAGATCGCGATGCGGGACGGGAAGCCCCTGATCGAGGCGGAACGGGCCCGCCTGCTCGAGCTGACGGTGCTCAACGACAAGTTCTCGGAGACGAACACGCGCGCTATCACTGACAAGGTGGGCGAGCTGACGAAGAAGTACGTGACCGAAGAAGCCCGAGACCGCTTCACTCGCGAGACGGACCGGCTCGAACTGGAACGGGTCACCTTCAAGGCAACCAGGTCGCGCCAAGGAATGGGCCTGCTCCACAAGGCCGACTTCTTGAACGCGCGTGCAGGCGCGCGCCTCGGCGACGTCCTCTCCGAAGGAGAGCAGACGGCGCTCGGCTTCGCCGGATTCCTGACCGAAGTACACTTCGACACGAGCAAGTCGGCGCTGGTGTTCGACGACCCCGTTTCCTCGCTCGACCACATGCGGCGAGAGGCGGTCGCCAACCGGATCGTCGACCTGGCGGGAGAACGGCAGGTCATCGTCTTTACGCATGACATCGCCTTCACGATGGTCCTTCGCAAGACGGCAGAAGCAGCGGACGTATCCTTCGCGACCCGCGGCATCGAACGCAAGCGCAAGATCGGCCCGGGGTTCACCACCCTCAAGCATCCCTGGACGGCGCAGGACGCCGCGCAACGCGTGGACACCCTGAGGCAAGAAGTCGCTTCGCTGCGCCGCGACGAGGAAGGCATGTCCGATCCGGACTACCAGCGCGCCACCGAGGAAATCGCGGGTCACATGTCCCAGACATGGGAACGCATCATCAGCCAAGTGCTGGCCGAGCCGCTTGTGGACTATCGAGCCCTGGAAGTCCGCGTCGGGAAACTGAGGGTCATCGGCCGAGTCACTCCTGACGACATCAAGACGTACGACGATTCCTACAGCAGGATCTCTGGTTGGGCTTCCCGTCACGATCCGCACCCCGAGCTGAACTACACGCCGCCATCGGTGGATACCCTCACGGCCGAGATCGACGTGCTTGATACATGGCTGAAGAGCGTCAAAAGGTACCAGGCGAGCTGACCTCAGTCGGGTGCGCGCCACCAGCGCCGTCCGGCACTACGTCCGCCTGTTCAACCCGCAGGCGCAGGCGTCGTGGTGGACGAGGCCGTGGGCCAGGGCCTCGGGCGAAGTGTCATTGACGACGTAGGGCTCGCTGCCCGCGTGGAGATCGCTGTCGTCGAACTGCGCCCAGTGCGCCAGTGCTTCGCGCACAGCGGTCCGGACGTGCTCCGCCCGGTCGTCGATGAAGCGCTGGCACACTGCACGGATGGCCCCGGGCTCCTCGATTTGCAGGATCGACCATACTTTGACTTCGCCGACGCGGATGTCGCGGGTGAAGCCGCGCGGTCCGCGCACCTCGATGCAGACTTCGTCGCCGCCCGTGGGCTCGTCACGCCATGCGATGCGAGCTTGATGGTCGCTGGTTCATCCTCGCAAACGATTCTCCCCGCGCGGGTACCTCTGCGCGTACTCCGCCTGGATCTCCGGGGGCAGTGCCACCCAGATCGCGGCGACGCTTCTCCAGAATTCGACCCAGCGATCCTCTTCGTTCATGGCTGTGACTCTACGCCGGGCGAACACCGGAGCCCCGTACGGGTGGACCGGGCGCACCGTTGGTGGCAATTGCTGCCACGGCGATTGCGCCTCGCCGTCAAAAATGTACCCCATCAGCCTCGGGCCGGTGGGGTTCATTTTGTGAGGAGCGGTCTTCGCTGTCCTTCACGCGTGCCGCGGGCAGTCCGGGCGTCAGTGCGCCGTCTCGACCCAGCCCATTCCGGAGTGGCCGGTCTCGTGCATCCACTCCTTGCCGCATGCCGTGCAGCGGTAGTCCTGCTCGTCGGCGACCTTGCCCCCGCCAAAATGGCGGGAGGCTCCGACCGGCTCGAGGCGGGTATGCGGCCGGATGCTGCGCCCCGCCGGGCCGGTGTCCACCAGCTTCCAGCAGTCGTCGCACATTGCCTCCTTCACGAGCTTGACGATCTCGGGCGTCACACGGAACACGTGGGCCTGGCGATAGCCGGAGCCCTCGGCGTAGTCGGCCTCCATCGGGAACTCGGCGTCCTCGGGGAGGCTGCCGCGCTCGATGAGCTCGGACGTGATCGTCCGCAGGGGCTTCGTCCAGTTCTTCAGCTGCCGCTTGGGCTCGTAGTTGCCGAGGCGGAAAATTTCCTCGCGGCTGATCTCGCCGCCGTTCCTGATCGCCTGGTTGAACGCCTCGAGCTGCACGTCGTTGCCCCGGCGTCTGAGGCTCTCGCGGAGCATCAGGACGAGATCCAGCGTCCAGCCGCTGGACACGGCGTCCCGCCAGGACTCGTTCTCGTGCGCGCGCTCCGTCGGCCCGGCGCCCGCTCGTATGGAGCGGATCGTCTCCAGCAGCTGCGCCACTTGCGCGGGCGCGAGATCGCTGATGTCTAGGTTCAGTGAATCTGGCATATCCTCTTCCTTGTATCGGCCTCCCCGACGAGTTGCACCTTCAACGTCACGCGTCAGGGAGGCTGGTCTTGTATCCGCAGTTCACGGGTACAAAAGAGAACATAACACAACTATCGCCAATAGTTAGCTATAACTCTGTTTATCACTCGGAAGTATTGTTCTCGAGGTGACGGCGCTCCGGTCGGTGCTTCGCGTAATACTCCGTCGTCCAGTGGTGGTCGTAGAACCCGGAACCGTTGAGACGGTGCATCGCTGGGATGATTGTGGGCGACGCGAGGATGGAATCGCACAGCGGCGTCAGGGCACGGACGACGACCTGGCCGAGGTGGCCGAGGATCTCGATCTGGCCGGTGGTGTTCCCGAGCAGCACGGGTGCGATGGTGTTCATCGTTTCCTGGCCTTCTTCCTTCGGCACGCCGAAGTGCACGCCGCCCTCGACGTTCGCGTAGTACCGCACCACCTGCCGGACGGTCAGATCCGCGCCGTCGACGAGGCCCACCCGTGCGCGGGCGAACTCCGCGATGGTCGGCAGGGCGAGGGCGTCCGACCCGCCGACGAGTTCGGGACCGGCGAGACGGAGAGCGTAGGGCAGCTCGTCGGCTCCAGTCTGGGGCTTTGCCCAAGGCTTGATCCGGAATTCCGTCGGGATCCCTCGCCGGGCAGCGAGGACGGAGTCGACCAAGGCGGAGCCGTCCAGCAGCAGCTTGCGGAGCAGTGGCGCGATGCCGAGCAACTCGTACCTGCTCCTGCTGCCGGGATCCTCGCTACGGGTTCGCACGTCGGCGACCGTCTCCACGAGCAGCCACTCGGCCAGGATCATCTGCATGCCGATGTCACGCGCCATCGCAGGCTCGTCCTTTATCTGAGACTTGGTCCATGGCTGTGACTGTACGTGGTGCCACCGACTGCGAAGCATCCATCTTACAAACGAACGTTAGGAAGGAGAGTTGCCATCAGCACCACTCGGCACGGCGCCGGGGCAAGATGACACCCATAATGGACAGCAAGTTGCGGCGCGCTCCTGACGCGGAATGGGTGTTGATGTACCGGCTCGGGCTGAGCCGGAAACGCATCGCGGAGCTCGTACGCGCCGAACCTGCCACTATCGTTTACCACCTGGTCATCGCGCCCCGCCAGGACCCGGGGCTCGAGGCCGCCCACCAGATCGCCGCCTGTGCGGCACCCGTTCCTCACCCCTCGCCAAGGATCTGGCCCGCATGGAAGAGATCATCGTCTGGGTTACGGCCGAAGGTCGGGTCCCCCGTGACCGCTCAAAGGACAAGGGTGAACGGTCCATGGCTCTGTGGCTTTCGGACCGCCGGCGCGAAGCAGTCGAGGGCACCCTTCATCCCGCCTACCCTGACGGCCTCGGCAGAGTCTCCGGGTGGCCAGGGGACTCAAGGGCAGCGATGGAGGATGCCCGGTGGCATGACCGGTTCGCCCAGCTTGTGGGCTTCCGCGCCGAAGGAAACGACTGGCCCCGCCACCACCACTACGTATCAGAGCGTGAACATTCCCTCGGAGTGTGGATCCACGCCCAGCGGCAAAGTACCGCCGCGGCGAACTCGACCGGGCGAAGATCAATCTCCTGGATGGGCCTCTTCCCGGTTGGCGCACCGGGCGAACCAGGGGCCGGCGGCCCCGTCGTTAGACTGATACTGGTCTCGCCCAGGCTCGCCCGAGAACGTCACGCCTGCGGTAGCCTCATTGAGGCTCTCCAGTCCCCGTAGCGTGGAGAGCCGGGAGCCTCCACGCTTGAGTCCCTGGATTCGCGCGGAGGCTTTCTCATGTCCCCCGATGCAGGCCCCCGGCCAGGTGCAAGGGCAAAACACCCTGCAGCAGGTGCGGCGCCTGCTCTCCGATCTCATGGAAGACCTCGAACCCGTGATGCGCCAGCTCGTCCGCGTCTTGATCGATGACGGCACCTTTTGCCTGGGATTCCAATTCCTCCCCGGCGGACAGCTCTGCCCCACCGTCGACTGCTTTCCACGCCCGGCTGACCTATGGGGCCCGCACGATCGTCTACTGTCAGAATGGCGGCTTAGTCTTTACAAGAAGATTAAAAAAGCCACCCGGTGCTCATAAGTTGTGGGGCCACCAGCACCCGCGCCTATGATCAGAAATATTCAGTGGGTACTACAAACTTTGAGCGACAGGGCGACTTGATGGAAAGTGCTGACCAGGGAAACATACAAGGGCAGAGTTCCTCTCAGCAGGGAATCGGTCAGCCCAGAGTACCCCTGGGTGCTCTTCGGCATGCTGTGGGGGTCGTGGCATATGCATTCGGTACGGAAAACCAGTGCGCCAACGCGGCAGCCCTGCTTTGTGAAGTCGGTCTACACCTTGGCTACACGCTCACGGCGAGGCCCGTGTCTCTTATCGCGGCCGACTCAACAGGACGTTTTGCAGTTATGGGACCAAAGGCGCTGGAGCGCCATCCTAAAACCTCGGCGGGCTCGAGTCTAGGGCACGTCGTAGTGACCTGTGAGAATCCGTCACTACTGATGGATGCCAACTTGTCTCAGCTCGAGCAACACGGCATGAGCGGGCCGATCGTCATGGCAAGGATCGAGAGCACGGATCCCGACGATGGTGAGTGGGGTTTTCAGGAGGACGATCTCAGCTTCTGGTACATCCTCGATGAAGGTGCTCGCCCGCTCATTGAAGGATTTGATGAGGCTATGGCTTACTACACCGCTGAAGCGCTGCCGATTGCCAAGTGGATCATAGACGGCGCGACGGCGGGAGACATTCTGCGCCGACTAGGCCGGACTTCCGGATACCTGGCCGAAAACTAGTGCGCACCGTACGAGCACCAGGCAGGTAGGCGGCAAAGAACGCCACCAGCATGCCTCAACGCGGTGTTGTTAGGCGGAAAACTCCTGCCGACCCGCAGGGAGCCCAAGTTGGGGCCAAGCAAAGGGCACCCCCACACCCGCCCGCCGTAGAGGACCAGGCCGTGCAGCTGTCTTTGAGCCGCCGACCCCCGGTAAGATTTTCGCCCCAGGACGGGTACATCGCACCGTCATTGTGTTCGGATTCGCGGCGGACCGTTTCCGCTTCGATGGATTTGGCCACGAAGTGACTCTGCGGCTTTTCCTTTTCCGGGCCGAGGACCAAGAACCGGACGTCGGTTCCCCGTGGTCCGGATACCGGTGTCCGGTCATGATGGCGAGGGCGTCTCACTCGGAGGTCTCCGTCCCCACCAGGCATTGGCGCCCCTTTTTTACTGCCCACCAGGCATTTGAAACACCCAAGCCACCGGCACTGAGAATCCTGCACGAGGGACTGCTGGTCAGATAGTTTTGCCTGATGGCGCTGAACGATCCTTTGAGTATTCACCAGGTCGATACGGATGCATCTTCGGCTACGCCGGGTGCAGTGGAAGAGGTCCTGAAGGAGCATTACTACAGGGTTGATCCCGCAGAATACTTCGAACGCCGGCTCTGGGGCATAGTTGCCCTTGCTGATATGCAATCTGGTTCGGTGAAGTGGGACCGCACGGATCAGGCGTCCCTCTTCGGACAGTTCCAGTCAGTGTTGAAGGACAAGAAGTTCGCACTGGACGTCCCGCCGGGCGACACTCTTAGCAGCAGAACGATGGCCTCAATTGAGTCCTACACCTTGATGCAGCACGTAATCGAAACTGCGCTGCGGCTGTTTGTGGCCGGTCTGGAAAGAGCTACGGGTAGCAGTCCGATGACAAAGCTGCTCAACATGCGACTGAGCTCGGACCTCCGCGAGCCCATCAAACCTTTACTTGGAGGCGCCGCCCGGCATGCCGTCTCCAAGGTGATGTTTCCTCGGGAGCTTCGTCATGAAGAATCCGAGGGATCCAAACAGGACATGCGGCGGCACCTGGATTTCCTAACAGCCTGGCTCACTTTCTTCGCGCAGTTTTATTCGGACGGCGGCTATAACGGCGCCCAAGGAAACAATCAGCTCAAACATGGCGCCACAGTTGCCCCTCGGGATGACCTCAGTGTCGTGCTGCACCTCGCCGAGCAGCCTCCAACAACTCTCACGCCGGAGCAATGGAATGATGCAGCGGCCGTGGTCAACGCCGAATCGGTGACCTACGTCCTCCAGGAGCGCGGAGGCAAGAATACGACCCCTGGTCTGACCCTGCGGACAGATAATTCCGATCCCGCTACAAACCTGGCAATCAGCCAGGTCGGAATCAGCGTTGTGCGTTCACTGTGGCAGCTGTCGCGGGTCGTGGCCTACCCGCTCACTGTCAAGGACTACGCCTATGACTACTCACCTCTGCCGGCTGAGCTCTTCGCGAGCACAGAACGGCCTCCGCGGTCCATGACCCAGACGCTTCTTCAGCCTGCTCCGAAACCTGCAAAGCAGAGTTCCACCGCTCAACGGAGGAGGAAGCGTTGAACGCAGCCACCTGGTGAGGGTGCCGCTAGCGCTTTGGAACCGGGACAGTCCTGGATAAAACGGTCGTCATGAGGGACTGCCTCTCCGGGCGAGAAATGGACAGAGTTCCCCTATCGGTCCCTCTACGGTTGTTCGCCGTGACTGACCAGCTAATCTCGATCTGAGTCTCCAGTTCCGGGTCCGAACTAAGGACGGCAACGGGCCACGTTACGACGGAATCTTCGGCGGCAATGTCGCCAATATCGAATGTCACCTTGACCATGTCGTCGTCAATATCAACAGACGGTCGCCGGGGGGTGGTCGGCCGCGCCAAGGGAATTTCGTACCCCTCAAGATGCATGAACAGGGAGGTAGGCGGCAGGTTTTTGCCCACCTGCACCGGAAGTTCAGGCCATTTGGTAAAGGGATCGTCTACCACGACGTCCATCCCGGCCGGAAGTTGCAGCGTCAGCCGGACGGCCAGCACCGCCTCATCCGTGGTGTTGGTCATTCTCATGACATTGTGAAAACCTGGTCTGGAGTAGACCACGTGCTGCGTCCACTCGTCCACAAGACTCCTACATCTGCCTATGTATTCATTGAGGTCCTTCTTGTAGCGGCCAGGAGTCTGCTTTCCAAGTGACTCAAAGGCGGACATCATCGCCCCGGAGAAATCAAAAGGTCCCCTCGACGCTGACTCATCCATATCTTGCAGTCAAAGCAGGTGCTCGCGATGGCTTTCGAGCCACTCTTCAATGGATGATTCATCGTGCCAGAACAACCGGGGATCGTTTTGCCACTCAAGGTGAACCTGGGGCGTCAGTTTCTGGAGGCCGGCGATCAATCGTCGCTCCAAGCGTCTGATGTCTTCAGCCGTCGCAACTTCGGTGCTTGTCCCTGACCTCACAAAAATTGTGCCGTTGCGCCACAACCGTTCTTTGTTGCCTCCGTTGTCAGTGAATTCCTTCTCCAGAGCGTAAATATGAGCGGCCCGAGGCGCGGCGAGGATTGTGATGACCGCTACGTCCAGATTATTGAACCGTCCGTAGTCCAAGACGAACTGCGGACCACGAGTACCCGTATAAGACTGGATCTGCATCGTAATAGTGGCACTGTCGGCTTTCGTCAAGCCCTCGGCCCGCCCTGAATCGACACCCAGGACCAGATAGGCCTCACCGCCGAAATACTTCGCAGCCACAGCGGGATCCCTGTTGGCGAAACCAAGGATGAGCCTCGCGAGGTTCCCGGTCTTCTTCTTGTCAGTCAGATCCCACTCACTCTTGAGCTCCATGGCACTGTTTCGTCACCCAAAGCGCCGTCGTAAATCGCATTGAAGAGCTCCGCGTGGTCCTCAGCGGACAGGGGCATGGACCGATTCAATGAATGCCGCATAACAAGTTCCTTTCACAATGCCGGATTCCATTCTGCCGGGTCGGCATGCGGCACCCGTGCAGCTCCGTCCGGCGGGTTGGAGGGGGCAGTGGGTCACTCGTTCCACTCCGCGCTTCCGGAACCAAAGCCAGCACGGTCATACCGGGAAGTATGCCTTGCCTGCTCGCTTTCACTAATGATCTGACCCGAATAGGAGTATGTGGATTGCAGCGTCGACGAAGGCCACTTGGTTCCGCAAGTAGGCCGTGAGCGTGCTGGGCGCGTGGTGCAATGCGATCGGTGGACTAAGGCCGCTAGAGTGACCTTGACCGCAAAGCGAGGATGGCGGCTGTGTGCCTTCTTGTCAGCCTGTAGCCCTTGGCCCTACCTGCTTGCAGCCCTTTGCGGAAGACCCAGACATCGCGCAACCGCATCAGAATGTTCTGCAGGTCACCGGGCTTGTGCTTGCCCTGGAAGGCCTGCACGACGTCAACTATGGAGTTCTGGAAACCTGGATCAAAGGCGTTGGCGATCAACACCGACACCTCTCTGGCATCCGGCGAGTTGTACTCCAGACTTTCAACGTAGGACAGTACCTCGTCGAGGTGGAGCTCGTCCCCTGAGACCGGAAGCTGGTCTCCGGACGCCAGTATGAACTGGGCTTGCCAGGCAAGGAACACTGACTCCCATGGAGCGGGAGTGCCGAGGTGATAGAGGGTAGCTTCCCTGGGCTCGGTGAGGAAGGGTGTCGGGCGACGGACAATCTTTCCGGCCCGCACGACCATCGTGTTCGTCAACCTGTACTGGGCCCTCGCGAGCCGGGCGATCAGATTCTGCTCCGCCAGGTCGGCAGCAGCGGACGGCACCTGGCCTGCGATGAAGATCCGCGGCGGGGCGCCGAACCGTGCGACGTGCCAGGTAATCATCTGGTGGTTGCCAAATCGCTGCGTCAGTCCCCGGGCCTGTCCCACGTAGAAGGGCTTGGAGGGGTAGCCGGCGATGTTGAACATAAGCACGTAGATAAACGTCCGCCCTGCGGCAGCGTTCATGCCGGACGCCGGCGGATTGATGAGCTCGTAGGCGAAAGACACCGTTCTCCTGGTCCGTTCGCTAAGCGCAGTGCGGCCCAGCCGTTCAGACTTCCTTTCGCCAAGTATCAACGATGTCGGGACGGAATCGCTCGGCGAATCGCTTTCTCTTGCCTGCGTTGATTTCGGCAGCGAGGTCCTTGAGCTGGACGGCTGCATCGCCACGCCAATTTCTCGCCAGCGCTCCGGCAAGGAGATCTTCTGGATCAAAGTGATGGTTTGCTTTCCTCAGCTTCGTGAGACCGTCGAGCACAGTAGAACGATCCCGACTGTCCGAGAGGCCACTCGAGGAGTTGATGAGGTCGGTGAAGGTATCCATGTCGGCAGCGACGACGGGGTCGGGCAGGATGGGTTCTTTGACCTTAATCGTTGGTCCGCCTAGATGTATGGGCTTGAAAGCAGTGACCCACGGCTGGCAACCGACCATTTCTTCAGTCCCAATGCTCCGTTGATGATGTTCCGGGCCTGTAATCTCATACGCGGCTACGGCTGCCGTAGATCTTTTCGTCTCTACCTCCCACAAATGCGCGGCATGGGGTCGATACATCAAGACAGGGCCAGAGGGCAGTGCACCGACCTTCCCACGGGAGTCGGTGTAGACCTTCGCCCCTTCAGCAACGAATGCAGCTAGGAGAGGTTCGTCGTCGAGATCGTCCTCATGACCCGTCTGTATCCCGACCAGCCTGGCATCGCCGTTAGCCAGCGCGAGACACCAGGCAATTGTCGCGGCTAAATCCTTGTCACGGTCCTCATATGAATAATCATGCGATAGCGCCACGTAGGCGCGAGGGAGTGTCGTCCAGTCTTCTTCAAACATCATGAAGTCAGACTTTCACGCCCCTCTGACATTCTCAGTACACATACGTGCGAAGCCCCGTCCGGGCCACCTGGCCGGCTTCCAGCATGGCGCCGCGTCCGCACCGTGCCTGGCAGTCGGCAGCCAAGGCCAAGCCGAAATCCAAAGAACTGGGGGAGTTGCGCGCCTTCGAGCCAGCCTCGCGCCGAAGCGACGGGGCACCCAAGGTTGGTCCCGGTCCGGGGTACGTGGTCACCTCTGGAAATGTTTACCAGCCGGCATGGTGCAATTCCGTAGGCAATGTGTGGGATGAGAACCCCAAGAGGGTGCTGGTCGTCGAAGAGATTAGCGCTGGCCCTGGGAAAGTCCGAACAGCCTGCGACGAACCCATGCAAGTTGTGGGACCAGGCTAGCCGCCGGTGAGCTTCTACCGGCTGGAACTAAACCTTTCGGCCGCCCGTCGTGCCCTGATGATGATTGGGCCTCATATCGGCAAAGGCGCGATGGTTCTGATCTGCTGGCCGAGGCGCCCCGCGATGCGAAGGTGACCCCGACTCGTCGGGCTGAGCGCGGCTTTCGCATGGCCCAGATGGGCCAGACGGATCTTAATGAGTTCGCGTGTCACTCTCTCGGCAACACGAAAGAGGTTTCCTTGGAACGGTGATCCGGCGGCGATGTGGTCCATGACGGGCGATTCTGTGTCGTGGACGATGGCGTTACGAGTGTCCGCCAGGAACCAGTACCAGTTACCAAAAGAGCTGTATTCGGTGACCTTTTTGAATCCGCGAGGAAACACCGGGCCTGACTCCTGCCACAAAAACTCATGGGCACCGATCGTTCCCGCCACCGAACTGTAGATTCCTTCGAGAACCTGTATACCTTCAGCGGTTTTGCTCTCTCCTGAGAGTGCCTCGATGGCTGTCTTCAGCTGCACGATGATATCCGGCATGGTGTGAAGCGGTGAATTTTCCCACGCCCGGCTGTGCCAATGAAGCGCGGCGAGGACCTCACAGTTCACCCTGAGAGATTCATCTGACAACGCTTCCACGGCGACCCGGTAGACGGCCTCCAGGAGCTCGCCGTCCAGCCTAACGTCGGGGATCGCTACAAGCCCTTCGGGAGGTGTCACGACTACAAAGTCATCATGCACCGTGCCGCCACCAACGATTCGGCGGTTTAGTGATCCGCCTCTGGTTCGCACAAATGTGCCCTTTTTGAGTGCAGAGACTTCGCCAACAAAGAACGTCGCGACCTCGGCCGTAGCAACGTTCGGTGCTGCCGCTTCCCAGGGGATCTCATTCCCAAGGCCGGCGTTGGCATCGGCTACCGCGAACGACACCGCAGCCCGGAGGGCAACTCTTTCGTGCTCGCGTGCCTCTCCAGTCGACTCTGGCTCCGTTCGCTGAACGAGGGTCGCAGTGGTCAACGGCTGGCCGGCTTCATCACGGAACCGGGCAAGGAGTGCGCTCACCGTCCGGCCAATGTCGTCAAAAGGCGCAGCCAGTTTTTCCGGGTCCAGCGGTTGCAGTGACCACGGTCCAGCCGTCACTCCCTCACGCAGACGAAGATACGGGAACAGATAGAGGGCTGGTCGGTCAGTCACGTATCGATTATCCGATGTCGGGGCACGCCTTGCAGTTCGACACCGTTACGTCGCCTGGTCCGGGTCCCAGTCCTCCGGGTCATGCTCCTCCAACGTCTCAATCAACGGCTCGAAGCCGCCCACGCCGGTAGCCGCGGACACGACGCGGATCTCCTCGGCCAAGTCCCGCCAGATCCCCGCGTACCATGCGGCAGGATCAGTGCCATGCTCCAGCAGGAACGCATCCAGGGTCGCCTTACGGTAGACAAGTCTGGCCCCTCGCTTCTCAACGAGCGGACCTCGCCCGACGTACCTCAGACTTCGCAGAAACTCCACGCTCAGGGTGTATCCGACCGGTCCACTCAGGTAAGTCGCAGCCTCCCGGGAGCTCATCTCCATGTCTGGAGTCAGATCGTCCATTGAACCAGCCTTCGCTGCCTACCGCAGGGGCGGCAAGGTCTTAGCCATTAACCAGGGCGGCCTCATCGAATAGTCGCTGCAGGGGTCCATGAGCTCGTACCCGTTGTCTCGGTAGAAGTTCCGCAGCCTTTCAACATCGCCGGTCTCATCAGGATGAACGACCACGAGGTCGCGGCCCGCCTCCTGGGCGTCATCTTCGAAGGCTTCCAGCAGCAGGGCGCCGATGCCCCCGGACTGCCGTTCCTTCTGCACATAGAACTTCACGAGCCACGAGCATGCCCAGTATTCGGGCCGGTCCTCGTAGGCAGCCAGGTTCGCCCACGCCGTTGAACCATGATGGCCCGAAATCCAGCCCGCTATCCCCTTGGCGTCCTCGGCGACAAACTCACGTTCGCTGACCCGACCACGCCCATCGTGGTACCTCTGACCGTTGTCTCGGTCCCAGGGGAGTATCAGGTTGCCTATTGCCACCTGGTCACCCCGGCTGGCTCGTCTTATGTCCATGTCCCTGCTTCAGTTCTATGCCCGTATCTGGCTGCTGACTTATCGGCATGATCTTCCCACAGATGCCTCGTGGGGACGGCGGTAGTGCGCGAGGCGGGGCACATACCCGCCCGTCTCAGGCACCCTGGGGACTACATCAATGTCGGTAGCTTTCTCTGGGCTAGGCGCTTCACGGCCTCGGGAGTCGGTCGACCCCGCGCCTCGTCGAGGGCGACCCTCAACTGCGCGGCGAGGATATTGCGTCGCACGTGGAGGGCTAATTCTCTCCGAGCCTCCGGATCTCTGCGGAGCTTTCCGTCCGGCGTTCTCAACGTATCGAATGGGGACGGCGCCGGCGGGGGCGTCCGCTGTGCCAGCCGCACCACCGCCTCCGGCGTCTCTCGCCCACGGATCTTGTCCAAGGCGACCCGGAGTTGGGCCGACCGGATTCCACTCCGTATTCGCAGAATGGTTTCGTCCCTGGATGCACGGGCTTCTTCATCACCAGCGGACATCGTCTCGCCCCTCGCTGCATCCGTGATTTCTGGCATTTCCCTGTCAGTGCCGGTCGAAAACCGAGCCGTTTGGCTACAGTAGCCATTCGTCTAGTCGTCCCCTGAGGGAACGGGTAACTGGATCACGAAGAAGTGAGCTAACCCGTCGGTACCGGATTTCCAGCGGAGGTCTGTCGTGTCGTCGAAATCCTCGGGTACGTAGCTTAGGAAGAGTTTCAAGAGAGTCACTGACACGTCGTCGCGCAGATCAAGAATGACCCATACCTCAGCTTCCCAAGTGGGAGAGGACTGCCGCTGACAGATCCGCTGGAATCGCGTTGACAACATCATTGAGATTCCTTCGGATTGTACGTGCCCGCTCCGGCCCGTCTAGCCCCTCCTTTGTCGGGGCCTGCGTGCCGTGAATTTCCCTGCGTCGCTCCTGCGTCGCTTATTTCCTCTGGGAATTTCCCGTCCCTTACCCAGGGGTAGACAGGCCTCCGTCGGGCACAGCTCCGCAAGCTTCGCCAGCAGCCAAAACAACGGCGGGGGAGAGGGGAGCTGGCCACTCACCACGAGCGCCCCACCCACCGAATCCTCAGCAAAGGACACACACCATGAACGACCGCATCGCACGCGCCGCTCTGACACGACTGTTCGACGCGCAAGACGTCACCGGCCGTACCCTCGTCGGCACTCTAGGCGCCTACGCCGCCCTCCGCGTCGCTACGGGTGACCAGCCCGGCCACACCTTCGGGCACATCACGGACGTCGACCTCACCGAAGCGTTGAACCGCTGGGCGCCCCGGATGGCCGACGTCGACCCCGAGCGGGACCTTGCCGAAATCGAGCGCCTCGGTGGCGGGTTCCTCATCCCCGGCGACGAGCACTGGCCGACCGGCCTCGATGATTTGCTTGATGCACCGTACGGGCTCTGGTACCGGGGAGACATCACCCACGGCATCCCGGCCCCGGAACGGTCCGTCGCGCTGACCGGGTCCCGGGATTCGACCAGCTACGGCGCGGCCGTGACCGGCGACATCGCCCACAAGTTGGCCCAACGCGGCATCTGCGTCATGTCCGGTCTCGGCTACGGCATAGACGCCCACGCCCACCGCGCCGCCCTTGCCGGGTTCAGCGGCGACGGGGCCGCGACGATCGCCGTCGCCGCCGGCGGCCTTGACCGAGACTACCCGTCCGGGAACGCCGACCTCGCCGCGGCCATCCGGGCTGGGCCAACGGCCTGACGGTGTCTGAGCAGCCCCCGGGTAACGCGCCCACGCGCTACAGGTTTCTCCAGCGCGGCAGGATCATTGCGGTACTGGCGGGGGTGACCTGTGTCGTGGAGGCCCGGTGGCGTTCCGGCGCCCTGCACACCGCGCACCAGGCCGAGACCATCGCCCGGCATGTTGCAGCCGTCCCAGGCAGTGTCCACAGCGCGAACTCCGCAGGATGCCACCGGCTCCTGAGAGACGGCGGAGCAATCCTGGTCACTGACGCGGCCGAGATCAGCGAGCTTCTAGCGGCAGTCACTTTGAAACGGCTGCGCGTATTTGCAGGCGCCGCATACGAGGGCTCCGAAGCATCTGGTCCCGTCGTGGGGTGCTCGAAAGCGGCCAAAAAAGAAGTGTGGACAATGTGCACACCTTCCACCCCGGACTGCGCCGTACAACCCCCGGACTGCCCCGGATTCCGCATGTTTCCGCGACTTCCCAGCAATGGCAAGGGCGGGAATCCCGTTCGAGTCCCACCTCGGGCACGGCATACCCCCTCGTCAGAGGGGGTTTTGCTTTAACGTGTGTACAAAGCTTGACATGTGCCTCTGATTAGTTGGCCCGGGTGGTGCCTGGCCGCCGGGCACGGCCTGTTCAGTTTGGATGGGGGAGGCTCGGCATCCTGGCGTGTGGGCGTTCCCCTTGCCAGGTCGTGGGGTCACTGGTGTCCTCTCGTGTGGTGTTCATTCGGCACTTGTTGGCCGCTCACTACTTCATGGAGTGCGGTTGTGGTGTCGACATGACTTGACCGAAGATCACGCTGGATATTCTTTCGAATCCGAACTCGCCTGTGGCCGTTGCGTCTGGTCGGTTCTGGTCCTGCCAAAGGAGGTGTGGACAGTGTCCACACTTAAAGCAGACAACAATTAACCCCCTCCTGGCTTGGCTTTCGGAGTAACCACCTCTTCGTTGGGTCTCTCACTTCCTGGCAACATGCCCTCCTGCTCACAGCCACATAGCCATGCGAAAGTCCAGACCCTGCAGGACCAGGCCTCTACTCTGACCGGAGAGTTAAGGGAGTTGATTACGCCCAAACTTCCGGGTTTTGGATGCAGGAGGGCAGGGTTCGGGCCGCTAAAAGAAGAACCCGTCCCTTTCCTACAAATTTTCTGCACCTGCGTTTGAGCATCATGTTGTGTGGCTTCCAATCAAGGGGTGCTGTCAGTCTTGACGGGAAAGAGTTCGTTCCTCCAGACGGTAACGGGACAATCGGATCTCTCGCGGGCGCGGCATCGACAAGCCCAGCGCCGATAAACCCACTTCCGTAAGAGGGCAGATCTTAGGAATACAGACGCGCCAACAGCTCCGCACCAGCCGTTTTGCCCTGGATAAAACTGACCGTAAGCCAGTGAAGACAGTTCTTAGCAGCGCTTCTTGACCATCCGTCGGCCCCTCGGCAGCCCGGCTCGTGCGTTGCCGGGCTGCAGAGGATCTCAAGCTCGCGAACGCAGAACGGTTACCGAACGGTCCCGCACAATAAGGGTGCTCACTGGTGCTTCCACCTGCTGGTCGGGGTCAGAGGAAAGGGCCAGCTCCCATTCCTGCCGGGGCGCCTCCGGAACGGTGAACTCCACACCGTTTTCGGCGGCGTTGAAGAGCACGGCGAAAGCATCTGAGCCCTCGTGTTCCAGGACAAACGCGATGGCCCGGTGGTCTTCGTTCCAGTCTCCTTCGCCGAAGTTCTGCGCGTCGGCCCGGAGGACCTGGACCGAGTTGGCGCTTCCGGTCTCCGGAGCCTGGCGGAACCAGTCGGGGCGCAGCGCCGGATTATTCCGGCGCAGGGTGATCAGGTCCTTTGTGAAGTCCAGCAGGCCGCCGTCCACCTTGTTCCAGTCGAACCAGGAAATTTCGTCGTCCTGGCAGTAGGCGTTGTTGTTTCCGTCCTGGGTGCGGCCCATTTCATCGCCGCCGAGGATCATGGGTACGCCGGTGGACAGGAGCAGCGTTGCCATAAAGTTCCGACGCTGCCGCTCGCGGAGCTCGTTTACCCCGGGATCGTCCGTGGGACCCTCGATGCCGTGGTTGGCGGAGCGGTTGTCACTTTCACCGTCGTTGTTGTCCTCGCCGTTGGCCTCGTTGTGCTTTTCGTCGTAGGCTGTGAGGTCGGCCAGGGTGAAGCCGTCGTGGGCGGTGATGAAGTTGACGCTGGAGACGGGGGCGCGGCGGCTGGCCTCGTAGACGTCGGGGCTGCCGAGGAATCGCTGTGCGAAGTCGCCCAGTACGTTGCCGCCGTCGTGCCAGAAATCCCGGGCGTCGTCACGGAACTTGCCGTTCCATTCAGACCAGTCGGCGGGGAACCCGCCCACCTGGTACCCGGCTGTGTCCCAGGGCTCGGCGATCATTTTCACCGGGGCCAGGACGGGATCCTGCTGGATCAGGGTGAGGAAGGCGCTGTGCAGCTCCGCACTACCATCCTGCCTGGTCAACGTTGTGGCGAGGTCGAAGCGGAAGCCGTCAATGTGCATCTCTGTGACCCAGTAGCGCAGCGAGTCCATGATGAGGCCCAGCGCTGCGGGGTGCCCGACATTGAGACTGTTGCCGGTGCCCGTGGTGTCGAAGTATGCCGATTCCTCGCCTTCCACCAGGCGGTAGTAGGCGCCATTGTCGATGCCCTTGAAGGACAGCATGGGGCCCATGTGGTTACCCTCCGCGGTGTGGTTGTAGACGACGTCGAGGATCACCTCGAGCCCGGCCGCGTGAAGTGCCTTTACCATGGCTTTGAATTCGGCGACCTGGCCGCCGCCGTCGCCCGCGGAGCTGTAGTCGCCGTGGGGAGCAAAGAAACCAATGCTGTTATAACCCCAGTAGTTGCGCAGGCCCTTCTCCTCCAAATGGCTGTCCTGGACGAACTGGTGCACGGGAAGAAGTTCGACGGCGGTCACGCCCAAGTCCGTGAGGTGCTTGATGGCGGCAGGGTGGGCCAGCCCAGCGTACGTGCCCCGGATGTCCGCCGGTACGTCCGGGTGCTGCTGGGTGAAACCCTTGACGTGAACTTCGTAGACCACCGTCTCCGCAAGCGGGGTCCGCGGAGCGACGTCGGCGGTACCTTCGTCCCAGTCGAAGGAGTTGTCGGTAACCACACAGCGCGGAACCGAGGGGGCCGAGTCCGTTTCGTCCAGCTCCGAGGGCGCATTCATGTCATGGGCGAAGACTGCCTGGCCCCACTCGTAGCCACCCTCAATGGCGGTGGCGTGGGGGTCCAGGAGCAGTTTGTGGACGTTGTGCCGCAACCCCGCGTCCGGGTTCCATTCGCCGTCGACCCGTATGCCGTATCGGGCTCCGACTGTGACACCCGCAACCACGCCGTGGAACACATAACCCGTCCGGTCTGAAAGTCTGGTCCGCGTCTCGTTGCCGTCACCGTCGAACGCACAGAAGTCCACGGCGTCCGCTGTCTGGGAATAGATGGCGATGTTTGCGCCGCCCTCGCGCAGCGTGACACCCAGCGGATAGGGAAGGGAACGCGTGGCAGTAGCCAAACTCATGCGATGCTCGTTTCTCTGCGATGTGATTTCCAAATAATACTAAGTATGCTTACTAATAGCGAAATCGCGACTACATGGCTCGACCAAGCCGATATGTACGAACACAATCGCTATGCCATGACAAGCGCCTCATGTTGCAGCGGGGAATGCGCTGCCTGTGAGCTCTGGAGGCATGGGCGGGTCCAGGAGGCGCTTGCCGATCATGCCTTCCAGCTGGTATCGCTCCGGCGTGAGCGGCCCTTGTCCACTTCCTTGTGGTGAGTTATTGTCCGCAGCTACGCAGTCGGGCTACCCGGCTCGGGACCGTAGGTAGCAGCGTCCCACCAAGACGCGGTAGAGACTCCCTCATTCAGCACCCCATTGACGCCGCGATCCAGGACGCATGATCCCGAACACCCGGCGTGAGGTACGCCCGTAGAACTCCGAAAGCCTAGCGATTTTCCCTGACCAGTTTCCCCAGTAACCCCATGAGACACCTCTCGGGCCTTCGGGGTCAGGGGGCCGAAATTCGGTGCCATCGAAATCGGCGGTCGAATGCCCACCTCCGTGTCACCAGCCGGATTCACGGGATCCAGGAAAGTTCCGCCGTGCATCGCACGTCCATCCTGCGGCGCCGTGGTGCCGTCCAGGGTGGATGGGGTTATATCCGTGCGGCTCGTCAATAATCCGGCGCGGCCGTCCGGGACGTGAGCGTCCGCGTGGAGATGAGGCGCCCAAACTTCGGCGGAAGTAATCAAAGCACTCAGCACTCCGTAGGAACGAATATCAGGAACATGCATAAGCATACATATAACTAGCCAATCTAGCTAGTCTATCTAGTGACTTTGCTTTCCGATTGTCGATGCCGTGGGCAGTTTTGATGCCGCGCGGGCGAAGGTGGGCAGGGGTGTTGCGCGGTGAGTGCGCAAGCAAACAAGATCCCGGCGACATACATACCGACGTTGATTCCTGCGATTTGCGTGTGCTGGGCTCGTGCTCCCCGGACGTCGTCTACCTCCAGTTCACGGCACTAAGACTGGTAACGGATCCCCGTATGCACGACGAAGACGACGGCGGGCCTTCGCGCCGCCATCTTCGTCGTCCTGCTGCCCGGACAAGCCTTTAGGCGGAGGCGCCGCTGGTGACCTCGTCTGTGATGACGGAAGTTACAGGAAGGCCGCCGGAGAGGACGATGTGGCCGGCTTTAATGACGGTGCGGTTCCGGCGCTCGTCCCAGAGCACTGAGGGCTCGTCGAAGGGATTTCCGTCCAGTATCACGAAGTCCGCGCATGCCCCCTTCGCAATACGGCCCAGGTCATCGCGCCGGAGCAGTGCCGCGTTCGTTGAAGTCGCAGAACGGAGTGTGTCGTAGACTCCCAGCACTTCGCACTGCAGGCGAAGCCCGGCCAGCTGTTCATCCTCGAGCTCACCCATGAGGTCGCTGCCGAAGCCAATCCGGACTCCGGCGTCGCGCGCCAGTGTGACGGCGTTCTTGCCGGCGGCCAGGACTTCCTGGTTCTTGGCGACTCCTACCTCGGTAAGTCCGATTTCCGCTCCTCGGCGGCCCATAGCGTCGTATGTCACCAAGGTGGGTATGAGATAGACGTCATTCTCCGCCATGAGACGGGCGGTTTGAGCATCCAGCAGGTTGCCGTGTTCGATGCAGCGGACTCCATTGAGGACTGAGTGCGTAATAGCCTCTGGCGAGTAGGCGTGCGCGGTGGCGTAGCTGCCGCGCCGCGATGCCTCTTCGGTGACAACGCGGATTTCCGCCGCGCTGTACTGGGGCACACGGATCGGATCGACAGGAGAGATCACTCCTCCGGAGGTCATGATCTTGATGGCCGTTGCGCCGGTCCGAAACCGGTGGCGCACCGCCAGCAGCAGGTCCTCGACGCCGTCCACCACCTCACACATATGGCCGCCATGGAAGCAGCTTGCATCGTTCGCGGCGCGAATGTCACCGTGACCGCCGGTTTGGCTCAGCGCCGGACCGGTAAAGAAGTACCGGGGACCGGGGTACAGTCCCTCCTCGATGGCAGTTGCCAGGCCGACGTCTCCCCCAGCCACATCCCGGACTGAGGTGAAGCCCCGGCCGAGCGCGGCCTCAAGCCTGCGGGCACCGGCCAGCGCGGAATAGCTCAACGGCCCGGTTTCGTTGATCGCCGACGTCAGACTGAGCGCATACGCATGGAAGTGGGCATCGATGAGGCCGGGAATTACCACCCGGCCGCCCGCGTCAAGTATGTTTCCGGCGCCAGTGTCTTCGTCGGTGCTGCCTACGGCGGTGACCCTGCCATCCCGGATGACGATGGAGCCCTCAATGAGGGCGGGTGATTCGCCGTCGAAAATCCTGGCGTTCCGAATGGTCAGGCTTCCCTGGGAGTTGGGGATCACGTGCAGTATTTCCTTCCAATAGGGGGGGCGCACGCTAGCTCGTGGCAGCAAGTGCGTCTTCGAGGAGCCGGACAGAGCGCCTCGCAACCTCGACGGCGGCGTCCACCGAGGACTGGTCATAACTGCCTTCGGGTGCCAGGAAGTTCATCGAGCCGATCGTACGACCGTCGCTGAGCACCGGGACATTGACAATCGCGCCGCATCCCAGTGATTCGATGGTTCCGGAGTCGAAGAAGAAAGCCCTGACCGCTTCCCTGTCGGCACCCAGGAACGGCCGCTGTCCGATGAGGACCTGCTCCAGCCAGACAGGATTAGTGTCTCCCGCGAGGGTCTTCTTGCCGCCAACCGGGTAGACCTCGGGGTGGGTGGTGTAAACGCGCGCCATGCTGTCACCATCGTCGGCAATGACGGAGGCGGTGAAGAGACGGACGCCTACAGTGTCGCGGGCGGAGGCGTAGACGTCGTCGAAGGATTCAAACTGGGAACTCATGGGAGTCCTTTCTGGTTTCGTAGGGATCTTTAGAAACTTGTTTTCCGGGCGCCGCCGCACGGAGCACGTCCAGGAGCAGATGGACTGACAGCAACTGGGACGGATCGTCCAGCGGGACGCCCAATTCCCTGGCCCGGCCAAGCCGGGCCTGGAGGGTGTTGCGGTGCACATCGAGGGCCGCCGCTGCAAGGCTGACCGAGCCGCGGTGGTCAAGGAAGGCTGCCACCGCAGCGACGATCGCTTCCCGGTCAGGGCTAGCCATCAGCCGTGGCAGGCTCAGCTCGGCGACCAGCGCCACGGCATCCCTGTCGATGAAGGTGGTTGCCGCCGTCACGCCCAGGCCGGTGAAGCCCAAAACCGTGCCCTGCCCCGCCGGTCGGGCGGAGACGGCAGCCAGCCGCGCTTCCTGGATGATGGACGGGAGCGGCGGGGCCTCCTCCGCCCAGCGGGACAGGCCGGCCACCAAGCCCAGCTCGGCCAGGGAGGGCTGCAGCCGTGTCTTGAGCCGGAGTTCAAGCTGCGCCGCAATTGCTTGGTGGGCGGCCGGAACAAGTGCCAGCCAGCCGTCTTCGACCTCCGCCAGCGGACTGCGGGGTGAGACCTTCCGCCAGAGCAGCCTCAGCACCGCCGTCAGGTCGTTTACGGGTGTGCGCAGGCCGCTATGGCAGATCCACACTGCCGCGTAGCGTTCGTCCCGGCGCCACCCAAGCTGTGTGAGGAGGTGCCGGTGGTCTTCCTCGAAGTCCTTGCCGGACGAACCTAGGCCCTGGCTTAACCGGGCCAGGGCCGCAGTGGGAACAGCCCGGACTGTGTCCCGGGAATTGCCCAGTAACCAAGCGGCCTTCACCGAGGGTGCAGCCACTTCCAGGATCGATCGGACCAGCGGTAGGTTGAGGACACTGGAGGCGGGTAGGCGCACAGTGAGGGCAGAGGGGACGGTGGCGTCTGCGGCGCCCACGTCAACCGTAATGACCTTTGCGGGGTCCCGTGGGGCCGTGCCGGTTGAGGCGAGGACGACGCCGTCGTGTTCCAGCGAGACGCTAACCCCGTCCAGTTCCCGCGAGATAGTCCTAAGGACGTCGGGAAGGGCGCTGTCCTTGGCCACGGCCCGGGCGAACCGGGCGAGCTCGGCATCCATCACTGACAGGGCGGCGCCAATCTCGGCGGCCAAAGCCAGCGCGACTCCGGCGGGGTTCCCTTCCGCCGCCAGGAGCGTGATGCCAAGCCGTTCGGCCAGGCCGATCACCGCGCTGGAATAGGTGCTTCCGGCCACGACGACGGCGCTGGCCCGCCGTTCCCAGGCATGCCTGAGCGCGGCGGAGACGAGCCATCCACCGGAGCCCATTTCCGCCGAGAGGACCACAACTGTGTTCGGCCGCACCCGCTGGATTGCCTCGAGATGGGAGACCA
The DNA here is from genome assembly GCF_040137855.1 of Paenarthrobacter sp. CAP02. Lineage (NCBI taxonomy): Bacteria > Bacillati > Actinomycetota > Actinomycetes > Micrococcales > Micrococcaceae > Paenarthrobacter > Paenarthrobacter sp. CAP02. Next base: position 70,539 of record NZ_JBEEII010000008.1, on the reverse strand, counting down.
AGACAACGCTCTCGACCAGGGCGCTGGAGGGGGTGAGGTACAGCGGGGTGGTGCCGCGCAGCGACCCGTGAGCCAGCAGGCCGGCAACGTCGAGCCGCGTGTCCTTCATGGTCCTACCCATGGTGCCGCCTTGGATGGTGGAGGGGAATGCCGAACGCGGCCGGTTCGGCCAGGTCCAGCCCGGCCTCCGAATACCATTGCGGCGCGGCACTGAGCTTAAGCACATCAACGACGCTGCCCACCCGAAGGTCGTCCAGGTTGGCCACGGAGCCATGCTCGGAATTGAGCAGCGTCACCATGTCCGGAACGGCCGCCGCGACGGCACCGTCCACGAGCACCAGCAGAATCTCATTCTGGATCTCCATCCGGATGATTTGTCCGGTGGTTTCCTCCTCCAGGGTCACACTGGAGGGCTGCGCCGGCAGTCCGAGGTCAGTCGGGCGGGAGAGGCCTTCAATGTGGGTCACCCGCCCCCTGGCGATGCGCGTCACGCCCAGCAACTCGGACAAGGACAGGAATTTGCTCTCCGCCGAGGTTTCGGCTTCGAGAATCTCGCCGATGTGGATCATCCGGCTGATGGAGCCGTGGACTCCGTGCTCTGCCAGCTGCCGTGCAGAACATGGATACATCACAGTGGCGGCCCAGCCGCCGAGCTCAGTGACGAGTGCGCGGACCAGCGTCTCGGCGCGCTGCGGATCACCCGCCTCTACTACGGCCCGCTCACCGGTTGCTCCCATCAGCGCGATGGGGGCGATCGCCACCCCGCCGATGGTCAAAGTGGTCTGGCTGATCAGAGGAAAGACCCGCCCCATGGGATCGGAGTCGACAACAGGAAGAGACGACTGCAGCCCCACCATGAGGGGAATGATTCCGTTGATATTGGCGGCGGCGAGCGAGTAAATGGCCCGCACCCTGCGCCCGAGCCTGGTTTCGATGGCCTCAATGCAGCCGGTGAATTCATCTCCCACGGGTGGCATGTCGGAGATGAACAGGCCTTGGGTCACCATGCCAACGGACACCACTAGGTCATCCGGAGCCAGTTCATCTACGGTGATGAGCTCGACGGACCGGGTCTGCATGGCCTCCTGGATCATGCCGGCGTAGACGTGTATGGCGGTGGGATCGATGGCGCAGGCCAGGAAGTGGGCGCCGGTTCGAAGGTGCCCTACGTCGTCCGGGGTGAGGACGGTGCTCATGCCGTGGCCTCCATGGCATGCGCATTAAGCGCCTGTTCCTCCGAGCCGGACGCACCGCCCGCGGCCTGGACCCGGATACGGATAATTCCGGGATTGCCGTAGGGCATGGCGTAGACGTTTGATTCGATGATGCGGGTATCTGTGGGGCCGGCGCCCAGCTGGACTGCAGCCGAGCTTGCTTCTTCCTCGGCCCGGTGCTGCACGCGGTGGAGGTCTGCTTGTCCGCTGACCCTTTCGAGCCTGTCGATCCACGCCGTCAGCGGAGTCGCGGCACAGCCCACGAGGGTCAGGTCCCGGGCAAGTGGAAGTGGTGGCACCAGGCCGTACTCAGGCGGGGTGTCCTGACTGGTGCGGATATCGGCGACCACCGTTTTGATACCCGGCCGGAATGGATGGTTCGCCGTGTATGGTTCCACGATGGCGGCGTTGGTGGCGAGGCTCGCTTCATACCCCTGCCGGATGAGGCTGCGCGCAACAGGAAGGCCGCCGCGCATGTTTCCCACGCTCACGCCCTCGTCGGTACAGATAACCACTTCGCCGTCACTCAGGCCGCCCAACGTGGCCGCGCCGAGGATCGCCATGGCCGCTTCAGGACGAAGCGCGTGCACGGGGGCCGTCGCCAGCCGCGCCAGGGGCGCCCGGCCGCCGTCGTTCCTTGCATAGGACAGTGCGGCGGCGGGGAAGTGGCGCTTCCCCGCCTCGTCCAGCATTGCCGCCAGTTCCTCGCCGGATTGCATCAGGGCGCTGTTGAGGACGGCGGTGTAGTCACGGTCGCGGAACGCGCCCGAGTAGAAATCGCTGGAGATGCTGATCCGCATGTCGCTGTTGTTGGACAGGATGGCATCCGCGATGCGGGTTTCGTGCTCGGCGGAGGCGGTGGAGCCGACGGCGGTGATGGCTATGTTCCGCAGGCCGCCGGACAGGATGGAAGGCAGTTCCAGCAGGAAGGCGTCCAAGCCCAGAGTCGCCAGCGGTCGTCCCCGCAGGTCGTGCCCGCCCTGGACATGCACGGTTTTAGTGACGGCTGGCTCGATGTGCGCAGGCAACCTGGTGTTGTGGAACTGGTCGGCCGGAGGACGGGGAGAGATGCGGACAGCGACGACGTTCCCGGGCCTGGCCGAGGCGAGGACGCGTCCGACGTCGGCCGTTACGTCGGTGATCTGGCTTCCGAACTGCAGTCGCAACGAGGACAGAACGCTGTCCAGCGCTTCCGCCAGGCTGCTGGCCCGCCGTTGTTCGGCTACCGAGACGACGGAGCGTCCCTCCACAACGAGCGCCCGGCAGCTGGTGCCCTTGAGCATCAGTCCTAACCGCATTGGCGGGCCTCCTGATCAGTGTTCTGTCGGGCCCTGGCCCCGCGATCCATCCGTGTCATATCTCTAGGGTCCACCCTGGCCGGTCATCTGGTGGATTTGCGGAAGAATAATCCGTCGGCCGCGACGGCCACGAGGATGAGGACGCCGGTCACCACCTGCTGGTAGGTGGTGTCCCAGTGCAGCAAGTTGAAGCCGTTGCTGATCACGGTGAGGATCATGACTCCCACGAAGGCCCTCCACATGGCACCTTGTCCGCCCAGGATGCTGGTGCCGCCGATGACCACGGCGGCGATGGCGGTGAGTTCGATGCCGATGGCCATGGCTGGCTGGGCTGACCCGGCACGTGAGGCCAAAATCATTCCAGCCATGGCGGAGCACAGTCCGCTGATGGCGAAGACGGCGACGTGGATGGAACCGGTCCGGATGCCGCTGAGACGGGCGGCTTCCTGATTGCCGCCTACCGCGTAGATCCTGCGCCCGAAAGTGGTGCGCCACAGAACAATTCCCAGCACAACGGTCATCGCCAGCATCAGGACCGAACCGGCGGTGAGGCCGAGGAGGCTTGGCCAGGTCCAGGTTTGGAAGGATGCGAGTTGGTCAGGAAGCGGCGCGACGATGGAACCGCCGGTGATCACAATGGCCAGCCCCCTGTAAATGATGCTCACCGCCAGTGTCCCGATGAACGAGTTGACCTTCGTGCTGACCACGATCAGCCCGGTAATCGAACCGAGCAGGGCACCCACAAGCAACGCCCCGAAGAAACCGGCCGCAACGCCGAAATGTTGGGTGATCATCACGCCCGAAATGGCGGAGACCGCGAGGGTGGCGGTCGAGGAGAGGTCGAAGACTCCGCTGATGATGCACAGGGTGGCTGCCGCGGCGAGCAGCCCCACCACGGCGGCCTGGTCGAACAAGTTGATGAAGTTGCGGCCGGTGAGGAATGTTCCGGTGTTCAGGGTCAGGAACAGCATGATGGCTGCCAGGCCAAAAACGATCCCGAAGTCTTTGAAGTTCAGATTGAATTTTTTCCCTGCCGACGAGGGCACGGCAACTGACGTAGTGGTCATGTGGTTCACCTATTTCAGAAAAGCGGAAGTCATGACTTCGTCACGGGTGGCGTTTCGGTCGAACTCGGCAACGATGCGCCCGTGCCTCATGACATGGATACGGTGGGACAGACCGAGCACTTCCTCAAGCTCGGAGCTGACCACGATGACTGCTGTGCCCCTCGCAGCCAGTTCAACGATGATGCTGTGGATCCGGGCCTTGGCGGCGATGTCCACGCCCCGAGTGGGTTCATCTACCAGGAGAACCGCCGGAGGATTCAACAGCCATTTGCCGAAAAGTGCTTTCTGCTGGTTTCCTCCGGAAAGGTTGGCTATCGGCTGTCCCGGGCGGGCTCCGCGCAGGTCGACTGACTTGCTGACGTCCTTGACCTCCGTCCATTCCCGGCGGGTCCTGACGAAGCCGGCCCATGAGCGTGCGGGCAGAGTCGAGAGGGCAATGTTCTCGCCGACTGGTCGGGACATGACCAAACCCTGTTCTTTCCGCGACTCGGGAATGAGGGCGATACCGGCCTTGATGGAGTCCCTGATGGAGCTGGGGCGGATGCGGCGGCCGTTGATTTCCACGTGGCCGCCGGTGGTTCGGTCGGCACCGAAAACGGCGAGCAGGGTTTCGCTGCGGCCGCTGCCCACCAGCCCGGCGATGCCTAGGATCTCCCCGCGGCGGACCTCCAAAGATATGTCCTTGACCTTGGCACTGGTCAATCCGGCCACCCGGATAACCGTCCCGGCTTCGGACGGTACCTGCGGAACGTCCGGGATGAGGAAATCGACTTCCCGGCCCACCATGAGCCGTACCAGCGACTCTGGAGTGTGGCCCCCGGCGTCTTCGGTAACGATGTGCTGTCCGTCGCGCAGAATGGTCACCCGGTTCACCAGTCCCAGGACTTCCTCCAGGTAGTGGGAGACAATCAGGACGGTGGTTCCGGTGCGGGCCAGCCGTTTGACGACCTGCAGGAGTTTTTCCTTCTCCGCCTCGTTAAGGACGGCGGTGGGTTCGTCCATGCACAGCACCTTTGCCCCGCGGGCAAGGGCTTTCAGGATTTCCACCTGTTGCTGTTGTCCGATGGGAAGGGTCCCCACCGTTGCCCTTGGGTCCAGCTCAAAACCGGTCTCTTCCAACAGCCGGGCGAAATGGTCGCAGTCCCGGTTGGGGGAGAGGAGGCTGCCCCTGTTCGACCAGTGGCCCAGAAAGACATTTTCCAGCACCGACAGGTTAGGGATCAGTGCCAATTCCTGGGAGATGAGAGAAATCCCGTGGGATATGGCGTCCCGGGGGGTTGCGATCCTGACCGGCTGTCCGTCCAGCTCCATGGTTCCGGAGTCCGCCGTGATGGCTCCGCCCAGGATTTTGAGCAGCGTGCTCTTTCCGGCGCCGTTTTCCCCCATGATGCCGTGGATTTCCCCGGGGGTCACCGACAACGTGACGTCCCTCAGCACCTGCGTTGCCCCGTAACTCTTGCCGATCCCGGAGACGGTGATTTCGGGGGCGGTTCTCCGGCTGGCGTGCTCGTGTTTTTCCAACTGTTGTATAGCCATGTTGACCTCTGGAAGTGGAAGGGAACTTAGGGCCAGGGTCCCGGGGCCGAAGCGGTGGGCCCCGGCCCCGGGGTGTTAGAAGCGGGGCTGTGCTAGTCCGAGTACTTTGAGACGTAGTTCAGGGAATCCAGTGCTTCTTTGGTGCCCTTGCCGTTGTTGGGGGAGAGACTGGCTTCGTCGATAGCGGTTTCCACCTGCTTTCCCCGGGCTTTGGCCAGCCCCAGTTCGGTGGCCTTGGCGCCGTTGGCCACGACGTCGCTCACATAGATGGAGAACCATTTGCCGGACCGGACCGCTTCCACGTTGGATACAGACGCGCCGTTGCCGATGAACTTGATGGCACTGTTCCCGGCGGCCGCGGCGGCTCCCGTGATGGCCTGGGATGCGCCGATCACCACGTTGACTTCAGGGTTCGCCTGGGAGACGTTCTGGAACGCCTGCCGGCCGCTGTCCTGCGTGTAGCCGCCTTCCACGCTGGCCACGAGTTTGATCTTCGGATCGGTGGCCAGTTCCGCTTTCACGGCCTCGGTCCGGGCATTGTCCAAAGGTAGGGACTTGAAGCCTTCAAGGTAGGCCACCTTGCAGGTGTCGCCCGGCACCTGGGCGCACGCTTCCTTGCCCATCTCGCCGAGCATCTTGCCGTTGCGGGTGGGCAGGTCCACGATGCTGATGGCGCCGGGGATCTGCGGCTGGGTAGTATCGAACTTCGGCCCGATGACGGAGAACTCGACGACTACAGTGATGCCTGCCTGCACTGCCTGGGTCAGCGGGGCGATGAGGGCCTGGTTGTCATTGGCCTGGACGACGATCACCTCGAACTGCTTGGACGTGACGGCATCCTGAATTTGCTGGACCTGGGTCTGAGCGCTGAAGTTGGAGTCCACGAAGGTGGCGCTGGCGTTGTTGGCCTTGGCCGCCTGCTCCACTCCAAGGTACGTGCCCTGTGCAAAGCCGTTGGATTTGGCAAAACCAAAGAATCCGACGTTGAGCTTCTGGTCCGCACTTGCAGCGGATGCCTCTGTGGTGCTGCTTTGGGCGGGCGGGGCGCATGCGGAGGTCAGCAGGGCGAGGCTCATGAGGGCCATCGCGGCGGCCGGGCGCTTTTTGAATTTCACGGTCAGTCCTTTCGATGAAGCGTTTAGTAGCCGTAGTGGGTCTTGGCGAAGTCCTCGGTGATGAATCCATTGACGATGTCGTACTCAATGTCTTCGCGGGAGCGCTGGGCGACATCGCCGAATCCACCGCCGCCCCCTACGGCCAGGCGAACCACGTCGCCGGCCTTGATTTTCCGTGCGTTGGCTTTCAGTGTCCGGACCTCATCCTGGCGGCCGGGGTTGATCACTACTTCCGGGCCCTTGGCGTCGGAGCCGCCGAAGAGGCCCCATGCCGGTGTCTTGGACCTTTCGAACCAGAGACCCACCACGCAGTCGGCGAGGAACTCATATTCACGGACCACTCCGTTGCCACCGCGCCACTGCCCGGGGCCGCCTGAGTTCGGCCGGATGGAGTATTCGTTGATCCGCAGCGGGTAGCGGGTTTCCATCATTTCGACAGGCAGGTCCTTCAGCGAACCGTTGACGTTGTTGATCATGGCGGATTCGCCGTCCGTGCCCTTCCATGCGCCCCAGCCGCCCAGGGTGGCTTCCATGCTGACGAAGTTCCGGCCGAAACGGGGATCGAAGCCGGCCGCGGTGATGATCATGGAGTCGCCGTGGCTGGCGCTGGCTACGCGGTCAGGCATCGCCGGTGCCATGGCCTTGGAGACCAGGTCTATCAGCAGCCCCAGATGCGAGAAGTACCACTGGCAGGGTGCCGGTGCGACGGCGCCGAGCACGGAGCCGGAACGGACCTGGGTAGTCAGTGGGCGGAAGGATCCGCCGTTGGAATTGGAGTCCGGGCTGACCAGGAGCTTGTACCCCACGCGCAGGGCGGAAACGGCTTGGGCTGCGCCGCAGTTGACCGGGCCCATGGTCTGGTCGGCCGAGCCGGTGACGTCGAAGTCCACCGTGTCGCCGGCCACGGTGATCTTCAAGCGGATGGGGATGGGGGTGTCCAGATTGATGCCGTCGTTGTCCAGCACGCCTTCGGCTTCGTAGACGCCGTCGGGAATGTTCCGGACGGTTTCGCGCTCGATCTCCTCGGTCTGCCGGAAGATTTCATCACGGGCCGCATCGAGCTGCTCCATCCCATACCTGGACACCAGTTCTTTCATCCGTGTGGTTCCCATCCGGAGTGCGGCGATCATCGCATGCATGTCGCCGATGGTCTGGTAAGGGAAGCGAACGTTAGTGCGGATCAGGTCCACCACGGAGGTTTCGATGCCGGCCTCCATGAGTTTGACCGGCCCCATGCGGAAGCCTTCCTGGAAGATATCGGTGGCATCCATCGAGCCGCCCACGTCCTTGGACCCCATGTCCATCCAGTGCGCCCGGGTTGCGGCGAAACCGACTACAGATCCGTTGTCGAAGATCGGCGCGAAGATGGTGACGTCATTGAGGTGCGTTCCGCCGAGGTAGGAGTCGTTGAGGATCCACACGTCCCCCTCCTGCCAGACTTCGCGGCCGTAGAGCTCTTCGACGGCGATGGAACAGGTTTCGAGGTTGCCGAGGAACAGCGGGAGCCCGGCGGATTGACCGAGGACGCGGTGTTTGGTGTCCAGCAGCGCCACCACGCAGTCCCCGCCTTCGTAGAGGATGGGTGAGTAGGCGGAGCGAATTAGGGTGGCGTTCATGTCGTCCGCGGCGCTGGTGAGAGCGTTGCGGATGATTTCAACGGTTACGGGATCCAGGGTTTTGACTGCAGTGATTGTCATTTGCGGTACCTCAATTTCCTTCGGCGTCTTCGATGCGGATGACCAGGGAGCCGAACTCGTCGACCGTGACGTTGAACCCGGGCGGCACCACGGTGGTGGCAGTTTGTTCCACGATGATCGCGGGGCCTTCAAAAGCGTGGCCGGCGGCCAGATCGTCGCGACGCACCACGGTGGTTTCGTGTTCCGAGTGGTCAAAGACAACCGGGCGCATCTGGTGTTTGAACTCGGGGCTCTGGGCTGCAGGGAAGAGCGGTGCTTGCAGTCGGCCCAGGTCGCCCACAGCTTGCATGCGCAGTGCGACGATTTCGATGGGCGCTCCGGGGTTGGAGTGCCCATAGCGCTCGTGGTACATGGTGGAGAAGCGGGCCGCCAGGTTCGCGACGAAGTCTCTTGACTCGGGCTCGTCGGCGGAGGTCAAAGGAACGTTCAGCGAAAATTCCTGTGATTGGTAGCGCACGTCCACGGAGGGATTGGTCCGGCGGCTTTCCTCCGGAACCCCCTCCGAGACGAGGGACCCTAGTCCCTCCACTTCCATCCGCCGCAGGACCCCGGACATGTCGGCGACGTCGATGTCTTCGTCGAGGTAGAAGTACGGCTCGGAGAAGTCCTTGCGGATGTTGGTCTGCAGCATGCCCCAAGCCGAGAACGCGCCGGGGAAGCGGGGAACCACGGTTTCCGGGATCCCCAGCTCCTTGGCGAGGAAGACTGCATGCATGGGGCCCGCGCCGCCGAAGGCGACCAGGGCGAAGTCGCGAGGTTCGATGCCGCGGGAGATCGTGATGGTCCGGATAGCTTGGGCCATCTGGGAATTGGCGACATCGCAGATGCCTTCGGCCATAGCGATCGGGTCAAGGCTGAGCTGGTCCCCCACGGTTTTGAGGGCCGTGATGGCCGCTTCCCGGTCAAGGGCGACCTGACCGCCTGCGAACCAGTCGGGGTCGACCCGGCCCAGCACGAGGTTGGCGTCGGTGACGGTAGGTTCGGTGCCGCCGCGGCCGTAGCAGGCCGGGCCGGGAGTGGCACCGGCGGATCGTGGGCCCACCCGGAGCCCGCCGGCTTCGAGCCATGCCACCGAGCCGCCGCCGGCTCCCACGGTGTGGATGTTGACGACGCTCATGAGCATCGGCAGGCCTTCGAGGTGGGCCTCGGTGGAAACGTCGGGTTTGCCGTCGACCACCAGGGAGACGTCGAAGGAGGTGCCGCCCATGTCAACGCCGATGAGGTTGCGGTTGCCGGAAACGGCAGCCAGTTCGACGTCACCCATCGCACCGCCAACCGGTCCGGACAGCAGCGTTTGGAGGGGACGCTTGCGGGCTGATTCCGCGGTGAGTACGCCGCCGGAGGATTGCATGATGTGCAGCGGGGCCTCCACGCCGCGGTCGGCGAGCTTTTCTTCCAGGTCCAGGAGGTAGTTGCGGACCACGGGGCCGGTGTAGGCCTCGACGACGGCGGAGGAGGTGCGCTCATATTCGCGCCATTCCTTCGCTGCTTCGTGGGAGAGGGAGACGGTGAAGTCTTCGCCGAGTTCTTCGAGCAGGATTTCGCGGGCGCGAAGTTCGTGGGCCGGGTTCTTGTAGCTGAAGAGAAATGCCACGGCTACAGCGCCGTATCCCTCTTCCAGGGCACGGCGGGCCGCCTGGCGGACGGCAACTTCATCGAGCGGGCGGATTACCAGGCCTTGGGCGTCAAGGCGGCCGCCGACGCCGATGACGTCCTTCCGCTCGACCAAGGGAGCCGGCTTCCGGTACTGGGCGTTATAGAGCTCCAGGCGCGGGCCACGGGCGATGTGGTACGAATCCTCGAGGCCGGCCGTCGCCAGTAGTAGAACGGAAACACCGCGGCGCTCAAGGAAAGCGTTCAGTCCCTGCGTCGTGCCGTGGACCAGGAACTCTACATCGGAAAGGTCGGTAACAATCGATTCGAGGCCGGCGATGACGCCGGCGCTCAAGTTGCCCGGCGTGGTGGATGCTTTCGTCGCCTCATAGGTCCCTGCAGCCTGGTCGTACGCGACGATGTCAGTGAACGTTCCGCCGATATCCATCGACACCCTGTAGTTCGGCATATGTATCTCCTCATGATTCCGGGTTGAACTTGGTGTGTGGAAAATCACGTTAGACATGAGGGGTCTCGGGTCACGGTGCGTCGTGCACAATGCAGGTAGAGGAAAAAGGGCTTGCTGCCCAAGAAGCCGTGCGGAAGGCTGGTTCGGCAGGGGTTTTAGGGGCCCGAGAAATCAGCGTACGGAATTCCCGGGTGATGGTTGACACGCTTGCTGAGCCACTCGGGGCAGTTTCCTGTGCCAGATCGGTGAAGGCTAAGTGGAGCGGCCAAGTCGGCGCTTCTCCTGCAGGGAGCTGAGTTGGTCTTGCAGCGGCACGCCCGTCGCCGGGAGATCAGTGAAGGGTTGGACTTTGTGACGAGTCACGACGCTGAACTGCTGACCCGCCTTGAGGACGCGTGACAACGTACCTGGACATTGAGGACGCCCTGCAGGTTGTAGACCGCTATGGCTTCCACATCCGGGATGTTGGTCTGTTGGCATCGGCGTTGGCCAGGCCTGCGACAACCGTCATGGGTGCAGAGGCATACGGTGATCTGGCGACGAAAGCAGCTGCTTTGTTGGAGTCCGTCGCACGTTTTCATCCCCTGAGCGACGGCAACTAGTCCACGGCCGCCACGACTTCGCAACTGATGAGGGGTTCGAGCTGGTTGTGGGCGTCGCCGCAGGAGGCATCGACTTAAGGGACTCTGCAGCGGCAATTTCGAAGCACCTCGTAGCCCGCTGACCTGGTGCGTCGGAATCGCAAAAAGGAGGTGTGCACATTGTGCACACCTTTCCCTTCGGACTGGCCCGTACAACTGCCGGACTGCCTCGGATTCCGCATGTTTCCGCGACTTCCCAGTGTTTACAAGGCCCAGAATCGCGTTCGAGTCCCACCTCGGGCACGGCATGACCCCTCTTCGGAGGGGTTTTTGCTTTACGTGTGTACATTCTGGTTGGTCAGGTCCCTCTGACACTGGCCGCGGGGTGTGCCTGGCGCTGCGGGTCGCCTGTTCTGTTGTGGGGGAGCGGGTTCAGGGCCGTGGCTGGGACCCGCCGCTTGCTCTGAACTGGGCCTATGCGGTCCTTTCCTGGTTCGTTCAGTAGGTCGTGGTTGGCCTACACCCCTTCATGGGTAGGGATGCTGCGCACGACATGACTTTGGGAACTTGCACTAAAGATCCTGACTGCGGTTCCTTCCTCGAGCGAGGAGACGTGGACGGTGGCTGCTTTGTCAGACCAAAGGGGGTGTGGACACTGTCCACACTTAAATCTTCTTTATCGTGACTAATTGCGCCCATTGGCTCTTCCCTCCTTGGGCCTTCGTCTACTCATGCATGTGAGTGGCAGTAGCGACATGATGCGGATTCGGAAGCGGTCTGCATTTGCAGGGACATTCAGAGAGTTCGGCGGCAATGGTCGGCCGAGTGCTATCAAATGGGTCCTCGCCTGGAGCTGAGCGAAACTGCCGTCATCGCGCTTGAAGAACGACACAAGCCACAGTTCAAGGCCATTGAGACTCCGATCTCTGGGACTGGCGCTTTCCTACTCAGCAGCAATACCAAGCTCTCGAGCGACGGCGGGACTGAGTCCAGCCGACGGCCGTTTCGGGCAAATCCTAGCTGTACTGCCAAGGAGGTTGAACACACTGATTGAGTTGACGAGATCGCGGACCTCATCCACAGGCGCAGCTATCTCTCCGTCCACAGCCTCGAGAGATGCCATGGGCAGAATGACAGTGCTTACGGCGGCGGAATACAACAATGGATGAGTTGTTCCCAAGATCGGAGCAACGCATTCACCGTTACAGGGGAATTTTCAAGAGACTGATGGATCTCGAGGGCTTGGTCTTCCGCCATTTGCGTGATGACCATGCGTCAAGACAGCTACTATAAGGGCGAGACAGTCGTAATCGGACCTATAAATGTCCAATCTAGTGCGAATGTATAGGTGCTGTCAGTTGGTAGTTTCAGCGTTTCCTGCCTTCGCATCCAATGCGGCTTGATACATGCGGTGCAGAAAGAAGTATTCACATTGTTCGTAGTTTGACTCGGAATCGACAAATAAAGGGTCGTCGAGGTAGAATGTCGGTGCTCGTGAAGAACGAACTGCACAGCCTATGAGTCCAACAGAATATAGCAACTTTGCCAGTGGCTGATAAAGAGCAAAGCCCGTTGAGTCTTTTCCAGGGGACCACATGGCCGCGGATAGATCCCTTAGCCAGTCAGTGCCAGGGAAATTCGGTTCTGATATAAGCAGCATAGCCTCATCAAGTCGGCGTTGGAATTCTTGTTTATCCATGCGAGCCGAACACCCGCGAAACTTGGTAAAAACTTGATCAATCCCAGGATATGTGGGTTTCCACTCGTCTCGAAGCGCGAGGAGGCGTTTGGCCGAATAGGTGCGCTCTGCATTGTGGATGTCCTGCCAAGTCAATCGGGTCTTTCCAATACCCACGCCAAGACATTCGTTTGCGAAGGCGATCGCATCGCGCGGCCGCATGAGGGTGCGCTCCAACATGTACTGGAGAGGATTCCCTCTCGTTTTATTGGTATGAGGAAGAAGATCACCCATCGACGTGGCTGCGACGTCGGTCCTTGTCGCTGATGCCTTGACGCGCTCGTCCAGAAGCTCTTGCAAGTCTGCCCGTGTCCACCGGAGGTGTAAGACCAGTGAGCGAAATTTTTCCTCCTGCCCGCCGCTCTTCTTTCCGAAATCGAGCTCTTGAAAAATGTTTGTTCTTAGTGCGACCACGACTTTGAGATTTCGCACGCGCTTTAGGTCCAAGACGGTTCGAAAAAGACAGCGGATCAGGTCATTTGCAAGTCGCTCATCGATCCAGTCCCGGTCCAGATCATCGATAATGACATATGTGAAGTGTTGGTCATCAAGTATATCTTCGTCCAGCACGGAGATCATCTTGTTTAATTTTGCCAGTTGTGTGTCATTAACAATTCGCTGAAACCGTTCAGTTTGTTCTGCCCTAGATTCGGTAGAAGCCTCCGTGCCAGCGGACGCGACAGCACGCGCTGAAACCAAGCCGCCAGTAGTCCCTCCTTCAACTTCGGCATCAATGCGGCGGGTGAACTTGTCCGTTATCTCGCGAACTCTCTCCTCTGTCTCACACCAAAACCTACCCTCGAATTCGTCAAGATAGCCGAGTGCCGCCTCCTTGCCGTGATCTTTTGATATCCGTTCGCGGAGGTTCTTCAGAAAGCTTTGCTTTGCAGCCGGTGTATTGACGCTGTAGCGATGACGTATTATTTCGACAAGAAGTACATGCTTCCACAAAGCAATCCAGAAAAGATCAAGATTGACGCCGAGGGAGTCAAGATATCGGATAACCTGCAAGTCGGTTATGTAAGGCAAAGACAAGTCTTCAGGGTTGATTCGGATGACATGTTCCGGGATCTCTTCTTCGATGCGTTGGAATGCCGCAGACTTTCCTGCCCCGGTACGCCCGATGACGAAGCATCTGGGATCTTCCTTAGAGCGGATGACGTCGTAGTCGCCGGACTCGTAGAAGGCATCTGAAAGAAGAGGATCCGCTTCTGCCTGTTCACCACCAAGAGTAAAGCCGCTTTTGAAGCGTGAGTTCTTAGACATTGCGACTCCTTGAACGTCCCCAGTATTATCCGAAGACTACGGTGACCTGGGAAATGTGTCGAGGCGTCGAGCCACCATTGGTTGCGACTGGGCAATCTCGATGATCGAGGACCCAAGCCGGTATGCGAGGAGCTTCTGGGCAAGTGTGATAGTCGATGGTGGACGGCAATTCCTCCGGCATATGTGTAGCGTTGTCAGCGCAACATGATGCGCCGGCCGATTGCTTATTCGGATGACATCGCGGCCGCTTGCCCATGGTTGGGCCCCGTTGGCCTTCTTTGTGTTCTGTCCGAGAGCGTGCTCTGACCAGTGAGAGCACGTATGTACTTCTGGGGGTCTTACTCGACAGGCTTACGCGGTCTCGATGGACGCTATGGCCCTCGACGCGGTCTGGTAAAGCAGTTCGGTGTGCGGATCGGTGATGGGAGTTTCTGCTTTGGCGAACACGCGGCGCTTGTCGCGACGTGCTGACCCCATACCGGGAAGCGTAGTTCAGCCGTCATGGTGTGAGGACGCTCACAGGCGGTCCGCAGGACAACGTGACTCGTGTGCCAGTCATTGACAGGCCCCATGGCTAGAGTGGTGGAGCCAGGTAGTTAGCAAGCCTTAGGGGGAACATTGTCCGTTGTTGAATCGCTGATCCAATCACCAGCTGGCCTGCGCCAGTTGCGCCTCATGCAGGCATTGACGGAGCTAGAACCACTTGACGGAGATCATCAGGTAGGTGTCAGTCCGCTCCGGGCTGAAAGTGAGAAGTGGGGGCTTGAGCCCGGAGCCATAACCAGCGACCTCAAGTACCTGCAGTCTCTGGGCATGGTGGAGTGCTTTGAGTCGTTGGCTGGCATCAACAACGTCTTCATTCAGCAAGCGGGCCTAGATATGGCCAAGGAATACCGGACATTCATGAAGAACAAGGTCCGTCGCAACAGGGCATGCCGCGATGCCTACCTGCACTGGCTCTACGAGGGCGACGACGCTCCTGGTGATTTCCACAGCGAGTACACCTTCTACGGCTCGCCGTACAGCGAGCAGGAACTCAAGGACGCCAAGAACTGGTTGGATGAAGAAGGCTTCATCGTCGGCAAATAGACCGCCGACAACGACATCTACTATGCAGAAATCACTTCAAAAGGAACCCGAGCCGTCGAAAGCGGTCGCTCCGTGAATGACTGGCACGCAGGAGGACTCTCAATGACAGACCGCAGCATCAACATCACCGGCTCTCAGAACGTCAACGTGGCTCAGGACAGCTCGAACGTGACTCAGAGCAATACTCTGACTCAGGAGCAGCTGGGCAAGATCACTGATGTCATCGAGTCATACCGAGCGTTGAGCAGCGCTCTCAATCTGCCGGAAGAGCAGCTGGAGGCTGCTGAAACTCTCGTGGGTGAGATTGAGGAAGAGACCGCCGATGTAAATGGTGAGCCAGGCAAGATCCGTCAGGCATTGGAGCGTCTGACCGGCATCGTAGCTGAGTACGGTGCAAAGGGTGTATCGACGGCTGTCATCAGTGTCATTGAACAGGCCCTTCAGTATCTCGGTTAGATCAATTGCCGAAGTTGCCAGAGTGCGAGCAGCGGTTTCTCATCGCTGCCGCCAAGGACGGTGTAACTTTGGTGCCGGCTCCTAATTACGACTGGATCGGCACCCGAGGGCCGTTTGGTCTGGCGACTCAATCTGGACCACTCTTCGACACGGTCCTGGAGATGGCACAAGCTCTTGATGGCTACTTGGATGTCATGCGCTCGCCGAAGCGCACCAAGCGAGCTGACTTCGACTTGATCCACGAACCAACCGGCATCCACATCGAGGTGGATGAAGAGCAGCACTTCAGTACCCACCGACTGAAGATGTTGGACTTTTATTGGCCTGACATCGACTACGGGTTTGACCCAGAGGAGTATCGGGCTCTCTGCCGGCTGCACGGTCCTCGAATGGACCGAACTGGCTGGGCTGCCAAGGACACCGTGAATTTCGGTCCGAGGAGTCGGGCGAAACAGCGAGCCTTCTACGACGCCATGAAAGATCTGGTCCTGCCCGCCATGGGTATGCCGCATGTCATCCGGGTCGAGGTTATCGACCGGGAACCGGAACTTGCTTGGGCATTGAACAGAGAACGAATATCCGCCGCTCTTGCCATCTAGGGAAGAGGCACCACCGACAAGCAAAGAAGTCGGTCAAACTAAAGGGGAAGTTGTTGTCCACAGTTGAATCACTAGTTCAAACCACGTCCGGACTCCGGCACCTACAGCTGCTTTCCGGTCTGGTTGACTGGCTGCCACTCAGTGGTGAACGTCAGGTGGATGTCAGTGAGTTGTACACCCTCGCGAAGTTGGAGGAGCGTCCGCGAGAAAGCGTTACGAGCGATCTCGAAGCCCTGCAAGAGCACAGATGGATATGGTTTGAAAAGCCGGGTGGAGGCATCGACTCTGTTGTTGTGACTCAGGCGGGCATTGACGCTGCGGAAGACTTCAAGACTTTGCGCACTGATCCGCGGCGTCGGGTCAAGGAGATACGGGATGCCGTACTCAACTGGCTTTACGACGAGCAGCTGAAGGGTGCGAACGTCTTCGGCATCAGCGACTTCCTTAAAAGCTCCAAGAACCACTTCCTGGGCGAGCCTTACTCCGAAGAGGAGCTGGCACGGGCTTCAAACTGGTTGATTGACGAGGAATACATCGACGGCACCAAGACATGGGGTGCTGAGTTGTTGAGGCCGACCATCACCACCAGAGGCAGCAAGGTCATAGAGGCTGAACAATCAGTCAATAAAGCCTTGGACGCAGCTGGGGTCACAAACAACGTAACCATTACGGGATCTCAGGCTGTCAACGTTGCTCTGCAGAGCTCCAATGTCACGCAGTCCAACTCCATGACGCGCGGGCAAGTTGAAGTAGTAGAGCGCATACTCGGCTCTGTACGCGCCATGTTGAACCCGATGGTTCTTGGTGTTAGTGATGACGTAACCACCGAAGCGCAGAATATCGCTAATGAGGTAGATGGAGAGATTCACTCACCAGCTCCCGATGCTGCCAAAGTGAGGGCGCTGCTCTTGAAGTTGGTAGACCTCGCCGCGACCGGAGCCGTCCAAGGTGACGTTGATGCCCTGAACGCCATGATGCAACAGGGCATCAACGGGATCGGTTAACTAGGACTGGATGTTGTCCTGGCGGTAGCGGTCGATGACCGAGGCGCACAATGGCACCGGTCAATCAGCCTGTTTCCTCTGCCGACGGGTTTTATCCTGTGTTGCTTGGTCACTCGGAATGACCAACCGTCGAAGTTGTTGGTAAGCCAGCGTACGGTGAGGGGATCAACGCGCCAATGGGGCTTCAACCGCGCGGAGGAGCGAGGGTGAAGTTGAAGGTCTTCAGGTGGAACTGGTAGCCGAACCGGATCGCCCCTTTGACTCAAACGCCATCAGTGTGCGTTGGAATGGGCGTGTACTCGGCCATCTCAGTCGTGAGGACGCGGCTCGCTACACGCAACCAGTCAGGAGAATTATTGCCATTGGGTTTGGTGCGGCATCCACTGCTCGAGTCTGGGCCTACGACGAGGGGGATCGGCTTCGAGCCCGCGTCACCGTTGCACTGCCCAAACCGGGATTCATAGCTCCGCTCAACGAGGCCCCGTGGGCGTGAACACGCTCTTGCCATGGGGATCAGCAATACAGGTCCTTAAAGAGGAGCACCATTTCGACGTTCTTTTCAGTCACGTGCAGCTGACGCTGTCGGCCGCCTGCTTGTCAGTTCTACGGTGTGCAATCAGACAAAAAGAAGTGTGAACAATGATGCTCCTATTGTTGTCAGGTCGTTGGACCAGGCGCCGTGCACGTTGCCGGGTCGGTGCTTACTGAACGATATAACTGGCTTTTGCAAAGATTGCTGTAGGGTTCCCTCGCCCACAGGCGTCGACAAGCTTGATGTCGAGCTGATAGTGCCGATAAGCACCCATACGTCGTGCTTGACAATTGACCCAGCATGAAGAAAGTGAAGAAGGGTCAGGAAGGTTGGCATGCCGCGGGTATTGATACACCATCTCCCGCTGAATCCATAGTCCTTCGCCAGGGTAGATTTAGGTGTTCCGCTAGCTGCCCTTCTTGCCAATTCGTCTGCTTGTTCCAGGGTAAGCGCCCTTCTCCGGGCCCCGGTAGGCGCCGCGTTGTTTGGCCAGAGCAATGCCTTCCCTTTGGCGTTCTCTGATAATTGAGCGTTCGAACCCAGCAACATCACCCGTGACTGAGAGCATCCTTTGACGCCGTCGAGTCCTTGGTGCACCCCAGTCCCGGCACCGCTGCAGAGTCCAAGACGAAGCCGCCAGGACGTAGTTAGATGAAGTTTCGGACAACGGGCAGCTTTCGAATCGGTGACTTTGGTGGGCCATGCAGCTTTCGCCTGTTCCGGGTCGATTCCCGGCCGCGGCAAGCCCGCTTATCGAGGATGTTTCGGTGGTTACCGCCGGCTGGGCATCATCGGGCGGCGGGGGCGTTTGCCGGCGAGCATCCTGATGACAAACTTTGTTCTCGGGCATTCCCAGGAGGGCCGGGAATCCGCCCTCCCGGGTGCGCCCCTAGTCGTTCGATGCCTGTTCATGACAAACAGGCGATAGGTCTATCACGGGAAAATGTTCTCGAGTTCGGGTTTCTGCTTCACCATGCCGTACTTGTGGACGACGTCGGCCAGCTTCCCTTCGGCCTCCATGTCAAAGTCCACCGTGAAGGTGGGAAGGTCCATCGACTGCAGTTGTTCTACAGTGTTCTTGGTGTACGTGGTAACGATTTCACGGACCTCATCTGGGTGTTCCTGCGCGTACGCTACCGATTTGGCCAATGCTTTGTTAAACGACTCCACCACTTTGGGCCGGTTCTTGACGGTGTCGTTCGTGGCGAAGTAGCCGGCTAGCGTGAAGTTCGGGGAGAACTCGGAGAAGTTATAGCTAACAACCCGGCTGCCTTCCGCGACCGCTTTCTGCAGGAACGGCGCCAGGATCCACCCGGCGTCTACCTGCTTCTTCTCAACAGCCGCTTGGACCTCGGAAGGCGCAATCTCAACGAACTTCATGGTGCTTGAGTCGCCGCCGTCAGCGTCAACCAGGGCCCGGATCGTGGTATCCACAGAACCCGAGATGCCAAGCACGGCAACGGTCTTGCCGGCGAGGTCGGCAGGTTTCTTGATGGGGGAGTCGTTGGGAACTATCACTGCCTGGGACTTTGGTGCACCGGCCGTAGTGGCCTCGTTGCTCACGAACTTTACGTCGATGCCCTTGTCGCGGGCCAGAAGGACGGAGACCGTGTTTCCCATGCCGAAGTCATAGCTTCCGGATACGACGGCGGGAAGGATGGCGCCGCCGCCGGATCCGGTTTTGATGTCCAGGTCCAGACCCTCTTCTTCGAAGAAGCCTTTCGATTTTCCAAGCCAGATGGGTGCCGAGTCCACGATGGGAATGACGCCGGCAGTGACTTTCGTCGCCGAGCCGGTGGAGGGCTCCGCCGGGCCACCACAAGCGCTTAAAAGCAGCGCAGAGAGGGCAGCGAGTGCGAGGAAACGTTTATTCAAGGGGTTGCTCCTGATGATGTTGTTGGGAGATTGGGGCACTGCAAGGGAAAGTCACGGACGCTGGGCGTGGAATCCGTTCACACGCCTTCGCCTGCGGGGCGGTGGCCCTTCTTGGCGAGTTGGATCTGCTCGTAGACGTGATGCCGGAGCTCCGTAAAGCGGGGCAGCGTGCGGGTATTGAGCTGGTCGCGATCCGCGGGCAGGTCAATGACGAGCTCTTCCTGGACTACGGTGGGGGAACTCGAGAGGATGATGACGCGCTCGCCGAGATAGACCGATTCATCGATGTCGTGGGTGACGAAAAGTACCGTGACACCCAGCTTTTTCCAGACCGTGCGGATCAGGTCCTCCAAATCCGCGCGGGTCTGTGCGTCCACCGCCGCGAAGGGCTCGTCCATGAGCAGGACCTCCGGCTGGTAAGCGATTGCACGGGCAATCGCAACGCGCTGCTGCATGCCGCCAGACAGCTGCCAAGGGTAGGAACGCGGCACGTGCGACAATCCCACGGCTTCCAGGGCCTCGTCGACGAGTCGGTCACGCTCAGCCTTGGGCACCCCTTGGTTCTTCAATGGAAGCTCGACGTTTTCGCGGATCCGCATCCACGGAAAGAGGGAGCGGCCGTACTCCTGGAACACAACAGCCATCTTTTTCGGCGGCCCTACGACTGGCTCGCCATTCAGGAGGACTTCGCCGGCGGTGGGGGACATCAGCCCGGAGATGCACTTGAGCAAGGTGGTCTTCCCTGAGCCGGAGGGACCCACCAGGCACGCAAGTTCCCCCGGGCGGAGGTCGAAGTTCAGGCTCCGAACGGCTTCAACCTCGCCGCTGTCGGTCTGGTAGACCTTCTTGAGCCCGCGCACGGAGAGCATTGCAGGTTCGGTGGGAAGGGCATTCCTTTGCGAACCGCGGGTGGCATAGATGGATTCAGGCTGCATTTTCTACCTCTCGCAAGCCGTGGTACCAACGCAGCACGCGCCGCTCGGCCCACTGGAAGATGAATGACATGACGACGCCGATGAGGCCCAGGAGCACGATGCCGGACCACATCTCCGGAACCGCGAAGGACCGCTGGAACTGGACAATCGTGAAGCCGAGCCCCGAGGAGGAGGCGAACATTTCGGAGATGACCATGAGGATCAACCCCAGGGACAGGCATTGGCGGACGCCCGCCATGATTTGCGGTCCTGCGGAAGGCAGGACGAGGTAACGAACCCGCGCCCGTCCGGTGATGCCGTAGGTACGGGCCGAGTCCGTCAACACGGAATCGATTGCCCGCACGCCTTCTATGGTGTTGAGCAAAACCGGCCATATGCAGCCGGAGACGATCACCGTTATCTTCATGGAATCGTTGACGCCCAACAGGAGGATGAGCACCGGTACCAGCACCGGAGGCGGTATGGCACGGAAGAATTCCAGGATCGGTTCAGTCAGTTCACGCAGCCAACGGACGGAGCCGATGAGCAGCCCACCCAGGACTCCGAGCAGGATTGCCATGGCGACTCCGGCCAGCAGCCTGCCGATGCTGGGTAGCACGTCGGAGAAGATACGTTCGCCAACCCAAGTTTCCGCAAACGTCGAAACAAGGGGAACAGGCTTTGGGAGGAAGAAGTTCGTTGAGGTGGAACTCGTTGCCCACCAGATCGTGACCAGTAACGCAGGCAGGGCACTGGCATAGAGGAAACGCTTCAGGAGGTTCATGCAATCGCCTCCGAGCGGACCGACGAGTGCCAGGCCAGGACCCGCCGTTCGACGTTGCGCATGGCAACATTGATGCCCACACCAATGAGGCCGGTGGCTACGGCCAGGGCGTACATTTCCGGGACCGCGCCACCGGACTGGGCCAGGGCAATCTCGCGGCCCAGCCCCGGGGAGCCGATGACCAGCCCGGCGGTCACGGCCAGGATCAAGGCGACGGCCGTGGCCAAGCGAACCCCGGTCATCAGGTAGGGCAGTGTTGTGGGGAAAACGACATATCGGATCCGGGCCATGGAACTCAGTCCGTAGGACCGTGCCGTTTGCATGGCGATGTTGTCCACATCAGCCACGCCATAGAGCACCTGAATGAAGACCTGCCAGAACGACGCGTAGATGATCAGCATCAGCGACGACTCGATTTTTACGCCGAACAACAACACCGCCAGCGGGATCAATGCAACCGACGGAATCGGCCGGAGGAACTCCACTGTGGAATTCGTCAGCCGGCGAAGAACGGCTGAGGACCCGATGACGAAGCCAAGGACGACACCCAAAACAATGGAAACAGCAAGACCGATCGCCCATGCCTGCATTGTTTGGCCAGCGGCTATCCAGAACTTGCCATGCACAAAATTGCCCATAAGAGCGCCAACGATATCGCTGGCCGGCGGCATGAAACGCGGGTCTACAAGCCCGGAACGGGAGCTCGCTTCGGATAGCAGCAGGAACCCTGCGACGCCGGCAAGGCCCAGCACCTGCCTTCGGGCTTTCATGGCAAACCCCCTGGGTCCCTTGACAGCGGTCCCGCCGGAGAGGGCGAGGGACTTGGTTGTGGATTCATTGGCTTCTTTCGTGATGACGGTGGATTGACTTGACCTCGCGAACTGAAAGGTCTAACCAACGAATGGTATGATCAAACTCATTGCGGGTGCAATAGGTCACATGCGTTGGTTGCTTGGAAGAGTGTGGTCCGGCGCGGGAGGTCGGGGAATCGAAGGTGATAACAATCGAGCAAGAGCTTTATGACTACAGTCCGATCGTCGACCGTCCTCCCCTTGAATGGCCCGACGGCAAGCGGGTGGCATTTTACGTAGGCCTCAATATCGAGCACTTCGAATTGGGGAAGCGATCGATATCACTGTCGCCCGGGTCCGCCGGACTCCCGCTTGATCCGCTCAATCACGGGTGGCGGGACTATGGCATGCGGGTTGGAATATGGCGGATCATTGAGTCCCTAGATCGCTACGGACTACGCGCGAGTGCGCTGTTGAACTCGGATGTCTGCACGCGGTACCCCCGGATCATCGATGCCGGGAGGGAGCGGGGGTGGGCCTGGCTTGCCCACGGGCGCAGCAATTCCGTGCTTCAGACGGGAATGTCGCCTGGGGAAGAGTTGGAATACCTCCGCGTAGTCATGGACACCATCGCCCTGCACACGGGCTCGCGACCCAAAGGCTGGCTGGGGCCTAACGCTACTGAGACCCCTGAAACCCCCCGGATCCTTCGGGAACTCGGAGTGAGCTATTTGCTGGACTGGCCTGCCGACGATCAGCCTTTTTACCTCAATGTCCCGGGGATGATGAGTGTCCCGTACTCCTTCGAAGTCAACGACGTCAGGATGCTGGGCGGGGCGGTCAGCGCGGGTGAGTTCTCGCGAATGGCAATGGACCAGTATGAGCAACTTAGTAAGGATTCAGCCAATGGAGGCCGGGTCATGGCATTGCCCTTGCATCCATTTATTAGCGGTCAACCGCATCGAACCAAGTACCTGGACCTGATTCTGGGCTTCATAACCAGCCAGCCCGATGTCTGGTTAACCACCAGCGACGAAATCGCCCGGCATTACCAGCTTGTTAATCCGACGCCCCTGTCGCAGCCGGCCGACCATATCCACCAAACCAACTACACGCGTTAGGAAAAGAAATGCAGTCTTGGCGAGACGTAATGTCTGAGGAAGCCTACAAGGGCTTCGGTGCTTCAATGGAGCGCGCTGTTGAGGCGGGTCAGAGGCCGGCGCTCCTGATCATCGACGTGGTCACAGCTTTCCTCGGCGAACCGGGCCTGTCCCTGAAGGAGTCAGTTGCGGAGCGCCCGCTCAGTTGTGGCCCCGCAGGCTGGTCGGCATTGACGCACATAAAGGAGCTGATCGAGTGGGCGCGGGCCAAGGATTTTCCAGTTATTTACACAGTGGGAAACTCGGGAATCCTGGGTGGCGCTTTAACGCGCCCCGTTGATGAGAGGCAGGCCGGCCACTCGGAAATCGCCGAAATTCCCGACGTGATTGCCCCTCTTCCTCCGGAAGCGGTCATCGCGAAACCTCGGGCCAGCGCGTTCTTCGGCACCCCGCTGGCCGCGTTGCTGGTGAAGCAGAAAGTGGACAGCCTCATTGTCACCGGCTGCACCACGTCGGGATGTGTCCGGGCTTCCGTGGTGGATGGGCACTCCCACGGTTGGCCGGTGGTGATCGCGGAAGATGCCGTGTTCGACCGCGCGAAGCTGAGCCATGACGTCAGCCTTTTTGAGATGAATGCCAAATACGGGCAGGTGTCGGGCTCGAAGGACATCATGGAGGCCTACGCTGACCCCGCATGAGTCCATCCATTAGGCCATTGCGGTATGATTTCCTCTGTTGTCTTGCCGCAATCGGCGGAAGGACCGCATTCTTCTTACGCATTCGACGATCCGTCTGACCGGCGGTCGGCAGGGGGGCAATGGCTACCAACACCGAGGATCTGTTCCTCCCTGTCAACGTTGACCGGGCCTCGCAGGTCATTGTTGACCAGATCAAGGTACTCATCAGGTCGGGAAAGTTGCAGCCGGGCGACCGGCTCCCCAGCGAACGCGAACTGTGCCAGCGTTTCAACGTCAGCCGCGTAACTGTCCGCGAGGCACTGCGGGTGCTTGAGACGAATGGGCTGTTGACCATCCGCGTCGGCTCCCATGGCGGCGCTTTCCTCACCACTCCGTCGGCCGAGCAGTTGGGCGTAGGCCTGGCCGACCTGCTCTCGCTCGCCCCGGCCACCGCCCATGATGTAACCGAGGCGCGTTTCATCGTCGAGCTTGGCACCTTGCCCTTGGCGGTTGAGCGGGCCACCGAGGAAGACATTGCAGCACTTTTCGCAATGGTCGAAGAAGCTGAAGCGGCGCTTAAGGCCGGCAAGTACAACGTTGAGCTTTCCGCTGCGTTCCACACCCGCATTGCGCAATGCACCCACAATCCGGCGGTCGAGATGCTGATGCAAAGCTTCAATGGCCCCTTGCGGATGTCGCTCGAGGAGTCGCACACCGCTGCGCCCATGGGTGAGAAGGGCATTGCAGAGCACCGCAAGCTCGCCGAGGCCATCCAGGCGCGGGATATCGACGGCGCCCGGAAGCTGATGACGGAGCACCTCAACCGGACTGCCGCCCGCGTCCTGCCCAACTCCTAGGCAAATTTCGCAGGCAAGTTCCCTGGAAAAAGCCTCCCCGGCTCGATTGGCCGATTCCTGCCGCCACTCTCGGCTTCAGGAGCGGAGTCCCTTGGCTTTGCGTCCATATTGGGGACCTTGGAATCCCGCCCGAGCGGGGAATGAGCCGGTTATTCAAACTCCCGGCCTAATCCGCGAAATTCCCTATTAAATCCAGCCCCAACCTCTCGCAATTTCCGCGTATCCGCGCTACGGTATAATGGTCTAACCAATGGAGGATCACATGACCGGAACCCTTATAGTCGGCGCCAGCCAAGCCGGCCTGCAGATTGCATCGTCGTTGCGTGGATTCGGGGATACCGATCCCATCACCCTGGTCGGCAACGAGGACGTTGCCCCCTACCAGCGCCCGCCATTGTCCAAGGCTTACCTGGCCGGCAAGGCCACGGCCGAGTCCCTCAGCTTCCGATCCGCCGATTGGTACGCGGAGAAGGGCATTGAGCTCCGCCTGTCCACCCACATCCAGGCCATAGAACTTGACGGCCCCTCCTCCGGCAGCGGCGTAGCCGTGACCGGCGCCGGCGTGGAGATCCCATTCCGCCGGTTGGCCCTGGCCGTGGGCGGCTCGCCGCGGCGGCTCCCCATCCCGGGTGCAGACCTCGACGGCGTTTGCATACTTCGCGATATCTCCCACGCGGACGATCTGCGGTTGCGCTTGGAAGCCGCGTCCAACGTCGTCGTCATCGGTGGCGGATTCATCGGCCTGGAAGCGGCTGCGGCCGCGACGGCTGCAGGCAAGGACGTGACCGTCGTCGACGTCGCCGATCGGCTTTTGGGCCGCGCGGTAGCCCCGGAAGTCTCAGCTTTCTACTTGGCAGCACACCGTCGGCGCGGCACCCAGGTGCTCCTGTCCACCGGGATCGAAGCCATCGAGGGCAACGAACAGGGCGGCGTAACCGGAGTCCGCCTGGGCGACGGCACTGTCCTGCGGGCCGACGTCGTACTGGTTGGCGTTGGGCTCGTGGCCAATACCGGCCTCGCCGCAGGTCTCGGCCTCGAAATCGATCGTGGAATCGTTGTGGACGCACTGGCCCGCACCAGCAACCCGAACATCGTGGCCGCCGGTGACTGCACCACGCTCCCGCATCCCCTCACCGGTGAGGGCCGCTACCGTATCGAGTCGGTCCAGAACGCCATAGCCCAAGCGCAAATCGCTGCCGCCACGCTCGTGGGACGCCCGCAGGGGCCGGCGGCTGTGCCGTGGTTCTGGTCGGACCAAGCCGACCTGAAGCTGCAGATTGCGGGACTCTCCAATGGCTACGACCAGGTGGTGGTCCGTGGTGAACCGGATGAGGAACAGTTCTCAGTCCTCTACTACGCCGCCGGTCGGCTGATCGCGATCGACGCTATCAATGCGCCCCGCGACTACATGGCGGTGCGCAAGCTCCTGGGGGCCGGCGGCAGCATCCCGGCTGAACTCGCAGGGGACACCAACGTCCCGCTCAGGGACCTTGCGGCCGCCGTCACGGTCTGAGCCAAGCCAAGCAGCAGAGAACGCTAAAGTGCCCCTCACCTCCGTGGAGGTGAGGGGCACTTTTCTGCACGCTGTTGCTCAGCGCCTGGCCGCAATGCGCGCGGCCAGGCCCGAATAGACCCCCACGGCGTTGTCCCGCAGGATCCGGAGTTCATCCTCCGGGGAAAGGCCCGCGTTTTTCACGTAAACCAAGGTGTGGTCCCACTCCACGCCGCTGTCTGGATCCGCGCCACGTACCGCCCCGAGCATTTCCGAGGCAAAGAGGATGTTGCCGGCCGGAATTACCCGTGTCAGCAGGTCGATTCCGGGCTGGTGGTACACGGCCGTGTCGAAATAGACGTTGGCCAGCAGCTCTGACGGGTCCTGCCAGCCGTTGCGCATGGAAAGGCCCCGGTACCTGCCCCAGTGGTAGGGAACGGCGCCTCCACCGTGCGGAATCACAAAACGCAGCCCGGGAAAGCGCTGAAAGAGATCCGATTGCAGGAGCTGCATGAAGACGCTGGTATCCGCGTTCAGATAATGCGCGCCGAGGGTGTGGAAGTTCGAATTGCAGGCAGTAGACACGTGGATCATCACAGGGATGTCGAGTTCCTGGATCACCTCGTAGAGCCCGAACCAGGACTCGTCGGTCAGTGGCTTCCCAGCCCAGGTCCCTGACGGGTCCGGATTGAGGTTCGCACCAACAAATCCAAGTTCGGTCACCGTGCGCCGCAACTCCGCGATAACTCCGGCGAAGTTGCCGTCAGGTGTCTGGGGCAATTGGGCCACGGGGGCGAAGTGCTCCGGGTACAGCTCGCTCACGCGGTGAACGAGGTCGTTCGAGACCCGTGCCCAGGCGTTGGCTGTAGCTGCGTGCGGGACGTGGTGTTCCATGCCTGAGGCCCGGGGGGAGAGGACCATGAGGTCGCCGCCGCGCTCACGAAGGATGCGCAATTGGTTGGGTTCCACGCTTTCGCGGAGCTCGTCGTCACCAATGGGAGCGAGGACGGCGTTCTCTCCGTTGAGCTGGGCCTTGCGGAAGGCGAACAGCTGCGCAGGTTCCGTGGTGTAGTGGCCATGGATATCGATAATCACTTGCGGGCCTCCTGTGTCCAGTCCTCGTAGGAGATGTAGCGAATGCCGGCCTTTTCAAGCAGCGGACGCATATTGTTGACATCCAAGGCAATCTCGCCGGCTTGATAACGCGAGCGAGCTTTGGCTTCTTTTTCCTCGCGGGCCTTCGAGGCGGCAAGGACGAGGGCGGCCTGCCGGCGTGGTACCACCACAACCCCGTCATCGTCGGCAACCACCACATCACCCGGATGGACGATCCGGCCGGCAATTGAAATAGGCACGTTGACGTCGCCCAGGCTTCCCTTGCCGGTTCCTTCCGCCGATACCGCTTTGGACCACACCGGGAAGCCCATCTGTTGAAGATCAGCCACATCCCGGACACCGGCTTCGATGATCAGTCCCCGAACGCCCCGTGCCTTCAGCGACGTGGCCAGGAGATCGCCGAAGTAACCCATATCGCAAGGAGCAGTCGGCGCGACAACAAGTACGTCGCCCTCGCCGCACTGCTCTACGGCTACGCCGATGGTGGTGTTGTCCCCCGGGGCAACGGTCACCGTGACGGCACTGCCCGCGATCCGGACTCCGCGCTGTACCGGATTGATGTGTGAACCGAGCAGCCCCTGACGGCCTTGGGCCTCATGGACGGTGGCCACACCGTAGGCGGCAAAGCTGTCCACGACTGTCCGGTCGGCGCGGGGCGCGTTGGTTACAACGAGGCCACCCATCAGCGCACCGCTCCGCCGGGCTGGCCCACCAGTTCGGGCATCATGGACACGTGGATGGCATCCTCGTCGGTCTCGCCGGCGAGCACGCGAATGGCATGGTCCACTTGGTCGATGCCGTAACGATGGGTGGCCAGTTTTTCCAAGGGGTAGCGCCGTGAAGCGAGCTGGCTGACGGCGAGTTCGCAGGCGTTGAAGGAGTGTCCGCGCGCCGACTTGATGGTGATTGCCTTCTCGGTGATTTTCTTCACGGGGAAGTCGGGGAAGGCGGCCAGTTCGCCCTGGATGAGCAGGGTGCCTTCCCTGCGCTTGAGGACGTCGACGCCGAGAAGCACCGGGGCGGTGCCCGCTCGGGAAGTGCAGTCCAGGACGTAGTCCAGGCCGCGGCCGTTGGTCAGGTCCATGATCTTCTCGCGGGGATCCTCGGCGAGGACATCAATGACGTCGTCGGCGCCCAGTTCCTTGGCAAGCTCAAAACGGGCTTTGTCCCGGGTGGTGCCGGAAACGATCACCTGTGCAGCGCCGGCTGTCTTGGCGGCGACCAGCTGCGCCAGGCCCTGCTGGCCCGGGCCTTGGATCAGCACGGTGTCGTTGTATCCGATGCCTGCAGTCAGCAGGGCCCACTCAATGCCGTTGGACAGGGGCATGACCAGGCCTGCTTCCTCGGCTGTGATGGTGTCCGGGATCTTGTGGAGCACCGCGTTCCAAGGCAGGTACATGTACTGCGAAAAACCGCCCCACAGCGTGCCGGGGAAGTCGGCGGAGGTATACCCAAAGCGGCGCGCATCGGGGTTGGTCCGCCAGTCAGTCGCCTCGCAGTGGCGGTACTCGCCGATGCGGCACCACTCGCAGCTGAAGCAGGCGACGTAGTGTTCCACGAACACCCGGTCCCCTTCTTCGAGTCCTTGGCGCTTCTTGAACTTATCGCCGGCCTCCACAATGACGCCGACGTTTTCATGACCCATGATGACGGGACCCTGGGTGGCCGCAGCGGTTGGCGGATTGGAATACAGCTTCACATCCGTGCCGCAGATTCCTGCGACCTCAATTTTCAACAGGGCCGACTCATCGTCGATCTTCGGCCGGTCAAACTCGCGCATCTCGGTGGTTCCCGGAGCAACCCGGACCGCCGCCAGCACCTTCTCAGACATCTTTGGCTCCCTTTGAGCACGGCTTCTTAGCCTTGGCAAAATGGTTAGACCAATCTACCATGCAGGTATCCATCGTTGCCATAGAAATTGGAGCCGCCATGCCCGTCCAGTTATCAGCCCTCAGCAGGACCCAAGGAAACAACCGCCGCCTGAAGGACGGGACCGTTGTCCCCGACGGCTTCCCGCTGGAGTTCCAGGAGACGCCGGTCCTCGTCCAGGGATTCCGCAGGATGGTCCGTGAACTGGCCTATGACGTCAGCGAAATGGCGCTGACGACTTACCTGACGGCGAAGGAGCACGGCGTGAAGTTCACGGCGCTCCCGATTTTCCTGGTGCGGGGATTCCACCACGATGCGATTGTGGTCCGCCGCGACTCGGGCCTTAACCACCCCGGACAGCTTGCCGGCAAGCGCGTCGGCGTGAACCGCGGCTACACGGTGACCACCGGCGTCTGGGCCCGGGCCATCATGGCCAACCAGTACGGGCTGGACCTGGACTCGGTGACGTGGGTCCTTTCCGGTGACGAACACGTCCAAAGCTACGTGCCGCCGTCGAACGTCGTTTCCGCACCTGCGGGCAGGACGCTTGAACAGATGGTGCTCGACGGCGAACTTGACGCCGCGATCGGCGTCAAGGCCGGTTCCCCTGACTTGGTCCCGCTCATCCCCGACGCAAACCAAGCCGCCCTCGCAGCCTTGCAAACAACAGGGTTCTATCCGATCAACCATCTGGTGGTTATCCGCGACGAGGTGCTGGAGGCCCACCCGGAGGCCGCCGTCGCGGTGTTCGAAGCCTTCGCGGAATCCAAACGGCACTACCTTGCGGACCTGAAAGCCGGAGCGCTGGCCGAACCCGACTCCGCCGACCGGCTCCACCTCCAGGTACTGGAAGCTACCGGCTGGGACGATCCCCTCCCTTACGGCGTGGAGCCCAACCGTGAAACCCTGGAAGACCTCATGGAACAGGCAATCCGGCAGCACATCCTGACCAGGAAGGTGAAACTGGACGAACTCTTTGCCGGGCCGGTCCGCGGGCTCACCGGCTAAACGTTCTCCATACGCAAGTCCAACTGCGCACGGACAGCCACAGGAGCTGCCGTGCGCAGTTCGTGTTTGGTGGCTTCTTCAAGGGGCATCCCGGTGGACAGATGCATCAAGACACGCAGCGCATTTCCGTGGCCAACCACCACCACGCTCCGGCCCTTGCGCAGTTCCGGAGCGAGGATTTCCTCCCAGTACGGCGCCATGCGTACAGCCACGTCCGCCAGGCTTTCGGCGGAGACAGCCGCCGCCTCGGGATGTCCCGCGTACCGGGGATCGGTGCGCCTGGCGGCCAGGCCGGCGTCGTTGGCGCTGGGAGGACAACCGTCGACGCCGCGGCGCCAGGACTCCACATCAGCGTCGCCAAAGCGCGCCCTTGCGTCGGCTTTGGCCAGCCCCTGCAAGGCGCCGTAATGACGCTCATTCAGCCGCCAGTGCGCGCTGGGCGCCAGTTGCCAACCGGCCTCTTCAACCAACAGCCGGGCCGTTTCCACGGCCCGGCTGAGGACGGAGGTGTGTATTGCGTCGGGAGTGATGCTGGAGAGCTGCGCCGCGGCCCGCCGGGCCTCCGCGCGTCCGCGGGCGGTGAGGGGAACATCGAGCCACCCGGCGAAGACGTCATCCGCATTGGCGGTGCTCTCACCGTGGCGCAACAGCACCAGGCCGGACATCAATGTTGCTCGAGGAACGCCAGGATCCGGGCGGGAGCGGTTTCCCGGGTTTGTTCGGCCACCGGAACATCCCAGTACTCGTGGACCGGGAGGCATTCCTCAAGGTAGCGCGCTGCGGACGGCGCATGTGAGCTGTCCTGTCCGGGAACAATCAGCCCCGGTACCTGTAGGGTCATCAGGTCCTCGGCTTCGACGCCCGGCACCGTGTCCCGGTCGAAGAGGCCCCGCACGGAACCGGTGACCATCAGTTCGTACTGCTTTGGGTCCATTGCCGCGTAGGCAGCCGCGAACCCGTCGTTGCCGCGCAGCGGCGCGGCCCAGGGACCCACGCGCGGGTCCTTGCTGAAGCCCAACGTGCTGGATCGGGCAAGTTCGACGACGGCTCCCATGCCATGTTCGAGGGCGAAAGCAAGGTGTTGGCCGAAGCGGCGGTGCTGGGCCATCCGGTATTGCGGCCCGCCGGCGGGGGAGAACAGGACCATGCTCCGCACACGGTCCGGGTGCCGGACGGCCAACGCCGCCGCAGTGGAGCATCCCACGCAACCACCCATCGTGTGCACGGCGTCGTAGCCGAGGTGGTCGATCAGTCCCAGCGCCTGGGTTACGTAGCGGTCCCACGCGAGGCGCTCCAGGCGACCGCCGGACTGGCCGGACTCACGCCGGTCGAAAACAATGCACGTGTACTTGCTCTTGAAGGCTTCGACGAAACCGAGCTCCCGGTACCGTCCGAAAGTGATCCAGTTTTCCAGCGTGGAGTCGAACCCGCCCGGGCTGAACATGAGCAACGGAGGGCCATCGCCCACTGCCTGGTAATTGGTTGGGATTCCGTCAATTTCGACAACGGGCATGATGTCTCCTCTTAACCTTGGCCGCGGAGGTGCTTCTCCCCGCGAATATCTGCGATGCACTCGGTCAGGGCGTCAAAGGCGATGCGCCCCACATTGGCGTAGGTAGTGGGTTCGGCATCGATCCACTTGGCGCTGTAGCCGATTGCCGCCGTCGACATCCTGATCCGGCCGTCCAACCACGGACCGCCGCCGAAGCCGCCCAGCACGGGGATGGAGACCGCCTCCACCACGGCCGGCCCCACCACCGGGCCGGAGTTGGTGAAGTTGAGGGCGACGGCGCCTGCGGACTCGAGTCGTTTGGCTTCGGCGACGAACTGCTCCACCATTTCCTCCGGAACAACCGCTCCTTCGGCCTGCGAATACGCAACACCGTATTTAAGGGCTGTTTGCGGGGTGATGCCGAACTGCGCGAAAACGGGGACGCCGGCACGGGTGACGGCCTCCACTGCTTCGGGGAAATCGGCGGCGCCGTCGAGCTTCACCATGTCCACGCCCGCTTCCTTGGCCAATCGGATAGCCGCGCCGACTGCCTCCCTGGCCCCCTCTTGGAGGGGACCGAACGGGAAGTCGCAACTGAGGAGTGCGGACTCCACGCCGCGGCGCACTGCCTTCGCCGCAACCAGGATTTCCTCCATGGTGATCTCCAGCGGATGGGAGTGCCCCCAGAGATTGACGCCCACTGAGTCGCCAACCGAGACGATGTCCGCACCCGCACGGTCTGCGATCCGAGCCATCTGGTAGTCCCAAGCGACAATGCAAGCGCTCTTCGTGCCATCCTTCTTCATTTCGCGGAGCTTGGGAATGGTCATGGTGCTCATGCGCGCGTAGCCCTCAGCAGCTCAATAAGATCGTCTTCTTCGGCGGGTACCAGCAGGATCCTGGCGTGGGGCCGGAGGTGGAAGAGCGCATCACTGGTGAGCGCGCCGGGTGTGACAACCAACCCGGCGGTCATGATGCCGCGCTCACGGGCGAGGCTCCCGACGGCGGCAACCGCCGCCCCGTTCTCGCCGGACGTAGAGACCATGATCACCGTGTTGGTGTCGGTCATTACCTCTCCCAGGGACACATCCGAGGCTCCGATCTCCGACAGCACCCCGCCGGGGCCGGAAACGGAGAAGAATCGGGCCTGGCCCCAGTCGAGCAAGGCTGCGGAACGGATGATGCACTCGGCCTCGTGGTCGAAAGCGACAACACGGGTGTTCCGTGCGGCCGACAACGGGTAGTCGATCCGGAATGCCGCTTCCTTGGTGGTCGCGGCCCGGGCGCATGAGCTCGGACCCGCGGGCACCGAACGTGGAGCACTTGAGTGTTCGTGATCGTGATCGGACATGGCTCAGACCGAGGTGTGCGGCTTGGCCGGTTCTGCGATCATGGCCTCGCCGATGCCCTCAACGAAGGCTTGGTCGGCGGGGAGCACGATCGCAACCGAACGGACCTTTTGGTCGCTGGGCCTGTTGCCGGTGGGTTCGACGCCGTCCTGCAGGGCTTTTACAGCCTTGTAGAGCTTCTGCCGGGCCTTGATGATGCCGGCGTCGGTGGCCACCAGGCGTTCCTTCGTCCGGTCCACAAGCGGGCCCATCGATTCCTGGAGCGAGGAGTCCTGAAGGGCGATTCCCTCGATGCCCGAGTAGTTCTCTCCACGCTTCTGGGACTCGCGGTCCATCAGGTAGTCGTTGTCCTTGTTCGCCAGTGGGCGGTAAGAAGCATCGTTTGCACTGTGGACGCCCTTGCCGGCGCGCATCGCAGCGACCTCGGCTTCCGTAAGCTGACGGGTGGGGTGGTAATCGAAGCTGTACGCCCAGCAGTTCTCGTCGTCGATGGGGACCCAGAAGTGGCCGTGGACGGGGTGGTCTCCGCGCGGCGGAACCATGGTGAAGTTGGGCAGGACCCACGGCGTCACGCGCCAGTAGTACTTGCCTTCCTCGGCATTGCGGCGCGCGCCGATCAACAATCCGCCTTCGTAGTCCACCACTTCGAAGAACGGCTTCAAATCGCCCTTGTTGTATTCATTCCCCTTGGATCCTTTGAACAGCGGGTCGCTTTCCAGGTTGCCGCCATGCAGGAAGGTGACATGGCTGGAGTCGATGCCGCCCTCAAGTGCCTGCAGCCAGTTGCATTCCTGGAGTCGCTTGGAGGTGAAAACCTGGCCCTCCGGTACGGTGTACGCTTCCCACTCCGGCAGCGGGGGCTGGGCCGCGGGGTCGCCCAGGTAGGCGAACAATACGTCCCCGCGCTTGACCATGGGGTAGGCCTTGAGCTTGACGTTGGCGCAGAAGTTGCTGGTGGCCGGCTCACTGGGAACCTCCACGGCCTGGCCGGTGACGTCGTACTTCCAGCCATGGTAAGGGCAGCGGAGGCCGTTTTCCTCGTTGCGGCCGAACCACAGCGACACGCCGCGGTGGGCGCAGAACTCGTCCATCAGGCCGTAACGGCCCTCGGAATCGCGGAAAGCGATGAGGCGCTCGGACAGCACCTTGACGCGAACCGGGGGGCAGTCGTTTTCCGGGAGTTCCTCGGCCAGCAGCACAGGCTGCCAGTAACGCCGGAAGAGGTCACCCATGGGAGTGCCTGGGCCTGTCTGGGCCAGCAATTCGTTGATGTCCGTACGCAACATGCGAAGGATCCTTTCGTCCTGAGCTCGTCCTGAGCGGGGTGGAAAATGCTTGCTTTTGTCCCGCTTCCGGCTGTGCCTCTAGCGGGACGGGAAACTAGGGCTGGGTCGGCGGAAGGTCGACCACCAAACCGTCGAGCTGCTCTTCGAGCACGATCTGGCAGCCAAGGCGGCTGCAGTCCCGCGGCTCGGAAACACCCATGTCTATGAGATCGGCCTCGATCTCGCCGGGCGTGCCCACTGTCTCCCGGAACTCCTCACGGACCCACACGTGGCAAGTGGCGCAGGAGTTGTTCCCGCCGCACTCGCCGATGATGCCTGACACTCCGTTGCGGAGAGCCGCTGACATCACCGAGTCGCCGACCTCGGCGTCCACAACATCGATTGCGCCGTCGGCGCTTACATAAGAAATCTTGACCATTGGATCCTCCTGCTAATGGTCTAACCATAATGCCGTTGTTCCGCTTGCCGTGTCAATGACGGGTCCATGGAATTTCCTGATCACGAGCCCGCCCGGCTGTACGGCCAAACCCTGCCGGACAACAGCCAGGGCCTGACACGGAGTCAGGCCCTGGCGGGGTTGTTCTGTTGACGAGAGCGGATATCAGGGATTGATCAGATCCGGCGCGAAGACATCGTTCGTCGCGCACTCTTCAGGGGGCACCGACCGTTCCATGAGCTGCTCCGCCGTCGCGGTGTTATCCGCGGTGACGTAATCCGTCGGGGGCCTGCGGTTGATCCTCAGCTGGAATATGTCATTGCGGTTGTAGTGGCCGGCGAAGTCCTGCGCGATCTTCTGGCGGGCCCACTGGTCGAAGTCCAACTCCGCGTAGAGAATCCCTTCCGTGGTGCCGTTGAGGGGGCCGGCAAGGATCCGTGTGTCGGGGCCGATGATGGCTGAGCCTCCCTGGCCCGCTCCTGATGCGATTCTCTCAGCAGCCTCCGCTGTCAGCCCCAGCTCTTCCGCATAGCCCGGGTGGGCAACGCCGCAGGCGCTGATCACGAAAGCTTTGGACATCAGCGCGAAGTTCTGTGCCGCCAGCAGCGAAGTCTGCGGCATGAGTGATGTCCCGTCCGCAGCCGAACGGAAATGCGGTGGCCAGCTCATTCCGTGCAGCCTCGTTCCGGCGGCGGTCAGGGCAAAGATTTCCAGGGGGTTGGAATTCTCGCCGCAGACCAGGGCGCTGGCGGGTCCGTATTCGGTGTCGAACGGCCGCAGAGTGTCTCCCCATCCTCCCCAGTGCACTATGCGCTCGCCGGCTGTTGGCTGAAGCTTTTGGTGCTTGCCCAGGAAGTGCCCGTCCGGGCCAAAAAAGAGTTGGGAGTTGATGAGGGAGCCCGGTGCATTCGAGGCCCGTTCACACGCTCCCATCACCACGTATGCTCCCGCATCCCTGGCCGCCTCGCCGATCGCGTCGGTTTCGGGCCCCGGCACCCTGATGGCGTTCTTGAACAGCCTCAGGTTCAGTTCATTGGAGAGGGGGTTGCTGACTGGTTGGAAGTGGAACCACGTAGGGTGGCCGGGCAGGAACCCTTCGGGAAAGACGATGAACTTCGCTCCCTTTGAACCGGCCTCCCGGATAAGTTCGCAGGCCTTCGCGGTGCTCCTTTGCAGGTCGAGGAATACGGGGGAGGCCTGGACTGCCGCAGCGGTGATGGAGCCGAAGAACTCAGCCAATGTTTGTCCTTTCGCGGGTGGGGCAGGGTCCGTCTTCAAACAGGGGCCCGTCACAGCTCCTGCCAGGGCTTGTAGATTTTCTTGACGTCGTCGAGCGTCAGGGAAGCGGCCGACTTGATGGTGAAGTGGGTGGCTTCGAGGATCCCTTTCAGCTGGTCCTCGGTGAGCTTTCCGTCCCGGGAGCTCATGGGAATCTCTTCTTTGATGATCCGCGCGGCCAGCTTGGGGTCCATGCCCCACTCGTCCGCCATCATCTTCGTCGCCAGGCTTTCGTCATCCATGATCCGGCCGGAAGCCTTGTAATAGCACTCGGCAAAGGCCTTGACGTCTTCGGGGCGTTCTTTGATGATCTTGTTGCTTGCGAAGACCACAGTCATGGCGTTCGGCCCGATGAGTTCGCGCACGTTCTCCAGGACTTTGGCGTTGCCGGCCTGCTCGAGCCCGAAAGCGGCGTGTCCGCCCCAAAGGAACGCGTCCACGGTTCCGCTTTTCAGTCCAGCCTGGATGCCGTCAAGGCTCCCCATGGTCACCTTCTTGAAGTCTGTGTCGCTCCATCCTGCTTGCTGGGCGAGTTTCTGGGTGGCATAGTCACCTGCCGAGCCGAAACTGCTGATCGCAAAAGTCTTGCCCTTCAGGTCGGCAAAGGACTTGGCGGTGCTGTCCGGCCTGACAACGAGGTATTCGTCGAATACCGACATCGAAGCGCCGATGATGGACGCGTCCAGGCCTTGGGAAATGGCGCCGATGACCCGGTTGGGCGAGGTGATTCCGATGTCTGCGCTGCCCGCCGCTACGGCCTCGGCGGTCTTTTCGCCAGCGGTGAGGCTGACTTTCATCTGTGGATCGCATTCAGGCCAGATACCAAGGAAGTCGCCGGCTTCCGCGCCGAGCTCCGTGGGATCGTGCTTGTTCGACTGGATGACGCGGATTTCATTGGTCCCCGCGTCGTCGGCACCCGCGGAACCACCGCAGCCGCTTAGAAGCAGTATGAAGGCTGCACCTGCGGCGGCTGTTCGGAGGCTCCTTGTGATGGCGGGAGGTGCAAAATTTCCCATGGGCATGTAACTCCTCTACGTGGTTGTTGGGGCGAACGTGGTCTTACATATCTTTTGAGGTGCGGCCTCGCCTGCCGTACATCAGCACCACTGCAAGGAAGGCGACGGCGGCAAGCGCGGCGCCGACCAGCAGGACGCCTTGAAAGCCGGCAAGGAAATGGTCGGGGGAAATCCCGGCTGTCGCGGGGGAGCCGGCGAACAGCTGGTAGAGCAACACGGTGAGCGTCACGCCAATGGCCCTTCCCAGATTTCGAAGGGTCGCAATGGTGCCGTTGGCTACTCCGGCCTGGTCCTGCCCCAGGTCACCCATCACGGCCGAACTGTTCGGCGGGCTGAAGAGCCCGACGCTCGCGCCGATGAGTGCCAGCAGGGCGGCAACCAACCACGACGGCGATGACTCCCTGAGGAACGACGCCCCAGCGAACGTGGCAATCATCACGGACAAAGCCACGAGTGCAGGACGCCGGGAACCGACGCGGTCGCTCCACCAACCGGAAAGGGGCGACACCAGAAGCATTGCAACGGCCTGGCACGTCATCATCAAGCCCGTCAGGCCGATCGACCACCCCAGGACCTCATGCATGTACAGGGGGAACAGGAATGCGGGAAACAGCAGGAGTACGTAGGAAAGGAACGCGGCCAGTGTTCCCCAGCCGTAGACACGCCTGCGGAAGTGGCGGAGGTTGATGAGGGGAACGGCGGTCTTGAGCTCACGCAGGACAAAAAGCCCGCAAGCCGCAACCGCCGTTCCCAACAGTCCAATGACCACTTCATGCGACCATCCGAGTCGGGGTGCGAAGCCGAGCCCGAGCAGCAGGCTCGACGTGAACACGATGAACAACGTGAAACCGGGGACGTCCAGCCGGGGTGCCCTTGCCCCCTTCTTTGAGTCCTTGGGGACGAGGGCCATCACGCCGATCGCACCGATCAGGCCCACGGGGACATTGATCAGGAAAATCGAACGCCAGCCAAACGCCCCTGTAAGGAGGCCGCCCAAGGCCGGCCCCAGCAACGTCCCTGCCGCCACCATGCTGCCGATGATCCCCAGGATCCGGCCCCTTCGGTCTACCGGGAACGTTGCCAAGGCCAAGGGCGTGACGGTCGCCATGAACATTCCCGCGCCGATTCCCTGGAGCACGCGGAACGCAATCATGACCGGAAGGGCCGGTGCCAGGCCCACTGCGAGCGACGCAACGACGAAAGCCAGCAAGCCGCTGCTGAGGATCCGCTTTCCGCCAATGGCATCCGACAGTTTGCCCAGGAATGGAACTACAGCCGTAATGGTCAGCAGGTAGGCGGACAACACCCATTGGAGGGAGTCGATATCAACCCCGAATTCCTTGGCCATCATCGGCAGGGCCACCACTACGGCTGTGGCGTCAATGTTGGCCATGAAGGTGCCCGTGGTAACGGAGAAGAGGATGATCCATCTGGCCGCCGTCCCCGCCGATGTGCGCTGGGTGGGCTGGATTTGGGTTTCGGTCATGGTGCGCTTTGCTCAGTGGGCAGCGTTGAGGGACTTGCCCCGTTCGGACTTGGGCGTCAGCAAAAGGTTGACCAATCCCTGCAATATGCCCACCAGGACCATGAGGAGAATGATCATGGCGAACGCCTGGGGAGCTGCGAAGGTCTGGCTGTTCAACGCGAGTTGATAACCAAGCCCGGCAGTGGAGGCCAACATCTCGGCGAAGATGACGGTGATCATTGACGCGCCGGCGCCGATGCGGACACCGGAGCTGATCAGTGGCAAAGCACTCGGCAGCTTAATAAGGAAGTCGGTCTGGAATGAGCTGGCCCCGAACGCCCTGGCTACCGTCAGCATGGTGGGCTTCACCGTAGCGAAGGCCCGCAGCGAGTTGTAGGCGATCGGGAAGAACGCACTGACCGCCCCATAACCGATCTTCGACCCGACTCCCGTGCCGAAGGACAGGATGAAGAGGGGGTAGAAGAGGATCAGCGGAGCGAGGTAGCCCCAAACGAAAATCGACTGGAAGACCTGGGTCCTAACCGGCGTCCTCGCTGCCCAGAAGCCCGCGGCGAGGCCGAACACCGATGCGATGATGAAAGCAGCCAGGATTTCACCGAACGTGATGAACGCGGCTTCGTAGGTCACCGGCTGCGCAAGTGCTTCGCCAAGGGCTTCCATGACCCTGGGGATGGTGGGCAGAACCAGCGGGGAGATCCCGCCGGGACCGTTACCGTAAGCCCAGATACCTAACAAAACGCCAAGTCCGAGCACCCGCAGGGGCCATACCAGCGGGGAATTTTTGTGTTGCTTCATTGATTTCCCTATGCTCTCTGCTTTTCCAAGGGGTTGGCGTGGGGGCCGTTGCCCATGGCTTCGTTCAGCATCAGGAAGAGCTGTGAACGCAGTTGCGCAAACTCCTCCGTGGCAATGAAGTCGAGCGGGCGCGGACGCATGTGCTCGATCTTGACTTCGGCCATGACCTTGCCCGGACGGGCGGACATGACGATCACGCGGTCGGCCCAGTAAATGGCCTCATCCAGGCTGTGGGTCACAAGGACAACCGTCTGCTTGTTTTCCGTCAGGACCGTGGAAATGCTTTCGCCGAGCGAACGACGCGTCTGTTCGTCCAGTGCACCGAACGGCTCGTCCATGAGCAGGATCGACGGGTCCATCGCCAAGGCCCTGGCCACCGCCACGCGCTGCTGCATGCCACCGGACAGCTGGCCCGGGTGGGAATCAGCCCACTGGGACAACCCCATCATGTCCAGCAGTTCCTGGCTGCGTTGGTGCCGTTCCTGCTTGCCGACTCCCGCGAACCGCAATCCGACGCCGACGTTGTCCAGGATGTTCTTCCACGGCAGCAGGGAGTAGTCCTGGAAGACGAAAGCTGCCCTGCGGGGGTCCGGTTCCTTCACCACTGAGTCGCCCACCGTGATCTGGCCCTTCGTGGGAGTCATGAGCCCTCCCATGCAGGTCAGCAGCGTTGACTTGCCGCAGCCGCTCGGACCAAGAAGGGCTACGAATTCACCCTCGTGCAGCGACAAGTTAATATCTTTGAGTGCTTCGACCGTCGTTCCGGCACGCGTGAACGTGACCGAAACATCATTGATGGACATTCGCATTGCTGTTTACCTAACTTGTCGCGGTGGTTGTAGCGGCCCCGGCGGCGGAAGTCTGCCGCCACTTGGTCAGCCGTGTTTCTAAGTGATTCCAGATGGTCCCCGCAACGACTGCGAGGATGGTGACTGCCAGCATTAGCGCAAGGGTCTTGTCCGTGTGCAGTTGTTCGGCGTAGACCCGGATCAAGCCACCCACACCGTCCGAGGAAGCCCACAGTTCTGCGATGAGGACCCCGATGAACGCGTGGCGGATTCCGAACCACAGTGCCGTGAAGATGCCCGGCAGGGCGGAGGGGAGTACAACGGTGAGGATGGTCTGCCCCCAGGATGCCTTGAAGGCCCGAGCCACTTTCATGTGGCGCTCCTCGACGAGCGCCATGCCGGCGGCCACGTTGATGGTGACGAACACTGCCGCTTCGAAGGCTCCAAATACGACGGCGGACGTGGAACCGATGCCGCACAGGAGGATGAAGATGGGCAGGAAGATGGACTTCGGTGTCGACATCAGGAACAGCAGCGGGGCCGAGTAGGCCTGCCAAAGGGTCTTGGACAGCCCCATCACGGTTCCGACGACGATTCCCACGGCGGTGCCGATGACGAAGGCCATGAGGATGTTTCCACCCGTGCTGCCCAGCGCCGTCATGACTTCGCGGGTGCCCAGCATCTCTACGAAGGCGACGGCGACGGCCAGCGGAGTGGACACGAAGTCGATGTCGATCAATCCGAGCCTCGTGAGGAGTTCCCAGGCGATGATCACGGCGGCGATGACGGCTACCCTGCCGAAGCGCGCTTGGACTTTTACGTTGGAGTTCCTTAGCAGCTTGGGGGCGGACAATCGCATTTGCTGGCGGGGAGGTGCTGAAAGGTTGGTTTGCATTGGGTCAGCTCCGTGCCCCGTGTCGGGCGGCCATCACAGGCTCTTCCAATGCTTGTACATGCCCTTGACGTCGTCGATCGTGAGCGACTTGGCGGACTTGATGGTGAACTGCGTAGCTTCAAGGAGCCCCTGCAACTGCTCCGGGGTCAATTCGCCGTCCCTTGAGCTCAGCGGAATTTCGTGCTCGATGATCCGGGCCGCCAGCTCGGGGCTCATGCCCCAGTCTTCGACCAGCATCTTCGTAGCCAGGGCGGAGTCTTCCATCATGGCCTCGGTGGCCTTGTAGTAGCACTCTGCGAAGGACTTTACCGCTGCGGGGTTCTTTTCGATGATCTCGTCTGTAGCGAAGACCACGGTCATGGCGTTTGGTCCAACGAGGTCCTTGACGCTGCCCAAAACCTTGGCGGAGCCCTCGATCTCGAGGCCGAATGCTGCCTGTGCGCTCCAGAGGAAAGCGTCTGCCGTTCCGCTCTTGAGCCCGGCCATGATGCCGTCGAGGCTGCCCATGGTGACGGTCTTGAAATCGTTGGGACCCCAGCCTTCCTCGTGGGCGATCTTCTGGGTTGCGTAGTCACCGGCGGAGCCGAAGCTGCTGATGGCGAACGTGGAGCCCTTCAGGTCCGCGAACGAGGTGGCTTTGCTGTCCTTCCGGACCACGACGTACTGGTCCCACACGGGCATGGATGCGCCGATGATCTTGCCCTTGAGTCCTTGGGATACGGCGCCGATGACGCGGTTGGGGGAAGTGATACCGATGTCGGCGCTCTTGGCGGCCAAGGCTTCTGCCACCTTCTCGCCGGCCGTAAGGTCCACCTTCACCTCGGGCGAGCATTCTGGCCATATGTTCATGAAGTCGCCGGCTTCCGCCCCAAGCTCTGTGGGGTCCTGCTTGTTCGACTCGATGACCCTGATCTGGGTCGGACCACCGTCGGAGGCGGGTGCACCGTTGGCACCACCGCCGCAGGCCGTCAGTGCCAGCGCTGACATGGCCGCCATTGATGCCAGAAGGGGGAGGCGGCGCGGGGGACCAGATTTCTTCCTGGCCGGGATCCAAGAAAACATGAAGCTCCTCTAAGTTCGGATAGCTGCGGAACGGGTTCGACGCAACGCAACAGAGGGCGGAGTTGGGCGAACCACGTTGTTCAGGTCACAAAAACAAGTGCCCGTTGAAGGACGGTAATTTACATCACTTCGGCATGTCAATAGTATGGTCAAACCATTAAGCCAAACTGAGGGGTTCTTGTGAATCGACTCGATGCAACAAAGGCGGCTATCGTCGTCGTCGACATTCAAAATGACTTTTGCCACAGCGGTGGCTACCAAGGGCAGCGGGGAAAAGATGTTGCCAGGGTGCAGGCTGCGGTCGGGCGCCTCGAACCGTTCATCCAGGAGGGCCGGGACCTCGGTGTCCCGGTGATCTTTATGCAGAACCTCCATGATCCGCAGAGCGACACGGAAGAGTGGCGTGGGCGCCACTTGGAAGCGCGCGATTCGCAGTCCTGCCTGCCTGGAAGCTGGGGGGCGGAGTTCTACACGCTGGAACCGCAGCCGGGAGACCATGTGCTTTCCAAGGCGCGCTACAGCTCTTTCGTCAAAACCGGCCTGGAAGAACTCCTGCGATCCCTCGGCCGCACATCGGTCTTCTTCTGCGGCGTCGCTACCAGCATTTGCGTGGAGACCTCGCTGCGGGACGCGACCTGCCTCGACTTCCTGGTCACCCTCGTGGACGACTGCTGCGGAGACTATTCGGAAACGGCCCACAACAACACCGTGCGCT
The DNA here is from genome assembly GCF_040137855.1 of Paenarthrobacter sp. CAP02. Classification (NCBI taxonomy): domain Bacteria; kingdom Bacillati; phylum Actinomycetota; class Actinomycetes; order Micrococcales; family Micrococcaceae; genus Paenarthrobacter; species Paenarthrobacter sp. CAP02. The sequence continues at coordinate 28,204 of NZ_JBEEII010000008.1, read as the reverse complement.
CGGTGGCCGGGGGCTTCGGTGCAGTGACGGCGAGCAGGGATGTTTTGGAAGGCTTCCGGGTCTCAGCCAGGCCCGTCTCTGCGGCGGGCTGAAATCCCTTAAAAGTGAAACCGCTGTGGGGCGTCCGTATGGTCCCGGGCGCCCCGCAGCGGGCTTGTTGGATTAGCCCAGGCCCAGCTGGACAAAGATGAGCCACGCAAGCATCGGCACAATGCCGATCATGACGATCGCCCACACAAGCAGGGCCCGGAAGAATACGCGTTCATCCTTCGGCTGCGCGCTGGCCATGAGCAGGGCTCCGCTGGTGGACATCGGGCTCACATCCACCACGGAGGAGCTGATGGCTATGGCCGTGACTACTCCGATGGGGGAGAGCGCCGGGTCCATCGCGATGGGGTTGATGATCGGGCTGACCACTCCCAGCGTGCCGGTAGTGGATGCGAACGCGGAGACGACGGCGACGACGTAGCTGGCGATCAGGGCGGCGAGGGAGCTGTCGCCCAAGCCTGCAATGCCCGCCTCGAGTTCCTTCAAGGCGCCCATTTCTTCGAGCATTCCCACATATGTGACGATGCCGGTGACCAGGATGATGGCCGACCAGGGCATGCCTTCAACCGCCGGCTTCTGGATGCCCGGCTTCACGCAGACCAGCACCAGGGCCACGACGAGCGAGGCCACGCCAACGTCGATGCCCAGGACGGTGGTCAACACCAGCAGTCCTCCCAAGCCGATCAGGGTCAGGATCCGGATGGGCGTCGCCTCCACCTTTTCGGGGGCTTGGCGCACGCCGGGTTCGATGGCAGCCTGTGCCGGGGCGGACTTCGTGAGCAGTGACGATCCCTGCTGGCCCGCCTGGGTGCCGGCCGCCGGATAGGCGGAGTCTCCGCCGTCGTTATTTCCCGTTTCCGGTGTCTTCGCAGCGGCGCGACGCTTCATGAACCACTGCACCAGCACGTAGGCAAGGAAGGCGAGGACGGCGTTGAAGATGAAGCAGTAAATGTACAGTTTCAGCGAATCATCGGAGGCGCCGGCATCATCGAGCATGACGTTGGCGAGGACGCCGAAGGGGTTTACCGGGGAAAAGGCGCCTGCGTTCGCGCCCTGGACTATGACCAGGCCCATGGCCAGGGTGCTGATGCCGAACCGGACCCCAAGTGCCAGGGCTACCGGCGCGACGATTGCGACGGCGGCCGGAGTGAAAGCTCCGGCCGAGGCAAGTGCCGCCGTCAGGAGGAACATCAGAATGGGAACAAGGGCCTTGCGGTCACCGGCGAGGCGCTCGGCCCAGTAGGCCAGCAGGTCGATCGTGCCGGTAATCCGCACGATGCCAAACAGCAGGGTGGCGCCAACGAGGATGAAGAAGAGGCCGGCAGGGAATTGTCCGATGACATCCTTGACCGGCATCCCCACCAGGAGGGTGCCCACGCCGAACGCCGCAACCAGGGCGATGAGTCCGGCGTTGATCCTCGTGAATGAGCCAACGGCAAAGGCTGCAACGAGGATAAAGAACGCGATGAGTGAGAGGGACATGACCATGGGCTCTTTAGATGGTGGCGCCGGTCAGGGTGCGTGCTCCCGAGAGCAGGCTGCCGGCTCCCGTAATGGCGGGAACATGCCCGAGGGACTTGAGGATTTCGAATGTAGTAGCCGTGGCTGCGGTAATGACCGGCAAGCCAAGCTCATCCTCGACAGCCTGAACCGCCGGAAGCGAGGGCATCTGGACGCAGGCGGAGAGGACAATCGCTTCCGCGCCTTCCCGCTTGAGGTTTCGCGCAATGCCGGGCAGGTTCTGCGGATCCAGGCAGCCCACGGCAAGGTTGTCGGCTACCTCGAGGCTGGTTGCGTCCAGCACGGTGATGCCCGCTCCTTCGATGTACTCCACCACCATCTGCGTCAGCGGCTTCATGTAGGGCGTGATCATGGCGACCTTGCGTACGCCCATGGCCTGCAAGGTGCGAACCAAGGCTCCTGCGCTGCTGGTGACCGGCGCGGGGTGGCCGTTCTCCGCTGCTGCAGCGGCGATGACTTCTTCTGACTTGGCGTGGGCACCGGGACCTTGGGCCATTACTGCCACGAGGCAGGCGTAGGCGATCACGTCCACGTCGGCGTCCGACACTGCCTGGGCGCAGTCGGCAGCCTTGCCCACCATCGCCAGCAATTCTTCGCGATTGACGTTCTTCATGCCGGCCCGTGCCGAGTGGAACGTGTACTTGTGTCCCGTGGCTTGGGACTGGCGGCGGAAGAGCTCAGGAAGCTCGGTCTCCATGGTGGTGTTCGAGCTCGGGACGATCAGGCCGATGCGCGAGGCGCCGGGGCGCTTGGGCTCGGCGGCGGCTTCACAGGTTACTTCAGGAATGGTCATCGTTTTTCTCCACGACGTTGTGCTTACAGATAACCCCACGATGCGGGTTGCCGTCCCATAATGTGGGTTTCTCACGCGGATGTCAAATGGGTCACACATCTTTGAACGGTCCGGCGGACCTAAGATGGAACCCGCGCAGGATGGGGATTCCGGGTAGAAAGGACCTTCATGGCATCCGAACAGAGTTCGACTTCTTCACCTCTCTTGGTGCTGCATAAAGTCGCGGAGATCTTGAATTGCTTCTCCGTCGCAGACCCCGAGCCAATCCTCCAGCAGATCATCCGGAGGACCGGACTACCCTCCAGTACGTGCCAGCGGCTGGTCCAGAACATGGTTCGGGAAGGGTTCCTCGACCGCGAGGGGGACCGGTACCGCATTGGGATCGGCATGGTCCGCTGGGCGGCGCCGGGAACGCTGGGCCTGGACCTCGTCAAACTAGTCAAGCCCGTGCTGCAGCAGTTGCGAGACGAGACCGGAGAAACCGCCTGCCTCTACGTCAGGGACGGCGCGTTCCGTACGGTGGTTGCGGTCGCAGAGACCCGCCATGTAGTTATGCGCCCCTTCATGGTGGGAATGGTGATGCCGCTCCACGCAGGCGCCCCGGGCAAGATCTTCCTGGCGTACGATCCCGACGCATGGAACTCCTTGTCGGAGCCGGAGTTGAGCCCCTTCACCTCCGCGACTCCGGTCACCCTCGACGTTCTCCGAGTGCAGGCTGAGGAAGCCAGGAAGCAGGGCTTCTTCGCCGCCTTCGGGGAACGCAACGAAGACGTGGGTTCCGTGGCCGCGCCGGTTTTCGACCATGCTGGTCGCTTGGCCGGCGTGCTCGGCCTCGGGTTCCCCACACAGCGGGTTACGCCCGCGGATGCGCCTCGGCTCGGACCCATTGTGGCGCGGGCAGCGGCCGCTGCATGTAATGCGTTGGCTTACCAAAGCACCGAGGGATAGGGCTGCACCGTCCCGCGTGTCCTTCAGGGTAGTAATTAGAGTGCGAATTGTTCGTGCACTATCTCTCTGCTACGTTGTTCAGGTTCCGTCCGAAGAGGCCTCCCCCAATCCGCTTCGGACGGGACGCCCAAGCTGCTCATCTGCCTAGGCTGGACCATGCGACATGACTTTGACCCCGCTGAGTTGTCATCACGCGACTTCTACCAACTGCTGACGGCGGTGGTCGTTCCGCGCCCCATCGCATGGGTCTCCAGCAGGTCGCCCGGTGGCGTTGACAACCTTGCCCCGCATTCTTTCTTTACGGTGGCATCGGTGAATCCGCCCGTCGTTCAATTCACATCGGTCGGCGAAAAAGACTCGCTGCGGAATATCCGCTTGTCAGGGGAGTTTGTGGTGAACCTGGCGCCGGCCGGCCTCATGGCCGAGGTCAATGCGACCGGTACGAACTTCCCCCCGGACGTGAGCGAATTCGATGCCGTCGGAGTGACAAGGGAAGAGGGGCGCACGGTCGCGGCGCCCCGGGTTGCTGAGTCGCCGGTGTCCTTGGAGTGCAGGCTTCACAGTACGACGGCGATTGGCGATTGCGTTTTGGTCTTCGGGCAAGTCACCCATGCCGCAGTGGATTCCGGTGTCCTGGATGGCAGCCATCCACGGATCGATCTCCTCGAGCCGTTGGCGCGCCTGGGGTTGGATGAGTGGGCGGTGACCGGTGAGGTGATGGAACTGAAGCGCATCCGCGTAGACGACTGGCCGGCCGGTTTCGAGGCGGAGAGCCGGCGGTCGGGATAACTATCCTCCGGTTTCCGACGCCGCGCCATTGGGGTCGGTCTGTGCTGCGCGGGCGAGCCGGCACATGGCGTGGTGAAGTTCCTGGGCTTCTTCGCGGCTGAGGCCCAGTTTGTCGAGCATGGTGGCGGGAACGGCCAGCGCTTTGGCTCGAAGGGCGGTTCCAGCCGGCGTCAAGCTTACGGCGAGGGAGCGTTCGTCGTTTGGCAGTCGCTTGCGCGTGAGATAGCCGGAAGCCTCCAAGCATTTGAGCAGTGGGGATAGGGTGGCCGGGCCGAGCAGGAGTTCGGCGCTGATGTCCTTGACGGAGCGGGGGCTTCGCTCCCAGAGTGCCAGCATCACGAGGTACTGCGGATGAGTCAGATCGAGTTCCTGCAGCACGGGCCGGTAGGCGCCGATGACCGTGCGCGAAGCCACCGTGAGTGCAAAGCAAAGCTGCCGCTCGAGCAAGAGGTCATCTTCGGCCTCTTTGGGAGAAGACATAGGGAAATGATACCGAAACAGCCGGCTGTGAGCGCAGGATCCCTCTTGCGATGGTGGTTGGTCGCACTTTTCCTTGATCTGCTGGCGTCCTCGTTGGTTCTCCTGCCGCACCTGCTCGGATTCGAAGCCGGAGGCGGATCAGAAATCCTGACAAATGTGGCAACTCTTGTCTTCGTCCTCCTGTGCCCGATCGTGCTCGGCGGTTCGTGGGCCCTGGTCCGGCGGCACGACCGCATGCGGGATGACTCCAAAGGGCCTGGCCGGTCCATAAGCGATAAGGAGACGAGTCAGGAAGCACCTGAAATCCAAGCGCGTCTTGAGCGACTCTTTACTATCCGGGCTCTGATGACCGCGTTCCAGCCGATCCGCGACCTGGCCACCGGGAAGGTCGTGGGGGTTGAGGCACTTACCCGCTTTGTAAGCTCCCCCCTCAGGTCTCCGGACCAATGGTTCCGGGAAGCCGAATCAGTCGGTAGGGGCGCGGATCTCGAATTCCTCGCCCTGGAAACTGCTCTGCGGGCCGCGGCGGATCTTCCAGAACACCTTTACATCGGGGTAAATCTATCTCCCTTGGCTTGCCTTGATCCCCGTCTCGGCGAAGCTATTAAGGGTTCGCGCATCCAACCCGAAAGGATCGTCGTGGAATTGACCGAGCACTCAGTCGTTGCAAATTATGCAGATCTGAAGGCGGCACTGGCGCCGCTTCGGGAACAAGGGCTCCGGCTGGCAATCGACGACACCTGTGACGGATTCTCGTCTCTGCGCCATATCGCCATGCTTAACCCGGAGGTGATCAAGCTGGACCGGACGATCTCGGCCGGAATCGACTCCAACCCCACCTTACGGGCCCTCTGCGCGGCCATGGTCAGCTTCGCGACAGACATTGACGCACGGCTCGTGGCGGAGGGAATTGAAACCGAGGCACAGCTCGCCGTGATCACCCGGTTGGGCGCGCATGCCGGCCAGGGCTACCTGCTTGGCCGCCCCTCCGTCCGCCCGGAAGACTGGGCGCGTTGGAAAGAAGGACGCGACCGTGCCCCAAGGGCTGGCGATAGTAGTCAGGAAAGCGACATACGTAGATGTCCGTGAAGCAGGGCAAAGTTGACAAGCTTCGGCATGAAGGACCCGGACCGCCAGCCGGTAGAAGTCCAGCTTGCGGGAGAACAGCGGCCTTGCGAAATCATGAAACAGGGTGAGCTCCAGCGCCGTTAGGACCGGCATTTCCACATAAGCACCGTTATCGATCAATCACTTGCATCGGATCGCCGGCCCGCTCGCCCGCATTCCGGTTGCGTTCCGGGAATAGGGACCTGGAGTCTGAAAGAACGGATGCCGGGGCAAGGGGTGATCGAGCATTTGTTGGTGTTGCAAGGACAACAGCGGCCCCGGCCCTTCGTACAGAGGCTATTCGGGGTAGATCCATTGGCGGGCGGGAGCCGCTCTTGGTACAAGGGCGCTCTCGGTGAAATCGCTATTGGACACCTCCTCACTGCGCTTGGCCCGGACTGGACCGTGCTGCACGCAGTTCCCGTAGGCGCCAAAACCGCCGACATCTACCATGTCCTCATCGGCCCCTCAGGTGTCTTCACCATCAATACCAAGAACCACAGTGGCCAGAGTGTTTGGGTTGCAGGTCACGTGATGATGGTGGCAGGCAGAAAACAACGCCACCTCCAAAACGCACGATACGAAGCCACCCGCACAGCGGGGCTGCTCGGACGATAGGTACGCGCCACGGTTCCAGTGACAGCCGTCATCGTCATCCGGAACTCCAAGACCTTGACAATAAGGGAACAACGCATCGGCGCAGTTGTCCTCACCGACCACCAACTAATCTCCTGGCTCAGATCCCGCCCGGTCATCCTCAACTCCAGGCAGGTCCAACTCCTCGTCAGCGCCGCGGAAAAGCCAGCCACATGGCACCGCAACCCACAACCGGCAACAGACCCGGTCCTCTTGCGGAGCAGATTCTCGGCCCTCCAAAAGAGCATCAATCAGTCCCCGGGTCATACGCGGGGCATGGGAGCTGGGCGTGCTGCTCACAGTGCCGATCCTTATGCTGGCAAGGCTAAACGGTTACTAGAGGACGCCAAAAACACTTTCAAACGACAAAGATCAGCTACCCCATCCACTTCAGCTCGTACCGCTCGAAGGCCGTTGAGGGAGATTCCATCCACGTCTAGGTGAGGCCCGGAACGCAGTTGGCTCTGTCGTTGTGGCACCGAAAGGTGTTGTATATGCTCATTTAACCTGTGCCATTGGGGTACGGCGCCACGGTCTGGGGGACGCAATGCGACGTCTGAGTCTGGGTGCTTTCATGCTTGCTGCCACATTGCTGAGCAGTATTGCCTTCGCCGGCCCTGCCCGCGCCGATGATTTCTTATGGCACAACCTCGATTCAGGAATTCTGGGATGACGGCAAGATCTATGCAGACATGGTGACTATTCGCAACGACGGATTCACTTATGTCTATGCCGACAACAGCTTCTCCCAGCCGGAGTGTGCAGGAGGTTACGTTGGGCCAGATGTCAACGCCATACTTATGCCGGGGGACTGGGACGGCGACGGCTATGCGGACTGGATCTATCGAGCCAGTGATGGTGGATTGCATCGGATGCCAGGTTGGAGCGGCGGCACATCAAGGAACCAGATCGGCTGGGGCTGGAACATCATGACTGCGCTGACATCACCCGGGGCTGGGACGGCGACGGCGCCCCAGATGTGCTCGCCAGAGATGGCAGCGGAGTTTTGTGGCTGTACCGAGGTGACGGGGATGGCCACTGGTTTCCTGGGCGCACACAGGTCGGCTGGGGTTGGAACGTCATGAACACTATTTTCAGTGGCCATGATTTCAATGGTGATGATGCCTCAGATGTCATCGCCCGGGATGTCAACGGCTCCCTTTGGCTCTACCCGGCAAACGGATCCGGGGGCTGGCAGGACCGGGTGCGGATTGGCTGGGGTTGGCAAGTCATGACGAAATTTGCCGCTCCAGGTGACCACAACCGGGACGGCCACGGTGATGTCATCGCGCAGGACATCGACGGAAAGCTCTGGCTGTATCCGGGAAACGGCACCGGCAGTTTCACCGGCCGGCGCTTCCTGATGGACACCCCGACATCCAAAATCATTGGATAGCGCCGCCAAACGCCAACAAGATCTCACGGCCGTTGAGGCGTACACGGATCCATCACCGCTGCAACGTTTGAACCGCGGGGCCTCCGCTTAGCGGAATACCCTTCCGGCGGCCGGTGTCAGTATTTTCAGGCAAGGTGTTGCAGCGGCGACGCGGGTCTCAGTAATCTCTCGGGAAGAGCGTGTCGCTGGGGTGCGCCGGAAATGGGGGCCCATCGTGCGCCGTCTGATCATGATTGTTTCTGCTGTGGTTGCGCTGACGTTGGCCCAGCCCGCGGTCGCTGCGCAGGCGGATGATTCCTGGCACAACTCCATCCAGATCTGGTGGGACCGTGGCGTGGTCTATTCCGATCTGGTCACGATCACCGATGAAGGGCATGTCATCGTTTATGAGGGCAAGCCCGGTTGGGAAGGACAGGGTTTGGGGCCCGGGAACACTGTCGTGTTGGATGCGGATGCTTTGGTGACGCCGGGGGACTGGGACGGCAACGGTAGCGCTGACTGGATGTTCCGCGACAGCGACTCTTTGACTTCGTGTTGATCACGGCCGATCTCCGTGCCTCGGAGGAATCGTCGGACGTCAAGACGAGCATTATTGGTAGGATTCTTGAGCGTACGATCGATCGCACTTCTGCTGACTCTCAGATAGCGGAGATTGTTGAGAAGACCCGCATTGCTCAACAGGAGATCTACACCAAGAGTTTCCGAGAGCCACTTGAGAAACTGACGGGGCGCCTCAACTCGGTGGTCTCCACGTATAGGTCCGGGCAGGCTACTGAAGGTCACTCCAGCGGAAGTTGAGCTGAAGGCGCCGCGCACAACGTTTAATGTATCAATCCTTGACGGGAAGCTGGAGACGCCGGTGGAGCGGCAGGGCCATGGCTTCCAATGAACGCTCCTCATTTCTGCTTTGCAGATGCTTGCTGAACATGGGGCAGCGTCTGCGAATGGCGTTATTTGCCTGGCAATCGAAGAGCCTGAGTTGTACCAGCATCCAGTTCAAGCTCAAGCGTTTGCCAAGGTGCTTCGCGACCTCGCGGAAGATGAATCCAAGAATATTCAAGTGGCCTACGCCACCCACAGTCCCATGTTTATTGAGGCACAACGATTCTCCCAAGTCCGTCGTCTTACGCGCAGCGTTGAGGGGGATGGTGCCGTCAGCGTCCACGCGTCCAGCCTCGCCATCGTCAAATCATTGCTTGAAGGCATAGTCAAGCCTGCCACCGTAAATCGTCAGCTCGACGGCACAGTGTCTGCTCGACTACCCCTTGCTATGTTTGCCAATGCCGTTATTTTGGTCGAGGGCACTACGGAGGTTGCAGTGTTCGAAGGTATTGCTGATCGAACCCATGTATGGAGCCTTGCAGCGTGGGGTGCTGCCGTCGTTGAGGTAGGGGAAACTCTAGTATTCCACTAGCCCACGCCATACTTACGAGCCTCGGCATACCGGTGTACGCGATATTCGACGGCGACAACGGCTTTGAGCGCCGGGCGATTGCGAACGGAAAGAATGCGGAGAAGGTTCAGGAGGAGCGGGCCGCCCACATATCGGCAAACCAGAAACTCCTAAGGTGCTTCGGCCTCCCCGAAGTGGATTTTCCCTCCCAGCAGGTTACAGACAATGTTGCGATCTTGAGCGACCATCTGGAGGCACTCTTTGCCTCAGAATGGACAGAGTGGGAGGCTGCATGCGCGGCACTGGAAGAGGAGTCTGGCGTCTCGCTTCGAAAGAACCAAGTTGGTTATCGAACTGCGACGACGAGAGCAACAGGCACGCCCCCGGAGATCCTTACAAAAGTGCTTGAGCAGGGGCTGGTGATGGCCGGGAAGCTCTAGCCAGGACGACCACTGGGGTGAAGCACTGAGTTTGAGAGCCCGTGGTCGTGGTGGCATCGGTCGTGCATATCCTCTCGCGGACACCCAATTGGCCAGAGAAGTCGGGCGGTTTGAGCCGACATGTGCTGATGGGGCAAATCCGCTATGGATATCTGAAAGGAGTCCAACGATGCAGGAATCTTGCTCTGGTCAGAGTCGTAAGTTCCAGTGCGGTGGACCGCGGTCTAAGGGTTCGACCACAAGTCCGCTGCTCCATCAGGGGCGTCTCCGTGGGTGGCCATGGACCGAAAAGTGGCTGTGGACATTGTCCACACTTTCCACCCCGAACTGCCTGTACAGCCGCCGGACTGGCCCGGATTCGGCATGTTTCCGCGGTATCCCAGCAATGGCTAGGGCGGGAATCGCGTTCGAGTCCCACCTCGGGCACGGCATGACCCCTCTTCGGAGGGGTTTTTGCTTTAACGTGTGTACATTCTGTTCGGCCAGGTCCCGCTGACGATGGCGGTGGGGTGTGCCTGGCCGCGGGTCGCCTGTTTGGTTGTGGGGGAGCGGGTTCAGGGTCGTGGCTGGTTCGCCCTCCGCTGGCTTTGAACTGGGTTATGCGGGCCTCTCCTGGTTCGTCCGGTAAGCCTGGTTGGCCTACACGTCTTCATGGATAGGGATGCTGAGCGCGACATGACTTCGAGATCCTTCGGCAAAGAGCATGAGGTCGGCTCGTTCCTTACGTGAGGAAGCCAGCCAGGCCGATGCTTTGTCAGGCCAAAGGTGTTTTGTCGGCATCCCCAGGAGTGCCGGGACTCCGGCCTCCTCGGGTGCGCCCCTAATCGCTCAAAGTCCGCACATGATGCAGGGGCAAGGGTTAGGGGAACGGTTTCAATAGATCGGCTTTCTGCTTCCGCGGGACCAGGCCAATAGGAGCCGACAACATTCTGGACTACCTAGGCCTGACCCCGCGTGAAAGCTGGCACCGCTGGAACACGTCGCTGGCTGGCGCGCTCCGGACGAAAGTATCCCGGACGGACGGAACGGACAGCCGGGCCCTGCATGCAGCACTCCCTGCTGGACCTGCATAAGGTGGACGGGCATGACTTTCGCTGCCCCTGGTGCGGCCCGGGACGGGGTCGCCATTGCACCTACTTCTGGTCGGTTTGCAGGCGATGCCTGGAGTCGAGGCAGTTAGGCCACAGGGCTTTGAAGGTTACTTGCGTTGGGCTTTTCGCTGTTGCGTACACCGATTTCCACGTCGTCGGGGTTTTCGTTGACGAAGTACATGATGATCATGCCGAGGAAGGGGCCGACAGCGAGTGTGATCAGGGCGACCATGAAGGAATTGTTGGTGGCGGTGAAGGCGGCACCGACGGCCAGGGGGACCAAGACGCTTCCGATTTGCCATACGGCGTTTGTTATCCCTGCAGCGCCGCCGAGTACACGACTGCTCACGAGGCGGGGTACGAGGGCGACGATGAGTGGGAGATAGCAGTATGCCCCGAGTCCGAGCAGCGGGGCGGCGATGAAGAAGGCCAGTGCGTTGTCCAGCGTGCCGAAAACGACGAGCGTGACGGCGAAGCAGCCTAGGACGACCATCGCGGGTATTCTGCGGGCGCCGTTGAACTTGTCTGCGATCCAACCGATGAGGGGTTTGCCCAGGACGCCGAGGGCTCCGTAGACAGCTACGACTCCGCCAGCGACAGTCGGGTCGATGCCGTGTCCCTTAATCATGAGGGCATTGGACCAGGTGATGAAGCCATAGGTCCCCCAGAAGCCGCCGAATCCCGCCAAAGCCAGGAGAAGCAGGTTCTTGTTGCGTCCCAGTTCGATAAGGACCGACCGGCCCTCGGAGCGGTTGGCCCTTATGGCCACCACCGGGCCGGGCCTGAGCATGAGGTAGCAGGCGATGCCGGCCACGACGGAAATGCCACCGAAAAGCAGGTAAGAGGCATGCCAGGAGTAGTGCTGGATGAGGTACGGGACAGCGGTGTTGGCCACAACGACTCCCAGCGAGGTTGCCGAGGTGTAGATTCCCATGGCCTTGCCGAGTTCCTCGGGGCGGAACCAACTGGATATCAACTTGATCCCGGCGGCATATTCCGCCCCGGCGAAGAAGCCGATGACCGCCTGCACTGCGATCCCAATCCAAGCAGACGTCGTGGACCCGAAGAGCATCATGGCTGCTCCGGCACCCACAAGGGATACCGAAATTAGCAGGCGCCCTCCGACTTTGTCGGTTAGAAATCCAGTGCCTGCGTTCGAGACGACATAGCCGATGTAATAGAAGGTGGCGAACAGTCCGAGGCTTGCCAGAGGCACGCTGAGGTCGTCTCCAATGAAGGTCGAGGCCGGACCCCATGTTGAACGGTCAACTGAAGTCATGGTGAAGGCCAGCCAGCAAAGGACTAGGACCAGCCAGCGGTAGGGGCGCCTCGATGGATCGAGATCAGTGGAGACGCGGGCAGGGTTGAGGGTAGTCATGTTTATCCCATTCTGAATAGGCGTCGTTGCCGCGGGACATCGCGAAAACAAGAGTCTGAATGTGATGAATATAACCGGCCTCTGCGACGTAAAGCAATGCTTTTCGTCCGCATGGTGCCAAGTTGCGCGTAAGACGGACGTTTTATATGTTGAGGCCGTCCCTCAGGTCCGTGATGAATTCACTAGCCGTGTCTCTTAGGGCTGGGAGGAAGTTGTTGGTCATGTCCACGCCGGGAGTAGTGGCTTCGTGGACTGAGGCACTCATGGCGGCCACGACTTCGCCTCGGCGGTTTCGAAGCGGGACTGCAACGGCGCGTATCCCGGCTTCGAGCAATTGGTCGACATAGCTCCAGCCTTGCTCTCGAACAGCGGTCAGAGTGATGTCGAGATCTGCGAGGTCGTTGGCCGCTGCGTCCCTGCCCGCGGAGCGCTTGGCCTCCTCGAGGGCTGCGGGGGGCAGGAGTGACAGTAGGACCTGGCCCATGGCCGTGCGCTCTGCTGGAACCCTGGTGCCCGGCCGGATGTTGACGATCAAGGGACTCGGTGCACTGGCTCTGGCTACGTAGCGCAGGTCCATGCCGTCCAGAACGCCGACCGAAACCGAGGCTCCGAGCTTTCGCGCTAACGCTTCGAGACGGGGTCTGGCCACATCTGCCAGCGAAAGCCGGGGCAGCAGGGAGTACCCCAGTTCCAGTACCCGGGGAGTCGGCGCGTAACTGCGCCCCTGCTGTTCAAGGTAGCCAAGGGAGGCCAAGGTCAGGACGAAGCGACGCGCCGCCGAGCGCGGCAGCCCGCACCGCGCCGCTATCTGCGCCAGGTTCATCGCCGGGCGGCCTTCATCGAAGGCGGTGAGGATACACAGGCCTCTCTCCAGCGATTGAATTACATCGGAGGGACGCGTCCGCGCTTGAGCGGGGGCGCTGGAAGGCGCTGGCGCGGGCCCCACCGACGCCGTCACTGAAGACGGCCAAAGCGTAGCCGCCGTTCGCTGGGCGGCAGACTGAAGCAGCGGAACAAAGTCGTTCTTCAGTACGGCGGCGTCGACGCGGGTGGCATGGGCTGCAATATTTAGGGCAGCGACGATCCGCCCCTTGGGGTCATGCAGGGGAACGGCCACCGATCGAATTCCCGGGGTCAGCTCCTGATCGGCTACCGCCAACCCGCTCGTACGCGCCTCCTCGATCCGTTCCCGCACGTAGTCCGGATCGAAACCGGGGCTGGGCTCAATGGACGACAGGTAGTCCTCAAGGTCATCTGGGGCGAGACTGCCCAGCAGAACCCGGCCTGTGGCCGTACTGTGTGCGGCGACGCTTGCGCCAACGGTGATGTTGGCTGTGACGATCCTGTCGGCTGCTACGCGGGCGGCGTAATAGACGCGGCGCTTGTGCAGGACGGTTAGGGAGGCTGTTTCCCCAACCGTCTGGACAAGCTCATCCAGGTGGGGGTGGGCGGCGTCAGGCAACGGATTGCTCCGAAGGTAGGCATCCCCAATCGCCAGCACCCCCGGGGTCAGCCTGTATCCCTCCGCCGTCTGGCTTGCGTACCCCAGATACTCCAAGGTCAGGGCGAATCTGCGGGCCGCAGTACGTGTAATACCGGCCAGCGACGCGACGTCCCCTACGGAGAGTGCCTCTTCCTGCTCGCTGAATGCCTTGAGGACGGACAGGCCCCGCTCCAAGGAATCCACATAATCCGGATCGGTGGCCGCCAGCTCCGCGGCGGTCGGCATGGATGCTTTCACATTCTCGAATCTAGACCATTACCTGCGGTGGGGACGCCTCGCTTGACGGACCAATGAGACGCATGCAACACTCACTGAACCGATAAGCGCGCGTATGCGCGTAGAACGGACAAAATCGAATGTAGCGAAAGGCGCAACGTGCTTACTCCAGATCAGAATGTCTTGCTGACCCAGACCGGACCGGAAACTCCTATGGGGCGTTTGTTCCGGCGTTATTGGTTTCCCGCGCTTCTCGCCGAGGAATTGCCCGAGACGGATTGTCCCCCGGTGCGTGTCCAGCTCCTAGGCGAGAGGCTCATAGCGTTCCGCGACAGCTCCGGCCGGCTGGGCCTGTTGGACGAGTTCTGTGCTCACCGGACCGCTTCCTTGTACTTCGGCCGCAACGAGGAAAACGGCCTCCGATGTGCTTACCACGGGTGGAAGTATGACGTGGAGGGCAACCTGACGGACATGCCGTCCGAGCCAGAGGACTCCAAATTCAGGTGCCGGATTAAGCAGAAGTCCTACCCCTTGGTGGAACGGGGAGGCGTGCTCTGGGCGTACATGGGTTCGGCCGAGCAGATGCCGGCTCTGCCGGAGCTTGAATGGGCCCTGCTTGGGGATGGCCAGCGATTCATTTCCAAGCGTCTTCAGGAAACCAACTACCTGCAGGCCATGGAGGGCGGCATCGATTCCAGCCATGTCTCCTTCGCTCACCGCTTCAACCTTGACGATGACCCCATGCACTCCGGAACGGCTGGAAATGAGTACATAAAGGCTGATACGCGCCCGAAGTTCGAGGTCGCAGAAAGCGATGGGGGGCTGCTGATCGGAGCCCGGCGCAACGCGAATGAAGAAGAGTTCTACTGGCGCATCACCCAGTGGATTATGCCCTTCTACACGATCATTCCACCCTTCGGCACCCACAACCCCATGGGCGGGCACGCCTGGGTCCCGATCGACGACACCACCTGCTGGGCCTGGTCCTGGAACTACCACCCCACCCGTGACCTGCGGGAAGACGAACTGCAGCAGATGCGAAACGGCGACGGCATTCACGCCAAATACATCCCCGGAACATATCGAACCCTCGCCAACAAAGACAACGACTACCTCATGGACCGCGAGGCTCAGAAGCAAAACAAGACCTTTTCCGGCATTGAAGGCATCGCCGCCCAGGACTTCTCGCTGCAGGAAAGCATGGGCGACATCGCCGACCGAACCAAGGAGCGGCTGGGCACGTCAGATGCCGCCATCATCCTGGCACGCCGCCGGCTTCTTGCCGCATTGGACTCCATGGAAGACGAAGCCCTCCCGGGCATCGACACCGCAGACCAGCGGGTGCGCTCAACTTCGATGCTGTTGCCCAAGGAGGTCCCGTTCCACGAAGGCGCCCACCAGGCCATTCAGGTTGTCCCGGGAACTGACTTCGTTTCCATCTAGCCAGTGCATCTAGGAGTTCGGCATGAAAGATCAGCGTTCCAAGGTCACCGTTTCGCCCATGGAGTCGACGGCGGCTGCCTCCCTTCCCGATACTGTCAGGGCCGCCGTCTCGTTGCCCGAATCAACCACCACTGTTCAGGCAATCGACCCTGAACTGGCCACAAATGCCGCAGGTTGGCTGAAGGTGGAGTCCTCCGCGCTGTGCGGGACCGACCTGGACCTCTACCAGCGCGGCCTTGCACACCCAACAGTGATGGGGCACCACGTCATCGGCGAAATCATCTCCCTTAGCCCTGTGATGCAGTGGTCGTGGGACGTCGAAGTTGGCGACAGGGTGGCACTGGAGGAATACCTGCCCTGCGGACTGGCCACCTGTGATGCGTGCTCGAAGCCGGATGTCTACCGTTTCTGCCCTGAAGCGGACCTGTGGGGCGGCCAGCGCCGGGTGGGAATGCTCGGAACCCACGAAGGCTCCGGCCTTCACGGCGGCAACGCTGAATACATGGAGCTCTCGACGCAGACGGTGCTGCACAAGCTGCCCCCGGACCTGGATTCGAACCTGGCGGCCTGGACCCAACCGTTCGCCAACGCCGTCGATTGGGTCATCAACATCGGTGGCGCGACCAGCGGCTCGCGCGTGGCCATCATAGGGCCGGGCTACCACGGCATCGCCGCCGTCGCGGCCGCACGCGCAGCCGGTGCAGACGAGATTGTCGTATTGGGGCGAAACTCACGCACCAGCCGGGACCGCCTGGAGATTGCCGAGGCAATGGGCGCCTCCATCGTCGTCAACGACGACGCCTCTGCAACCTCGCTGGCCTTGGGCCGCCACGGTAAGGCGACCGGCTTCGACGTCATCGTCGATACCGTCGGCGTTGGGGGACCCGCACTCCAAACTACCGAACACCTCCGAAAATTGGGACGCCTGGTCCTGGCCGGACTCGGAGATACCCCCGTCACCGAAGTGAACCTCAGGACCCTGGTGCGCGGCGCCTCCGGTGTCGTCGGCGTACGTGGGCGTTCACCCCAGGCTCTCACCAGGAGCATAGAGCTTCTTACCGCCCATGACACGGGCTTAGAACATGTGCCCAGCATCGATGTCGGGCTGGAAGGCGTCGATGAGCTGTTCCGGACCCTTCTGGACCGATCGGGACCCAGCAGCCCGCACGTGGTGATTCGACCTTCGCTCTGAGCAGCGACAACAAAACATAAGGAAAGCCCATGACCCATCTGACATCGCGTGCCTATTACAAGGCCCGCATCCTTCTTGTACCGCTCGGGCCGTCGGGCGCGGCGCTCGTCTCGTCAATGTCCGACGCCGGACTTCGCGAAGTCCTGATCGCTGCCCCCGCAAACCACCCGGACGGGGTGTACGTGCGGGCAATAGACGAACCTGAAACGCAATTGGTGACCGAAACTGTCAGTGACCTCGCAGCGAGCACAGACATGATGGTTTTCCTCGGATCGCGGCTTGAGGAGATCCCCGACGATTTCGTCGAGAATATGGCTACAGCCGGACGGAACCAAGGCACCCTCCTCGCGGGCGTCCTCGTTGGTATGGGCGGCTGGAGTACCCAACCCGGCTCGACATCCATGAGGGTCCTCCGCCGCGAGCTGGACATGCTCGTCACAGTCAGGAAAACAGACCTCGCAAGCGACTTTATTGAGGTCCTCAAGGGCGGAACCAGGGAAGCCATTCCCGGCAAACTCTTCCAACACCCCATCACCGGAGCATGACCATGTCCCAAGAGACTTTAGACCTCGTTGTCCGAGGCCTGCGCCAGGAATCGACCAACGTCGTGTCCCTAGAACTGTCCCTTCCCGACGGAGGCCCACTCCCTCACTGGGAGCCCGGTGCCCATCTGGAGGTCATCCTGCCGTCGGGCCTGGTTCGGCACTACAGCCTGTGCTCGGAGCCGCGTCAACTTCAGAAATACCGTCTCGCCGTCCTCCGCGAAAACGGCGGACGCGGCGGGTCAGAGGAACTGCACTCCCAGATCCGCATCGGTACCAAACTCACAGCGCGCGGACCACGCAACCATTTCCGAGTTGAGGACGGCGCCGCACACCACCTTCTGGTCGCGGGCGGCATCGGCATCACACCGATAATGGCCATGGCGCGGGAACTAAAGGCAGCAGGCAAAAGCACGCGCCTCGTCTACTGCGGATCCAGTCGTCAAACCATGGCTTTCATCGACGAGCTCCAGGAGATCATGGGAGATTCCCTCGCGCTCTACCCTCGGGATGAGCTCGGCCGCGCCGACCTGCTAACCGAAATCCAGAACGCGCCCGAGGGAACCGCCGTGTACGCGTGCGGACCGGAACGGCTCTTGACCGACCTCCAGGGCATCACCGCAGCGACACTGGGTTCAGACGCCTTCCATGCCGAACTCTTTAAAGCCGCTACGCCAACGACCCGCACTGTGACCGAAGATGAAACCAAGACGGACGCACCGTTCGAAGTCGAGCTGCGCCAGTCCGGCTGCACCCTGACCGTTCCACCAGAAAAATCCGTCCTAGACGTCGTACTCGGGGTGAACCCGTCCTTCATGTCCTCGTGCGAGGAAGGGTTCTGCGGTACCTGCGAAACCAAGGTTCTGGAAGGTGAAGTCGACCACCGCGACACCATCCTCTCCGAAAAGGAACGCGCGAAGAACGACACCATGTTCATCTGCGTTAGCCGCTCCAAGTGCCCCAAACTGGTCCTGGACGCCTAGAGGGGTTCGCGTTACGGCGCAGCTGGATGCGGCCACACAGGTGACAGCGGCAGCGCCAAAGGCTTCTGATACCACCCGGCCACGGGAAGCGACGGCAGGAGCTGCCCCGTCCCGGCCCCTCTGTGCGGACGTTACCTACTGCTGTTGTCGAGTCCGACATCGCCGTCTCCTTTCTGATCAAACGGGACCCCACACGCCGTCATTCAGAACGGTCCCTAGATTCCAAGGGCGTTGTAAACGCGGCTGATGCGGCGACACATCCTCAGCAAGGCGGAGCGCGGGAAGAACGAGACGGTGACACTCTGCGTCGGCCGGTCCAAGACGGCGCTGCTGGTGCTGGAAGCTTGAGCCGGACCGGAGGACAGTAGACCGACCGCTGCGTGGGAGTACGACGTTGGCTGGCCTGTCACCCGCCCGCCGTCGGTGGAACTATGCGCTGACGGCGGGGGGTCGTTTCGATGGCCGCCGCCG
Organism: Paenarthrobacter sp. CAP02; assembly: GCF_040137855.1. Classification (NCBI taxonomy): domain Bacteria; kingdom Bacillati; phylum Actinomycetota; class Actinomycetes; order Micrococcales; family Micrococcaceae; genus Paenarthrobacter; species Paenarthrobacter sp. CAP02. The sequence continues at coordinate 9,833 of NZ_JBEEII010000008.1, read as the reverse complement.
TCGTCAGAAGACGTGGGAGGACGGAGGCGCGGAGGTTTTTGGCACTGACCCGCGTCGGGTGTGCGGAGACGTTCAGCGCCGCGATGATGCCGCCTCCTCGGTGAGCCCGGAGAGTAGGACGCGGCCGGTCGCCATCGGGTAGGTCGGTAGGCAGGCTGGTGCCGATGATGATGTTGATTGAAGGAAGCGGTCGGTGGACGGGTCGACGTAGATCACACGGCCCCGATGCAGCACCGACAAAAAGGCGGTCTGTCGACCCTCCTGCACCAGCGACACGAGATGCGGATGGGCCGCCACCAGCCGATTGTGGCTGAGCAGATACGCATCCCCGATCTCCGGCACGGCTGGATGGCCGTCGGGAAATAGCCGCTGGCGTCAAAGGAGAGGCCACCCAGGTATTCCAAGGTGAGAATAAAACGCCTCGCCGCGGTCCTGATGATCCCGACGAGCTCGGCAACATCCGAGACCGACAACGGCCGGCGGCGCGAAAGACTCAACGTGGGTGTATTCAGATGCGGGCCTGCCCATGGGGGACAGGGAGCGGTGTCAATGCGTCCTCGCTCCAAGTACAGGTCATCGCGGATGTGGAAGTGAAGGATCTCGCCCCCGACGACGTTTCCTGTGGCGCTGATTGGAACGATTCTGTCCAGGCGGCACTTGTCAGCGATCGGTGCGCTTTGTATGCGCGGCACGGTGGTGCTGGCTGATGAGGCTTTTTCCAGGCCGGGATTTCGAATTTCGTGCACAAACAATTAGTGTCCTAAAGGTAGTAAGTACGCTTGATAGTCAGGGGGGGAGCTGGGCGGTGCGGAATGACATGCCTGTTGTGTGGGTGGAGCGGTATTTTCGGGGGTTGGGGCCTCGTGGGCGGACGGTTTTGTTCCAGCTTCCGTTGTCCGTAACGATGTTGCTGGTAACCGTGCTGGTGACTTTCCTGCACCCGGGACTCGAGTGGTTCGGCCCCTTCGGGTACAGCTTGGTGGCACATCTGGCTCTACTCGTCGCCTGCTTTCTTGTGCCGTGGGAAAAGCTGCCGGGACGGGCAGCGCTCGTCATCCCTGTCTTGGACTGCCTGGCCGTGGGGCTCACCCGCGGTGCGGCGGATCAATACCTCGCGGTGCTGGGGTACCTCCTCGTTTTCCCAGTCACCTGGTTGTCCGCCAGCAAGCAGCGCAGCGGTGTAATCATCGCCGTTCTGGCGACCCTCCTCAGCGCCGCTCTGCCCCCGATCATCCTCGGCGCTGGAATCACCCGGGGCGACTTCCTGCGGATAGTGCTCCTGCCCGTTATCCTGGCGGCCATCGCACTTGCCGTCCATACGGTCTACAACGTTCTTTCCCACCAGCGACGCCTGCTGGAAAAGCAGCAAACCGAGGTGCGAAACCTGTTGCGCGCGAGCGAAGAACGTGAACAACTCCTCGTCACAATCGTGGGCACGGTCAGCGTCGGCGTTTGCGCTCTCGATGCCCGGGGCCGGCCAATACTCACCAACCACTGGCTCAGTCGCCATCTCACTGGCACCGGTAGCGAGGATCCTTTCGGGGCAGGGCATACGGACATCCCCATCTACCACGTGGACAGAATTAGTCCCCTTCCGCCCGACCAACACCCCTTCCACCGTGCCGCCAGAGGAGAGGCCTTCACAGATGAACTTGTCTGGGTCGGTAGCGCCACTGTCCAACGCGCGTACTCCGTCACCTGCAAACTTATGAAACACTCCAACGGACAGTGTTCCGGCGCGGTTCTGGCCTTCACTGACGTCACCGCACTGGTAGAAGCCCTCACCGCCAAAGACCGATTTGTCGCCAGCGTCTCACACGAACTCCGAACCCCGTTGACGTCTATCCTTGGATACCTGGAACTGGCCTTTGACGAAGACCTTGAACCCGGCCTCGAACACTACCTCTTCGTGGTTCGCCGAAACGCCCAACGTCTGCTCATCCTGGTTAACGACCTCCTTACCATCGCCTCAGATGCCCTGACTATCAATCCCCGGACAGCAGACCTGACCGAAGTCATCAGTCACTGCGTCGAAGCCGCCCGCCCCCGAGCTAAGGCTGCCGGCATCACCTTGGAAGTGGAAGCGGGCAGTCCTGCTAGAGGAATATTCGATCCTGACCGTATCGGCCAAGCAATCGACAACGTAGTGTCTAACGCCATCAAATACACTCCCGAGGGGGGCTCCATCAAAGTTCGGGCGGGAGCGAGTGCTGACATGCTCAGTTGTGAAGTCACCGACACTGGCATCGGCATGAGCAAGCACGAACTCGACCAGGCCTTTACTCGATTCTTTCGTGCCGCCAACGCGCACTCCTCAACTATTCCCGGCGCCGGCCTTGGACTGGCAATCACTAAGACGATCATCGAAAACCACAAAGGGACTGTCGCCCTAGTCAGTAGCCCTGGACATGGAACCACCGTTGAGATCACACTTCCCAAGACGGGCACAACTTCAAGCCCCTAAGAAGCTCCCATTCGCGCGCCGAGTCCGAAGTGAACTCCCGCGTCTGCACGTACTTTGGAGCGCCGACAACGGATGTTCCCTCAAACGATTGCTGCCCGTGACCGACCCCCAAGATTCGCTGGCGGAATGGCTGAACACCAGGTCTGGCGCATACTTTCCTAGGTCCCGGCCAATCTATCTTGTTCCGGCGGGCGGTGTCTTGTTGGTGTTCCAGCCTGCGATGATGCCGGCGCCGAGCATGTGGTCGGTGAGGCGTGCGAAGCGGTAGCCGGGGTCGGTGTCGAGGGCGAGTTGGAGGTATTGGTGGGCTTTTGATCCTCTGCCTTCCCACCAGTTGATGTAGCCGATGGCGGTGAGGATGGGTGCTGCGTGTTCGGGGCTGGTTCGGATGTAGGTGTGAAGGAGCAGGTCTTTAGCACATTCGATCCTGGACCAGTTCGGTGCCGCGCTGGTTTGGGCGAAGAGGATGTGTTCGGGTGGTTCGTCGATGCCTGGGATGTCTGCCATGAGCTGGTCGCGGATGTGCGGGAATTGGAAGTAGGCGATGAGTTTCAGGACTTTTTCGTCGGTGGGATAGTCCTTCGTGGTGAGCATGTCGTTCCAAAGGTGGTGCGCCTGGTGGGCCGCAGCCGCTGGCGGGCGGGCGAGGATGGCTTCCATGTAGCGCGCGACGGCGGCAGCGTCCTCCCACTTGTGGGTCGCCGCCGCGAGGTATGGGAGCCGGGCCACCCGGCCTCCACAATGCCCTGATGGACATCGACAGAGTCGACACTTCCGAGCCACATCAACCCTGAACTTCAGATCAGAAATGTTGTGGAAGTGGAGTTGAGTTGTTTCGTCTTGTCCATGAGTAAGTTGAACATGGCAGTAAATGGCCGGGTGAGACCGAGCTCTAGTCGCCTTCAGCCGAGTCCTCATCGATTGGCAGCGATTTAACTACGTTCAGTATCAGAGTGACATAGCGGGTTGCCTCTTTTATGTGGACCGACGCTTTTCGGTGCACAGCCTCGTTGCGTGCTCTAAGCGCATTGGCAAGCTCACCATATTTGGTGCTGTCGATTAGTCCTGCTTCGACGGCACCAACGAGCAGTGTATTGGGGTTTGATCGGGGAATCGCGGCTGTCTTAAACTTTCCCTGCCGCTGCGTCAGCTCCGCTTCCAGAAGTGCGACGGCGGATATCAGGGCTCCATCCGGATCGTTCTGTTCGAGCAGCCTCTCAGCCACTGTCCTCCGTGATTGCATGGCGTCGGGACTGAACTGGGAAATCCATTCCCTGAATGACATCTGGAAAGGTTCAGGGTCCTTCTGGTTCCGAATCAGTGAGTTCAAACCAGAGAGAATTTCCGGAACAGCATCGGACGTGCCTTTGATTAGGAGGACGTTTTGCTTTTCACGCTTTAGTGCTGCGAGTGCGGCAAACTGTTGACCTGCTTCGCTACCGATGTCAACGACCAAGACGGTCGCCCGTTGGGCCAAGGCGTCACCTTTGGTGGTATCCGTACCTGGCGGACTTTGTACGTCACTGGCGACTACGGGGGCGAAACCGGCTTCTTCGACAACGGGAAATAAAGTCTCCTTGTACCAGGCTACAGAGCTGATAGGTACTTCGAAATAGCAAGTCACGCTACTCTCGGCCGGGACCAAGAGGTCGGCTTTTACCCTCTCGTCGGTACTCTGACTCACTTCCAAGACCATCTGTCGCCAGTAGGATCCTAGTTCTTCGAAGAGTCGGCGTAGCTGTTCGTCGTAGGAGAGCCCAGCGCGGCGTGGCAAGTTAATGACGCGGACACCGCGGCGCTCAAAACGGGCTACTTCCTGAGGGGATGCGGATATTTGAACGCTCCATACCTGACGGCTCAGACCCCCGAGGCGTTCCTTTATCAGCGCCATGAGCTGACGGGTGTCAGGATCGTCGAAGCTGTAGCCGATGAGCACCGGTGTGTGATTAATAAAAAGCGATGTCACGGCGGTAGCCAGTAGTGGCCACCGATGCAGGAAGAGGTCGTAGTCGGATTCAGTCATCACAAGGTTCTCTGGATGATGGATGTCTCCATGGATCTTGAAAAGCCTAGGTCCGCGGGATCGACTGAGTCCGGCGAGTTGTGACTCTCCAAGCAGAGGTACGCAGGGCCTGCCTGCAGCCTCGTAGGCGCGTTCCAGGAGGAAATCAAAGTTAGTGGTTAGTACCGTTTCAAAACCCAGGTCTGCGAAGGCGGTGTGTGCCTTGCCGGGTCTGGCGTCATAAACTCTTGTTAACCGTCCAACTTTTTCGACGAGTGTGCTGCGTCCAAAAAGATGTTCGTACGCACTTATGATCTCCAGGGCACCTACCGACGAATCAACGTCTGGCATTTGCTCAGCCAGCGCCTTTCCGAGGGTTTTCCAATCCGGGGGTGAGTCGCCGTCGTCGACCACAGCATTACGTGAGAATCCTGCTCCTACAATAGGTAACCATTGACCCTCAACAAGATGTTCCAGCAAGGGCGCCGGGATCTGACTTATGTACTGCGGAGGCAACTTCCTGGCCTTTCAAATGCGGACTCATAGCTACTCGCACACCTGGGCCGAATCTGAACGTTTCTTTACGGAGGAGGACGTGGGCGAGTAAGAAAGGCCTTCAATTTATCACTCTTGGTGCATTACCAAAATTGTGGTGTTCCGGGTGCGTCAATTGATCGTTACCTTGGCGGCCATGATCCCAGTAGCCGGGACAGGGTGATTCGTTGTGTGAAGATGGCGAGGCCATTGCTACTTGAGGCCGGCGCTAATCGTCATGTCGTGGCCGGGCCGGCCCGCGATGAACATGTGAAGGGAGGGAGTCTGAGGAAGGCGTCTTGGCCAGCGCGTGTCCGCTGCCTTGGCAACCTATGCGGAGTTGCTGGGCTCTACGCTGTGCGTTGCGTTTGTCCGGCTCCGGAAATCGGCTCGATGGTTAGTCGTCGAGTGAAACGAAGTGTGCACAATGTCCACACTTTCCATCCCGGACTGGCCCGTACAGCCACCGGATTGCCCCGGATTCCGTATGATTCCGCCCCTTCTCAATGTTTGCAATGCCTGGAATCGCCTTCGAGTACCGCCTCGGGAACGGCATACCCCCTCGTCAGAGGGGGTTTTTGCTTTAACCTGTGTACAAATGTGGACACGAGTCCCCGATGCGTGGTGCCGGCTGATGCCGGGCCGCCGGTGGGCCTGTTCAGTTTTGGGGGAGCGGGTTCAGGGTCTTGGCTGGTGGGCCATTCGCCTGCTCTGAATTGGGAGTATGTGATCCTGTCTTGGTGCGTTCGGTAGGTCGTGGTTGTCCTACACCTCTTCATGGGTAGGGGCCCATTGCAAGAGTTGAGATTGAGCGGAAGTCCCGAAATCCCGGACCGGTAGCGGTGCGAAGTTGAACCTCCTGGCATTTAGCCGGGGCCTGTCCAGTCTGGGCGCCTCCATGGCGACGGCGGCTTTGATGCTGGCCTTCCAGACAGCCGGGGCGTCAAAGTGGACTGTGACTCCGCTTTTGTGCTTAGCCTCTTGCCAAGTCGTCGTGGGGCCGCTTGTCGCCCGTGGCTTGACCGCGTCGAGACCACAAGAACCTGGCAACCACGTTTAGCCTGCGCGGTTGCATCGGCATTGCCATTGCCTTCAGGTCCGACGTCACAGTGCTGTTGGTGCTGCTTGGGGTGGCCTCTGTGTGTCTGTAATCGATGGTCCACCGCTGACATTACTTGTGCTCAAGGTCGAGAAGCCAGGCTGGGGGCCCATTACTGCCATCGCCCTGGTGTGCTCGCGGACCAGCTCGGCAGCATGATCGTACTGCTGATCGGCGCTGGACTATTCTGGCTCGTCGCCGCGGTCATCGTGCTGATGGGTGTGCGCCGGTACCACCTGAGAACAAGGCGCCGACACAGCCTTCATGGTTCAAGCAGGTAGCCGCCGGCCCGCCACCTTGTCTGAGGTGAAGACTGTGGGGTTTGGAAGTGAGCCAGCCGTGAGCGACCTAGTACTCGGCCGCAGTTTCAGTGACGACGGCATAGACGGCGGCTTTGTCGGCGGAGCTTGAGGCCATCTCCAGGTTGGGTCCATTCCGACCCCTGCAAGACGAATGCAGCTCCGCCGACGAGTCTTCTCCTTATTTCACATGTGATAACTACTTACTGAAGGCGTGTAGTGGTCGGAGCTAATCAAATCAGCGGCTGTGATTTGCGACGGGCTACGGCCAATGTTAGCGTGGCATTTCAATCTGGAGTTTCCTCGGTCATCCGAGTACGTAACAGTGAAAGGATCGTTTTTGGGGCGGTTTTCAGCACGACAATGTTCACAATTGCGTTCTTGGTTGTAGCAGGCCTACTTCAAATGCTGGCATCGCAGGTTAAGTCCGGCGATTCGAGGCCCAATTATACGTTTGGTATACGCTCGAAGGCTACTCTGTCGTCTGAGCGTGCATGGAACGCTGCACACACTTCAGCGCTTGGTGCCCTGAAAGCTATTCCAGTGATGCTCATCGGCTTTGTGGCAACACTGTGGGTCATATTCGCAGTACTACCCAAGGATGATTCAAGTATTCCGTGGATCTTCTTCTCGGGTATGGGGTTCACGGCCATCATGGTGGCCCTGCTCATGCTCATGCACATGTACTACAAAGCTGATTCGCTGGCTCGACGAATTACTGAGGGCGATAAATAATCTAAAGCGTCAATCAGTCAACAACTAAATGCATTTTCATTAATATTTGGGGATATTGCGTTTTATAGTTCATCTAGTCGAACTTTTCGCATCGGCTTGGCTCCCGAGGAAACTACAGTGGCTTCCCCTAAAGCAAGTCGGCACCGGCTGGAACGCCATGAACCTGGTCAGCACCCCCGGGCGACTTCAACGGGGACCGTAAGCCAGATGTCTTGGCCCGCGACAGTGCAGGTGACCTGTGGATTTTGTAGATGATCCGAGGGTCTATCTGCGGGGTAGGCGGCGTGAGTACAGGCCGGGGTAGTCGATGATGAAACCGTCAGGATCGACCGTGATGTTGCAGGTGAAGTCGCTGTCCAGGGATTCATAGAGATACAGATTGACGGCGGTTCTCGTGTACGCCTGCGGGTCTGGCAGCACCCGGAGCGAGAGGGCTTCGATATAGGCCGTGGTGATCTCGGCCCGGGATCCAATGGCGAGGTTGAGACGCCGGATCGGCAGGGTGTTGGTGAAGGGGCTGAATCCCAGGTCGATGTCGATGGCGCCCTCCAGGTCCGGGCGTCGCTCGCCATTGACGCCCCAGGTTCCGTCATTGCCTCGCTGGACCTCCAGCCTCCGACTGTCGTGACCGTGAAGCGTGAGCTTACGAAAGACCCATTGGTCATCAAGGGTGACCTCATACTCGGAGCGCCCCTCACAGGAGGTGATGATGGATCGAGCCCGGAAGCTTTTGCCCATCGTAAATGTGAGCCGTTCGACGCTGCGCGTCTGCATGCCATACCAGGTGTAGTCCACCACCAGTTCCTCCCACCGCATCCGTAGTAGCAACAGTTTCTGTGGAAGCTGCCTGAAGGGGAAGCTTCTGCCCAGCCACTGTTTGATAGCGCCGAATAACTTAAATAGGGCCGACGCACCTCCCTCAGCGGAACTTCCCGGGGTTACTGTTGGATACAACAATTGGGGGAGTAAGGATGAGGCCAATAACTGTCGGCAGCGGTAAGGGAACGGTCGAGCTCACCGATGGTGACGTCCTTCATCTGGTGTGGGGGCCACATACGGTCCTCCTGGCCGATGACGTCCACGATGCCATGGCCACGATCAACGAGCTCGCGGACGGTGCAGAGTTCCCGTTACTCATCGATATCACGAACACCAAGGAAGTTACCCGTGGGGCCAAAGCGGTGTTCAGCACCAAGTGTGCCGCCTCCCGGATTGCTTTATTGGGCACCAGCCCTGTGAGCCGCGTGATAGCGAATTTCGCCATGTCACGACGGACACTGCCTTCTCCTACAAGGTTTTTCACGTCCAAAGATGACGCAATGTCTTGGCTCGTCCAAGCGCAACCGCCAGAAACCCTGGCTTGAGGGCTCACTAACTCTTGCTTCTCCTCCGATCCACGGGGGACGAGAATGCTGATGCGATCCGGCGCCGGACCCTCGAATCGGCAACCGCTGACGACCCGCAGGGTCCGCTCGGGGAGATCCTTCGGGTGTTGTTGGACGCGCCAAAAACCTAGCAAGCGGCTTTGTCCCTACGGGTCGGGGCGGGCGCTAGCCGGGTGCGTCCCCTGTGGACCCCCGTACCTGCAGCTGCGAGGGGACTTGGTGAACCCGGGCGGGCAGCTCCGGTGTGGTGAGGCGTTGCATGATGAACTTGCCGGCCTCGACGCCTACTGCCAGGTTGCCGTTGTCCACGGAGGTCAGGGAGAGGTGCCTGATTTTTGCCAGGTACGTGTTGTCGTAGCCCACCAGGGACAGGTCTTCGGGTACGGATAGGCCAAGGTCGTCGGCGGCGGACAAGGCGCCAATGCAGGCGATGTCGTTGTAGGCAAAGATCGCGGTTGGCCTGTCCTCCGCGGACAATAAGCGGCTGGCCGCGGCATACGCATTTTCCTCACTCAGTCCGCCGGCAACCACCACCGGCTCGAGCCCGGCGTCGCGTATGGTTCGTTCGAACGATTCCTGCCGGATTCGGCCTACTTCGGCCGGCCCCTGCAGGTGCGCGATCCTGCGGTGCCCCAGTGTGAGGAGGTGTTCGGTCGCCTGCCGGGCGCCGTCGTCGTCGTCATTGACCACGATGTCGACGCCGGGGAGGTGCGGTTCGCGGGTTCCGGCCAAAACGACGGGAATACTCTGCGCCGCCTTTTCGATGGCGGCCGACTCCGGGGTGGTACCCACCACCACCACGCCATCGATCCGCTGCTCCAGCAAGGTTTCCAAGGAGCTGCGGCCCACGCGGTTATCGGTGTAGGAATCGGCCAGAACCGGTGAAATACCGGCCGCGTGCAGGGACGCCGTCAGCCCTTCCAGCAGTTCCACGAACCATGGGTTCCGGATGTCGTTGAGCATCACGCCGATGGTTCCGCTTCGAGGGCCGGACAGGCGTTGGGCCAGCCGGTTGGGCCGGTATCCCAGCTCCTCCATGGCCTTCAGGACATCGCGACGGCGGCTCTCGCTAACATTGGGAGATCCCTGCAGGACCAGCGAAACCAAGGACTTGGAAACCCCTGCGGCGCTCGCGACATCGCGGATGGTGGGCTTGGTGGCCGGCATGCAGTATCTCCTCTCGCAGCTTCCATCAAGCTTAGGGGCTTGACTGGGCCTGCTCGTCACCTCCATCATGGACCGGTCCAAGTAAATTCCAAAGAGTCAAAGAGGATCCTTCAATGAGTGCACCCAATTCGAGGCAGTTGGTCGCCGG
>NZ_JBEEII010000007.1:0-270316 GCF_040137855.1 Paenarthrobacter sp. CAP02 | reverse complement strand
TGTTGCTGCTGGCACGTACCCGGGTTCGGGGACGGTGACGGTGACTGCACGTGCGGTGACGGATTATGTTCTGGCTGCCGGCGCGACCGCTTCGTGGACGGGGACGTTCAAGTCGACCCCGTTGGTGGTGACGCCTGCTGCTGTGGTTTTTACGGATAAGGACGGCACGAAGGACGACGCCTATACGGTTCCTGCTACGACAGGGGTTGAGTATTTGGTCGGGGGGAAGGTTGTTGCTGCGGGGTCGTATCCGGGTTCGGGGACGGTGACGGTGACTGCACGTGCGGTGACGGATTATGTTCTGGCACCCGGTGCAACGGCTTCGTGGACGGGGACGTTCAAGGCGACGTCGGCGGTGTCGTTTGCTGATGTGGCTGCTGGCGCCCAGTTCCATGACGAGATTTCCTGGCTTGCTGCGCAGGGCATCTCCACGGGGTGGGTTGAGGCTAATGGTTCCCGGACGTTCCGGCCGTTGCAGGCTGTGAATCGTGATGCGATGGCTGCGTTTATGTACCGGCTGGCTGGTTCGCCGGCGTTCCAGCCACCTGCTAAGTCTCCGTTTGCTGATGTGACTCCCTCTACGCAGTTCTACAAGGAGATCACGTGGCTCGCGTCGAAGGGTATCTCCACGGGGTGGGTTGAGTCGAACGGGACCAAGACGTTCCGTCCGGTGCAGCCGGTGAATAGAGATGCGATGGCTGCGTTCATGTACCGCTTCGCTGGCTCGCCCGCGTTCACCTCCTCTGCGGCATTTACGGATGTCCCTGCTGGTGCGCAGTTCCGGAAGGAAATCAGCTGGTTGGCCGGTTCAGGTATCTCCACGGGATGGACCGAAGCCAACGGGTCTAAAACATATCGGCCGCTCCAGCCCGTGAATCGCGATGCGATGGCCGCATTCATGTACAGGTACAACCAGAAGTACGGACAACTGTAAGCACAAGGATTAGTTCAAAGGAGCGGGAGGTTAGATTTTTCTGACCTCCCGTTCTAATGTCTCTCGACGGAAGAAGTACTTTATCTGCGGTCGTAACTTAAGAGATTTGCCCCTTCATAATTCCCCAGTTGAAAGGTCCCTTACAAAGCTGGGGTAGTGTGTCGCTTGGCCACTAATCGGTAGCCATCAATGGGGGCGGGTTTTCCGCCAATCAGCGCGGAAAGCAGACTTTAGTGCGCAATAAACATCGAAGAAACAGACTTTTTGTTCCGGGAGTGAGCCTTGCTCTCTCTGTGCTCATGCTGACCGGCCTTGTACAGGCCCAAGCTTCTCCAGCTGCGGCCCAGGCGTCGCTCACCGGCATTGCTGCAACTGTAGCTACCCAACCCGCGGACACCGCCATCCAAGACACGTCTCAGGATTTCAAGCCACCAGTGACGTCGCCGTTTGCGGATATCGCCACGTCGCAGCAGTTCTATAAGGAAATGGCATGGTTGGCCTCTGCGCGAGTCAGTACTGGTTGGACCGAAGCGAACGGGACCAAAACCTACCGCGCCCTCTTGCCCGTTAACAGGGATGCGATGGCTGCATTCATGTACCGCCTTTCAGGGAGCCCCGGATTTATCCCGCCAAAGGTCTCGCCATTTGCCGACGTGAGCACCTCACAGCAGTTTTACAAGGAAATGGCCTGGCTGGCTTCAACCGGCATCAGTACCGGTTGGACGGAAGCAAACGGAACCAAAACGTACCGGGCAACCCAGCCAGTCAACCGGGATGCCATGGCAGCATTCCTTTACCGGCTAGCTGGTAGCCCGGACTACACCGCACCAGCAGCAACGCCGTTTGCTGACATCACCAAGTCGCAGCAGTTCTACAAAGAAATGACGTGGTTGTCCCAAAGGGGAATCAGCACGGGTTGGAATGAGTCCAATGGCACCAAGTCCTACCGTGCGCTGCAGTCGGTGAACCGCGATGCAATGGCGGCATTCATGTACAGATTCCAGCAATTCAAGAGCCCGTTGACCATCACGAATGAACAACTGATGGAGGGCATTGCCGGGGTCAAGTACCTTGACCAACTCAAGGGAGCCGGAGGATTCGGAGAGCTTGCGTGGAAAGCGCAAGGTCTCCCACAGGGACTTAGCATCGCACCCAATGGGGCAATATCCGGGTTGCCTACCGTCACGGGTCCCAGCTCGGTCACCGTAACGGCGACGGACTCATCCGGCATGACTGTATCGCGTACGCTGACCCTCGACGTACCTCAGTCGGCTCCGCAGGAATGCGTCGGAAAGCCATGTGAAGTCGTAGTTCCAAAGCAGGACACCATCCACGTCCCAGGCAACAACATCGTTGCCATTACAAGGGACCCCGCCACCAGGAAGATCACATCAATCGAACTGACAGACATCGTTGTGGCTCAGGGGCAGGTCCTGACGCTGGCCCCCTGGGCCAACGTCGAGTCCGGAGCAGTCCTTATTGCAGATGACGTGAGCGTTACCACGGCCGGCACCAAGCTAATCAAGACCTCACCCGGCAATCTTTCCTCGGCCTATTCCGAAGGAACTGTTCACTTCACCACAACGGGCGCGTCCGCCCAGCAGGCTGAGGCACCGCCGGTTCTGGCTACGCCCCAGGAATCTCTGAACGCGGTCAAACCGAAAATGGAATGTGATCGCGGAGCCACCGCAGACCTGAAGGGATTGTCCGTTACCCCCGATCTGGAGCCTTCTGTCTACGCGGAGTGGGGTTGGTTTGGTCTTCACCTCATGCAGGCGAACATTGACGGATCAATAACCGTCAACATGGGCGCAGCAGTTTCAGGCGAAGGCAAATGCACTATGACGGTGCCTGAAGTGAAGGTAACTGTCCCCTCAGGTGCAGGCGCAATTGTCATGGCCGCCCAGCCGAGCATCACCTTCGAAGTAACCGGCAAGTTGGATATCAGCGCCTCTGTTGTACTGAAATGTGGCACCTCGTACCAGTGGAGGGACCAGCAGGAAAGCCGCTCAGCGTCATGCAGCACCGAACATGAACCTCTTGCGCTCTCCAGTGATTCAGGCATCGATGCGACCCTCACGGGCGCCTTGGATACCCGCATCACATGGATGGACATCGTTGGAATCACAGGCAAGATCGAAGCTTCCTTGGAGGCCGGCTTCCACCCCACCGAGGATCCGATGGCTGAGCTCAAAGCGTCAGCCGGCGTTGAACTGGGTGCTTGTGCGTTCTGCTTCTGGGAGGATTCACCGGCGAAATTGACGGTGTACTCAGGCACCATATTCGAGAAGACCATCGCAACGTGGTCCGCGAAGCCGCAGCCGCCAGGCGCTCCGGAGCCTGAAGTAGCTCCGAAGATTGAGCCGCTGAAGATCCTTACCACGAGCCTGCCCGGAGCTGTCCTCGGCAAGCAGTACAAGATTGGGATTGGAGCCATTGGAGGCGTAGCACCGTACGCGTGGAAGATATCCAAGGGAAGCCTGCCCGCGGGCCTTTCGTTGAACGCCGTAACTGGCGTCGTCAGCGGAACTCCGTCGGCTGCCGGCACAACACCTATGACGTTCAGCGTGACCGACAGTCGGGGCATATCTGCAGCTGCGGCATTGTCCCTGGTGGTGAACCCTAAACCTGTGCGAGGCAACAAGGTCCTTGTGTACGGCTCTACCGACGAAGGTTATGGGGTGGCTAACGTCGCTCAAACCCTCCGGGCCGCCGGAGCGGACGTTGTAATTTCCAAGACACTTCCCGCAGAATTGGGCACTTACAAATCCATCTGGAACCCGTCATACAACGGATGGACCGCAGCAGAGGAACAGCAGGTTGCCGGCTACATTATCGACGGCGGCGCGGCTTACCTTACGGGCGAACGGCCTTGTTGTGAGGAAGTGAACGACACAGTGCAACGGGTCTTGCGACAGGTGCTCGTGGATCAGGATGTTGTGGTGGGTCGGCAAGGTGACGTTGACGGACCATACACGTTCAACCCGGCAGCAACCAACCAAATTTCGAAAGCACCCAATCTTCTTTCTGCTTTTGAACCCCTTGCCCCCGGAGCAATCAGCGGGCTTGGGGGAGTCGATGCGCGGAACGTCTTCGCCCGGAGCGATAGCACCGTTGTTGGCGGAGTCTGGTCGGAGGCGGATATGAAGTCCAAGCGAGGCCGCGTGGTGGTTCTCATGGATATCAACTACCTCGAGTACGACACAAGGGCGCCTATTCTGCAGAACGTCCAGAACTTCCTTTCGAAAACACCTTGATCCTTATTCGCTGCTAGTTTCAGCACCCTGAGAAGGCATGACCTCGCCCGTAGCGGGGTCATGCCTTCCTTCGTTGGCTGGTGCGTTTCTGCTGACCGTGGGCTGACCCGGTAGGCTGGAATCTGTTTTTTGTGATCTAACACCGGGGAATCGTGCGAGTTGTAGTTCTGGGAGATATTGGCCAATCCGTCTATCACGTGGGCGATGAGGCGATGGCCCACGCGGTGGTGGATGAACTGCAGGCCCGGGGAGTTTCGGACATCGTCCTGCTTTCCCGCAACCCTGAACAGAGCGCACGCCTCTATGACACATCTGCGGTGAAGACACTGGAGTTTCCCTGGCCTCCACACCGGCGCGAGACATACCTAAAGGAAATCCGCGCCGTTTTGGCTGGCGACTTGGACGCTCTTCCGGCAGGCGACCAAGTGCATGCGCTTATCAAGACCGTTGGCGAGTCCGACGGCGTGGTCATTGCCGGCGGCGGCAACATGAATTCCCCCTACGGTTGGTTGCTTTATGAGCGTGCTGCACTCGGCGCCATAGCAGAGTCGTTGGGAAAGCCTCTCGTTATCTCTGGGCAAACAGTCGGCCCCGTTCTTACCGGTCCGGATTACGACACGGCTATTGAACTCTTCCGGTCCGCCGCGCTGGCAAGCGTGCGTGAGAGCACGTCGCTGGAAATGCTGAATGAAGCCGGCCTCCAGACCGGCTTGACCTTGGACGATGCAAGCTTCCTCAAAGCGAGCCCCGAGGGCGAGGGCTACCTATCGGCGGAACCGTCGTACCAGCCGAAGCCTGGACGTCCCTATCTGGTCGCCAGCTTCGCGCCAGGGACCGGCGCCATGGACAGAAACGATTTCAACCAACGGGTTGCCGACATTCTGGACAGGATTGCGGGACCGGGCAGCCTTGATGTTGTCATGATTCCGCACATGTCCCGTCCGGGGAACCGCGACATCGACATCGAGACTCACGCGGATATCCAGCGCAGGATGCGGGCTAAGAACGTCACCGTGTGTGGACAGTTCACTGCCGAGGAAGCGGCCACCCTGACAACACAGGCTGAGTTCGTGGTCGCCAGCCGCTATCACCCCATCGTCTTTGCGCTCGGAGCGGGCGTTCCTTGCCTCGCCCTGGCCGTGGATTATTACGGAGAGGTTCGCCTCGGCGGCGCCTTGGCGAACTGGGGCCTGGGCCACACGATGCGGTCGCTCCGGCATGTAGTCACTCCTGAATTCAATGAGTTCGTGGACGAACTGTGGCGTCGTCGCCGTGACATCAGGGATTACCTGAACACCATTAGCCCATCACAAGCCGACTTCCAAAGTGCTTGGTGGGACACCGTCGTCGAAACCTTGAAGGGAGCGACACCGGTCGCTCCGATTCTTGACATCCCCGAACCGATTTTCCCGGAGCTTCACTCTGGTGAACACCCCGAAGCAGCGAAGCTCACGGCCAACAACGAGGCACATATCGGGCACCAGTCCGTGGAGCTCTACCGACTGACGCACGCTCTGGAGGACACCACGGGAACCCTGGCCGCGGCTGAGGCCGAGCGTGAGCGTTTAAGGCAAGCGTTGGAAGACATGTCCTCGGCAATATCTGCTGTGGAACGCGAGGTTGAGTCCCTGCAGGGCCGGCTGGGCAAACTTAATTCCTCGATGTTGGTGCGGATAGGCCGCCGGTTGGGCCTGCTTCGCGCTTAGGCATCTTAGCGGTGGCTTCCTAGGCCGAATCCCTGTTGAACTGAGTGCTCGGCGCGCTGTGGAGTCAAGTCATAAACGGCGTTCGTTGCCTTCCGCGGCCTCCGGCTTGTTACATTCTTCTCAGTCTGCGTCCGCAGGCAATATGGGGGGCGGCGCGCTGTCGTGGCCCGGGGAAAAGGGTCTTCAATGTTCAAACGGAACAGAACATGGCGGCTGACTACCGCCACACTTGGAATTCTGGTAGCACTCATTTTCGGCGGGGTTGTATCAACCCCTGCGATGGCGGCTCAGACGGCCTCCATCAGTGGAACGATCTCCGCGCCAGCTGGAACGGACCTCAAGGGTTTTTTCATCTCGGCCAAAATCCAGGACGGCAATGCTGAAAGGGTCTACGGAACTATAAACCCAGATGGAAGTTATGCGATTACCGGCCTGCCGGCAGGAACGTACGAGGTCTTGGTCTACGGCTCCGACGAATTTCTCCAGAACAGCAAGGTTGCTGCTGTGGCCGACGGACAAGCCCTCAACGGAATCGATTTTTTGATGGTTAAGGGCGCCTTCATCAAAGGCAAGGTGGCAGTTCCGGCTGGAGTGAATTCAACGGAGGTCCTGGTCACGGCCTTCGACACTAAGAACGGCAAAACGGGCCCAGCGGACAAGTCATTCTTCGTTGGAAGCGATGGCCAGTACACCTTATGGGGCCTCCCGGCGGGCACATACAAGGTTCGCTTTAGTCACAATGCCATCAATAACCGCACGTTGGCCACGCAGTGGTACACAAACAAGTCTAGTTACGAAGCGGCGACAGCCGTTCAGCTGAGGGCTGGTCAGACTGCTGACGGGATAGACGCCACTATGGTGGTTGGCGCCAAAATCAGCGGAAAGATCACTGGGCCGGATGCATCCTTACTGCCGCATATCTGTGTAGGCGCTTTTCCCGAGGACGTGCCTTTACCAGCGATCAACTCAGTTCCCGAAGAACCTGCAAGTGTTCAGCCCTTGGCGGCAGTGGGCTGGTCATGCCCGAACTATTGGTTCGCCAACGTAGTTTCCTGGACGTACCCGGCGCCCGATGGAACCTACACGATTCCGGCACTGCCAAGCGGGAAATACAAGGTTGTTGCCCTTCCGACGAAGACCTTCGAAGGGGCTACCACCACTCCCGTTCCTTTTGCCGCCAAGTGGTACGCGAATAAACTGCTCCGAAGTTCTGCGACGTTGACGTCGGTGACAATGCCACAAAACCTTACGGGAGTAGATTTCGCCCTGGCGAAGTTCAGTTCGTTCAAGGACGTGGCCGTGGGCGCGCAGTTCTTTGACGACATCACATGGCTGGGAACAACTGGAGTCAGTACCGGCTACGCCAACGGCGACGGCACCTTCAACTATTCACCCCTCAGTTCCGTGAATAGGGATGCCATGGCGGCTTTCATGTACCGGTTGGCAGGGTCCCCGTCGTTTACTCCACCCACGGTTTCCCCGTTCATTGACCTTGCTCCCAGCAGTCAGTTCTACAAAGAAATCACATGGCTGGCAGCGCAAAATATTAGTACCGGTTGGACTGAGCCGGGCAACACAAAGTCCTTCCGGCCACTCCAGGCCGTAAATCGTGATGCCATGGCCGCCTTTCTCTACCGGTTTGCCGGTAGCCCAGCATTCACTCCGCCCGCGGTGTCTCCTTTCGCAGACGTAGCCACCGACAACCAGTTCTATAAGCAGATCACCTGGTTGGCCGGTACGGGTATCAGCACGGGGTGGGCCCAATCAGATGGCACGAAGCTTTTCCAGCCCGTGTCGCCTGTCGCTCGTGATGCCATGGCAGCGTTCATGCACCGCTACCAGTACTTGGATAGCCCGGAACTAAGAATCCCCTAGCGGAGATCCATGTGGCCGGAGGGCACGCGAAGGCGTTGTCCTCGGCCACATGGGTTTTTTTGGCTGTCAGCCTCCCGGACCGCAGCAAGCCGTTCTGCTGTTTCACAGCTTCCCGTGGGTAGAGTAGAGGCCTGAACATCGCCGGATTGCATTGGATACGGAGAACGCATTGTCAGCTTGGCTAGAACTCGGACCGGACAACTACGTCTTGAAAACCGAGGGTTCGTTACTCAATACCGGGCTCGTGGTGGGCGCCGAGCTCGCTATGGTCATCGACACCGGCTGCGGCCCGCGCCAAGGCCGCGAGATCCTTAATGCCGTGCGGGAAAAGACCCAGCTGCCGCTGGTAGTGGTGAACACCCACGCCCACTACGACCATTTCTTTGGGAATGCAGTTTTTGCGGACGACGGCGTTACGGAGTTTTGGGCCCACGCCAACTGCGCGGCGGCCATTGAAAAAGACGCCGACAATCAACGCCGATTTGTCGCCACGAACGAACCGGAGATGGCAGCAGGGGAGGGGGAGGCCGTCGAGGTCGTTGTCCCTAATGCACTTGTTCATGACCAGCCCGTGCTGGTTGATCTCGGTGGGGTCACTGCGACGCTGTTCTACTTGGGCAGGGCCCACACGGATGGTGATTTGCTGGTAGGCACCAGCTCGACGTTGTATGTTGGCGATGTTGTGGAACAAGGCGCCCACCCGTCCTTCGAGGATTCATACCCGGAAGAGTGGGCGGACGCCTTGCGTCACATCTCGGCGCTGCGGCACCGTTACGAACACCTGGTTCCGGGCCACGGTGAGCCCGCGAGCGACCAGTTCGTCAAAACCATGGCCAACACCATGAGCACCGCCGTACGGCAGGCCACCCAGTCGATTCGTGACATGCCCTCGGACGCAACCAAAGCCATCCCCGTCCTGCCGTATGGTCCAGAACAATCCCGCTGGTTCATCAAGCGGCTGCAGGAAACCAATGCTGCGAGTCGTACCACTTTGGGTACCCCTGACTTCGGGCCTGGAAAAACAGGTTCGTACCCTTCCTGAGCAGGTGGGTCACCTAATTGGCGAATAGACGAACGGTCCGTCACCGTAGTTGGTGACGGACCGTTCCCCGTTTTCGCCCAGCAGCTGTGGGTCTTTGGCGACTACATACGCCTAGAGTGCGACTCCCGTGCTGGAGTAGCCGATCTGGAGACGTGATCCCGTGGGCAAAGCACCGATGGGCTGGCTAAGGACAACGTCGACCATCGTGACAATGATGGCACTGGACGATTTGCTGACCTTGTGGAGGGTAGCTTGCCCTAGCCCGGCGACTTGAACCACCGTGTTCGGAGCTACCGATGCATTGATGGCGGGCAGCCCGGCAATCCTGAGGTTGGTGAAGGTGGACGTATCCGTCAGAGTGGCCGTGGTGGCGCCCGCAGCCCGTGTAGCGCTCGTCTCGGCCTTGATGCCATCCGCCTGAATCAGCCCATTGAGGACATTGATTCCTGCGATGGTGTTCGTCACGGTGCTCTTCGGCTGCGGGGTTAGGACACCGCTGGTCTTCGTCGAGGCTGCTCCGACCGTTGCCTGACCCGGAATGTTGGCTCCTGCCAGATTTTCTGATCCTGCTCCACCGCTGCATCCGACGTAGGACAGCGCAGTGGGGCTTGAACTAATCAGCCCCGAAGCAAGCAAGGCCCTGGTGCTGAAACCGGTGCCGGAAAGATAGCCCGACTGCGGAGCCGTAAGGTTCGCTGCGCAACCCCAAGGCGGATTGTCGTTCCGACCCTGAGCCCAGGCAGCCCGGACTTCAGGACTTCGACACGGAGCGCCGTGGTCGATATCCGATAGGCGCCGTTGACCAAGCGCTTTTCCTGCCCGTTCAACGTGATCTTTCCAACCGAACCCACTAACGGCACCGTGAGGTCGAGCACCGTGTTAGCGCCGGGATTGGCCCCAACCGCGACACCCAAAACCTTCAAATCAGCGATGGTGGTCTTGTTCGTTCCGGCAAACGCGCCTGCTGTATTTTTGTCCGCCGAGCTCTCCGGCATGATGGCACCGGCGGTGATCAGGCCACCGAGAAGGTTGGTTCCGTTAATCGTTGATTTGCTTTCGATCCGTTTCCCAGTGGCGGTAACCCGGCTTTTGACGCTGGTTGTTGCCGCACCGACATTTCCGACGGCAGGCACGGTAAGTGCCGCGGCAGTGTTCGAGGATGTTTTACCGGTGGCGCCGGTGCAACTGATGCTTGAACTAGCCGTAGGGCCAGACGTCAGAGTCTCGTCGGCATTGAAAATGTCGGAGCCATACGCCGTGCCGGAAAATCCGGTAGTTACTTGCGCTGGTGTAGTGGCAGCGAGAGCCGGTGAGACCGGTCCGGCTAGTGTGAGTGCGAGTGTCCCCATTAATGCAACATGCGAACGCTTCATGTAGTTATCTCCCCAGAATGTCTTACACGATCTCGTAAGTTGCTTACGATGGCGCTCACGGCACAGCCCGTAAATAGGCTAAAACAATAGATTTGTCGACTTCGGCAAAGGTTCGCTGCATGTTTAACCGCGCTAGGTGCTGGTGCCGCGACCATGTGCGCGTCCAGCCGCGGATGTCTAAGGATTTCTTTAATACCAGCCATGGACTAATTGGCTGCGTCCGTCCTAGGATGAAGGCGACCGTTGGTTCGCGACTACCTGGGGGTGTCGAGATGAAGGGTTCACGCGTTTTCCCGCGTGCTACCAGCATTCTCCGCTCTGTCATGGTCGCTGGAGCTGGCACGGCAATCTGGATGGCTCTCTCGGCAACGTCAGCAAATGCCGACTCTGGCCCACAAAATAGCCACTCACTCCTGGGTGAAGTCAGTTCAACCGTGGCCTCAGTAACTTCGACCGTGAAAAGCGCGCCCACACCGCCCCTTAGTGTTCCGGTGCCGAATGTGCCGGTGCCGGTGCCAGCGCCGGCCAAAGCCGTGATACCCGCGAAACCTATTGCAGTTCCCGTGCCCGCTCTCACGCCAATCGTTCAACAAACGGGCGCATCTGTTGACACCGTCGTTGGTTCGGTCCCGGTGGTCAGCCATATCCTCCCTGCCGATACGACCGACGACGCCGTGCGCACCGTGATTACGCCGGTTACTGATGTCGTTGACGATTCAGTTGGTGCAGTTGCTACCCCTGTCAACGATGCAATCGCACCGGTGCGACTGGAGCCTGTCACCGATGTGACCACACCCATTCTTGAACCGATCGTTGGGGTGGTGGACACCGTTCTGCCGCCGGTGGGAACGGTCCTTGAACCATCTGCACCTGCGTTACCTCCACTCTCCGGAGCGGACTCATCCGTTCCGCCAGTGCTGGACGGAACCGCGCCGTCTGCGCCGGAAATCCTGACCGAAAGTGTCTCTGCAGCCGCGGACGCTTTGCCGGGGCGCGAAGTCGTGCTTACAAAGGCCGAGTCCGCAGCTTCGGCACCCACAATCGCTACGACGGTGTCCATATCCCACGTACTCAGCTCACGGGGCAGCATCCCGGTCACTAAAGTCCAGCCGTCGGCGGTGCTTCCAGGTCTACCCGCTGACCCGCGTCTTGCCCTCGAAGCGGTACCCGCCGGGGTGGCTGGGGCCGGATCCAATAGTTCCCAAAATGGCCCACCAAGCCCCGCTGCTGCTTTCTTGCACGAGGCAATGATTGTTCCCGTCGACTCACTACCGGGTTGTTCCGCGGTCGGCGAAAAGCAGAGTCCCGAACCCGTTTGTTTTGACCCTGGCTCCTCTCCTGATTGATTCCCTGGCCATGCCGCGCCACTTTTCGCGGCAGACGGTTGTAAGGACGTTCGTCAACGGACGTCTCTGGGAACAAGATCCTTCAGGAGAAGATCACAATGAACACGACCATTCGCAAATGCCTTATCGGCACATGCTTTGCCGGGGGCATGATTGTCCTCAGCGCCACCGCGGCAAACGCCGCGGACACCACCAGCGGCAAGGACGGAGTCCTTTCCGGAACGCAGGTGGCAGCGCCTATAACAGCACCAACCAATCTCAGCGCCACCTCGCTGGGACTGCTGGGAAACTCAGCAGCCACAACAACCGCGCCGTCACACGCTGTAGGTTCCGGCGCAACACCCGCCGCCAACACCAGCGGCTCCAACAGCATCGGTTCCGGGACCCAAGTGGTCGCTCCGGTCACGGTGCCCATAAACCTGGGCTCGTCGTCAGTGGGTCTGCTGGGGGGTTCCACTGCGACGAGCTCAGCTACACCTGCCGCTCCGGCGGCAACAAGCTCGACGCCGGCAGCCAGCACCAGCGGAGCTGGCGCGATTGCGTCCGGCACCCAAGTGGTTGCACCGGTGACGGTTCCCATCACGGTGGGGTCGACGTCGGCGGGTGTCCTGGGGGACTCAACCGCCACCTCAGCACCAGCGGCATCGACTCCTGCGCCGGCAGCTTCAGCGCCAGCGCAGGCAACAACGTCGGGGGGAGAGAGTCTTGCATCCGGCGCTCAGGTAGTGGCTCCGATATCGGTCCCTGTTAACATCGGAGCCACTGCTGTGGGTGTCGGTGGCGACTCGACGGCCACTTCCGGTTCGTCCGGTTCCACTGCTGGGGCTGTTCCTGGTGGTTCGTCGTCGGGTGCTTCGACGAGTGGTTCGGATGGTGTTGGTTCGGGCACGCAGGTTGTTGCTCCGGTGACGGTTCCGGTGGGCCTGGGTTCGACGGCGGTCGGTGTGCTGGGTGATTCTTCGGCTACGTCCGGTTCTTCGGGCGTCGCTGCGCCTGGCAGTTCGTCGTCGAGTGCTTCGACGAGTGGTTCGGATGGTGTTGCTTCGGGGACTCAGGTTGTTGCTCCGGTGACGGTTCCGGTGGGGCTGGGTTCGACGTCGGTTGGTGTGTTGGGTAATTCTTCCGCCACGTCGAGTTCCCCAGCCGGATCTGCCGCTTCCGGTGGTTCTACTTCGGGTGCTTCCACGAGTGGCACTGGTGGCATCGGTTCGGGGACTCAGGTTGTAGCTCCGGTGACGGTTCCTATCACGGTGGGTTCGACGTCCGCTGGTGTGTTGGGTGATTCTTCCGTCACCAACACTGGCACCACAGGTGGGACGGCTCCGGGCACGACGACCGGCGGTACCACGAGTGGTTCTGGCGGCATTGGTTCGGGGACTCAGGTTTTTGCTCCGGTGACGGTTCCAGTGGGCCTGGGTTCGACGTCGGTTGGCGTGTTGGGTGATTCTTCCGCCACGAATACGGGCACCACAGGTGGGACTATTCCAGGCACGACGAGCGGCGGTACCACGAGTGGTTCTGGCGGCATTGGTTCGGGGACTCAGCTGATAATCCCCGTTACGGTTCCCGTTAGCACCGGCTCCGCTTCGGTGGGCGTAGGTGGCGGTTCGGTAGGAACGGTCACCCCTCCGGTTGTAACCCCGCCGGTTGTCACTCCTCCGGTGGTTACCCCGCCGGTTGTCACTCCTCCGGTGG
The DNA here is from genome assembly GCF_040137855.1 of Paenarthrobacter sp. CAP02. Classification (NCBI taxonomy): domain Bacteria; kingdom Bacillati; phylum Actinomycetota; class Actinomycetes; order Micrococcales; family Micrococcaceae; genus Paenarthrobacter; species Paenarthrobacter sp. CAP02. Next base: position 257,088 of record NZ_JBEEII010000007.1, on the reverse strand, counting down.
TTACCCGGCCGGTTGTCACTCCTCCGGTGGTTACCCCTCCGGTTGTCACGCCTCCGGTTGTGAACCCGCCTGTTGTTACCCCTCCGACCTCCGGTGGCCCCGATAACGGTGGAGAGATTCCCACGGGTACTCCGACAACCAGCATCAACACCGCCGGTCTCATCACCACCGGCAGCGCTGGCACCCAAGCCGGCACGGTCGTAGCCGCTGGTGTGACAAAGGGTGCGCCGACCACCGCGGTTTCGACCGCCGTCGGAGGCCCCAGCGTGCTGGCTAAGACGGGCCTGAACGAAACCTTCGTTCTCTGGGCGGGAGCCATGCTCCTGATGGGCCTGTTCCTGGCGGCAGCCGGCCGTCGGAAGGCGGCAGCCAACCGCCGGTAGTCCCGGACGATCCCGCTTCGCATGTGGGTGTTGCGGTTCCGCTGCCCGGAACCGCAACACCTGCGCGCTGGCCAGTGTGCAATCAGACCGGTGCGTGCATTGCGAAACGTCATGCTGGCCCGGCTTGCGGCTGCCGCAGTCCTAGGATGAAAGGGATGACCAATACCCAGACAAACCAAGCTTTCAGCCTGCGCAGCATCGCACTCCCGGCCTTCGGGCCAGCGCTGTTGTTTTGTATTGGCGAAGGTGCCGTCCTCCCGGTCATTGCTCTCTCTGCCCGCGATCTCGGCGCCTCCGTTGCAGTATCGGCGTTGGTCGTAACTCTCATTGGCATAGGCTCCTGGCTTTTCAACATTCCGGCGTCGATCATCACGGAGAAGTTCGGCGAACGTTGGTCCATCGTTGGGGCCGGCGCTTTGGGTGCCCTTGCCTTGGGCGCATCAGCCTTCGCGCCGCGGGTGGATAACGGTCTTTGGTTGTTGGCAGTGTCCATGACGTTGGTGGGTATGTCGGCCAGCGTCTTCAACCTCGCCCGGCAAAAGTTCCTCACCGAAGCCGTCCCGGTTATCTTCCGGGCACGCGCCCTCTCCACCTTGGGCGGCGTGACCAGGATCGGCATCTTCATTGGGCCCTTCGTCGGCGCTGGCGTGATGCAGTTTGCCGGCATCAGCGGGGCCTACTGGGTGGGCTTCGCGGGCATGATGGCGGCTGCGGCCTTGTCGCTCACCATCCCGGACCTGGTGGCCCCTGAAGCGTCCGACGGCGGCCCCCGCCCTCCGGCGTCGACGTTGCGGAGCGTCGCGGTTTCACACGCGGGAGTGTTCCTGACTGTCGGGTTCGGGATTCTCCTGCTGAGCGCGTTGAGGGCGTCCCGGCAGGTGGTTATCCCGCTGTGGGCGGATCACCTGGGGCTCGACGCCACACACGCGTCGTTGCTCTTCGGCCTATCCGGGGCGATCGACATGCTGGTGTTCTACCCGGCGGGGAAGCTCATGGACAGGAAGGGCAGGCAGTGGGTGGCTGTCCCCTCCACACTGATCATGGGTACAGCGCTGATATTGATCCCCTTCACAGGCGGATTCGTCTCTTTGCTGCTGGCAGCCTTGTTGATCGGATTTGGCAACGGCATCAGCTCGGGGCTGATCATGACGTTGGGCGCCGACTTCTCCCCAGACAACGGCCGCAGTCATTTTCTTGGCATTTGGAGGTTCATCGCAGATTCGGGGGCAACTGGGGGACCGGTGCTGCTGTCCGGGTTGACGGCCGCGGTGTCCTTGTCCGTCGGCGTCTGGGCCACCGGGATACTGGGATTCGCAGCGGCGGCGGTATTCGCCGTCGCGATTCCGAGGCTGAAGCATCGTCGGAACTACTAGGGCCATCCAGCTTCGAACAGATTCAGGACTGAACGGATGTGACGGCTAGACTACCGGGGTGCCAGATAACCAGCCCGCTGATACACCCGTCCCGACTTCCTTCCCGGACCTTCAAGCGTTCTTGTCGTCGGAAGAAGTGCCTGCGGGGCTGTTGGAAATTCGGCACCAGGGCTTGCCCATCGAGATCCTGAACCTACCTACAAACTCGGATACAACGCTCGTGTGTTTCCACGGCGCAGCTGAAAAGGATGTTCGTCTGCCGTGGTTCCTGGGTAAAGGCGTGACTTCCGGGCTGCCCGTTAACCGGATTTTCATTTCGGACCCCAGCCTTCGGAAATCTTCAGACCTCAATCTCGCATGGTATGCGGGAACGAGCGAACAGCCAGATCTCCAAGAAACGTTGGCAGACGTCATCAGGCGCATCCTGCGGGCGACGGGAGGTTACAACGTGATCTTCTTTGGCAGCTCTGGCGGCGGTTACGCGAGCCTTGCATTGTCGAGGTATTTCACGACGTCGCTTGCACTTGCAGTCAATCCCCAGACTTCAATCTCCCGTTTCTATCCTGGAGCTGTCGGGAGGTATCTGACCCACGCCTGGGGGATGGAAGGCCAAGACATGTCTGAGCTACCAGGAAGCGTGGCTCACGACCTACTTCCCTCTTACGCTGCAGGTTTCGGACACACCGTCGCTCTCATCCAGAACGCCAAGGACTGGTTCCACATACAGAACCACCAGATCCCTTTCTTGGATGTCGTAGGAGGATCGGCGAACCTCTTCATGCTGATGGATCGGTGGGGACCTGACACTGGCGACGGGCATACTCCACCGCCAAAGGAGCTGTTGCGGGCCTGCTTCGAGGAGTTGGCTACTTGTCGGGGGGACTGGCCAGCGGCATTGTCATCTTGTGGATTCCAAACCGAAACTACCCGGCAGGATGTAAAGCGCCGTGTCGTGGATACCGCGCCGGCTCCTGTCAAATAACTTGTATGAAGGGCCTGTGCAACCGATATCGGGTGCGGTTGTTCTAAAACAGGGGTGTGGTTCCCAGGAAATTCACAGAAACCTGAAAATAGTAGCTAGACTCGTCCTCGCCGCACTCAGGCGGCCAATTTTTTGCGCTCTTGGGGGCGTATGAGCAGAGGGCGCTGTCTATGCAGAACCAACGGGGAGCCCACTTGCGCTCTCGAATAATCCTTTTGGGCCTGATTTCCCTCGTCGGGGTTGGTTTACCGGCTGTTCCCGCCGCCGCCGATGATGCACCCGTGCCAGCGCTTAGCAGCACCCCACGTGCCATGACCACTGACGCCAGTGTGGCTCCCACGGATCAGTTCATTGTGAAATTTGAAGAGCGGGCCGGCATTCAGTCGGCAGACCGGCAATCGGCCTTCGGGTCGGCGGCCGAAGCCGTGGGCATTTCGCTGGAGTCTGTGCGCACTACTGCTTCAGGTGAAGAGGTGGTCAAAACAAACCGCAAGCTCGGGGCGGACGAAGCGGGGGAGCTTGTTGCTGCCCTGGCTTCAAACCCGAACGTCGAGTACGCAGAGCCGGACGTCATGATGCGGCCCTTCGCTGTGGCCCCCAACGACTCTTACTACGATGTGCAGTGGCCGCATCGCGCAATGGGTGTCTTGGAAGCTTGGGACATTACCCGCGGTGCCAACAGTGTGGTCGCCGTCGTCGATACGGGAATCGTCAGCCACAGCGATCTTGATGCCAACATATTGCCCGGCTACGACATGATCAGCTCTGCCGAGAATGCCCGGGACGGCAACGGCCGCGACCCCTACCCACAGGACAAAGGTGACGCGCGGGCAGAAGGCCAGTGTGGTGAGGGAGTGCCGGCAGAGGTATCGTCCTGGCACGGTACACACGTTGCGGGCATTGTCGCAGCGGTTGCTGGAAATAATGAGGGCGTGGCCGGAGTGGCCCCGAAGTCCAAGGTAGTCCCCGTCAGGGCACTGGGTATTTGCGGCGGCTACAGTTCCGACATCGCGGACGCCTTGGTTTGGGGTGCCGGCGGGGCCGTCGCCGGTGTTCCCGCCAACGCCAACCCCGCTAAAGTCGTCAACCTCAGCCTGGGTGGTCGTGCGGCATGCTCCACCACCTATCAGAAAGCCATTGATACTGCCCGAGGATTGGGAGCAGTTGTAGTGGTGGCTGCCGGCAATGAAGGGATTGATGCCTCGCAGATCAGCCCGGCCAACTGTCGTGGCGTGATAACGGTGGGTGCCAGCACCACTTCCGAGGGCAAGGCGTATTACTCAAACTTCGGTCCGACCATCGATATTTCAGCGCCGGGCGGCGACATGCGAAACGCTCCCGTGGAGGGCGTGCTGTCCACAGGGAACACCGGCCTGGACGGGCCAGCGAAACAGGGCTACTACCTGATGCAGGGCACTTCGATGGCGGCGCCACATGTAGCCGCCACCGCAGCGTTGATGTTCTCTGCCAGGCCTTCGCTCAAGCCTGACGAACTGGAAGAACGGCTGAAAGCGACAGCCAAGCCGATGTACCAGTGTCTGACGGATTGCGGGGCGGGCCTTCTGGACGCCGCCGCCGCAACGCTCGACGTGTCGTTGGCGGACGCACCCATTACGCCGTCCACGCCGCAAATTGGTGGCAACTACTTCATGGTTGGATATGGCCTGTATGTCGAGCCGGGTGTGTGGAGCCCAAAGTTCCGCGTTGCGCTTTCCTACCAGTGGAATCGCGACGGGATCGCCATACCTGGGGCCACCTATAAGGAGTACTATCTGACGGCAGATGACGTTGGTACAAAAGTCACCGCCACTGTGACAGGCACAAAAACCAACTCTCCCACCATCTCGGTGACTTCCGCGCCGACGGTGACCATTCCGCTTGGAGATCTGGGAGCCGATTACCCAAGCATTAAGGGTCAGCCCTACGTGGGCAATACCATTACCGCCCAGCCGGGCGAGTGGGGGCCAGCGCCTGTAGAGCTGAGCTATCAGTGGAGCCGTGCCGGTAGTCCGATCGCAGGAGCCACCAGTACCCAATACACGTTGGTTAAGGCCGACGAAGGGCAAACAGTTTCCGTGGCCATCACGGGCACCAAGCCAAAATACAATTCTTTCGTCCGGACCACAGGGGTGACAATCCTGGCGGCCAACAAAGTCCTCACTCCCGCTCCCGTAATCTTTGCTGACGGACCCTACATGGGCGGAGATACCTACACCATTCCTGCGTCGGCGGGTATTGAGTATCAACATTGGGGCGGCGGCGTTATTGCGCCTGGAACCCATATGGCGAGAGGCCCCGTGAGGATTTGGGCAAGTGCCAAACCCGGCTTCTTGATACTGGACGGGTCCACCACAGAGTGGGCTGCGACCTTCAGCGCTAAGGGGCCGGACTACACACCGCCGACGAAGTCGCCCTTCAAAGATGTCCTCACCGGCCAGCAGTTCTACAAGGAAATGGCATGGTTGGCCGACCGCAAGATTTCCACCGGCTGGGTGGAAGCGGACAAGAGCCTCACATACCGCCCTTTGACACCTATCAACCGTGATGCGATGGCTGCCTTCCTCTACCGAATGGCTGGTTCGCCTGCCTACACACCCCCGGCGAAGTCTCCGTTCAAGGATGTGCTGACCTCACAGCTTTTCTACAAGGAAATGGCCTGGTTGGCTCAAAGCGGTATTTCCTCGGGCTGGTCCGAAGCTGACGGCTCAAAGACGTATAGGCCGCTGGCTCCCATCAACCGCGACGCCATGGCTGCCTTCCTTTACCGGCTGGCTGGGTCACCCGAATATGGGCCGCCGTACACTTCACCGTTTCAGGATGTAGCTGTCAGTCAGCAGTTCTATACAGAGATGGCATGGCTGGCTGAGCAGAAGATCTCCTCCGGTTGGAGAGACGCCTACGGTGGCCGGACCTATCGCCCGCTCTCACCCATTAACCGCGACGCCATGGCGGCGTTCCTCTACCGCATGCCGTAGGGGCGAACCGCGAATATCAACCTGGGCCGGTTGCAGGATTACCTGCAGCCGGCCCGTGTTGCCAAAACGGTCAGCTTAAAGTCCCACAGGAGATTCGCAGGAATCTCAAATTCTTGGCTAAACTCATTTTTGGCTGCGCTCGCGGCCATTTTTCAGCGCTCTTTGGGGGGCGTTTTGAGCAAAAGGGCGACTGTATATGCGTAACCAGCGGAAAGCCATGGTTAGTTCTCGTTTAATCCTTCTTGGCCTCGTGGCCATGGTAGGCGCAGCCCTGCCTGCACTCCCGGCCGCAGCTGTCGACACGCCTGCGCCGCTTCCCAGCGCGGCGCCTTTGCCGGTGACATCAACCCTTCCGGCAACTCCGACAGACCAGTTCATTGTGAAGTTCAAGGAGCGCGCGGGGATCCAGTCCCTGAACCCGGAGAAGTCCTTCACTGATGCCGCACACGCTGTGGGCGTACCCGTCAAGAGCCTGCGGACCACCTCTGCCGGAGAGGAAGTGGTCAAAACCGACCGTAAACTCGCCGCCCAGGAGGCAAGCGCGTTGGTGGCCACACTGGCCGCTGACCCGGCAGTGGAGTACGCAGAACCAGATGCCATCATGCAGACCCTGGCCACGGCGCCCAACGATACCTATTACAACCTCCAGTGGGGCCTTGGCGCGGGAACAGGGGGCATCAATGCTTTGGGGGCGTGGGATGTCAGCCGCGGCGAAGGCAGCACAGTCGCCGTCATTGACACGGGCATCCTGGACCACAGCGATCTGAACGCAAACGTCCTGCCCGGGTATGACATGATCTCCAACGCGACGACGGCCCGTGATGGCGATGGCCGCGACCCGAATCCCCGCGACGAAGGTGACGCAACCTCGGACAACCAGTGTGCAGCTGGACGCGCAGGTGCCCGGTCGTCCTGGCACGGCACTCACGTGGCCGGCATCATCGCCGCAGTTGCCGGTAACAACAAGGGCGTAGCCGGCGTTGCTCCGAAGGCCAAGATCGTGCCCATCCGAGCCATTGGAACCTGCGGCGGTTACACGTCAGACATCGCAGACGGTATCAGGTGGGCAGCCGGTGGTGCGGTGCCCAGCGTCCCCGCCAACGCCAACCCTGCCCGTGTGATAAACCTCAGCGTGGGCGGCCGCGGGACCTGCTCAGCCACTTACCAGAATGCCTTGGACTTCGCCCGGAGCCAGGGTACAGCCGTTGTGGTAGCTGCTGGCAACGAGAACGTTGACGCGTCCCTGGTCAGCCCGGCCAACTGCAACAACGTCATCACGGTTGGAGCAAGCACCCGGACCGCTGAGAGGGCCTACTACTCCAACTTTGGCGCGAACGTGGACGTCATGGCTCCCGGCGGAGACATGACGAAAGACGCACTCAACGGGATCGTGTCCACGCTCAACCAGGGTGCAGATACAGCCACCACCGAGGATTACTACCTCAAATCCGGTACTTCCATGGCGGCCCCCCACGTCGCAGCAGTTGCAGCGATGATGCTGGCCGCGCTTCCCGCTCTCACCCCTGCAGACGTCGAACAGCGCCTGAAAGCCAATGCCCGTCCGGTAGCAGGTTGCACAGGATGCGGATCGGGTCTGGTCGACGCCAACGCCACGGTGAAGCAGGTGGCCGCGGACGCAGCACCGATCGTTGCAGGAACCCCGACCATTGCCGGCGAGGCCGCAGTGGGTAAGACCCTGACCGCCGACCGCGGCACGTGGTCCAATGTGGAGTCTGCACAATGGACGTACCAGTGGAACCGATGGGGCGCACCCATTGCCGGTGCCACTGACCCCACCTACACTTTGGTGGCAGACGACCACCAAGCTGCGATAACTGTGACGGTTACTGCCACTAAGTCCTATGTTCCGGCTGTGTCAGCTACTTCCGAACCCACAGCGCAGGTCACTCCAGGTACTTTGAGTGGCGTGGTTCCCCTCATTGTTGGCAATGCCTATGTCGGGAGCACCCTGACCGTCGATGCCGGAACTTGGGAACCAGCGCCCGTGGAATTGCGTTACAACTGGACGCGCCATAAGGCGGGTACCACGGGTGACAACGTTTCCAGCCTGCCGGAATACACACTCACAGGCGAGGACGTTGGTTCCACGCTGACGGTGGAAGTAACGGGCGTAAAGACGCCGTACTGGTTGCTGCAAATGACCAGCAAGCCCACGTCCACCGTCGTCGCCGCCGACAAGGCCGTGACGCCCGCGCCTGTCGTCTTCGACGAAGCGCCATACATGGCCAATGACAGCTATACCATCCCGGAGTCGGAGTCAGTGAATTACCTGGTGGACGGAAAAACTGTCGTCGCCGGTACCCACGCCGCCCGCGGCCAGGTGAAGGTCACTGCCCAGCCGAAGGAAGGCTGGGCGCTGCTCAACGGCTCTACGTCCGAATGGAAGGCCTACTTCAGCAGCAAGGGCCCGGACTTCACTGCACCGGCCGTTTCGCCGTTCAAGGACGTCCTGACCACCCAGCAGTTCTACAAGGAAATGTCCTGGCTGGCGGATCGCAAAATCTCCACGGGCTGGGTCGAAGCAGACCAGTCGGTCACCTACAGGCCGGTAACACCCATCAACCGCGATGCCATGGCTGCGTTCCTGTACCGGATGGCTGGATCTCCCGATTACACGCCGCCCGCGCAGTCGCCGTTCAAGGACGTGTTGACCACCCAGCAGTTCTACAAGGAAATGTCCTGGCTTGCAGATGCTGGCATTTCGTCAGGTTGGACCGAATCGGACGGATCGCGGACGTACCGGCCGCTGACCCCCATTAACCGCGATGCGATGGCTGCCTTCCTCTACCGTTTGGTTAACAAGCCGGATTACGAAGCTCCCACGACTCCCCCTTTCAGCGACCTTGACCCCAACCAGCAGTTCTACAAAGAGATGGTCTGGATGAAGGTCACCGGCATCTCGACGGGTTGGCAGATCGGCGAAGGCAATTACGTTTACAAGGCTCTTGAGCCCATCAACCGCGATGCCATGGCTGCCTTCCTCTACCGCCTGCCGTAAGCAATAACCGGCTACGAATAAGAACCCGGGCAGGTTGCAGATCCATGCAACCTGCCCGGGTCGTTTTTTTGCCAACACACCCTGGGCTCTCAGGGAATTCGCAGGAAACTCAATTCTTTGGCTAAACTCATGCTGGCCGCACCATCGCGGCCATTTTTCGCGCTCCTGGGGGCGTCTGAGCAGAGGGCGCTGTTTATGCAGAATCGACCAGGAGCCAGCGTGCGCTCCCGAGCTTTTATTGTGGGCATCGTCGCGATGCTGGGGGTTGCTTTGCCGACGCTGCCGGCTGCAGCCAATGAATCGCCGACTCCTGTGCCGGGAGCAGCACCGGGGGTTGCAGCGCAATCTACGGCGTCGTTCACCACCACGGATCAGTTCATTGTGAAGTTCAAGGACCGCGCCGGGATTCAGTCGACTGATATTCAGTCCTCCTTTAGCCGCGCCTCCAATGCCCTGGGCGTTCCCATTACGCCGCTGCGGACCATGGATTCCGGCGTCGAGGTCCTCAGGACCGAACGGAAGCTTGGGGCGGAAGAGGCCAACAGCCTGGTTTCCACTCTGGCCTCTGACCCGACCGTCGAATACGCCGAACCGGACACCATCATGAGGCCGTTTGCTGCGGCACCTAATGATGAGTACTACGACCTTCAATGGGCGCACGGAGACGGATATGGCGGCATGGGTGTGCTGCAGGCCTGGGACGTGAGCCGCGGAGAGGGAAGCGTGGTGGCTGTTATCGACAGCGGGATTCTCAGCCACAGTGACCTGAACGCCAACGTCTTGCCTGGCTACGACATGATCAGCTCGGCGGCGATAGCGCGCGACGGGACTGGCCGGGACTCAAACCCGCGCGATGAGGGCGACGGCACCTACGACGAGCAGTGCGAACCCGGGTGGACCGGGGAAGCATCTTCGTGGCACGGCACACACGTAGCCGGCATCATTGCTGCCATTGCAGGAAACGGCAAGGGAGTCGCGGGGATTGCCCCCATGGCCAAAGTGGTTCCTGTTCGGGCCTTGGGAATCTGTGGCGGGTACACCTCAGACATCGCGGACGCGATTATCTGGGCCGCTGGCGGCGCAGTTGCCGGAGTCCCGGCAAACCCGAACCCGGCCCGCGTCATCAACCTCAGCTTGGGCGGCAGGGCAGCCTGCTCCGCTACATACTAAAACGCCACAGACTTTGCACGCAACCGTGGTGTTGCGGTGGTGGTGGCTGCTGGTAACCAGAACATCGATGCATCACAGGTGAGCCCGGCAAACTGCCGGAATGTCCTGGTGGTTGGGGCGACGAAGCGCGACGGCATCCGGGCGCCGTATTCCAACTTTGGCGTCAACGTGGATTTCGCCGCGCCTGGCGGAGATATGAGGTTCAAAGCTGCAGATGGAATTGTGTCAACGCTGAACAACGGCACGGACCTCCCCACCTCGGAGGACTACTACCTCAAGGAGGGCACATCCATGGCCGCTCCGCAGGTTTCCGGAGTGGCTGCGCTGATGCTGTCGAAGCTGCCGTCATTGACTCCCACTGACATTGAACAACGGCTCAAGGAGACTGCCAGGCCGAGTTACGAATGCAACTGTGGGGCGGGAATGGTGAAAGCCGATGCCGCGCTCAAGCAAGTGGCCGCCGATATCGCACCAATTGTTCCCGGTACGCCCACGATCTACGGCGAGCCCAAGGTTGGTTGGATGTTGCAGGCCAATGAAGGGACTTGGGGGCCGGGGCAAGTAGTGACGTCGTACCAATGGAATCGCAACGGGCTCCCGATCAGCTACGCCAGGTCTGCCGTATACGTCCTCGCCCCCGAGGACGCCAACGCTGTCATCACGGTGACAGTTACCGGCTCCAAACAGTATGCGTCCAGCGTGTCAGCTACCTCTGCACCAACGCCCGCGATTACGCCCGCGGATATGTTCGCCGCCGACCCGAAGATCGTTGGTGCAGCTTACGTTGGCAGCGTAGTAAAGGCCGACGTCCAACCGTGGCAACCGGCCCCGGTCACCCTCAGCTATCGGTGGTCGCGCGACGGAACACAAATTCCTGGAGCAACTGCCTCGGATTATGCCATCACCGGTGCGGACGTTGGAGCGAAGCTCACTGTGACCGTGACCGGCACAAAGCCCGGACACACCACTGAGTCACGCACCAGTGAGCCGACCGCCGTCGTCGTCCCGGCTGACAAAGCTGTAACGCCAGCGGCCGTAGTGTTCACTGATGCTCCCCTCACCGAGGGCGACACATACGCGATCCCGGCAACGCAGGGGGTCGACTACCGCATCGGCGGAGAGATCGTGGCGGTAGGAACATACCCTGGCAAGGATCGTGTCACGGTAACAGCTACGGCGAAGGACGGATACGCCATCCTGGCCGGTTCCACCGCGGAATGGACCGAACGCTTCAGCGCCAAGGGGCCGGACTTCCTGCCGCCCGCCGTTTCGCCGTTCAGGGACGTGCTGACCAGCCAGCAGTTCTACCGCGAGATGGCCTGGCTTGCAGACCGGAAGATCTCCACAGGATGGGTGGAGGTGGACGGATCCAGAACCTATAGGCCATTGACGCCGATCAACCGTGACGCCATGGCTGCGTTCCTCTACCGATTGGCGGGTTCGCCCGCTTACACTCCGCCGGCCATATCACCCTTCAAGGATGTGCTGACCACTCAGCAGTTCTACAAGGAGATGGCCTGGCTTGCGGACCGGAAGATCTCCACAGGATGGGTGGAGGTGGACGGATCCCGAACCTATAGGCCATTGACGCCGATCAACCGTGACGCCATGGCTGCGTTCCTTTACCGGATGGCCGGCTCGCCCGCCTACACCGCCCCGCATCCATCGCCGTTCGGTGACGTTGTCAGTGGACAGCAGTTCTACGACGAAATGGCGTGGATGGCTGAGATGGAGATCTCCGCGGGCTGGGTCGAGGCTGACGGGAAGCGAAGCTACCGCCCGCTTTCACCCATCAACCGCGACGCCATGGCGGCCTTCCTTTACCGCATGCCATAAGGTCAGGAAGTCGCCGATACGGGCCGCGGCGACTTCCACGCCCGGTCAGGAACGTTGCCTGTCACCAAAGCCACAGCAACTACAAGCAACACCAGTCCCCACGTCGCGTTGATTGTATCCAACGCTGTCCGCATCACCACGAAGGGCGGGATGATCGCCAATACGGTCCCCGTCAGGATGCGCCACATCGCGGGCCGGGCCGCACCGGGGGTGAGCGCGGTGCTGGCAAGCTCCAGTCGGACCAGCGGTGTGGACACCAGAAGCACCAGCGCCCATGCCGCCACGTAGAACAGGGGACGGCTCAACCACCACTCGGCACTGGCCGGCTCGGGGAACGGAAGCCGGAGGAGCAGCGCGATGCCAAACATCGCGATGATCAGCGGGAGGTGCCAAAGATAGATGGTCATGGCCCTGCTGCCGACCACGAACATGGTCTTCTGCACCCAGCCGACCCTCACGAACCCCTGCAAAATGGGGTACACGGCCTTGACCAGGAGGACATGGGCCAGCCCTACAAGGATCAGCGGGAACATCGGCGGATTTTGGTTGGTCAGCATGTCCACCGGGTACGGACCGGCATGGGTCAGTGGAATCAGCGCAACGTAACAAACCACAGCTCCCAGAGGCAGTTGCCAGCGCGCAAACCGATCAAAGAATCCGTCCGCATAGAAGAACCCAAGCTGTTGCAGCAACCCCCAAACGAACACCATGTTCAGCAGCCCGATCGGGTTTGAGTCGAAGCCCCAGGGATTGTGCTCCAAGCCCAGGCGAAAAACATCGACGACGACGGCGCCCGCGGCCAGCGCCGCAATGGTCCGGTAGGGTGCCACGCTGTGGAGTTGGGCCATGGTGGGCACCATGGCTTGGCAGATGAGGTATGCGGCCAGGAACCACAACTGAACACCGGCGCCCGCAGCGATAACCGTGAGCAGATCGCCGGGGACGCCGGCCGCCGTCGCACTCCACAACGCAACGGCGAGGAACGCGTACAAGGCAACCGTGGGGCGGACCAGGCGCAGCACCCGGTTGCGGAGGTAGTCGCCTGCGTCACCGCCGCGGCGCTGCAGGCTTCGCCACGAAGTCAGTGACGCGAAGCCGCCCACCACGAAGAAGAGTGGCATGACCTGTCCGAACCACGTCCCTTGGGCGAACCAGCTCAGGGACGTCAACGGATTTCCGACTCCAATGCCGGACCCGTCCACACTGATCCCCATCATGAGCAAGTGGACAGCCACGACGGCGAACATGCACGCGACCCGGATGAGGTCGACAACCAGGTCCCGGGAAGCGGGGACTGCGGTTGGCTTGACGGAGGGTTGAGTCCGCAGCTTGGCGGTGGGGGTGGAAGACATGAAGGCTCCTCGGGATCTTGCACTGTTATTCCAACGATTGGATTAATAGTAATGCAAGGAATCCGGGGATGCCACGGGTAGATCTATCGACTTGGAGAAGTGGCGGGGGGCCTTTAGCTTTTGCGTGCCGCCAGGCCGAACAGCCAAGTGCCGCCCAAAGCCGAAAGATAGCCGGCGATCACGATGAATGCGGTGCCGGCCCAGAAGTAGTCGACGGTACTGTCGGCGCTCAGCCCGGGCATGACCTGCAGCAAGGAATAGCCGGCCACGGCGATGGCGATCAGCAGGGCGGCGACCGTGAGCCATACCCATATCCGGGACGCTGCCCAGTGTTCGCCGTATCCCTTCCACACGTTCCAGCTGCTGCCGGTCCGCAGGATGAGCCAACCCGCTGGGAGCATCACAGCGCCCACCACCAGGAAGGCCGCAACGACGTCGGCCGGGCGATGCCATTGGTTGATGAGTGTCGAGACTCCGGTGGCTACTGCGAAGGTGCTGCCCAGGAAGCCTGCCAGCGGGCGCCAGCGGGGTGACACCATGAGGAAGACGGCGGCAGCCGCAGAAGCGGCAAGGGTGGTGTGCCCAGAAGGGAGCGAGTTGAGTTCCAGTGTCTGGACTCCGCGGTCGGGCCTGTCCGGAATGAGGAATTTGAGGATCTGGGTGGCCGCGTTGGCTCCGATGCAGGCGACTACGGCGATTCCCGCAGCAGTCCACCGCCGCCGGGCCACCGTGACGAAAATGACCATGAGGGTGGCAATGGCCAGGGAGAGCATGGGGAGCATATCCAGCAGGCTGGTGGATGCGCGACCCGCCGTTCCACCCAGCTCGGTTGCTTCGACCAGTGCGGACTCATCAATGAACTGGCCCATGGTGGTGCGCACGAAGAAGTAGTAGGTCGCGGCAAGGCCTACGACGCTGGCGATGGTGGCCAGGATGAAAAGGAAACCTGCGCCGGCGCCGGCGTCGCGTGCTTGGATCGGCCGTTTGCTTGACCTCCCGCTGGTGCGGAATTGCTGGGAACTCATTCTCTCAAGACTGCCACAATTCACTGGACGCCTCATGTGAAGTGTGCTCCGGCGCGGCGGGCCGACGTGAGACCCTTGCAACATTCCTGTGACGCTTGACACGTGTTAGGTGCCGAGCATAGTCTTCCTAACACGTGTTAGGGAAGGGAATCTACATGTCGGGAACCAATGGGGCTTTGCGTCAATTCACACGCAGAAGTGCCCTCACAGCCCTCGGCGCCGGGATTGTTGGAGTAACTGCGGCGTCGTGGCCGCGACTCACAGGAGCAGACATTCCGGGCAGGGGAGACAACAGCCTCAGTATCGCCATCATGGGCACCGCCGCAGACGCCGCAGCCCGCCAGAAGGTCATCGACGCCTTCGCCAAAGTCCACCCCGAGATCAAGGTCAAGGTCCAAGCCATCCAGGCCGTGGACTGGAAGGACTTCTTCACCAAGATCCTCACCATGGTGGCAGCGGGAACCCCGCCGGACGTGGTCTATGTGGCCACCGAAGGTGCCCAGCTGTTCGCGGAAAAACTGGCCCACCCGCTGGACGAATATCTTCGCCGCGACGCAGCGGACATGAAGGAATACTTTGCGGACGTCCACCCCAGCCTGGTGGAAGCGTTCATGTACAAGGGCAGCCTGTTCCAGCTCCCCATCGACTGGAACGCCGCCAACATGTACTACAACACCACGGCGCTCACTAAAGCCGGACTCGAGCGGCCCGCCGACAACTGGACGCACACCGACTTCCGGAGCACCCTGGCCGCCATGAAGAAGGCCAACCCCAAGGACTTCACTCCCTACTACTGGACCAACCGTCTCTTCGGCGGAGTGGTGCCGTGGCTCTACGCCAACGACACCAGCTTCCTCAAAGAGACCAAGTCACCGGGCGGGGAGTGGTTCTGGGACGGCTTCTACGCCAACGACCCCACCCGAAGCCTCCGCTCCGGCGGCTACCAATGGCTCGAACCAAACGCCGACGATCCCCGGGTTTTCGAATCCTTCGACTACCTCCGCGGACTGGTCAAGGACGGACTCGGTGTTCGGCCCGAAGAAGGCGGCGGCAGTTCGCTCATCGGCCTCTTTGCCTCCAACAGGATAGGTACGACGCCGGCAGGCGGCTATTGGGTGCAAGGCCTCCACGAAGCTGGGATGACAGAGAACGACTTCGACGTCCAGTTCTTCCCGAAGTGGCGGTCCCAGCGGCACCAGTTCGGTACGGCCGGGTACGCGATCATGAAGACCGCCAAGGATAAGGACGCCGCCTGGGAATGGGTGAAGTTCAGCTCCAGCCTCGAAGCCATGCAGATCGTGTTCCCCACGCCCAACACCACTCCGGCCCGGCGCTCCATGGTCAACGAGCAGCTCTACTCGGGAATCGGGCCCCGGAACTGGAAAGTCTTTTACGACACCCTGGACCGTTTCCCCACCACAGGTCCCATTCCAGCGCCACCCCAGCAGGCCGCCGTCGAGACCGCCCTGATGAAAAACGTCAGCCTTGCCGTCAGCGGCGATGAGCGCCAACTCAAGGACGCCCTCAGCTCCATGCAACGTGACCTTGAACTTGCCTTGAGGAGGCAGCCATGAGCACCGCAACCAGCACGCCCACTGGGACGGGACGCGAACCGGGACGCAAAACAACCCACAAGCACAGCCAGCCGTCCAAGCGCGGCCGCGTGCAACAGCGATGGCTCCCATGGGTCTTCCTTGCGCCAACGATCGTGGGCATGGGCATCTTTACCCTGCTGCCGATCATTGCTTCCATTGCGCTGGCGTTCTTCCGCTGGGACATCATCTCGGCACCGACGTTCGTGGGATTCGACAACTTTGCCGAAGTAGTCCAGGACCCCACGGTCCGCGTCTCATTCGTGAACACCATCGTGTTTGTGGTGGTGGCCGTGGCGCTGCAGCTGGGTTTGGCCCTTGGGCTTGCAATCATGGTGCAGGAGAAACTCCCGGCCTGGCTCAGGGTGTTCTTCCGGTCCGCCTTCTTTTTCCCGCTGATCCTGTCCGCGGCGTCGGTCTCGATCTTCATGCGATACCTCTTCAACGAGCAGTTCGGCGTCGTGAACTGGATGCTCTCATTGATTGGAATCCCGGCAGTACCGTGGCTGACGACGCCAGGCGGGTCTGCCGCCGTCGTGATTCTTGTCTACGTGTGGCAGAACTTCGGGTTCTCGTTCCTGCTGTTCATCGGCGGCCTGGCGTCCATTCCGGTGGAGACGTACGAGGCCGCGTCGATCGACGGTGCTACCGGGTGGCGCAAGCACTTCTACGTCACGCTTCCGCTCCTGAGTCCCACCACACTGGTGGCCTCGGTCATGGCCATCATCAACGCACTCCAAGTGTTCGACCAGCCCTACGTCCTCACCCGCGGCGGTCCCGGCGACTCGACGCGGACAGCGGTGATGGTGATCTTCGAGTCCGCGTTCCAGCGGCTCGAGTTCGGCCAGGCTTCAGCGATCGGCGTGATCCTGACGCTCATCATCATGGCCATCACCGCCGCGCAGTTCCGGCTCAGCAAACGATTCGTCTTCTACCAGTGAGGCCCGCCATGACCACCATTCAAGAACGTGTCACCACCACGGCGCCCGTCGTCACCCGGAAGAAGCGGGACTGGTCAGTGGCCGTCCGCATCATGGTCCTGCTGATAGCGTCCGTCTTTGTCCTTGGTCCGGTGTTGTGGACGCTGTCCACCTCGCTTCGGCCGCCGTCGGAATCCTTCAAACTTCCGCCCGCCTTCCTGCCGTTGAACCCGGACCTCACGTCCTACACGCAGGTCTTCAAACAGCTCAACATCGTGCTGCTGGTGGTGAACAGTGCCCTGGTGACGGGGCTGATCGCCGTCGGACAAATGGTGACGGCGGCGCTGGCCGGCTACGCCTTCGCGCACCTGCGCTTCAAGGGGCGCGGTGCTTTGTTCTCGATCGTGCTGGCCACCATGATGGTGCCCGCGCAGGTGACGATCGTGCCCGTGTTCATGCTCATCCGCGGCGTGGGGCTTTCCGACACACTGCTCGCGCTGATCATTCCGGCCATCCCGACGGCGTTCGGAACCTTCCTGATGCGCCAGTACTTCATGGGGTTGCCGGGTGAGCTCGCTGAAGCGGCTGCGATCGACGGCGCATCGCCGTGGCGGACCTTCCGCTCCGTGTATGCTCCGCTGGCCATGCCGGGCTTGGCGATCGTGGGCATCCTGGCGTTCAACTTCCACTGGAACGAGTTCTTCCGGCCACTCATCATGACCATCTCGGAACAGAACTTCACCCTGCCACTGGGCCTTGTCTCGCTCCAGGGCAACCTCGGCACGGGAAGCATCTCCGTGGTGCTCGCCGGTGTTGTCCTGTCCATGATTCCCGCGCTGGTGGTGTTCATGTTCGGCCAGCGCGCGCTGCAGGATGGACTCACCGCAGGCACGGGCAAGTAATCTTCTCTTCACTCTGAAAGGGCTTCCATTGACGGACCTTGCACTTGACTCCCTCCTTGCGGCAACGACACATCCGGATCCCGCATTTCCGCGCTTCCACCCGCGTCCGGCGCAAGGATGGATCAACGACCCCAACGGGGTCAGCTACATCGACGGCAGGTACCACGTGTTTTTTCAGTACAACCCCTTGTCCGCGCGGCATTCCCAGATCTGCTGGGGCCACGTGAGCTCCCCGGACCTGGTCCGCTGGGAAGAACACCCGGTGGCGCTATCGCCACAGCCGGGCGGGCCGGACTCAGCGGGCTGCTGGACAGGTGTGGTCACTTCCGACGACGGCGTGCCGACCGCTGCTTACTCCGGAGTCAAGGATCACGGCGGGCATTCGCAGGTGGTCATTGCCCGGGGTTCCCGGGACTTGGTGACCTGGTCCCAGGACGGGCATGTTGCCGCCTCCATGCCGGCCGATCCTCTTGTCACCGCCGTCCGCGACCCCTTCATCTTCCGCTTCAACGGTGCCCGCTACGCCATGCAGGGGGCGGGACTTGCTGACGGTCGAGCTGCCCTGCTGCTTTACACGGTGGATACCCTCGATGACTGGAAGTACCAGGGAATCTGGCTGACCACGGCTGATCCCATCGCTGGAGCTCACACGCCGGCCGAAATCTGGGAATGCCCGCAATTGGTCCAGGTGCCGACGGGGGAATGGGTCATGATGTTCTCGCTGTGGCTCTCCGGGGACGACCATGAGCACGCCAACGGTGTCGGCCACCTGATCGGCTCGCTCACCCCGGACCCCGAGACCGGGCTGCCGGTGTTCACTCCCGTTACTGGAGGAAAGTCCGATCTCGGACGGGACTTCTATGCGCCGCAGATCCTGCAGCTTTCCACCGGTTCTGTTGATTGCGCGCCTGCGGCGCTGCTGTGGGGCTGGGCCAACGAGGGGCCCGGGCGCGATGGTCGCCGGGGCCGCACCCAAGAGGAAATCGACGACGCCGGATGGTCGGGTGTGCTGACACATCCTCGCGTCTTGTCCGTGGTTGATGGTTCCTTGGTTGTCGCCCCTGCGCCTGAGGTCCTCGCATACCGTGGTGTTGCACTGGAGATGGGTGCTGCAGGATCGGTTGCCGTGCCCGGGTTTGCCGAGGTACTGGTGCGGGGTTCGGGTTCACCGGCCGGTTCCATCGACCTGGTGCTTGGCTCAGGGCCCGCGGCGCAGGTGGTCTACTCAGGTTCCCTGGTTGAGGGGGAGGAGCTGAGGATCTTCGTCGACGCCTCCCTCGTGGAGGTATACCGTACCGGTTCC
The DNA here is from genome assembly GCF_040137855.1 of Paenarthrobacter sp. CAP02. NCBI lineage: Bacteria > Bacillati > Actinomycetota > Actinomycetes > Micrococcales > Micrococcaceae > Paenarthrobacter > Paenarthrobacter sp. CAP02. Next base: position 238,256 of record NZ_JBEEII010000007.1, on the reverse strand, counting down.
GTGGCTACGACGGTCCGCGCCTACCCCGCTCCCGGGGAGTCGTGGGAGCTCACCCTGCCCCCGGGCGCGACTGCCGACGTGTGGGAGTTGGCGCTGCCCCGCTAAGGCGGCAGGCCGGCGTCGTTCGCTGACCTGCGTTGTGAGGCCCGCTCTGCAGGGTATTTCGACCTTTTGGGGTGCAGAGCGGGCCTCACAACGCGGCAGATCAGCGGGTTGGCGCCGGGCCAGTGGATTCGCGGAGGACAAGGCGGCAGGGAACCATGGTTTCCTTCGTGGTTTCCTCCGCCGCGCCTTCGGTACGTTCCAGGGCGTCCAGCAACGTGGTCATCGCCGCGCGCCCTACCTCCCGCAACGGCAGGGCCATGGTGGTGAGGGCGGGGACCATGGTGTCGGCGATCCGGGTCTCGTCGTCGTAGCCCATGATGGACAGGTCCGCAGGAACGTTCAATCCAAGGCGTGCGGCGGCGAGGGCTACGCCGACGGCCAGGCGGTCGTTCGCGCACATGATGGCGGTGGTCCGATCAGCCGGGGACACGCCGTCGAGCAGTTTCATGGCCCCGTGGAAACCGGCATCGATATCCCAGCCCGCCATGTGGATCCGGCCCTCATTCGCTGCGAGTCCCGCAGTGGCGAACGCATCCCGGTAACCCTGCACGCGCAGGGGAGCCGCGGGAGAGTCCAAGGAACCGGCAAGCAGGGCAATATCCGTGTGGCCCAGTTGCAGGAGATGCTCCGTTGCCTCCCTGCCGCCGGTGACCTCGTCCGGGATGACATGGTGGAGCTGCGGCTCAGGGTGGGCGTCATAACAATTTGCCAGGACCGACGGGACACGAAGCATCCCTTGCGGCACCTCGATCGGCTTCAATCCCACCGTCACGTACATGAGACCGTCCACTTGGCGATCCAACAGTGTCTCGATGGCGCTCGCATCCCGGGCAGTATCGCTCTCGGTGTCCATGACCACGGTGACAAAACCGCGGCTCCGGGCGACGTCGTCAGCGCCGCCGATGATGTTGCCATCGAAGGGGCTCACCACCACCTCGTCGGACAGGATGCCGATGACCCGGGACCGCTGGTTGCGCAGGCTCAGCGCAATGGCGTTGGGGGAGTAGTTGAGTTCCTGGGCCGCCTGGCGGATCCGGTCCTGGCTGTCCTTTGCCACATTGCCGTCGCCGCGGCCGTTCAGTACCAGCGAGACCGCGCTCCGGGAAACTCCCGCCCTCTTGGCGACGTCCAGGGCGGTGGCCTTGCGGTTCATGGGAACGTCCTTCCGTGCTCTGTTCCCTGAAGTCTATCTAACGCGTGTGAGGCTTCGGTTCTGCGGGACAGGCTCCGTTGATAGGGGGTACAGGTTGTGGCCCCCATAGTGTGGCGCGGCAGCGATACTGTAAATCCATGAACAACCTGCCTGACAACCGTGCCGACATCAAGGATTTCCTCGCTACGCGCCGCGCGAAACTCCTCCCGGAACAGGTTGGGCTTCCATCGGGTAGCAGGCGTCGGGTGCCGGGCCTTCGGCGCGAGGAAGTAGCCGTGCTGGCAGGCGTCAGCCCGGAGTGGTACGCCCGCTTGGAAAAGGGGAACATCAGTGGCGTTTCGGATGACGTCCTCTACGCCGTAGCCAGGGCGTTGCAACTGAACGAAGAGGAGCGGACGTACCTGTTCGAGCTCGCCAAAGCGGCCAGGACCACGAATCGCTCCGCTCCCAGGCGCAAGGACACGGAAGTGGCCGCACCCGTCCAATGGATGGTGGACTCCATCACCATGTCCGCGGCGTTCATCAGGAATGGCCGCCTGGACATCGTCGCATCCAACGCCTTGGGACGGGCGCTGCACGCTCAGATGTTCGCCAGCGAAACCACCACGGCGAATGGCCGCCCCAATTTTGCCCGCTTCCATTTCCTCGATCCGGCGTCACGGGACTTCTACATCGACTGGGAAGCCGGCGCCGCTGCCACGGCGGCTCTTCTACGCGCAGAAGCCGGACGGGAGCCCCACGACCGGGCCTTGCGCGAACTGGTGGGCGAGCTCTCCACCCTGAGCCCCGAATTCAGGGAGCTTTGGGGATCACACGATATCCGGTTCCGCCACGAGGGCATGAAGCGGTTGCAGCACCCCGTGGTGGGGTATCTGGAACTCACTTACCAGTCCCTCGCCCTGCCCACCCTGCCTCGGGCCGTCAACGAACTCAGCGTCTACACAGCGGAGCCAGGCACCGTCCACGAGGAACACATCAAGCTCCTGAGCAGCTGGGCGGCCACCACGGCTACGTTGTGAGCTGCGGGTGAGCTACGTGGTGACCGAGTAGCCGAGCTGGTTGTACATGGACTGCATCATGTTGGACGTCCAAATACCTGCAACCACCATGGTGAGCACGAACACGGCGATGGTGACCCAGATCGGCCACAGCCCCCGTTTCGGGGCAACCTTGTTGACGATCACCGAGCGGCCAATCACGTACACAGCGGCGTTGAGGAACGCCCACGCCCAATGGAACGGACGCTCGACGCCGGACTTCAGCAGGCGCTGACGGTCCAGATAGGCGAAAAACACCGAGAGGCCATAGGCGATGAAACCCGATCCCAGGCTGAGGAAATACGCCGGGGTATACATCGAGAACGGGTCCACAGTGGTCGCGCCACTGCGGGTGGTGATCATCCGGAACTCCGGCTGCCAGAACAGCAGGAAGATGACCGAGACCAGCGGCAACAGCGTGATAGCCCAGATGAAGGGGTTGTAAACAGGTGTCCCCTCATTGATCCGCGGGCGTTGCGGCGTGAAGGCTGGCTGGTACTGCCCCTGGCGCGGGGCCTGGTTGGCGGTCCACGCGTGGCCGTCCCACCACCGGACAAACCTGGGGTCCGAAGGGTCCGGATACCAGCCGGCAGGTGTTGGTGAACCGGGCATTGATTGAGTCATGTTTCCCCCGCATTGAGTCGTGACTTTGAGAATATCGCGGTTGCCGTCCCTTAGTTGCCAGATGGCCCTCCCCAGGCGCCGCGTGGCGGTGTAAGCATGGAATATGAGCTTCTTCGACGACGTCCCTGAATTGCCGGAACGGCCACGCCAACCGCAGCCCATCCGGCCCGGATGGTTCGGCCCGCCGTCGGACGAGCTGCCGGGCATCCTGCCCATCGGAGCTTTTGTGTACCAAAGCGCCCACGTGGTGGTGGCGTTGAAGATGGCGGAGGTGTACTCCACTGGCTGTTTGCTGGACCTCAAGTGGTCCGTGCGACGCGTAGATGAGTCGGCCCAGGAATGGCGGGACATTCTGGAGCAAAGCTTCAGCCGTCCGGGACTGCCGGGAATCAAGGTCGGAGTCTCGCTCGCCGATGGGAGCAAGGCGATTGCCTCGCATCCCACGCCGGCAATGTTGGAGGACACCGAAGACGTCTCAGGGCCGGTCCTCACCCACCGGGGCGGCGGCGGAGGCAGTGCCGGGGATGAGCAAGTGGAGGGATCTGCGCAGTTCTGGCTATGGCCCCTGCCCGTGGAGGGTGATATCCGCATCGTGGCCAAATGGGACGAACTGGGGGTACCCGAAAGCTCTGTGGTCCTTTCCGGAGCCCGGTTGGTTGATGTCCTTGGAACTGTCCAAAACTACTGGGCCGTTTGAGATGTCCACATAGACCAACTGCCGCCGCGTGGCCCGCAAAGCCGCCGGTACAGTGGCACTATGCCTGCAAGCCTTCCTGCCCTCGAAGAACTCCTGGACTCCGCCCACGTTGTGTCGCTGCCCATGCGCGTGAAGTTCCGGGGCATCATGCAGCGCGAAACCCTGCTGCTTCAGGGACCTCGCGGCTGGGGCGAGTTCTGCCCGTTCCCCGAGTACGACGACGAAGAGTCCTCCCGCTGGCTCGCTGCCGCCGTGGAGGCAGGTTGGGTGGGGTTTCCTTCGCCATTGCGGCATGTGATTCCGGTTAACGCCACAGTTCCGGCAGTTCGGGCCGAGCAGGTACCGGACGTCCTGGCCCGCTTTGGCCGGGTCGATGCTGTCAAGATCAAGGTCGCCGAGAAGGGACAGGAACTCGCCGACGACTTCGCGCGGGTAGCAGCAGTACGCCGGGCCCTTCCCGAGGCCGCCATCAGGGTGGATGCGAACGGTGGATGGAACGTTAGCCAAGCTGTGGAAGCGCTTGGGGCGCTGTCATCGCAGGGCCTCGAGTACGCCGAGCAACCCGTTCCCACCATCGAAGGTTTGGCTGAGGTCCGCCGTCGTCTTGCCGACGCAGGTACGCCGGTCTTGATCGCCGCCGACGAAAGTGTTCGCAAAGAGGATGACCCCCTCCGTGTAGCCAAGGCGGGGGCTGCGGACCTCATTGTCGTCAAGGTAGCACCGCTCGGGGGAGTCAGGCGGGCGTTGGACATCGTCGGGCAAGCCGGGCTGCCTGCCGTCGTCAGTTCTGCGCTGGACACCTCGGTGGGAATCCGTGCCGGGCTCGCGCTCGCAGCTTCCCTTCCGTCCCTTCCCTACGCCTGCGGCCTGGGCACGGTGTCCCTGTTTGCCTCAGACGTCACCTTGGATCCGTTGGTAGCCGACGACGGCGCCATACCGTTGCGTGACACGCACCCCGATCCCGGACTGCTGGAGCAGTACGCGGCTTCGGCGGACCGCCGGGATTGGTGGCTGGACCGGCTCCGACGGGTGCACGACGTCCTGGCGCGGGACCACCACCCTTTGTTCACTCAGTCTTAACCCGAGCGACCTCCCGGATTCGGATTCCGCTGAAAAGCTCAACGGGAATCCCGTACACCCTCTGGAAGGTCATCCCCATGTCTGAAACCACCGGACGCACGTTCCCGCTGCTCCCCATGCTCGGCCATACCAAAGGCAAGCGCAGCCCAGTCACGTGTGCTCTGAAATGCGACAACGCCTGCTCTGGCGATGTCTGTAACACCAGCACCAACGGCTACTTCAGGGACATCGCCTCCACGGCCATGTCACGCCGCGCGGCTCTTGGCCTCGGCGCTGCGGGTGCACTCGCCGTCGTTCTTGGCAGCGCGGTGACCGGCACCGATGCCGCAGTCGCCGACTCCGGGAACGGACTCTCCGACGCTGCCAAGAAGGGCTTCGATAAGTCCAAGCTCAAGTTCACCGCGATCAAGCCGGTCGACGCCGCCGTCGACGAATTCACCGTCCCTGAGGGGTTCGGCTGGAACCCGATCATCCGCTGGGGTGATCCGCTGTTCAGCGACTCGCCGGCCTTCGACATCACCAAGCAGACCGCGGCCGCGCAGGCACGCCAGTTCGGCTACAACAACGACTACACGGACATCCTTCCGATCCCCGATTCCAAGGATCGCCGCGCTGTCCTGTTCACCAACCACGAGTACACCAACGAGAACATCATGCTGCCGGTCGGCTTCGATGCTGCCGAGGGTCGTGCCATCGGTCGCGCCGCCCACGGACTCGCAGTGGTGGAGCTTGAGCGCAAGAACAAGAACAAGCCGTGGAGCTACGTCCAGGGCGCACCCTTGAACCGGCGATTCCTCACCAACACGGTCTACGAGCTGACGGGCCCGGCTGCCGGTACAAACCTGGTCAAGACCATTGATGACCCAGCCGGCCGCTGGATCAAGGGCACGCTCGGAAACTGCTCCGGCGGCACCACCCCGTGGGGCACCATCCTCTCCGGCGAAGAAAACTTCAACGGATACTTCGTTGCGCCCGGTACGAGCGACTCGGACAAGCGCTACGGCCTGTCTGCCAAGCCCACCGCGCGGCAGTGGGAGCTGGACGAGCCCCGCTTCGACACCCGCAACGCCGGGTACGCGAACGAGACCAACCGCTTTGGCTGGATCGTGGAAGTGGACCCTTTCGATCCCACATCCACTCCGAGGAAGCACTCGGCCATGGGCCGGTTCAAGCACGAGGGCGCGAACGTGATCGTTGCCCCCGATGGACACGTGGTTGCCTACATGGGTGATGACGAGCGTTTCGACTACCTTTACAAGTTCGTCTCCAAGGGCAAGTACCAGCCAGGTGATTCGAAGGCTGCCCGCCAGAACAACATGAACCTTCTCTCTGAAGGCGACCTGTATGTGGCCCGCTTCACGGGTGACTCGCCCGCCGCCGAGATCGACGGTACGGGCAAGCTCCCGGCCGACGGCGCTTTCGACGGTTCGGGCGAATGGCTGCCCTTGGTGGTTGGTGGTGTCTCCGCGGTTCCGGGTATGTCCGTGGCCGAGGTCCTCGTGTACACCCGCCTGGCCGCTGACAAGGTCGGACCCACCAAGATGGACCGTTGCGAAGACGTCCAGCCCAACTTGCTCACGGGCAAGATCTATGTGGCCTGCACCAACAACTCCGACCGCGGCAAGGCCGGCAAGGAAGGCGCGACGGAGGTCAACCCCCGTACCCAGAACCGTGACGGCCACATCGTGGAGATCACTGAAGCGCCGGGGCAGACCGGCACCAAGTTCAACTGGACCCTCCTGCTTGTTGCGGGCGATCCGGCCAAGAACAAGTCCGCCTACTTCTCCGGCTTCCCGGCGGATAAGGTGTCGCCCATCTCCTGCCCCGACAACGTGGCATTCGACTCGGTGGGCAACCTCTGGATCTCCACCGACGGTGCCCCGTCGACCATCGGCTACAACGACGGTCTGTTCAAGGTCACGTTGGAAGGCCCGGAGCGCGGCAAGGTGGAGCAGTTCCTGGCCGTACCCCGCGACGCCGAAACCTGTGGCCCGATCGTCCACGACGAAGAGCGAACGGTGTTTGTCGCCGTCCAGCACCCGGGCGAGGAAGGCACGTTCGACGCGCCGCACTCGTACTTCCCGGACTACGTTGCTGCAGGCGCCCCCGCTCCGGCCGGTGCCGTGCGGGCCCCGCGCCCCGCGATCGTGCAGGTCTTCCGCAAGTAGCACTGACCTTTCCGAACACCACGAATGCTCTCCCGCCCGGCCTCCGGGTGGGGGAGCATTCCCACACGGACGCTCTCTCACGTCCCGCCCCCTTCCGGCGGACGCTCTCTCACGTCCCGCCCGGTTCCGGCGGACGCTCTCTCACCGCCCCAATAGACTGGAGCGGTGACTTCCCAGGACTCTCTGACATCCATCGCCGCCGCACGGATCGCCGTAACTACGCTGCTCGACGGCGGTGTGCGGCATGTGGTGGTGGCGCCGGGTTCGCGGTCGGCCCCCATGGCCTACGCCCTCGCGGAAGCCGAAGCTGCGGGACGGGTCCGGCTCCACGTGCGGATCGACGAACGCGACGCCGGATTCACGGCCCTGGGGTTGGCGCTCTCAACGGAAGCTCCCGTCGCTGTCGTCACCACCTCCGGGACGGCCGTGGGCAACCTTCTTCCGGCCGTGATGGAGGCCAACCATTCGGCCGTGCCCGTGGTTGTCATTTCAGCGGACCGGCCCGAAGAACTCCACGGGACCGGGGCCAACCAGACCACCATCCAACTGGACCTTTTCGGCGAGCACGTGCGATTCGCCGTCGACGTCCCCGCGGGTGACGATCCGCAAAAGGCTGTTGCCACTGCACTTTATGCCGCGACGGGCGCCCTCGAAGACACCCCGCCCGGCCCCGTCCAGCTGAACCTTGCGTTCCGTGATCCTTTGGTTCCGGGGGCCAACGACGCCCTCCCGGTAACGCAGGGACACGGCGTGTTCCATTACGACGCCGGTCCTCAAGCACTGGACTTGCCGGCGGCGTCCAGCGAACTCCCCGAGCGACGCACCGTGGTCCTCGCCGGTCACGATGCCGGGCCCGTGGCCGAGGCTTTCGCGAGGGCGCATGGCTTGCCGTTGCTTGCAGAGCCATCATCCAACGCGCGCTTCGGCCCTAATGCAGTGGGCCCGTATCGCGTGCTGCTTCAGCACTTCGGGCCCGAATCTTCAACCCCGATCGAACGTGTGGTCCTGTTCGGCCGGGCAACGCTCTCGCGTCCCGTCGCGTCCCTGTTGGCGCGTGAGTCCGTACAGTCCGCCATCTACCAGCCGGTCCCGGTTGCCTGGTACGAGGCGGGACGGCGACGCGAAACGCCCATTGAAACACTCCCGGAGCTCGCGGATTTCGCGGGCCGTGGCTCCGCGGAGTGGCTCGACTCCTGGCTCCTCGCCGCCGCCGCAGCCCAGCATGGCTTGGACAGTGTGTTGGCGGGGGAGAGTGCTGCCAATGGCCCATCCGTCGGGGCAGCGGTTTGGGAACACGCCCGCGGCCAGCTGGTCCTCGGCTCCTCCAACGGCATCCGCGATGTCGACCTCGCGGGGCAACCACACACCGCGCCTATCGCAACGGTTTTCGCCAACCGCGGCCTGGCCGGAATCGACGGCACCATCGCCACAGCCACGGGAATCGCGCTGGGCAGCGGCCGCGAAACCACTGCGCTCCTGGGCGATGTCACTTTCCTCCACGACGCCGGCGGATTGCTCATCGGCCACGGCGAACCAGTTCCGGATCTTCGCATCGTGGTCCTCAACGATTCCGGCGGAGCCATCTTCAGCCTCCTGGAACACGGCGCCGTTGAAGACTCGGGAGCGTACGGCACCGCCGTCGAACGCCTTTTCGGTACCCCGCACTCAGTGGACATCGCGGCACTCGCGGCCGCTTACGGCGTCGGACACCAAGCGGTAAGTACGACGGCGGAACTTGCCGAAGCGCTGAAGTCGCCGCTGAAGGGGCGCACCATTGTGGAGGTGCGCGTGGACCGGGTGGGCTTGCGTGGACTCCATGCCCGGATCAAGGAAGCCATCAACGCCGCCGTGGGCCACTGAAACTGACGAGAGCCACCGAAACTGACCAAGGCTACCCACATTTGGGTGTCGTCAGTCCGTTTTCCGGGCACCGGGCAGTTCGCGTCGCGATCGGGTGGTTATCCACATAGGACAACTCTTCCCTCGAAGTGCAACAGCGTCCGACGAAGACTGTTGGAATGCGAAGGCTACCCAAACTCATCCTTGCCAAGGATCTGACCATGCTCAGAGGCGATGCCAGGCCACTTTCCGTCGATGCGAGGGCCGGAAAGCTCGTTCGTATCAGGCACGGTGTCTACGTCGATGCCACGCAATGGCAGAAGCTGGAGAGCTGGGAAAGGTACGCCCTGAACGTAGAAGCGGCAGCGGAGTGCTTGGCTGCTCCGACTATCTTCTCGCATCACTCGGCGGCGTCGATCCATGGAATCCCAACCATCCTGCGCCAGCAGCCTGTCCATGCCCTGACCACTTATGCCGGAGGTGGCCGTTCGCGTGCAGGGGTGAGACGCCACTTAGTAGTCGAAGGAAGCGAGCAGGTCCAGGAGGTCAACGGGTTCCTGGTCACGGACCGGGTTCGGACGGTATTGGACATCGCTGCGTCGGTTCCCTTTGCCGAGGCCGTTGTTCCGGTGGATTTCCTGCTGAACAGAAATCGAAACTCCCAGCCTGTAACCAAGGAGCAACTCTTGGACGGCATCAAGGGGACATACTCCAAAGCAGCGGACAGGCGAATCACGGCGGCGGTGGAGTTCGGTGCCGGAGACTCTGGTTCGCCCGGAGAGTCCTATGCCCGGGCCTTGATACACGTCCTCGGATTCGAGGTGCCTCTGCTGCAGTATGCGGTGAAAACCATGAGGGGAACGGTATACACGGACTACTACTGGAAGAGCGTTGGCTTGGTTGGAGAATTCGATGGCCGCGAAAAGTACATGAAGCCGGAGTACTTGAAGGGACGTACGCCTTCCCAAGTTGTGATCGAAGAGAAGGCCCGTGAAGACGCCATACGCGCCACCGGCCGAAGAGTGTTCCGGCTGGTGTGGAGCGACCTGACGGTGAGCAAGCTGGAACGCGCACTTGAGGCCGCGGGGGTTCCCCGCCGCCGTCGTGCTTCTGCAGGCCACCCAAAATCGTAGCTGAACTAGAAACGGGAGGGCGACACCAAAATGTGGGTGTCGCCCTCCCGTTTCTGTGGCACCAATCAGTATGCGTGGAGCCAGCGTATATGCGTGGGCAGAAAGTTACGCTTCCTCGACGCCGATGTGTGTCGGATCCAGTACGCGGCGCAGGAATTCCTTGGTGCGCGGCTGGGTAGGAGCACTGATAACGTGCTCGGCCGGGCCTTCTTCCACCACGACGCCGGCGTCCATGAAGACCACGCGGTCGGCGACTTCGCGGGCGAAGCCCATCTCGTGCGTGACCACCAACATGGTCATGCCTTCCTGCGCGAGTTTGCGCATGACTGCCAGGACATCGCCGACGGTCTCGGGGTCCAACGCGGAGGTGGGCTCATCGAAGAGCATCAGCTGCGGGTCCATGGACAGCGCCCTGGCGATTGCGACACGCTGCTGCTGCCCGCCGGAGAGCTGGTCCGGGAAACGGTCGGCCAAGTGGCCCAGCCCTACGCGCTCCAGGTTGTGGCGGGCCACGTTGGCGGCCTCGGACTTGGAGCGCTTGAGGACCTTCATCTGTGAGATGGTGCAGTTGTCCAGCACGCTGAGGTGCGGGAACAGGTTGAAGTGCTGGAACACCATGCCCACGCTTTGGCGCATCTTGTTCAGGTCAACATCGGGATCCGTTGCTTCGAACTTGCCCACGTTGATGGTGCCCGCATTGGGCTGCTCCAACAGGTTGACGCAGCGCAGGAGCGTGGACTTGCCCGAGCCCGAAGGTCCGATCAGACAAACCACCTGGCCCGGTTCCACGGTCAGCGAGATGCCCTTGAGGACCTCGTTGCTGCCGTAGGACTTGCGCAGGTCCTTGATGTCCACGCCAGCGGCGCGAACGGTGCTGTTTACGACGTCGTTCATGACTGTCCTGCCTATCGCTTCGTCCGCGCGGAGCGGCTTTCGAACTTCCGTGCCAGGAGGCTCAAGGGGATGGTGATGACCAGGTAGAAGGCGCCGGCCACGAGCAGCGGCGTCAGGCCCGCGCCGAGGCTGGAGATGCCATCGCGGCCGAACTTGGTGAGCTCGTACTGGGAAGCTGTGAGGCCCAGGACGTAAATCAGCGATGAGTCCTTGGTGAGCAGGATGATCTCGTTGGTCAGCGGGGGCAGGACGATCTTGAACGCCTGGGGAATCACGATCGAAACCATGGCGCGCCAGTGCGGCATGCCCAGTGAACGGGCAGCTTCCATCTGGCCCTTCGGCACGGCCTGAAGACCAGCGCGGAGGGTTTCAGCGATGTACGCGGATGCCACCATGCCCAGCGAAACCATGACCACGATGTTGACGTCCCACTGGACACCGAAGGCCAGGGGAACGCCGTAGCCGAAGGCGATGAAGACCAGCAGCGCAGGGACCCCGCGGAAGAACTCGATGTAGCCCGTTGCGAGCCAGCGGTACAGCGGGAAGGAGGAGAGCTTCATCAGGGCAAGCAGAAGGCCGCCTGACAAACCCACTACGAAGGCCAACGCCGTGTAGATAAGGGTGTTCTTGAGGCCCACCAGGAAGATGTCCGGGAACATCGGCCCGATCTTGGCGAAGTTGAAGACGCTGTTCCCAACAGTCTTCCAGTCGACGGCAAGGATCACCGCGGCCAGGACCACTACGAAGATTCCGGCTTGGACGTACAGGCTGACTTTGGCTCGTTGACGTGCAGTCATTGCCATGGTGTTCTCACATTCGTGTTGCGCAGGTGGGCCCCGAAACAGCGTGTAGTTTCGGGGCCCACCTGTGTGGATGTCGGGAGCTACTTGGAGGTTTCGCCGAACCAGGTGCTCTGGAACTTCTTCATGGAGCCATCGTCCGTGAGGCGCTTGAGCGTGGCGTTTACGGCATCTGCCATGGCCGTGTTGCCCTTCTTGATGGAGATGCCCAGCTTCTCACCCGTTGCGTAGTCTTCGACGCGCTTGAGGTTGGAGTCATCCTTGATGGCGTAGCCGAGGACGGACTGGTTGCCAACAGCGGCGTCAATGGTACCGGCCTTGAGTGCCTGGACCAGGAGGCCGGAATCTTCGAACTGCTGGGCGTCGATTCCCTTGTCCTTGGCGTACTGGGCGCCGGTGGTGGCCTGCTGCACGCCAACCTTCTTGCCCTTTGCGCCGTCGATGTTGCTGATGCCCGAGGAGGACGTGGCAACGAGGGTCAGGTCGTCATCCAGGTACGGGTTGGAGAAGTCCATGACATTCTTGCGGACGTCGGTGATGGAGATAGAGGAGATGGAGACGTCGCAACCGGTCAGTGCGGTGCCGGTCTCGATGGCCTCGAAGGAGCTGTCCACCACGTTGAGCTCGGTCTTGGTGTCCTTGGCAATCTCGGCCGCGATGTCCATGTCGAAGCCAACAATCTTGCCGTCCTTCTGGAATTCAAACGGCTCGTAGGGAACATCCGAGCACACCGTGAGCTTGCCGGCGTTGATGAGCTTGAGGCCGGAGTCGTTGGAGGCTGCCGGAGTGGACGAGCCGCCACAAGCGGTCAAGGCCAAGGCGCCGGCAGCGAGCACGGCGGCCATCTTGGTGCCGGACAGAACCGAACGGGAGATCTGCATGTTGTTTACCTTTTGTTGCGGTGGATGCTGAACTGAGTCGGTTTTAGTGTAGCGCCGAACATGAGATGTGCATCACAGGAAACGAAGTTTCACTATTAGATAACTAGTTTACGCACTTATCAACCGCCAAGAGGGAGTAGCTGTCCGGGATCCCAGATTCAGCGACGGATACCAAGTGCCTCAAGCATGGGTCGGAATTTAGCCCAGGTTTCCGCCAGCTCGGCCTCCGGTTGCGAACCCTCCACAATGCCGCAGCCTGCGTACAGGCGGACCGTGTTGGCATCCTCAATGACTGCCCCGCGAAGGGCGATGCCCCATTCGCCGTTCCCCGCAGCATCCAGCCACCCGACGGGCCCGGCATACGGGCCCCGGTCCAGGTGCTCAAGCTTGCGGATCAAGGCCCCCGCTACCAGCGTCGGCGTTCCGCACACAGCCGCCGTTGGATGGAGCGCATTGATCAAGGCCAGGCACGTGGGGACGTGTCCCTCGATATCGGCCAATTCCGCCTTTACATCGGACGCCAAATGCCACACATTGGGCAGTTCCAGGATGAACGGCTCGCTATGAGAATTCATTGCCTCGGAGAACGGGGCCAACTGTCGGGTCAGGGAGTCGATCGCGATCTCGTGCTCGTGCCGCTGCTTCTCCGAACCTGCCAGCACCCGCTCGGCGTACTCCATCGGAGAACCGTCCATGCCGTCAGCGTCGCGACGGTCCAAGGTTCCGGCCAACACACGCGCCTGCGCCGTACGGCCCTCGACCTGGATGAGCATCTCCGGTGTCGCGCCCACCAGGCCGTCGACGCCGTACGTCCAGCATTCGCGGTACCGGGCCGCGAGCTGGCGAAGAACTTCCGCAGCGTTGACGCCGTCAGGAAGGGTGGCTACGACGTCGCGGGCCAGCACAAGCTTCTCCAACTTGCCGGCGCGGATCTCCTCCACGCCGTCGGCCACTGCCTGCATCCAGGCTTCTTCGCTGAGCGAACCGTGGCTCAGGTAACCGTCCGCGGCAACAGCGTCCGGTGAGAGTCCGACGCCGGACCCTCCTGCCGCTGAATCCTCGCCGTTCGGCTCGCCACCGCTCAGCCAGTGGTCAACGGAGGCGAGGACACCGGCCTCGGTGAGGTCGCCGTCGTCGAACGTTAATTGGGTGGCCCAGGCGCGGCCGTCGCGGATGCCAACCACCAGCTCGGGCAGGATCAGGCGCGAGACGTGCGGGGACGTTTTGGAGAAGGCGAACGAGCCGAAAGCGACCGGCCCGGTGCCTGGCAGCTCCACCTGGTCAGTGATTTCGGCCTCAAGAATGAGGTGCCGCCACCACATATCGGCTTCAAGGAAACGCTCGGGACCGGTGGCGCTGAAGCGGGTCAGCTCACCGAAGCCCACCAGGCCGGCCTCGCGGCGGGACCAGCAGAGAACGTCATCCCGCACCAGAAACGACGGCAGCCCCCCGGAGGATGATTCAACATCGAGGGGGACTGTCAAGGTGCGCAGCGTGCTGGTCATGATGGAACAACAGTACTCCCGCCTGCAGCCAGAATCTGAGCCGACTTCTACAGCGCAGCAAAGTCGGCGGAATGTCTGAGACAATTACAGGGTGAACCGAGCATCCTTGGAAAAGCGTCCGGACGAAGTTGCGACGATGTTTGATGATGTCGCCCCAAAATACGACGTCGTCAATGACGTCCTGTCCATGGGGCAGACCCGGCGGTGGCGCCGGATCGTGGTGGACGCCATGGACGTCAAGGTCGGCCAGAAGGTCCTGGACCTCGCCGCTGGAACCGGTACCTCCAGCGAACCCTACGCAGACGCCGGCGTTGACGTCGTAGCCTGCGACTTCTCCTTGGGCATGCTCAAAGTCGGCAAGCGCCGCCGTCCGGACATCGACTTCATTGCCGGTGACGCCACCAACCTGCCGTTCGCGGACAACAGCTTTGACGCCTCCACCATCTCCTTCGGCCTGCGCAACGTCGTGGAACCGCGCAAGGCCCTCGAGGAAATGCTGCGCGTGACCAAACCCGGCGGCCGGCTGGTCATTGCCGAGTTCTCGCACCCGGTCGTGCCGCTGTGGCGCAACCTCTATACGGAGTACTTGATGCGCGCGCTTCCGGCAATCGCCACCAAGGTTTCCTCCAACCCCGATGCCTACGTCTACCTCGCCGAGTCCATCCGTGCCTGGCCGGACCAGGACCACTTGGCCCAGTGGCTCAGTGACGCCGGCTGGACTGACGTTACTTACCGCAACCTCAGCGGCGGCATCGTTGCCGTGCACCGCGCGCAGAAGCCCGCCGAGCACCGCGAAAGTGTCCCCGTAGCCAAGCTTCGCCGCCAGATAAAGCCGCGCCACCAGGCCGGCTAGCTCGTACTGCCTGCTGATTTAGGACGACGTGAAAGTACTGATTGTTGGCGCGGGCCCGGCCGGGTCCACCGCCGCGTATTACCTCGCCCAGGCGGGCATTGACGTCACGGTGCTGGAAAAGACCTCCTTCCCCCGTGAAAAGGTCTGCGGCGACGGACTCACCCCTCGGGCTGTCAGGGAAATCCAGAAGCTCGGCCTCCCGCACGCAGTCGAGGAAGGGTGGCGCCGGAACAAGGGCCTCCGCCTCATTGCGGGCGGCCGCACCATCGAGCTGCCTTGGCCCGAGGTCGCCGACTTTCCCACGTACGGCCTGATCCGGACCCGCCTCGGTTTCGACGAAGACCTGGCCCGTCACGCGCAGGCCGCGGGCGCCGTCGTCCTTGAACATCGCAGCGTCACGTCGGCCCTGCAGTCGGACGATGGCCGAGTCATTGGCGCACGTGCCGCCATCCTAGACGAGTCCGGACGCAAGACGGGCGAAACGCGCGACTTCCATGCCGACGTCGTTCTTGCCGCAGACGGTAACTCCACGCGGACCGCCGTGTCGCTGGGTATGCACAAGCGGGACGACCGGCCGCTGGGTGTTGCCGTGCGCACCTATTTCACGTCGCCGCGGCACGAGGACGACTGGATGGAAGGCTGGCTTGAACTGCCGGATAAGTCAGGCAAGCCGCTGCCCGGTTACGGCTGGGTTTTTGGTGTTGGTGACGGCACCTCCAACGTTGGCCTTGGCATCCTGAACTCCTCCAAGCAATTCGGCAAGCTCGACTACAAGCAGGTCCTGCGCGAATGGACCGCCGGCATGCCCGCGGACTGGGGCTTTACTCCGGAGAACCAGGTGGGGGAGATCCGTGGTGCCGCGCTGCCCATGGGCTTCAACCGCACCCCGCACTACTCGCCCGGGCTGCTCCTGCTGGGCGACGCCGGCGGCATGGTGTCCCCCTTCAATGGCGAGGGCATTTCCTACGCCATGGAGTCGGCCCGCTTCGCGGCCGAGTTCATCATTGATGCGTCCTCCCGCTCCGCTTCAGCCGGCTGGAACACGCACGACGCCGATGCGCACCTTTCGCGGTACGCGGACTATGTGCGGGACCAGTGGGGATCGCACTTCACGCTGGGACGGCTCTTCGCTTCCTTGATTGGCAAGCCGGCTGTCATGAAGCTGGCACTGCGCACGGGGATGCCGATTCCGGTGCTGATGCGGTTTGTGGTCCGCATGCTCGCGAACCTCACGGATCCGTCAGCGAAAGGCTTTGAGGACCGTGTGATCCGGGTCCTCGAAATGCTGGTTCCGGCGACGTCCAACACTTCTTCGTCCGGCGCGCTGACCGCAGCCGGCTCCGACACCGCGGTTTCCGCAACAACTAGTTAGGGTTAACCCGTGACGAACTCTGCCGAACATAGTTGGACGCATGCCGGGCACGGCCTGCCTGACTCCAACGAGCCTTCCCTGAACACCACAGCGATTGCTACGGGACTGCAACTGCCCGCCGGTTTCGCTGCCATCGCAGGGGACGCCGAACTCGGCCCCGCCATCACCAACAACCTTGCCCGGGTGGAGAAGAAGCTTCGCGAAGCCATTTCCAACTCTGACCCCTTGGCTGACGCGACGTCGCGCCACCTGGTGGAAGCCGGTGGCAAGCGCATCCGACCACTGCTCACACTGCTGTGTGCACACCTCGGTGATGCTTCGCGCCCGGAGGTTGTCCAGGCTGCCGTGGTTGTTGAGCTCACGCACTTGGCCACGCTCTACCACGACGACGTCATGGACTCGGCTCCGTTCCGTCGCGGGGCTCCCACAGCACACGAGGTCTGGGGCAACTCGGTGGCCATCCTCACCGGCGACCTCATCTTCGCCCGCGCCTCCATCCTTGTCTCCGAACTCGGCTCTCGTGCCCTCGGTATCCAGGCCCGGACTTTCGAACGCCTTTGCCTGGGCCAATTGCACGAAACCGTGGGGCCACGCGAGGACGAAGACCCCGTGGAGCACTACCTTTCCGTCATCGCGGACAAGACCGGATCGCTGGTTGCGGCCTCCGGGCAGCTCGGCGCGATCTTCGCCGGTGCCGATGAATCCTTTGAGGATTTGTTGGTTGAGTACGGTGAAAAGGTTGGCGTCGCTTTCCAGCTTGCCGACGACGTCATCGACGTCACCGGGGTAAAGGTCAAGTCCGGAAAATCCCCCGGCACCGACCTCCGTGAAGGCGTGCCCACCCTCCCGGTGCTGTTGCTGCGCCGCGATGCTGCCGCAGGGGACACCTCTGCTGCCGAACTCCTTGAACTGATCGACGGCGACTTGTCCTCCGATTCGGCTTTGGCTGAGGCCGTTGCCGGCCTGCGTGAACACCCCGTCACCAGTGAGTCCTGGAAGATCGCGCGCCAATGGTCTGCCGAGGCCGTTGCTGCACTCGCTCCGTTGCCGGAAGGCGTGGTGAAGGCGTCGCTGACGAACTTTGCCCACGCTGTGGTGGACCGCAGCAGCTAAGTTCTTCCGTGCTGTGGCTTCCTGACCCGCTTTAGGCGCTTGACGGCCGCTTTGCACCCTTTTCGGGTTGCAAAGCGGCCGTTTTCGTTCCAAAGAAGCTTGGATCGCCACGGCAGACGGTCGAATCACGACGCCGGCACCCACTTTGGTGTCCACCGCGACGGTCCGAAGTGCCCGGCTTCCCTGTTACCCAGCACGATGAGCACTTCAGCCACCATCTTCCCCGGATGGTGGACGACGTCGGAGTAGTAATAGCGAAGAGCCAGCAGCCCGCCACGCATGCTGGCGTTGTTCCGGTATTGGTCCTTCTTAACCTGCCGGCCTTCCAAGTGGGTACCGCCGTCCAGCTCGATCACCAGGCAATCGTTGATCAGGCAGTCGACTTCACCAACCCCGGGTAGCTGCACGTGCATCTTCACCCTGAGCCCTGCCCTGGTGAAGTGGACATGAGCCAGGACTTCCAGCAAAGAATCTGCCCTGGGAAGGACCAACCCCACAACAGCCCGCGCCCGGCCATTGCGGGGACCCGCCAGTTTGGACCTTAGGTAATCCGGGCTCAGCAGCGCCTGGCTCACAGCACTCTGGACCATGACCAGCGACTCCAGCTCCGGCCGGCAACGAAGGGCGTGAATCAGAACGTCAGCAACGCCTGCAACAGGCAAATAGGGATGCGGGGGATGGGTCATGCAGGCGTGGTCAACAACCTGCGGGTTGGGCAGACCGTTGCCGCAGCTTAAGTGCGAAGTTTCTGGTTCGCGAAGTATCCAAAGTCCGTAGAACCTCGCTGCCGAGATACAGGTCAGGCGGCCATTCGCGCGAAAGGCGGCTACGACGTCGGGGTCTGCTCCTTTGGTGACGTAGACGCCTCGCTGCAATCGGGTGATCACCCCGTTGTTCAACGCCGATGCCAGTGTTCGTTCAGAGAACCCGGCCCGCTTCAAGTCTGCGGTTCTGGCCGCGCCGAGTCTGGATCGGAGGAATTGGGTGAGGTCCATCAGGCTATGGTTGCGGCGTTGGAGACTCTCCAGAGCCTGCTTTTCGGCCTATGTGGATAACTACACCGGGCCGTAAAAACGCAACGGCATCTTTGAATTTACGTTGACGCTAAGAGTTGCGCTTGTGACAGGCTTGTCATAAGCTATTCACGGATCCACTAAATGCCTCCGGTGGGTCTGATGCGAACGGAGATTGTGGTCCCGGTTCGGTGCAGCGTATGACTCGTAACGTTGCAGCGAGCCGGGGCCATTCCGTTTAAGCCCGGAAACCCGTGGCTTTGTGACTTTCTTTCAATGCAAAACAGCCCCCATGCAATCAATCAAGGTTGCATAGGGGCTGCGTGTCGTTCAAACAGGGTCAGGAAGCCACGGGGGCGCCCTGAAAAAGGACCTAGTCTTCGTCGTTGAACGCCCACTCGAACATGTCGAACACGAACTCGGAGAACGTTCCTTCTTCGCTCTTCCACTGTCCGCGGGCGTTGTTGCGGCGCCAGACAATGGGATCGGGGATGCCCAGATCAGCGGTGCGGAAGCCCCAGGTGAATTGCTCGTCCTCGTCCTCCAGGAACATGAGGAAACCTTCGTCATCGACCTCGAGTTCCTCGGGATCCCAGAAGTAGTGGTAGGCCTCCATGAGGTCTTCGCAACCGCCCACGGCGAGGTAGAACTCGCGGAGAACCAGCGGGATGGTGAAGGAGTGGTCGGCAAGGGCCTCGTCCAGCTCGGAGGGCGTGAGGCCATCCTCTTCCTGCCATTCATCCTCGAGATACTTTGGGACCAGCGCGCGGAACTTCTCGAGGAACATGTCAGTCATGCTCTTATCCTAGCTAATCCCGGGCACCCGAAATTGCGCCCGTTCCGCGGCCGGGCCGGTGCCATCCACGGACCGCGAGCGGCACGCGCCAACTGCGTCGCCAGGCAGTGACGCGGAAAGCGAAAACGACGGCGGCTACGACGCAGGCAGAGAGCCCGGTGAACAGCCCCAAATGCCACAGCAACGTGGTTAAGCCGGCACCAACAAAGGCCGGAAGGGCATAGAGGTCGCGGGCGTTGAAGAGTGTGGGGACCTCGTTCGCCGTAATGTCGCGCAGCAGTCCGCCACCCACGGCAGTGGTCACACCCAGCAGGATTGCGGCAACAGGATTTACGCCCGCGGTCAGGGCCTTGAGCGTCCCAGTGATGCAGAAGAGAGCCAGGCCGCCGGCGTCGAAGAGCGTTAAAAGGGAGGTGAAGCGCTGAACCGAGGAGAACAGGAAGTACACCAGCATTGCCGCCAGCAGGGGCGGGACCAGATAGGCGGGGTTGGTGAACGCGATCGGGGGACCGGCGTTGATGATGATGTCGCGGATCACGCCGCCGCCCAGCGCCACAATCGAGGCCAGGAGCACGGAACCCACAATGTCGAACTGTTTGCGGGCCGCCAACAGTGACCCGGAGACCGCGAAGAAAAACACGCCGAACAGGTCAAGCCACAGAAGAAGGATGTCGATGGAAATCAAGTGGACGGTTTCTTTCTGGGTACGGCTCTCAACAGATGCTGGCTCAACGTTACGCTAGCTCCCATGAACAGCCCCGTTTTGATCGCGTGCGCCCACGGAACCCGCAACGCCGAAGGCCAGGCAGCCATCCGCCAGGTCATGGCCGACATCGAGGCCCTTCGCCCCGGCTTGCGGGTGCTCGAGGCCTACGTGGACGTGCAGGAACCTGAGTTGGGGGGAGTGGTGGAGGGCCTGCCCGAGGGGACTGCCGCCGTCGTCGTCCCGCTTTTGCTGTCCACCGGATTCCACATCAAAGTGGACGTACCCAAGGCGATCAAGAGTCGGCCCGAGGTGATTGCGGCCAGGCCGCTCGGCCCGGATCCGCGGCTGGCTGAGCTGCTTGCCGTGCATCTGCGGGCGGCAGGCCTGGAGGAGAACGACGGCGTGCTGGTGGCTGCCGCCGGCTCCTCGCTTCCGGACGGGTCGGTGGACTCGGAAGAGCAAGCGCGCCTGCTCGCTGAGCTGCTCCCCAACAAGGTCCGGGTCGCCTATGGTGCCAGTGCCAAGCCGACAGTGCCCGACGGCGTCGCCTCCTTGCGTGCGGAGCTCGCCGCCGACGGTGGAACGGGACGGGTGTTCATCGCGTCGTACCTCTTGGCGACCGGCTATTTCCACGATCAGCTGGCCAAGGCTGGAGCTGACGTTGTGGCGGCTCCGCTGCTGCCTTCACCGGTGCTCGCCGAGATCGCGTTGGAACGCTACGACGCAGTGCTGGCGAGCTGATTGCCTCCGAATCCATCTGCATATGTGGCGCCGCTGGACAAGGCCGTCGGCGTGTTCGTGACGAAATGTTTCCCTAGGTGACTCAACATTTCCAGACCTTTGCTGGCGAAATCTGGCCAGACCTACCCTCGATATATGACAGATACAGCTGTAGCCGGCGCGTCCGCGGAGACCGCCAAGCGCCCGGCGCGCACCCGCCCTGCCGCCAAGCCCCACGGCCAGTGGAAGGTTGACGGCACCGCCCCGCTCAACGCCAACGAAACCTGGAAGCAGGAAGACAACGGGCTGAACGTCCGTGAGCGCATTGAGTCTGTCTACTCAAAAGAAGGCTTCGACTCCATCGACGGCACGGACCTTCACGGCCGCTTCCGTTGGTGGGGTCTGTACACACAGCGCAAGCCCGGGATCGACGGCGGCAAGACGGCAACACTTGAACCGCACGAGCTCGAAGACAAGTACTTCATGCTGCGCGTGCGCATCGACGGTGGAGCGCTGACCACCGAGCAGCTGCGCGTCATCGGCCAGATCTCCGTGGACTTCGCCCGGGGCTCGGCAGACCTGACGGACCGCCAAAACATCCAGCTGCACTGGATTCGCGTTGAGGATGTTCCGGAGATCTGGCGTCGCCTTGAAGGTATCGGCCTGTCCACCACCGAGGCCTGCGGCGATGTTCCCCGCGTCATCCTGGGCTCCCCGGTCGCCGGCATCGCCAAGGACGAGATCATCGACCCCACGCCGCTGATCCACGAGCTCGCCGAGCGGTTCATCGGCGACCCCGAGCTGGCCAACCTGCCCCGCAAGTACAAGACCGCGATCACCGGGCACCCGTCCCAGGACGTGGTCCACGAAATCAACGACTTCGCCCTGGTTGGCGTTGTCCACCCCGAGCTCGGCGCCGGCTACGACCTCTGGGTGGGCGGTGGCCTGTCCACCAACCCGCGCCTGGCCGAACGCCTGGGTGTGTTCGTCTCCGCCGATGTTGCCGCTGAAGTATGGCTGGGAGTCACCAGCATCTTCCGTGACTACGGCTACCGCCGCATGCGCACCAAGGCCCGCCTGAAGTTCCTCATGAACGATTGGGGTCCGGCCAAGTTCCGCCAAATCCTCGAAGACGAATACCTCGGCTTCAAGCTTCCCGACGGCCCTGCGGCCCCGAAGCCGAACGCGCCGGGCGACCACATTGGCGTGCACGAGCAGAAGGACGGCAAGTTCTTCATCGGCGTCACACCCACTGTGGGCCGCACGTCCGGCGAAGCACTGGTCACCTTGGCCGACACGTTGGAGAAGCACGGTTCCTACCGGCTGCGCACTACTCCTCACCAGAAGCTGGTGATCCTGGATGTTGCCAAGGAACAGGTGGAGCCGCTCATCGCCGAGCTGGACCCCCTGGGCTTTTCCGCCCGGCCGTCAGTGTTCCGTCGCGGCACCATCGCCTGCACGGGCATCGAGTTCTGCAAGCTGGCCATCGTGGAAACCAAGGTCACGGCAGCGACGGCCATCGCTGAGCTGGAACGCCGCCTGGCCGACCTCGTGGAGACCAAGCAGCTGCCGTCGGCACTGTCCCTCCACATCAATGGGTGCCCCAACTCCTGCGCACGCATCCAGACGGCCGATATCGGTCTGAAGGGCATGATGCTGCCAACGCCCGACGGCGACCCCACCCCGGGTTTCCAGGTCCACCTCGGTGGCGGGCTGGCCAACAACGAGCGCGAGGAAGCCGGCCTGGGACGTACCGTCCGCGGCCTCAAGGTCACGGTGGAAGACCTGCCCGATTACGTGGAGCGTGTGGTCCGTAAGTTTGTCGCCGTCGGCGCCGAGGGCCAGACCTTCGCTGAGTGGGCACACACCGCAGACGAAGGAGACTTACAGTGACCGTAGCTGTAGCACTCAAGCGCTCCAACGAGGAACTCAAGGCCCTGGCTGAAGCCGGTGCCGCTGAGCTGGGTTGGAACGCAAGCGCCACCGAAGCGATCGCTTGGGTGGCCCGCAACTTCGAACTGCCCGCGGTGACGGTGGCCTGCTCCATGGCCGACGCCGTCCTGCCGGCTTTGGTGGCGGACCAGCTTCCCGGCGTCGACGTCTTGTTCCTGGAGACCGGCTACCACTTCAAGGAAACGCACCAGACCCGCGACGAAGTTGCGGCCAACCTGCGCGTCAACGTTGTGGACGTCCTTCCGGAAACCACCGTGGAACAGCAGGACCGCCTGCTGGGCAAGGACCTGTTCGCCCGCGACCCCGCCCAGTGCTGCGCGCTGCGCAAGGTCCAACCGTTGCGCCGCTCCTTGGCTGGCTACGAGGTCTGGTTCACCGGTGTCCGCCGCGACGAGGCACCCACCCGCACCAACACGCCGATCATCACCTGGGATGAAGGTTTCGGGTTGGTCAAGGTGAACCCGATGGTCGACTGGACCTTCGATCAGCTGATCGAGTACTCCGAAGACAACATCCTTCCCGTCAACCCCCTCCTGAGCCAGGGTTACCCGTCCATCGGCTGCCAGCCCTGCACACGCCAGGTTGCCCCGGGAGAAGACCCCCGCGCCGGCCGCTGGGCAGGATCCGACAAGACAGAATGCGGACTACACACATGAGCAACTTCAGTACGACGACGGAAGCCTACGCAGCAGATGCCGCCCCCGCCCCTTCGCTGGACGGCAATGCTGCAAGCAGCATCGCGTCCAGCTACGACAGGCCCGATGCCACTCCCGGGGCGGCATCTGCTGCTTCGGCTCTTGGGGCAGGTCGCCTGAGCAGCCTGGACACCCTCGAGTCCGAGGCCATCCATATCATTCGCGAAGTTGTTGCCGAGTTTGAGAAGCCTGCGTTGCTGTTCTCCGGCGGCAAGGACTCCGTGGTGATGTTGCACCTGGCCACCAAAGCGTTCTGGCCTGGCAAGGTTCCCTTCCCTGTGCTGCACGTGGACACGGGCCACAACTTCCCAGAGGTCATCGACTTCCGCGACCGTACGGTGGAGCGACTGGGCCTGAAGCTGGTTGTGGGCTCGGTGCAGGAGTTCATCGACCGCGGTGAGCTTGCTGAGCGTGCCGATGGCACCCGTAACCCGTTGCAGACCGTTCCGCTGTTGGACGCGATCCAGCGCAACAAGTTCGACGCCGTTTTCGGTGGCGGCCGCCGCGACGAGGACAAGGCCCGGGCCAAGGAGCGCATCTTGAGCCTCCGCGACGAGTTCGGCCAGTGGGACCCGCGCAACCAGCGCCCCGAGCTGTGGAACCTGTACAACGGCCGCCACACGGTGGGCCAGCACGTCCGTGCGTTCCCCATCAGCAACTGGACCGAGCTGGACATCTGGCGGTACATCGAGCGCGAGAACATCGAACTCCCCAGCCTGTACTACGCCCACGACCGCGAGGTCTTTGCCCGCGATGGCATGTGGCGTGCAGTGGGCGAGGTTTCCCAGCCGCTGCCGCACGAGGAAGTCATCACCAAGCTGGTCCGCTACCGCACGGTGGGGGACATGTCCTGCACCGGTGCTGTCGAGTCCGATGCCCGCACCGTGGCCGACGTCGTCGTTGAAGTCGCTGCCTCCACCCTGACCGAACGTGGCGCCACCCGAGCAGATGACCGCATCTCCGAGGCAGCCATGGAAGACCGCAAGAAGGACGGCTACTTCTAAATGAGCACCGAAACTTTGACTGCCGGGCTGGAGACAGCCCTGCCCACTACCCTGTTCCGTTTTGCCACTGCCGGATCGGTCGACGACGGCAAGTCCACTTTGGTGGGCCGCCTCCTTCACGATTCGAAGGCGATTCTTGCTGACACGCTCGACGCCGTTGCCCGCACCTCCGCGGACCGCGGCTTTGGTGGCGAGAAGGGCGGGATCGACCTCGCACTGCTGACCGACGGCCTGCGTGCCGAGCGCGAGCAGGGCATCACCATCGATGTGGCCTACCGCTACTTCGCCACGGACCGCCGCAGTTTCATCCTGGCGGACTGCCCGGGCCACGTTCAGTACACCAAGAACACGGTGACCGGCGCGTCCACTGCGGATGCCGTCGTCGTACTTATTGACGCCCGCAAGGGTGTCCTTGAGCAGACGCGCCGCCACCTGTCCGTGCTGCAGTTGCTGCGCGTTGCCCACGTGATTGTGGCCGTAAATAAGATCGACCTGGTTGATTTCAGCGAGCAGGTGTTCCGTGACATCGAAGCTGATGTGCAGAAGGTTGCCCGTGAGCTCGGCCTGGGTTCGGATGGAGTTGCCGACCTGTTGGTAGTGCCGGTGTCGGCCCTTGATGGCGACAACGTGGTGGACCGCTCCGATCGCACCCCTTGGTACACCGGTCCTGCGCTGTTGGAGGTCCTCGAAACCCTGCCGGCTGCTGACGAGCTCGAGGCTGAACTGGAGAGCTTCCGTTTCCCGGTCCAGCTGGTCATCCGTCCCCAGGGCGCCCTGGCGCCCGATGCTGTCGCTGCCGGGCTCGATGTGGAGGCGTACCGCGATTACCGTGCCTACGCCGGCCAGATCACCGAAGGCTCCGTCAAGGTTGGCGACGAAGTGTCCGTCATCAGCCCGGGCCACGAACCGCGCACCACCACGGTGATCGGCATCGACTTCGCCGGACAGTCGTTGGAAGAAGCCGCTGCACCGCAGTCTGTGGCTGTGCGCTTGGCTGACGAGATCGACATCGCCCGCGGTGACACCATTGCCGCTACCGGTACGGTCCGTGAAAGCACGGCCGACCTGTATGCATCCCTGGCGTGGCTCTCGCCGAAACCGCTCCGCGAAGGCCAGAAAGTCCTGGTGAAGCACGGCACGCGCACGGTTCAGGCACTGGTCCGCAACGTCACCGGCAAGCTGGACCTGGCCACGTTCAACGTGGAGCCGGCGTCCAACTTGGAGCTTAACGACATCGGACACGCACAGCTCCGGCTCTCTGCTCCGCTGCCGTTGGAGAACTACCTGCACCACCGCCGCACGGGCGCGTTCCTGGTGATCGATCCCATCGACGGCAACACCCTGGCCGCCGGCTTGGTCAAGGACCACCCGGGCGACCACGAGGACGAACGTTACGTCATCTAGGGTCACACGTAGTCACAAAACCGCAGCTTGTTCGCGACTCCTCACGCTGTACGGCGGGATTTTCGAACAAGCTGCGGTTTTCTTTTTGGGGAAGGACCCATGCCACAGAACACCACGCTCAGCACGCACTTGGCCGCCGGCAAGGACCTGGTCCTGGACGGCGCGTTAGCCACGGAATTGGAAGCCCACGGCTGCGACCTGGAAGACGCCTTGTGGTCCGCCAAGGTCCTCCTGGAACAGCCGCACCTGATCAAGCAGGTCCACCGCGACTATTTCGACGCCGGTGCGTCCGTGGCCATTACAGCCAGCTACCAGGCCACTCCGCAGGGCTTTGCGCGGCGTGGGCTGTCCGTGGAGGAATCGTTGGAGCTGGTGGCGTTGAGTGTCCGGCTGGCCGACGAAGCCCGTCAGGAATACCTCGCAGCCAACCCCGGGTCCCGCCCGCTGCTGGTTGCCGGATCTGTTGGACCCTACGGCGCGTACCTTGCCGATGGCTCCGAGTACCGCGGCGATTACACGCTTTCTGCCGCGGAATTCCGGGACTTCCACCGCCCCCGCATCGCCGCCCTCGTGGAAGCAGGCGCGGACTTCCTGGCCTGCGAAACACTGCCGTCGTTCGCCGAAGCTGAGGCGCTGTTGGCGCTCGTGGCGGAGTTCGACGTCGAATCCTGGTTCACTTTTACGCTGCGGGACAGCGGACATATAAGTGATGGGACGCCGGTTGCAGACGTGGCTGCGCTGCTCCGCGCGGAACCGCGGGTCGCCGCCGTCGGGGTTAATTGCGTGCCGTTGGAGCTGGTGACCCCAGCACTGGAGTCCCTCCAGGCTGTGAGCGACAAAGCCCTGGTGGCCTACCCGAATTCGGGGGAGACCTACGACGCCGTGACCAAAACATGGGGTCCGGCTGTGGGTGTTCAGGGGAGCGGAACACTGGCCGGCGCCGCTGCAGATTGGCTCGACAGGGGAGCCCGTCTCATAGGTGGATGCTGCCGCACAACTCCGCGTGACATTGAAGGCCTCGTGGCCAATATGACGCCACGTGAACCTGCGTGAACCTTGATTTCTACGGGATTGAAGCCGAAATATGACAGTCCCTACTGTGAAGGCATGACCTCTCCGGAATGGTCCTTGCTTGCCCTCGACGGGCGATGTCACGGGGCCTGATCGTCGCCCCACTCGCATCCCGAATCTCCGAAGGACCCCTCATGTCGAACAACCCCGAGTCACCCAACACCGGTACCACCCGCATCGTCGCGGGTGAGACCGCCAAGCCCAAGCGCCGCCGCACCGTTGAGATCGCACTGGCCGTCGGCCTGGTGCTGCTCATCGGCGCAGGCGCCGCAGTTGCTTCCGCTGTTTCGCAGAACAACAACCAAGCCGCCCCGGCCCCCGCCACGACGCCTGCCGCCGAACTCAAGCTCGGCTACTTCAGCAACGTCACCCACGGCCCGGCGCTGGTAGGTACCAGCAAGGGTTTCATCGCCAAGGAACTGGGCGACACCAAGCTCAGCACCCAGGTCTTCAACGCCGGTCCCGCCGCTATCGAAGCCCTGAACGCCGGCGCCATCGACGCCACGTACATCGGCCCGAACCCGGCCATCAACTCCTTCGTCAAGAGCAACGGTGAGTCCATCAGCATCATCGCCGGGGCGGCTTCCGGCGGTGCCCAGCTGGTGGTCAAGCCGGAGATCAACTCCGCCGCCGACCTCAAGGGCAAAATCCTCAGCTCGCCGCAGCTCGGCGGCACGCAGGACGTAGCACTCCGCGCCTGGCTGGGCGCCCAGGGTTTCAAGACCAACGTTGACGGCAGCGGTGATGTGAACATCAACCCCACCGAAAACGCCCAGTCGCTGAAGCTCTTCCAGGACGGAAAGCTCGACGGCGCCTGGTTGCCTGAGCCGTGGGCGTCCCGCTTGGTCCTCGAAGCCGGAGCGAAGGTCCTCGTTGACGAAAAGGACCTGTGGGAGAAGGGCGACTTCACCACGACCATCCTGATCGTGAACAAGAAGTTCGCTGCAGAACACCCTGAAACTGTGAAGGCACTGCTCAAGGGCCACGTGGAATCCGTGAACTGGCTCAACTCCGCCTCAGCGGCAGACAAGGCAACCACCATCAACGCTGTCCTGAAGGACACGGCCGGCAAACCGCTTCCAGCCAACGTGATTGAGCGGGCGCTGCAGAACATCAAGTTCACCACCGACCCGCTGGCCGGAACGTACAAGAAGCTCCTGGATGACGGCGTGAAGGCCGGAACCACCAAGCAGGCCGACATTAACGGCATCTTCGACCTCCGCACCTTGAACGAGGTTGAAGGCAAGAAGACCTCGGCTGCAGGTCTCGGCCAGGACTAAGCAGTAACAGGCTGGTCCGCTTCCCTCCCCTTGGGCGGGAAGCGGGCCGGCCTTCAGCCACATCAGCTCTACCAATCAACATGAAGGACGGGACCATGCCAGTCGTACTCGAGAACTTGGGCAAGCGCTTCGGCGACGGCGCTCCGGTGCTGGACGACGTCAACGCCACCATCGCCCAAGGCGAGTTCGTGGCCCTCCTCGGCGCTTCCGGCTGCGGCAAGTCCACCCTGCTGAACATCATGGCGGGACTGGAAAAGCCGACGTCGGGCGCCCTCGAAGTCCCCAGCGACGGCGCCGCCTTCATGTTCCAGGACGCGTCCCTCTTTCCGTGGTTGACCGCCCGCGGCAACATCGAACTCGCGCTGCAACTGGCCGACAAGTCCAGCACCAAGGCGAGCCGGCGTGCCCGCGCCACGGAGCTGCTCGACCTGGTTCACCTGGGCGGCGCCGGCGACAAGCGCCCGCACGAACTTTCCGGTGGCATGAGGCAGCGCGTGGCGTTGGCCCGTTCCCTGGCCCAGGACCGGCAGCTGCTGCTGATGGACGAGCCCTTTGCTGCCCTCGATGCCATCACCCGCGACCTCCTGCACGATGAGCTGGAACGGATCTGGAAGGAAACCGGCCGGACCATCGTGTTCGTGACGCACAACGTCCGCGAAGCCGTGCGACTGGGCCAGCGCGTGCTGCTTTTGTCCTCCCGCCCCGGCCGTGTGGTGGCCGAGTGGGAGGTCACCGAGGAACACCGTACCGATGCCGGTCGCGCTGGGGAACTGACCGGAGTAATTACCCGCCGCCTTCGCGAGGAGATCCGCCGCCATGCCAAGTAACCCCCTCACCACCGAAGAGCGGACCCTTCCCGTGACCGAATCCAAAGAGCACATCACTTCGCCACTGCTGAAAGGCAACGCCTCGGAGCTCCGCGACCTTGAAGCCGGCCTGGACAATCTGCAGTCGGACAATGGCCGGAAGCGGGGCATCGAGTGGAAGCGGGTGTTGCTGCCCGTCGCCGCGTTGGTGGTCCTGATCCTGGCGTGGCAGCTCTACGTTTCCTTGGAGTTCAAGCGGCGCGACCTCGTGCCCGGGCCCCTTGACGTACTCACCCAGTTCGTGACGATGTGGGGAGAAGGCAAAGTCCAGGAAGCGGTGTGGACTTCGCTGCAGCGTGGTGTCATCGGCTTCCTGATCTCGGTGGTCATCGCGACCCCCGTTGGTCTTTTGCTCGCCCAGGTAGCTCCTTTGCGCCGCGCGTTCGGGCCGCTCATTTCCGGGTTGCAGGTCCTCCCGTCCGTGGCGTGGGTTCCGGCCGCCATCATCTGGTTCGGCCTGACCGATGCCACCGTCTACTTCGTGGTGTTCATGGGTGCCATCCCGTCCATCATCAACGGCCTCATCTCCGGTGTGGACCAGATCCCGCCCCAGTACCGGAGCGTCGGAACGGTGCTTGGCGCCAACCGGCTCCAGATGGCGTTGCAGATTGTGCTGCCCGCAGCACTTCCCGGCTACATCAGTGGTCTGAAGCAGGGCTGGGCTTTCTCCTGGCGCTCCCTCATGGCCGCCGAGATCATCGCGGTGGGCGGCACCATTGGCTTCGGGCTGGGCTCACTGTTGGATCAGGGCAGGCTGTTGTCCGACATGACCATCGTGATGTCCGCAATCCTGCTCATTCTGTTCGTAGGCATCCTGATTGAGCTCCTGGTGTTCGGACCGATCGAGAAGCGCCTCCTGCAGCGCCGGGGTTTGCTGGCGGGCAGTTCCCGCTAAGGCTCCTTTGGTCGGCGCGCCCGACCTAAACGCAAGGGCCCGACGGCGACCTACCGCCGTCGGGCCCTTGTGTCACGTTGGCGTGGAGCTAGAGTCCAGCCAAGAGGTCCTTCATTTCCTGGATCTCGTTCTCCTGCGAGGCCACGATACCCTTGCTGAGCTGGACGGCCTCAGGATTCTGACCCTGGTTGGTTTCGGTTTTGGCCATCGTCACGGCACCTTCGTGATGCGCGATCATTTGCGTCAGGAAGAGTTTGGCAGCTTCTGTACCTTGTGCCGCTTCGAGTTTTTGCAGGTCGTCGTCACTCATCATGCCGTCCATGCTGTGGGAGCTGTGATCGCCGGCAGCCATGGTGGCCGATTCATTCCAGCTTGTAAGCCAGCCGGTCATTTTTTCGATCTCGGGGGCCTGTGCGGCCCTAATCCTGGTTGCCAGCTCGGTTACGGCCGCCGGGATGTCCTGCTTGGCCAGCATCGTGTCGGCCATTTCCACGGCTTGGGCATGGTGGGGAATCATCATCTGCGCGAACATCGAGTCCGCCGCGTTATGGGCCGGCTCCGTGCTGCCCGCCGACGGGTTTGCTGGTGCACTGGAGGTGCCGTGATCCATGCCCGGCATCGAGCCCGAGCCGGAATTGGATCCGCAGCCGGCCAGTGCGAGCAGGGTTGCCACAGCAGTTCCCGTGACAATGTAGCGTGTTTTGTTCATCAGTGATTGGTCCTTTGCCAATTCAGGCGGCACCATCGTCTGCCGCCAAGGGTAAGCAGTTGGGCACCCGGAGCCATAGGGGTCCGGGGTGTGGCGAAGGGCCCGCATGTTGGCGGCCCCTACCAGTGCTTACGTCCTGCTGATGCTGAGTTGCCCGGGCGTGGGCTGGTCTGGTCGGTAGGACCAAGATGGCAATGGATCTTGGTACCCAGTGGCAGTGAGATTGCAGGTAGCCGCGCTTGCTGGAAGAGGCGCAACCAAGGAACCGGTTTTTAGCGACGGTGTGCAGGTGGCACCTAGCGCCTCGGCGCAGGAACAGCTTCCGGACGTGCACTGTTCGGCTTCCGCAGGATGACCTGCAGGGAGGGGTTTCGAAGTGTCGTGCACGTGATGGGAAGTTCCCTGCCACTGAAGGGTGATCGTCTCAGTGGCTATAGGCGTGGCCGAATGTTCCCCATGGGATCCGCCAATCACATGCATTCCGAACAAGCCCGCAATGATGGCACCTACGAGCATCAAGAGTGATCCTCGTCTGAGAAGGGGCGATGAAACCCGCGACGGTGACCCGCTCACGCGCACTCCTCCTTGGCGTCCATTCGCAATACTATACCCCTGGAGGGTATCGGTCTTTGCAATGCAAGGACAAGCACACTACTGCGGCAATTCCGCTGCGCTAACGCCGGCAACGGCCTAGAATCGGCGAATGGGCCTTCTCACGTTCAGCATCAACGTCACTCTGGATGGCTGCGTCGACCACCGGGAGGGGATCGCAGATGATGAGACCCACGCCCACTTCACACGCCTTCTGGATCAGAGCGGTGCGATGCTCTGGGGACGCACCACTTACGAAATGATGGAGGAGTACTGGCCCTTGGTGGCCCGGGGCGAGGTCGAAGCGCCGCCAGCCCTTCGTGAGTGGGCGATTACCTTGGAGGGGAAACCCAAGTACGTCGTTTCCACAACGCGGAGCGACTTCCCTTGGACCAATAGCCATCGGCTGGTCGGCGAACTGGGTACGGCCGTTCAGGAACTCAAGGACAGGACTCCCAAGGGGGTACTTATCGGCAGCGGGAAACTAGCAACAGAGCTGGACCGGCTGGGCTTGATCGACGAGTACAAATTTCTCATCCACCCCATGATCACCGGTCACGGCCCCACCCTGTACCAAGGCGGCCTGCCCAGCACCCGGCATCTTGAGCTGATTTCGGCCGAGCCGCTCAGTAACGGCGCGGTAGCCACGCATTATCGCCAGGCTGCTTGACGATTGTAGATGCGACGTGAAAACGCCGAACCATCCTGATGAGCTCTGGTTTAGAAATCCCCACCGGGGTAGATGCCCTCGGGCAAGGTGAAGCACGGTGAACCTGAATCGATGTCAATCTGGTTTGGGGCTAGGCCTTCGGCGACAATATAGTTCTCCCCGCCTCCGCTGCGAGCGATTATTTGGACTTCATAGGAACCCCTGATGTCAAGCCTGTTCCTGACTCCAAAGAGGCCGCTCTGATAGTGGGCTTCTATGTCCTTCACGATCGGCTCAATGTTCGTTCCTTCGGCAACCGTGATGGTCGTGGAACCATTCCAGTTGTGTTGGGTTTTGTTGCAAGACAGAAGCATGCCCTTCTTCTTCTGATCGATCGAGATAACAGCGTCTTTTGGGATCAGAGCGGCAAGCTCCAGTTCCATTGCTTGGGCCTGGGTCTTAGCTTCCTGCCAGGTCAGTTCAGCTTTCATCGGTTCCTCCTGTGTTTTGGTCGCAGTTGGCACAGGTAACTCTGTCGAACCCGCGTTGGGTAGCCCGGCGCAACCCGCGAGCCCGATCGAACCCGTCAATAGCAACAACGCCATGGCACCGTGTCGCGCCCTCATCGAGCCACAATTCCGCGCATGTCTTTGAGTACTTGCTTGTTGTCCTCGCTGTTGGTGGCGATGAGGTTGTGATTTTCCATGAGGATGTTCCCTTCTTCGAGGGTGTTGATCGCACCGTTGATTTTGTCGTCGTCGGGGCCGCGGTAGTAGTGCTGTTCGAACTCATCGCGATAGATCGGGTTGTTTCCATCCCACACCAGCCCTTTATTCGTGATGAGGTTGGGAACTACCTGACCTTGGACGAGCAGATCATAGTAGTACAGGTTCGAATATTCCGTGGTCGGCTGTGGTTTCCAGTCCGGGAGCATGCCGGCCCCGGCGAGGGAGACCACCTTGTCGTATCGGGCCCCGGCGACTTCGGAGCTGGTGAGGTTTGCCAGGCCCCAGCTGTGCCCGATGCCGGTTTGTTCGGCACCGTTCAGGTAGGGATCAGTGCGCATCCCGGCCTCGAACGATGCCAGTTGCTGGCCGGACGTGCGTGCGAGTTTTTCATCGTTCGCCTCACCGATTCTCGCCATGTTGGGACCGCCGGCGGTGTCCTCCTCTCCGGGGAACCGCCCATCCTTATACACGAACGCCACCGTCCCCGGCACTTTGCTAGTGAGATATGTCGAGACCTGCTGTACCCCGCCTTCGTAGAAGATGTCCATCCCGGTGAAGGTTCCTGGGACGTAGGTGATCACGTGCCGTGTGTCGGAACCCGGAGTGCCGATCATTTCCACAATCCTGGACCGGTCCCGGTCATAGAGGTAAAGCTGTACCTCCCCGGCTACCACCTGCTTAAGATATGCCACCTCATTTTGCAGCATCTTTGTTCGGTTCGGGTCGTGGTGGCTTTGCCCGACCTCGGACAACTTCCGGGCTGTTTCCAGGTCTTTCTCTGCCGCGCGAAGCACGCTTGGCGCGTTCAACTGGTTCGCGCGGACCCTGGCCAGTGCGGGCATCCCGTCCAAAGCGCCGAACACGGACGGAGCAGCAGCCAACAGCAACTCCTGCACCCGCGAAAACCCGGGCACGCCCATGACGGTGCCGGCCCGAGGGTTCATTCCGGCCCACCAAGTCCCGATTTTCGATGGCTCGATGCCTTGCAGGGCCTGCTTCCATCCAGGCATTGTGGCCAACGCCTTCACGTCCGCCTCGGTGGCACTGGACAAGTAGCTCAGCAGCGCCGCGCCCGACAACGACATCGGTGCCGTGGCAAGCACAAGAAGGCCGTTCGATACCGTCACCTGGCCAACGTCCCCGCCGCCACCGGCAGCGCGGAACGTCGACGCGATGTCGGAAAGCCGGCTCGCGTCCTGATGGTTGTCTTCGAGGAACCGTCGTAGCCCGCCACGGACAGCGTGGAGGTCAGAGTGCACCCAGGAGCACTTCTCCTCGAAATCGGACACAGCTGCACTGACTTTGTCAGCCGAAGCTCGGTCTGAGTCGTCGTGGATCCTGAAGGTCGACACTGCTGAGTCCAAGGTGTCCGGATCAGCGGAACTCGCCCCAGCAGTGCTTCCGCTCGCCCAGACACGCAAGCCTTGCCGGGCCGTCTCCACGCTCACCACCGGACGGTCAGTCTCCGCCGTCGACGGGCGCGGCCCTACATCCACGCCAAAACCGCCGCCAGCACGGGCCCAGCCGGAGGCCAGCGCCCACTCGGTCATGTCGTCCAAGCGACGCTGCTCAACCTCGGCCGCGCTCTTCGCGTCCTGGACTTGACGGGCAACATCTTCCAACATATGGACCAGCTCGGACCGGGCCGCCCTTTCAGAGGCAACGTTTTCCCGGAAGCAGTCTGCGAACACGCCCCGAAATTCCGTGAGAGCAGCAGTCGAGGCCGATTCCCGTCCGCCACGTTGATCCTGCAACGTACGCGCTGCGTCCCGACATGCGGCGATCAGGCGATCAGCAGCATGAGCATCGAATTCCATAAAAACTCCATCGAATAGATAAAGCATCCCCGACGCCTACTCTACCTAATCCCGCGGATCTATTTGCACAGGTAACGCGAAGTGACGGACTCGGGACCATGAGGGCGCGTGCACCGTGCCAGTGGAATTTCCCCGGACCGTGAAGAGTTGTTCCGAACATGCACAACAAACGGATCGGTTTCCTCTCCTTCGGACACTGGGCCCGCGTCCCGGGTTCCCTCGTGCCAACGGCTGGGGAAGCCCTGAAACAGGGCATTGAACTCGCTGTGGCCGCTGAGGAACTGGGCATCGACGGAGCCCTTTTCCGGGTGCACCACTTCGCGAGGCAGCAAGCATCGCCCTTTCCACTGCTGAGCGCTATTGCGGCGCGGACCAGCCGGATCGAGATGGGCACCGGCGTCATCGACATGCGCTACGAAAACCCGCTCTACATGGCTGAGGAGGCAGCAGCCACAGACCTCATCAGTGACGGCAGGCTGCAACTCGGCGTGAGCCGTGGTTCACCGGAACCCGCGCGGAACGGTGCAGCGAACTTCGGCTACGTTCCCGGAGACGGCGAGGACGGTGGTGACATGGCCCGCCGCCACACTGCCCTGTTCCGGAAAGCAATCACCGGGCACGGCGTGGCCGAAGCGGACCCACAGTACGCTGGCGGGGCCACAGGTCTGCTTCCCATCCAGCCCCAGTCACCCGGCCTTCCGCAGCGGATCTGGTGGGGTGCAGGAACCCGGAAGACCGCTGTCTGGGCGGCTGAGCAGGGGATGAACCTCATGAGTTCCACCCTCCTTACCGAGGACACAGGTGTTCCCTTCGATGAACTGCAGGCCGAGCAGATCAGCCTTTTCCGCGAAGCCTGGGCGGCCGCCGGGCACGACTTTGAGCCACGGATCTCCGTTAGCCGAAGCGTGATTCCGATCGTCGACAGCCAAGACAACCACTATTTCGGCCTCCGCGCCCAAGCGGACAGCCAGGACCAAGTAGGAATTCTCGACGGCGCGTTGTCCCGTTTCGGAAAGAGCTACATCGGCGAGCCCGATCAATTGGCAGACGAACTGGCGAAGGACGCAGCCGTGCAAGCAGCCGACACGGTCCTGCTCACAGTTCCCAACCAGCTTGGCGTCAACTACAACGCCAAGCTGCTGGGCAACGTGGCCAGGTACATCGCCCCCGCGTTCGGATGGAGTGCCAACAAGCCGGTGTAACGTGGCCGCGGGTGGAGGGCCAGAAAAGTGAAAGGCCGGTACTCTTGCTAGCTGTGCCCAATTGCGCCAACAGCGCAGCAGCACGTGCTTGCCCCTTCAACGGCGAAGGGGCAAGGCAGAGAGCAAAGGTTGCCCATGGACATTCAGAACCTCCTCGACGACATCGTCGGAGCAGTTCAACCGCATATCGGCCAAGGAAATGTGGCTGACTACATCCCCCAACTCGGTGCTGTTGACCCGTATCAATTCGGGATCTCGGTAGTTACCCGCGACGGTGAAGTCTTCTCGGCGGGTGATGCGCACGTGGAGTTCTCCATTCAAAGCATCTCCAAAGTGTTCGCCCTCGCCCTTGTGCTGGCTTCCGACGGTGACCACATCTGGAAGAGGGTCTTCCGCGAACCGTCGGGCAATCCGTTCAACTCCTTGGTTCAGCTGGAGAGCGAGGAAGGCATTCCCCGCAACCCCTTCATCAACGCCGGTGCAATAGTAGTGACGGACCGGCTCCTGAGCCTGACCGGCAATGCAGCGCACGCCGTGCGGGACCTGATGCGGCAGGAAACCACCAAGGAAAGTATCGACACCGATGAGCGTGTTGCCGGCTCGGAACTGGCCAATAGCCACCGCAACGCTTCCTTGGCCCACTTCCTTGCGAGCTGCGGAAACCTGGAGAATCCAGTCGAGGATGTCCTGGACTCGTACGCAAAGCAATGCGCGCTTGCCATGACCTGCGAGGACTTGGCGCTCGCCACCCGTTTCCTTGCCTCGAATGGCCTGGGCTCGGACGGAAACCTGCTGCTGTCTCCAGCCCAGACCAAGCGCATCAATGCCGTCATGCTGACTTGCGGAACCTACGACGCCGCGGGTGAGTTCGCCTACCGGGTCGGACTGCCAGGCAAGAGCGGGGTGGGCGGCGGAATCGTTGCCGTGGTTCCCAACAAGTGCTCCATCAGCGTGTGGAGTCCCGGCTTGGGAAGGTCCGGGAATTCGGTTGCGGGAGTAGCGGCACTGGACGAATTCACCACCCGCACTGGCTGGTCCGTGTTTTAGGCGCATGATGGAGGCATGACGCCCAAGGACGGAAAGGCCCCTAAAGACGGAAAGGCGCCCAAAGACGGAAAGGCCCGCAAGCCCGCGGCGCCGGCGCCGGGAACCCAACCCACCGCCGTCGCGTTCTTGGAGCGCCTGAAAATCCGTCAGTCGGACGTGGAGCAAGCTAAATACCAGCGGTATTTCAAGACCGGCAAGGGCGACTATGCCGAGGGCGATTTCTTCATGGGCGTGCGCATGGGTGAGGTTTTCACCCTGGCGAAGGAGTTCGCAGCCATGTCAATGGAGGACATCGAGCAGCTTCTGGAGCAGGATATCCACGAGGCCCGCGCCGGCGCCGTTAAAATCATGGCCCTGCAAACGCAGAAAAAGAAGACCACGGAAGAAAGGCGCCAACGCCTCTACGAGCTCTTTTTGCGGAAGCATGACCGAATCAACAACTGGGACCTGGTGGACCTGGGGGCAGGACGCGTGGTGGGTGGCTGGCTGCTGGACAAGCCTCGTGACCCGCTCTACCAACTGGCTCGCTCGGAGAACATGTGGGAGCGCAGGACGGCAATCGTAGCGACGTCCGCGTTCATCCGCGAGGGCCAGCTGGATGACACGTTCGCCATCGCCGAGGTCCTGCTGCACGACCCGGAGGACCTGATCCAGAAAGCCGTGGGCGGATGGATCCGTGACGCGGGTCGGAGCAGCCGCGAACGTCTTCTGGCTTTCCTAGACGAGCACGCAGCCACCATGCCGCGGACCACGCTTCGTTACGCGATCGAGCACCTCGGCAAGGAGCAACGGGCCTATTACCTGACCCTGAAGGACAGGGTTTTTCCGAACTAGAGCGGTAGATATGTGACGCCGGATTACCCAGCGTTACCGGGTGTTTCCGAGCCTTTGAAGCATATTACGAGCCCGCCCTACAGTTTTTTCATGGCAATACAGGACATTTACCCCACCGCGCTGCGGCT
The DNA here is from genome assembly GCF_040137855.1 of Paenarthrobacter sp. CAP02. Classification (NCBI taxonomy): domain Bacteria; kingdom Bacillati; phylum Actinomycetota; class Actinomycetes; order Micrococcales; family Micrococcaceae; genus Paenarthrobacter; species Paenarthrobacter sp. CAP02. The sequence continues at coordinate 200,894 of NZ_JBEEII010000007.1, read as the reverse complement.
GCTCGGGCGCCCGGTGCTGGTGGTGGGCGGCGGACCCGTGGCTGAGCGCCGCGCCAAGGGACTGCTCGACGCCGGTGCGAAAGTCACCGTCGTCGCCCCCGTTGCCACCGAAAACCTTCACGGCCTGGCCGCTTCAGGGCTGCTCACCTTGGAGCAGCGCGAGTACCGCACGGCAGACCTCGACGGCGTCTGGTTCGTCCAGACTGCAACCGGCACTTCCGCTGTGGACACCCAGGTAGCCGCCGACGCCGAGGCGCAGCGCATCTGGTGCGTCAACGCCTTGGATCATGAAGCTTCAGCCGCGTGGACACCGGCCGTAGCCGTGGTGGAGGACGTCAAGATCGCCATCAACGCCGGGGGAGACCCGCGCCGCGCCATGGCTCTTCGAAATGCCGTTGCCACTGCCCTGGAAACAGGTGACCTTCCGTTGCGCCGCCACCGCAAACCGGACGCCTCCGGCACGGCTCCGGTTGGCTCCGTCGCCCTGGTGGGCGGCGGTCCCGGCGACTCCGGCCTCATCACAGTCCGTGGTCGGCGCCTCCTGGGCCAGGCCGACGTCGTGGTTGCCGACCGTCTTGGCCCACGCGAGCTGCTGAACGAACTCGCGCCGGATGTCCGTGTGATTGAGGTCGGCAAGACACCCGGCCACCATCCCGTCCCGCAGCTTGAGATCAACCGCATCCTCGTTGAGGAAGCCCTCAAGGGCAACCGAGTGGTCCGTCTTAAAGGCGGTGACCCCTACGTGCTGGGCCGAGGTGGCGAGGAAGCAGAATTCTGCCGGCAGAACGGCGTCGAGGTTGAAGTGGTGTCCGGCGTGACGTCGGCCATCTCGGTCCCGGCCGCAGCGGGCATTCCTGTCACGCACCGCGGACTGGCCAAAGGCTTCAGCGTGGTGACCGGCCACGAAGAGCTGTCCGAAGTCCCCGCACGCCCTGACCACACTGTGGTGTTGCTCATGGGAGTAGCACAATTGCGCGATTCCGCGGCTGCCCTGGCAGGCTCGGGTCTGCCTTTGGACACGCCAGTAGGTATCGTAGAGAACGGGTATTTGCCGGATCAGCGCGTCACCATCGGCACCTTGGGTACCATCGCGGACCAGGCGGAAGCCGTTGGCGTGGCCAACCCGGCAGTCATCGTGATCGGCGATGTGGTCCGTGTCAGCCCCTTTGCGCCGCAGCATTTCAAGACCGCTGACTACAGCACCATCACCCCCAACCGTCCCCGCGTCCGCAGTAACTGAGAAGAAGAAGGAACACAGCCGTGTCAATTAGCACCCCCGTAGGTTCTGCGGACCGTCCGCTCCGCGTCGCCGTTATCGGTTCCGGCCCGGCCGGCGTGTACGCAGCGGACATCCTGACCAAGAGCGAAGCTGTCAAGAGCGGCGAACTCACCGTCAGCATCGACCTCTTTGACCGCTACCCGGCACCGTACGGCCTGATCCGCTACGGCGTCGCACCGGACCACCCCCGCATCAAGGGCATCGTGAACGCCCTGCACAAGGTGCTGGACCGCGGCGACATCCGTTTCTTCGGCAACGTGGACTACGGCACGGACATCTCCATCGAGGACCTCCGCAAGCACTACGACGCCATCATCTTCGCCACCGGCGCCATCAAGGACGCCGACCTCAACATTCCGGGCATCGAACTCGAGGGCTCCTTCGGCGGCGCCGACTTCGTGTCCTGGTTCGACGGACACCCGGACGTTCCCCGCGAATGGCCGCTGGAAGCCAAGGAAATCGCCGTCCTGGGCAACGGCAACGTGGCCCTGGACGTGGCCCGTGTCCTGTCCAAGCACGCCGATGACCTGCTGGTCACCGAAATCCCGGACAACGTTTACGCCGGCCTGAAGGCCTCCCCGGTCACCGACGTGCACGTCTTCGGCCGCCGCGGTCCGGCGCAGGTGAAGTTCACCCCTCTGGAACTGCGCGAACTCTCGCACTCCAAGGACGTGGACATCATTCTCTACGCCGAGGACTTCGAATTCGACGAAGAGTCCGACCGCCAGATCCAGAGCAACAACCAGATCAAGACCATGGTTGGCACACTCACCAACTGGATCGCCGAGCAGCCCGAGGACCTTTCCGAGCTCACGGCATCCCGTCGCCTGCACCTGCACTTCCTGCACAGCCCGGTTGAGATTGTTGACTCCACCGAAACTCCGGGCAAGGTTGCCGGTATCAAGTTCGAGCGCACCGAGCTGGACGGCACGGGTAACGCCCGCGGCACCGGCGAGTTCATCGACTACCCCGTCCAGGCCGTCTACCGCGCCATCGGCTACTTCGGTTCCGCACTGCCGGACGTCGAGTTCGACCACAAGAAGGGCGTGATCACGAATGACGGCGGTCGTGTCCTGGACGCCGACGGCCAGCACGTCCCGGGCCTTTACGCTACGGGTTGGATCAAGCGCGGTCCGGTTGGCCTCATCGGCCACACCAAGGGCGATGCCCTGGAAACCGTCACCTATTTGCTGGAGGACCGCGAAAACCTGCCGGTCGCCGAGGTTCCTGCGGCAGACGCCGTCGTGGAACTGCTCGACGCCCGCGGCGTGAAGTTCACCAGCTGGGAAGGCTGGCTTGCGCTCGACGCGCACGAGCTCGCCCTCGGCGCCGCGGCTACCGAAGCCGGCGGTTCGCACGGTGTTGAGGTCAAGCGTGAGCGCATCAAGGTTGTGCCGCGCGAGGACATGGTCAACATCTCCCGCGACGGCGTTTCCGTAGACGTCTAAAGAACAACGCGGGGTCACTTAGGGCCGGTCCGGGGCTTCCGGATGGGCCCTAAGTGACCCCGCGTTGTTTTATGGTGGGGTATGGACGTCGTGGTCATCGAGACACCCCAGCTGGGGGACCGGAGCTACCTGGTGCATGATGGCACCGTGGCGTTGGTGATCGACCCCCAACGGGACATTGACCGGGTGGAAGCCGCCGCCACAGCTGCGGGCGTGCGGATCACGCATGTGGCCGAAACCCACCTCCACAACGACTACGTCACCGGCGGGTTGGTCCTGGCTTTGAAACACGGCGCTGACTACCTGGTAAACGCCGATGACCACGTCTCATTCTCCCGCGTCCCGGTCACCGACGGCCAGGTCCTGCACATTGGCCGTTTGTCGGTAAGGGTCGTGGCGACCCCGGGCCACACCCACACGCACCTTTCGTACGTGGTGCGGGATGAAACGCATGACGGCGGCACGGAGGCCGTGTTTTCCGGCGGCAGCCTGCTCTACGGTTCAGTTGGACGGACGGACCTGGTCTCGCCCCACGACACCGCTGCGCTGGCGCATGAGCAGTACGCATCGGTCCGGCGCCTGGCCTCCCAAACCAGCCCCGACGCGGCGTTGTACCCGACACACGGCTTCGGATCGTTTTGTTCCATAGGGCCCGCCAGCCACCAGGAAACGTCCACCATCTCCGAGCAAACAGCGTCCAACCACGCGCTGACCGACGCCAATGAGGACCACTTCGTCGCAGAGCTGTTGGCGAACATCACGGCCTACCCGTCCTATTACACCCACATGAGCCCACTCAATGCTGCCGGGGTTGGGCCTGCGTCATTGGATGTGCCGGAGTCCGTGGACGCCGAAGAGCTGGGGCGGCGCCTCAAGGCAGGGGAGTGGGTAGTAGACCTCAGGCATCGGGTGGCCTTCGCGGACAACCATCTTCAGGGCAGCGTGAGCTTCGAATACGGTCGCGGGGACAATTTCACCAGCTACATCGGCTGGGTGATCCCGTGGAACCAGCCGCTCACTTTGCTGGGGCCGGCGGACGAGGTGGAACAGGCGATCCGTGATCTGGAGAGGATCGGCATCGAAAGTCCGGATACCGCCGTCGGGCCTGAACCGGGCGCTTTGGCGCCTGACTCTCAGCGAACCTCCTACCCCCACGGTGACTGGAGCCTCCTGGCCAAAGAACGGGCGCCCCACGACGTCGTATTGGACGTTCGAAGGCCGGAGGAATTCGAAGCATCGCACGTGGGTGGAGCGCTCAACATGCCTGTGTATGAGCTGCTCGGGAGGATGGCGGAGCTGCCAGAGGCGAGGACCTGGGTGCACTGCGCCACGGGTTACCGCGCGAGTATTGCGGCCAGCCTGTTGGACCGGGCGGGCCGGAACGTGGTGCTGATTGATGCCAGGTTCAAGGACGCGGCCGGGGCGGGAATCGAAACGGTGCCTTAAGACTTACGGCTGGGCCTGGTCAGCGCAGAAGTCCAGGTTCCGATACACACTGCTCACCGCAGCGTCGGGATCGTGGGCTTCCAGCGCATCCACCAACTCGTCATGCCCTTCGCGGGGAATGCCATTGAAGCCGCCCTTGCGCTGCTGGCGGAGGAGGTCGTTATGGAAGACACCGCCGAACGAGACGTACAACTGGTGAAGCAGGGGGTTTCCGGAGGCCACGGCCACACGTTCGTGGAATTCCCAGTCGGCTGAGGCCCACGCGGGGTAGTCTTCGGCGAGCCACGCATCGTGACGACGGGCGAGGAGGCGGCGCATCTCTGCGATGTCCTCCGGTGTGGCATGCTTCGTGGCCAAACGGGCTGCCTGCGTGTCCAGGCCGAGCCGGACCTCCACAATGTGCTCTTGTGTGTGCTCCAGGTACATGCGCTGGGCGGCGCCGGACATCTCGCTGTTGGCCCGGACGTACGTGCCGTCGCCGCGACGGACTTCCAGCATCCCGGAGTGCGCCAGGGCTTTGATGGCTTCCCGAAGGGTGCCGCGGGAAACGCCCAGCGAGGCCATCAGCTCCGGTTCTGCAGGAATGCGTTCCTGCAGGGGCCACTCTCCGGACTTGATCATGTCCCGCAGCTTGGCCGTGATTTCCTCGGCCAAGGCTGGGCGATGCGAAGGGGTCAGGGTCATGCTGTCCTCGGTCCGGTCTTGGTGGCAGTGCGCTTGCTGGTGAGCATGTGGCAGGTAACCATGAGTGCCACTGCCACGATCGACAGCAGGCTCAGGGGCAGCACCCAGCCGCCGGTGGCGCTGTGGAGGAGTCCCATGCCAAAGGGGCCAACTGCCGCAATCAAGTATCCCAGCGATTGGGCGATGGTGGAGAGGGCGGTGGTTTCCGCCGTCGAACGTCCGCTGCGGCTGATGATCACCAGGACCAACGGGAAGATGCCCAAGCCGAAACCGAACAGCACAGCCGGCACGACTGCCAGGGATGTGGGCAACCAGATCATGGCGGCGATGGCCAACAGCGTGGAGCTGCTGGCGAGGTACAGCGCCGGGCGCAGCATGCCCGGCCGGGAGCCGAACGCGAGCAGGATCATGCCAGCAGCGACGGAGACGAGCTGCATGACGCCGAACTGCAGGCCGCTTTCGGAAGCGCTGAGGCCCTGTGAGGTCAGGATGTAGGCGAACCAGCTCATCACGGCGTAGGCAAGGAAGGCCTGGAACGTGAAGATCGCGGTGATCAGGATGCCGAGGCGGGTGCGCAGGAGCGGCCACATGGAGACGCGGGCGCGCTCGGTCCTGGTGCTGTTGCGGTGCGTGTGCAGGACCATGGGCAGGAAGCCCAGGAGCGCGGCAACGCCAAGCAGGCCCCAAGCGGCCAGGCCCATCGAGGGAGAGCCGAGCTGTTGGGACAGGGGGACGCTGACCGCTGCGGCGAAGGTGGCCCCGCCTGACATGGTGAAGGTGTAGAGGCCGGTCATCATGGAGGTGCGCTCGGAGTAGTGCTCCCGGATGAACGACGGCATGGCCACGTTGCAGACGGCCAGGCCGGACATTGCCAGCACCGTTCCACCCAGCAGGGCCCCGGTCGCGGGAATACCCCGCACCAGCAAGCCAGCGGCGAGCAGTGCCAATGCGATGGCGATGGCCTTCTCGACTCCTACGCGGCGCGTCAGCCATGAAGTTCCCATTCCGGCGACAGCGAAGCAGAGCAACGGGATGGACGGCAGGATGGACGCCACCAGTGCGCCGTACCCCAGGACCTGCTGGAGATCGTGGAACAAGGCGGCGGCGCTGGTAATACCGGCGCGAAGGTTCAGGCCGATGAGCACCACGGCGATAATGCCGACGACGGCGACGACGCGCGTCTTTGGAACTGCCTGGCTCGCCGAACTCGCCGAACTCGCCGAACCAGCAGCGTCAGCGGGGCAGGTCGTAGGGATGTTTCCTGTCGTGGGAGTCAAAGGGGTCGTCGCAGCCATAACTAAAGGTTAGACGTTTGACGTCTAATGTCCACACTTCTGTGGCGAACCTCTCCGCCCTGGGTGCCTACCTGGGGTTCCGCGAGCCCAGACGCTGGACGGCCAACGCCAGCCACAACTGCACGCGATCCTGCGTCTGGGAGGGGTCGTAGCCGGTGAGTTCAGTGATCTGGGCCAGCCGGTAGCGGACGGTGTTCCGGTGCAGCGTCAGGGCTTCGGCGACGGCTGCGACCGAGCCGTTGTGGTTGAGGTAGCTTTCCAACGTGGCCACCAGCTCGGCTCCGTGGGCGGCATCGAACTTACGGAGGGGAGTCAGCGATTCGCTCGCCATATCGGCCAGGGGCACATCCTCGCTGGCGAGCAACAAGGACGTCAGGCTCAGCCGTTCCGGCTCGTTGACCGGCAAGCCGTGCGCCACGGCGTCGCGCGCCTCAAAGTAGCTCCAGCGCAAGCCGTTCGGCTTCGTGTAGGCGCCACCGATTCCAATCACTGCGTGGATGCCGGCTTCCTGCAGGTGATCGCTGAGGCTCTTGGCCAGGGCGGTGGCCGAGCTGCCGTCGTCGCTGATGACCGTGACCAGGTCCTTCCCGACGACGGCGCTGACGCCGGCTTCCAGCGCTTGGGGGAGCGAGATGCTGACCAGTTGTTTGTGGTGCGCCGTGGACTCGGCAACCAACACCACATTCTTCCGTGTGCTGTTGATGCCTACCCCGGCCAAGCGGCGGGCAGCTTCAATGGTTTCCAAGGTGCCGTGAATGACGTCGTCCAGCACTTGACCCGCCATGGCCCGCTGCGACTGCCGCTGCTTGACCATGTTGTTGAGTTCCACGCTGATCAGGTTCTGCGCGTAACTCACAATCCCGGAGTCCACGAAAGGCTGCCGCAACCACAGCGTGCAGGCGTCCCTGCGGCCGGTGGGAATCGGGTACGACGCCCAGCCATCCGCCGTCGGCGCCGGTTTCCCAACCACGCTGTTGTAAAGCTGGGCACTGAACTGGGTGAGCACAACATCGGTGCGGAGCATGCTGCCCAACTGTTTGAGGAGTTCGTTGAGCCCGCCTCCGGTGAGGAGCGAGCGGGCCAGGATCTGGTGCCCGGCCAGGAGGCGTTCGAGGTTGGCATAGTGGTCGGCGGAGTGCGACTCGGCCACGAGTTTGCCGATGGCTATGAACGGGATCTCGTAGGGCACCTCCACCAGTGGCAGACCCCAACGGTTGGCCTCTGCGACCAGGGCCTCCGGAACGGACTCGTGGGTCAGGCCGATGCCGAAACCGATCCCGACGGCACCGGCGCGTTGGGCCTGCCGGACGAAACGACGTTGGTCCGCGGCGCTCTTGAGGCGCAATCCCGTGGTGAGGACCAGCTCGCCACCGCTCAGGAAGCGCTGTGGATCCTCGAGCTCCGTTACCGCGACCCAGCTGATGTCCTGGTTAATCGTGGTCTCTGCGAGGCCCGCCTGGCGGAGTTTGAGGGAGGGGACAGCGACGAGCGAAGCGAGGGACATTGCCATGGTTTAAGGGTAACCCGGCGCTGGGCAAGCGCACTAAGGGGAGGGTTCGTCTGTGTGCAGCTGACTATTCCTTGGACCCCCTGCCTGGCATAGGCTCTGATCAGCTAAATCCATGCCCAGACAGCGAAAGAGGGTTGCACGCCGTGGTTCAAACCTTGCAGAACTTCATCAATGGCGAATTCGTTACGCCGGCAGGTACGGGTCTCCTGGACATCGTCAATCCTGCCACCGGCGACATCGTTGCCAAGTCGCCCATTTCGGTCCAGGCCGACGTGGACGCCGCCATGACCGCAGCCAACGAAGCGTTCAAGTCCTGGAAGAAGGCCACCCCGGGCCAGCGCCAGCTCATGCTCCTCAAGCTCGCGGACGCAGTAGAGGCACACAGCGACGAACTCGTCGAAGCGCAGCACCGCAACACCGGCCAGGTCCGCTCCCTGATCGCCTCCGAGGAAATCGCGGCAGGCGCAGACCAGCTCCGCTTCTTCGCCGGTGCTGCACGCATCATGGAAGGCAAGTCCGCGGGCGAGTACTTCGAAGGCCACACTTCCTACGTGCGCCGCGAACCCATCGGCGTCGTGGCCCAGGTTGCGCCCTGGAACTACCCGTTCCTGATGGCCATCTGGAAGATCGGCCCCGCACTTGCCGCCGGAAACACGGTGGTCCTCAAGCCCTCCGACACCACGCCGGAATCCACCCTGGTGCTGGCCCGCCTCGCAGGCGAGATCTTCCCTGCCGGCGTCCTCAACGTCGTCCTCGGCACCGGTGAGACCGGCGCCATGATGGTTGACCACAAGGTCCCCGGCCTGGTGTCCATCACCGGTTCCGTCCGCGCCGGCATCGCCGTCGCCAGCGGCGCAGCCAAGGGCCTCAAGCGTGCTCATCTGGAACTTGGCGGCAAGGCCCCGGCCATCGTCTTCAAGGATGCCGACATCAAGAAGAGCGCAGCGGCCATCGCCGAGTTCGCTTTCTTCAACGCCGGCCAGGACTGCACCGCCATCACCCGCGTGCTGATCGAGAACTCGGTCCACGACGACGTTGTGGCAGCCATGGTGGAGCACACCAAGACCCTGCACACCGGCTCGCAGAACGACGAAGACAACTACTTCGGCCCGCTCAACAACGTGAACCACTTCAACGCCGTGACCTCCGTGGTGGAGCACCTCCCGGAGAACTGCAAGATCGAAACCGGTGGCCACCGTGCAGGCGAGAAGGGCTTCTTCTTCGAGCCCACCATCATCTCCGGCGCCAAGCAGAGCGACGACATCGTGCAGAAGGAAACCTTCGGACCGGTCATCACCGTCCAGAAGTTCAGCACCGAAGAAGAAGCAATTGAAATGGCCAACGACGTCGAGTACGCCCTGGCTTCCAGCGTCTGGACCACCGACCACGGCACGGCCATGCGCATGAGCCGCGACCTGGACTTCGGTGCAGTCTGGATCAACACCCACATCCTCCTCACGGCAGAGATGCCGCACGGTGGCTTCAAGCAGTCCGGCTACGGCAAGGACCTCTCCATGTACGGCGTGGAGGACTACACGCGCATCAAGCACGTGATGTCTGCATTGGATGCATGACACAGCCGCGTAGCGCGTCCGCCCCACCCGTACGAATTTCCCAGAAAGGCAAACCCATGACCACCACCGCGAACGAGCTCTCGTACCGCATCGAGCAGAAGCGCAACATCAACGGCACTTTCCCCGGCCCCAAGTCGCAGGCACTTGCCGAGCGTCGCGCCGCCGTCGTTGCTGCTGGCGTTGCTTCAGGCGTTCCCGTCTACGTTGAAGACGCCGACGGCGGCATCATCCGCGACGTCGACGGCAACTCCTTCATCGACCTCGGCTCCGGCATCGCCGTGACCAGCGTCGGCGCGTCAGATCCCGCCGTCGTCGCCGCCGTCCAGGAAGCTGCCGCACACTTCACGCACACCTGCTTCATGGTGACCCCGTACGAGGGTTACGTTGCAGTTGCCGAGCAGCTCAACCGCCTCACCCCGGGCGACCACGCCAAGCGCACCGTCCTGTTCAACTCCGGCGCTGAAGCTGTGGAGAACGCCGTCAAGGTTGCACGTCTGGCCACCGGCCGCGACGCTGTGGTTGCTTTCGACCACGCCTACCACGGCCGCACCAACCTGACCATGGCACTGACTGCCAAGGCCATGCCGTACAAGACCAACTTCGGCCCGTTCGCGCCCGAGGTCTACCGCATGCCCATGAGCTACCCGTTCCGTGAAGAGAACCCGGAGATCACCGGTGCCGAGGCCGCCAAGCGTGCCATCACCATGATCGAGAAGCAGATCGGTGGCGACCAGGTTGCCGCGATCATCATCGAGCCCATCCAGGGTGAAGGTGGCTTCATTGTTCCGGCCGAAGGCTTCCTGCCGGCACTGTCCGCATGGGCCAAGGAAAAGGGCATCGTGTTCATCGCTGACGAGGTCCAGTCCGGCTTCTGCCGCACGGGCGAATGGTTCGCCGTTGACCACGAAGGTGTTGTCCCGGACATCATCACCATGGCCAAGGGCATCGCCGGCGGCCTTCCGCTCTCGGCCATCACCGGCCGCGCGGACCTGCTCGACGCCGTTCACCCGGGCGGCCTCGGCGGCACCTACGGCGGCAACCCGGTTGCTTGTGCAGCAGCTCTGGCAGCCATCGACACCATGGAGCAGCACGACCTCAACGGACGCGCCCGCCACATCGAAGAGCTGGCCCTGGGCAAGCTCCGCGAACTGGCCGCCGAAGTGTCCGTGGTTGGCGATGTCCGTGGCCGCGGTGCAATGCTGGCCATCGAACTGGTCCAGGCCGGCTCCAAGGAACCGAACCCCGAGCTCACCAAGGCCGTTGCGGCTGCTTGCCTCCAGGAAGGCGTCGTCATCCTGACCTGCGGCACCTACGGCAACGTCATCCGCCTGCTCCCGCCGCTGGTCATCAGCGACGAGCTGCTGCTGGACGGCCTGGAGGTCCTCGCCGCAGCCATCAAGGCCCACGCGTAAGGGCTGTTTTCCAGCGCAAGAGGCGGGCCGGGGTTTTACTTCCCCGGCCCGCCTCTTTTGCGTTTCCACCAAGGACCGAGTTCGTGGGAACCGCGCGAGTTCGATGTCCAGCTCCGGACTGTTTGGCGCTCTTCCCACGATTTGGGCGCGGCGCCTTCCCTGCGCGGATTCACGACGGCGGTGCTTGCCTAGCTGCCCAGCGTCAGGTCCTTATGGTGGCCGTGTCCGTCGAGCTGGACCTCGATGGTGTTGCCGGCAGTGAGCACAGCACCGGCATCCGCCTGGACCACGGTGTTCCACGAGCCGGGAAGCTTCACACGCACCGAAGCCTGTGTCCGTGACGGGTCCGCCACGGACACAGTGAGCTTGTCACCGATCCTGCGTGCGGACACCGTGCATGGCCCGGATGCTGTGTATCCGCCCCCGGATGCTGCAGCGAAGAAGTTGGCCATGACCAGGCTGTCTTTGCCGGATTCGACCATCTGCACATCCGCCGAGTTGGCAAGAACTTTCACATCCGGGTTCGCCGACTGGGAGAACGTGGTCGAATGGTCGGCGGCAGGCAGGATCATGTAGGCGTAGCCCGATCCCGCAGGGTCGACGCCGTGGCGGTGCGTGATGGTCACATAGTCCCTGGTGACGGGATCCGTGCTTCCGCCGGTGTCTGCACCTGAATTGATGTCGAACCAGGTCCCTGTCCGGCGCACCACCGCAACGTCGGGAGCCCCGGAAACGCCCGGAGCATCAAGGAAGACGTACCCGCCGTGGCCTTCAAGATGCACGGATCGCTTCAAGACCACGGGCGCTTCACCGGGCGCCATCCGCCGGTTCCTGGAGTCCGTCCGGACCGCCGGGGCGGAATCGGTGGCGAAGGACCTGTTCTCAATGGTGGTCCGCACCGCAGCTCCGCCCGTTCCCGTGATGCCTGCGCCGAGGCAGACCACAGCGTCATCCAGGAAAAACCACGACTTCCGGCCGGTCAGGGTCTTGTCGTGGTTGAGGTGGTCCATGCCGATGACGCCCCAGCGGCCGTCCACGGTAAGCCCGCCGGCAAAGGCCTGGAAGGCGCGGGGGATTCCGGTTCCTGCGGCCCCCGCCCCAGTGGCACGAACTTGGTCGTTAACGGTGGTGCCAGGAAGGGCATAGGGGTCCACAGTGGGCCAGAAATCAGCACTGAACTGGGACGGATCCTGCCGCGTGTAAAGGAACGTCATGCCATCGCCCTGGTACCAGCCGAGGTTGTTCTCGCTGTTGCCCCACTCATAGCGTCCAATCCGCTTGGAGGACAGGTTCACTGTGAAGCCCCACTGCGGTCGGTGGTGGACCAACCTGTCCTGGTCGGCGAACATCCGGCTGTAGACGGGAGCCGGCGCGGCAACCACTGCGGAATCAGAAAGCACTCCGAGGGACAGCAACGACTTTGCCAGGCTCTGGGTAGGATGCCCGACGAGTTTCTGGTCCGCGCAGCGTTCCAGCCAGCCTTTCGCCAGAGCCAGGAAGCGGGAACGGTACGGCTCGTCGCAACCAGGCGCCAGGAGAAGGACCGCTGAAATGAGACCGAAGCCGCTGACGTAGTCGGGTTCGCGCTGGCGGGAGACTGCGCGGCCGCGGATGGTGTCCATGATCCGCCCATCCCAGACGAAGGGTGCGTAAGTGTCCTCCACCGCATCAAGGAGCACCGAACGTTTGGGATCGTTGACGGCCCAGTTGCTTCCCCCGAGCATCGCGATGATCTCGGCGATCCCAGCCAAAGCCACCACACCGTAGGTTCCTGCGTAGGGCAAATAGGAGTGCTGGACATAGGAGCCGTCCGCGTAGAAGCCGTCTCCGCTGGTGACGTAGGTGAAGACACTGTTGGTTCCGCCGCGGACTGTGTCGCTCAGAGCGTCCCTGCCCAGGGCGATCTCGTCCGGTTTGTTATCCAAAATCCCGCGCATGCAGCAGGCCAGCGACTTGTCCACGCGGTTGGCCCCGGTCTCCGCCAGGGAGGTAGCGCGGCCGCGCCAGTTCGGGTTGGGTGCGAACCAGCGGACAGCTGCCAACAGGGACGTCCGCAATGCTTCGGGAACTTCGGCATGAAGAAGCGTCAGTATGTCGACGGCTTTGCGCGGGACGCCGATCTCCCAGAACCACCAGTTGCCCGCTGCCTTGATGGACGGCTTGTACGCAGTGTCATTCAGGAGTTGCAAGCCGGCAACGATGTCAGCGGCCAGGTTCGCGTTGCCGGCCCAGGGATTGCCTGGGACTGCGTATCCGAGGGCCATGTCGTAGAGGCGGTTGAAGTGCAGGCCCATGTTTCCGGTTGCGGCCGTGGACTGCCCGATGCCAGTCAGCGGAATGTCGGCCCACAATGCTGTCCGGGAGGATGCCTTGTCCATGGAGGACCACCATTTTTCGGTGGTCTGGCCCATGCCTTCAAGCTGCGAGGCCAATTCCGGAATGCCCGCTGCGCTCTGTCCACCCGTGAGGACCAGCCGCCGTCGGTCGATGAGTTCCTGCAGCCCGGAAGCCGCAAAAGAAGGTCCAGCCTGGGAAAGCATGACGCCAGCAAGGGCGGCCGCCCCTCCGGCGCGGAAAAGGGTCCTGCGGCTCACTGGGGGTCCATTGAAGTTCAAAACTGCTCCGTTCAAACTCTGGGTGCGGGGAGTGGACATTGCGGTAAAAAGTCTCCGCAACTTTATGTCCGACTCCCGGGCCCCTCAGCAGAAATGAACAAAAGTGCTCATGGCTCCCGATAGCGGAATCCCTTACGGGTGTGACGCCTCGAGCCGGGCTTTCTTCTTGAGCACGGAGTTTTTCCGCGTCGTCCGGAGCATGTCGATGGTCAGGAGAACCAGAGCGAGCCACACCACGCAGAAACCGATCCAGCGGGCCGTGGTCATGGTCTCGTTGAAGACTGTCAGGGCGACGATGAACTGGAGGACGGGGGCGAAGTATTGGAGCAGGCCGATGGTGGTCATGGGCAAACGGCGGGCCGAAGCACCAAAGAAGAGCAAGGGGACGGCCGTGATGACGCCCGATGCCACAAGCAACCAGAAGTGTCCGGCGCCGTGGGTGGTCAAGGTTGCGGCTTCCGATACGCCGAGGACCACCATGGTGATCGCGGCGAACGGGGCCAGCACCACCGTTTCAACCGACAGACTCGTGAGTGCGTCAACCTTGGGTCCTACGCGCTTTTTCACGAAGCCATACAAGCCGAAACTGAAGGCCAGGATCAGAGCGATCCAAGGAAGCTGTCCGTAGGAGAACGTCAGGACGCCAACTGCGACGAAGCCGATGCCCACCGCTGCCCACTGGAGGGGACGCAATTTTTCCTTCAGGACGAAGACGCCCAGCAGTACCGAGACAAGCGGGTTGATGAAGTACCCCAGGGACGTTTCGACGGCGTGTCCCGTGGTCACGCCGAAGGTGTAGGTGAGCCAGTTGATGGCGATCAGGCCGGCGGCCAACGCCAAAGGACCAAAGACGGACCGATCTTTGACTGCGGCACCGAAGACGCGCCACGCGCGGGTAATGGTGATGAGCAGCGCGCAGAAGATCAACGACCAGACAACCCGGTTGGCGACGATTTCCACGGCACTGGCCGGCATGAGAATGAAGAAGTAGAGGGGGAGCAGACCCCACAGCCCGTACGCGCCAATGCCGAACAGGACGCCCGCCGTCGATTCGCTCCTCACCGGTTTACCGGCGTTGCCGGTACCGCCGCCCTTGCCACCCGCCGTCGTTGACGTAGTTGTTGAGGAGCTTGGGATGATCTGTTCCGGAGTCGACACAATGTCGCCAACACCGTTCATGGGCGCAATATTCCGCAATCTTTATGAATTTCTGTGACTCCTGCCATATAAGCCTCCGACCGCAGGGTCGACATCTAGAATTGAACCCTGCGCGCCCACCAACGGCGCGGCTCACTGCTTCGGAAGGGCTTACGGTGCCAAATTCAGCCGCAACCAATCGTCCGTTACGCGTTGCCATTGTTGGCGCTGGCCCGGCGGGTGTCTACGCTGCGGATATCCTGACCAAGTCCAACGAGGTCAAGGACGGCGAGGTTGAGGTCAGCATCGATCTCTTCGAGGCATACCCCGCACCGTACGGTCTGATCCGCTATGGAGTTGCGCCCGATCACCCCCGGATCAAGGGCATCGTCAATGCCCTGCACAAGGTGTTGGACCGCGGCGACATCCGCTTCCTGGGCAATGTGACCTACGGCCGGGACCTGACTCTCCATGATTTCCGGGCGTTCTACGATGCCGTGATTTTCTCCACGGGTGCCATCAAGGATGCGGACCTGAACATCCCCGGCGTCCACCTTGAGGGTTCCTTCGGCGGCGCAGATTTCGTGTCCTGGTACGACGGGCACCCCGATGTGCCCCGCGAGTGGCCCTTGGATGCCAAGGAGATCGCGGTCATTGGTAACGGCAACGTCGCCCTCGATGTTGCCCGCATGCTGGTCAAACACCCGGAAGAGCTCTTGGTCACCGAGATTCCGGACAATGTGTACGCCGGGCTCAAAAAATCGCCTGTCACCGACGTCCACGTGTTCGGGCGCCGCGGTCCTGCGCAAGTGAAATTCACCCCCTTGGAACTGCGGGAGCTTTCGCACTGCAAGGACGTGGACATCGTGCTCTACCCGGAGGATTTCGAGTTCGACGAAGCCTCCGATGAAGCCATCCGCACCAACAACCAGATCAAGACGATGGTGAACACCATGACGAACTGGCTGGTGGAGGAGCACGCCGAGTCCGAGCAGCCCTCCTCGCGTCGACTTCACCTGCACTTCCTGCACAGCCCCGTGGAAATCCTGGACTCACCCGACACCCCGGGCAAGGTGTCCGGAATCAAGTTTGAGCGGATGGAACTTGATGGCACCGGCAACGTCAAGGGCACGGGGGAGTTCATCGAGTACCCGGTCCAGTCTGTCTACCGCGCCATCGGCTACCACGGCTCGCCGTTGGAGGAACTTGAGTACGACGCCCGCCGTGGTGTCATCCCGAACGACGGCGGTCGGGTCCTGGATGCGGACGGTAACCACGTCCCGGGTATCTACGCCACCGGCTGGATCAAACGCGGTCCCGTAGGCCTCATCGGCCACACCAAGGGCGATGCGCTGGAGACCATCGGCTTCCTCCTTGAAGACCGGCTCACGCTGCCGCCGGCGGAAAACCCGGATCCGCAGGCCATCATCGACCTTCTTGAAGAGCGCGGGATTGAATACACGACGTGGGAGGGCTGGAACCGCCTGGATGCCCATGAGGCCGCGTTGGGTGCGTCGTGGACTGAGGCGGCTGCCGCTGATGATTCGACTGACGGCGTGGTCCGCGAGCGCATCAAAGTGGTCCCGCGCGAGGAAATGGTCCGGATTTCGCGCGGCTGACCCTGGAGTTTTTGTCCACCTGGCCGCTCCGAGGGCGTTGGCTGTACAAAAACTCCGGCTCCCGAACTAGACTGCTGGGTACTGTGCCGCCCACCACATGCACGGTACCCAGGGGAGTTCGATGAGGAATCCAATCCATCCGCCGGTTCCAGGCGACACCGCGGAATTGGTGCAGAGGCGTGCGCTGGCAGGCCATGAGCGCCTGAATCACAGCGGCCTCCTGGACGATGAAGGCATCGTTGGCCTGCGTCGCCTGGTCCGTGAGTCCTGGCAGCGTTCTGCGACCCTGCAGGCCAATCCGGACGTCGCCGAGGCGCCCCTTGCGATGGACAGGGACGAACTCGAGGAGTATCGCAGGCAGCATCCGTTGGCTGCGATCATGCCGGTGATCAAGAAGCTCCTGGTCCAACCCAGCCATGACAGTGGTTTGTTGGTGGCGGTAGGAGACGATGTCGGGCGGCTCCTGTGGGTTGACGGCGACCCTGTGATGCAGCGGCGCGCCGAGGGCATGATGTTCGTGGCCGGCGCGGACTGGTCCGAAGCCTCCGTTGGGACCAGCGCCCCCGGAACTGCCTTGGCCCTGGACCGCAGCATCCAGATCTCCGGTGCCGAACATTTCAAACGGTCCGTTCACCCGTGGAGCTGTACAGCCGTGCCGTTCCATGACCCTGATTCGGGTGCCGTGCTGGGCGTCGTGGACATTACCGGCACGGAAACAGCAGTGGCGCCGCACACCCTGTCCCTGGTGGAGGCAACTGTTGCTGCGGCCCAGGCACAGTTGCGTATTGAGCGGCTCCAACTCGCCGCAGCCATTCGAGACAAACCACGACGGCGGAGCGCGCCTTCAACGTCGACCCAAACCACTGGTGCGCTGTACCGGAACAGCTTGCAATTGTTGGGTCGCGATCAGGCGTTGCTGAGCATTGATGGCCGAACCGTCTCCTTGTCAGCCCGGCACAGCGAAATCCTGGCGATCCTCGGTAACCACCCTTCCGGGTTGAGCGCCGATGACCTTTGCGCCCAGTTGTACCCAGGAGACGGTTCTGCCGTGACGCTGCGAGCCGAGATGGTGCGGCTCCGCAAGGTCATCCAGGGGCTCAGCCCCGATGCTGTTCCCGAGTCCCGGCCGTACCGTTTGCCCGTGGAATTGCTGCCCGACTCCGGACAGGTCCTGAACTGCCTGCAACGCGGCGCCCACCGCATCGCCTTGGAAATCTACAAAGGTGCTGTCCTTCCGCGGTCGGAGGCGCCCGGCGTCGTGCTGTTGCGTGAACGTGTCTCGCACTTGATGCGTGAGGCGTTGCTCAGCGACGGGAGCGTCGATTCACTCCTCAAGTATGCGGAGCTGCCGGAGGCGAGGTACGACGTCGACCTCCGTCTGGCGGTGCTGAAGCTGCTGCCGCCGCGCTCACCCAAGCGGGCCGCCGTCGTGGCCGACCTTGAACGGATCGAAGCGGACATGACTGCGTGAGCTGAATCACAGGGTTGCAACGTAACTGCAACCTCATCGCTCCTAGGCTCGGATCAATGGCGACAGCCACCGTGATTCGCAGCAAAGGAGCTAGCAATGACCGTTTACGCACAGCCGGGTGCCGAGGGTTCGAAGGTCACCTTCAAGGACCGCTACGAGAACTGGATTGGCGGAGAGTGGGTTGCCCCGGTCAAGGGCGCCTACTTCGAGAACATCACCCCGGTCACGGGCAAGGCCTTCTGCGAAGTTGCCCGCGGAACATCGGAAGACATCGAACTCGCACTGGACGCCGCCCACAAGGTTGCGCCGTCCTGGGGCAAGACCTCCGCCGCTGAGCGGGCAGCGATCCTGAACAAGATCGCCGACCGCATCGACGAGAATGTGGAGCTCCTTGCGGTTGCGGAGACCTGGGACAACGGCAAGCCCGTCCGCGAGACCCTCAACGCCGACATCCCCCTGGCCGCCGACCACTTCCGCTACTTCGCCTCTGCTGTGCGAGCACAGGAAGGCCACCTCTCCCAGCTGGATGAGGACACCACGGCTTACCACTTCAAGGAACCACTGGGCGTTGTTGGCCAGATCATCCCGTGGAACTTTCCCATCCTCATGGCTGTTTGGAAGCTGGCCCCGGCGCTCGCGGCCGGAAACGCCGTGGTGCTCAAGCCCGCCGAGCAGACGCCGACGTCAATCCTGGTTTTGATGGAGCTCATTGGTGATCTCCTTCCGGCGGGTGTGGTGAACGTGGTCAACGGCTTCGGCGTCGAGGCCGGCAAGCCGCTCGCTTCGAGTTCCCGTATCCGCAAGATCGCCTTCACGGGTGAGACCACCACAGGCAGGCTCATCAGCCAGTACGCGTCGAACAACCTCATCCCCGTCACCCTGGAACTTGGTGGCAAGAGCCCCAACATCTTCTTCGACGACGTCGCCGACCAGAACGACGCCTTCTACGACAAGGCGCAGGAGGGCTTCACCCTCTTCGCGTTCAACCAGGGAGAGGTCTGCACCTGCCCTTCCCGGGCCCTGGTCCAGGAAGGTATCTACGATTCCTTCATGGCCGACGTCACGGCCCGGACCAACAGAATCATCCAGGGCAACCCGTTGGATACCGATACCCAGGTTGGTGCCCAGGCCTCCAACGACCAGCTGGAGAAGATCCTGTCCTACATCGACATCGGAAAGCAGGAAGGCGCCAAGCTCCTCACCGGTGGCGCCCGAGCCGAACTGGACGGGGACTTCGCCGGGGGCTACTACGTCCAGCCCACCATTTTCGAAGGCCACAACCGGATGCGGATCTTCCAGGAGGAGATCTTCGGACCGGTGGTGTCCGTGACCAAGTTCAGCGATTACAACGACGCCATCGGAATTGCCAACGACACCCTTTACGGGCTTGGCGCCGGCGTCTGGTCGCGCAACGGAAATGTCGCCTACCGCGCAGGCCGGGAAATCCAGGCCGGCCGCGTGTGGGTCAACAATTACCACGCCTACCCGGCAGGTGCCGCTTTCGGCGGCTACAAGTCCTCAGGTATTGGCCGTGAGAACCACGCCATGATGCTGGACCACTACCAGCAGACCAAGAACCTCCTGGTCAGCTACAACGAGAACAAGCTCGGCTTCTTCTAAACCGTCTTGTCTACCGATCAAAGGAGATCGTCAATGACCACCATGCAAGCTGCAGTCGTCACCAAGTTCGGTACCGACCTCGAGATCAAGGAAATGGAAAGGCCGACGCCGGGTCCCGGCCAGGCGCTGGTCCGCCTCATCACATCGGGGGTATGTCACACCGACCTGCACGCCGCCGAAGGCGACTGGCCGATCAAACCGACTCCTCCTTTCGTGCCGGGGCACGAGGGCGTTGGCGAAGTAGTTGCCTTGGGTGAAGGAGTCACGGACGTGGCAATCGGGGACCTGGTGGGCAACGCCTGGCTCTGGTCCGCGTGCGGCGACTGCCAGTATTGCCGCACCGGCTGGGAGACCTTGTGCGAGTCACAGCAGAACGGCGGCTATAGCGTTGATGGCTCGTTCGGTGAGTACATGCTGGTGGACACCAGGTTCGCAGCGCGCATCCCGGAGGGTTCGGATCCCGTGGAAGTGGCGCCTGTACTGTGCGCCGGCGTCACTGTCTACAAGGGTTTGAAGATGACGGAGACCAGGCCCGGCCAGTGGGTCACCATCTCGGGCATTGGCGGTCTGGGGCATATCGCGGTGCAGTATGCGGTGGCGATGGGCCTTCGGGTGGCAGCGGTGGACATCGCAGACGACAAACTGGCGCTGGCGAAAGAACACGGTGCCGAGCTGACCGTCAATGCCCTCCATGAGGATCCGGCCGAGGTCATCCAGCGTGAGACCGGGGGTTGCCACGGCGTGCTGGTGACTGCCGTGCATCCATCCGCATTTGGGCAAGCCATTGGCATGGCCCGTCGCGGCGGAACAATTGTGTTCAACGGTCTTCCTCCGGGGGATTTCCCTGCCCCGATCTTTGACATTGTTCTCAAGGGCCTCACCGTACGCGGTTCCATCGTCGGTACCCGGCAGGACCTCGAGGAAGCACTGGAGTTCTATGCCCAGGGGAAGATCAAGCCGACGGTCTCCACCCGTGAGCTCTCCGAGGTCAACGCGGTCTTTGACGAAATGAAACACGCCAAGATCGACGGCCGAGTGGTGCTGAAGTTCTGATGAACAACACCAGCTTGGAAGCTGCGGTGACGCTGCCAGGGGAAGACTTTTCCCGGGTGGCGCTCACCGCAGCGTCCGTGGAACTGCTGCGGAAGCTATGGGAGCAGCATGGCCCGCTGATGTTCCATCAGTCCGGTGGTTGCTGCGACGGTTCCGCGCCCATGTGCTACCCGGCGGGGGAGTTCCTGACCAGCGATTCCGATGTTTTGCTGGGCCGGTTCGACCTTGGGTCCGACGGCCAAGCGCAACCGTTGGAGTTCTGGATGTCCAAGGAACAGTTCGCCTACTGGTCCCACACGCACCTCACCGTGGACGTGGTTCCGGGACGGGGCAGCGGTTTCTCGGTGGAGTCCCCGGAAGGGAAGAGATTCCTTATCCGTTCCACCCTGATGGACTGGGACGTACCGAGCACGTGAAAGGTGTGACGGAGGCTACCCGCCTTCGTCACACCAGCCACAGGAGTCACGGAGTCTCGGGGCGCGTCTCACTATTTGGGATAAATATGGCCGTCCATTGGCCGGACACTATCCTTGATGAGTCCTATACCACTCCCATCCAGAATGTGGCATTTTTATGAACATTTTCAGGACCAAGTCGATCGAGCAGTCGATCGCTGATGCCGACGAACCCGGGCGCAAGCTGAAACGCAGCCTCAGCACCTGGGACCTCATGATCATGGGTGTCGCCGTAGCCGTCGGTGCCGGCATCTTCTCCGTTGGTGCGAAAGCCGCCGCAAACTTTGCAGGCCCGGCCGTCACCATCTCCTTTGCCATTGCCGCCGTCACCTGTGCGCTGGCCATCATGTGCTACGCAGAATTCGCTACGGCCATCCCGGTGGCAGGCTCAGCGTACGTGTTTACCTACGCCACCATGGGCGAAGTCCTCGCGTGGATCATCGGCTGGAACCTCATCCTTGAGCTGTTCACCGCCGCTGCCGTTATCGCGAAGTACTGGGGGATCTACCTCAGCACCGTCTTTGGCCTGATGGGCGTGGACATGCCGCCGTCAGTGAGCGTTGGCGGCGTTGACCTTTACTGGGGCGCTTTCCTTATTGTCGCGATCTTCACCGTGCTGCTGGTGCTGGGGACAAAGTTGTCCGCACGCGTCGGCAACGTCTTCACGCTGATCAAGATCGCAGTGGTGCTCTTCGTGATCGTTGTTGGCTTCAGCTATGTGAAGTTCTCCAACTACACGCCGTTCGTCCCGGCCTCGCAGCCCACTGATTCCGGAGCTGCCGATGTCATGAAGCAGTCCTTCTTCGGCTTCCTCACCGGCGCCGCCCCGGCCCAGTACGGAACGTTGGGCGTCTTCGCCGGCGCCGCTCTGGTGTTCTTTGCCTTCATCGGCTTCGACGTGGTGGCAACCTCCGCCGAAGAGGTCAAGAACCCGCAGAAGACCCTGCCGCGCGGCATCTTCGGTGGCCTGGCCGTTGTTACGTTGCTTTACATCCTGGTCTCCCTGGCGCTTACCGGCATGGTCTCCTACACGCAACTGGCAGAGGTCAAGAACCCAACCCTGACCACAGCCTTCGAGGCCGTCGGCAACACGGATGCAGCCAAGGTCATCGCGTTTGGCTCCCTGGTTGGCCTGACCACCGTAATCATGGTGCTCCTCATGGGCCTGTCCCGGGTTGTCCTTGCCATGAGCCGCGACGGCCTGCTGCCGCGCTCCCTGTCCAAGACCAGCGACAAGCGCTCCACTCCAGCCCGTCTGCAGATCATCTGTGGTGCCGCAGTGGCAGTGGTGGCCGGCGTGACCAAGGTGGATCTGCTCGAGGAAATGATCAACATCGGTACGCTCTCCGCATTCGTGATGGTCAGCCTGGGCATTTTGGTGCTGCGCAAGAAGCGCCCGGACCTGAAGCCTGCCTTCCGTGTCCCTCTCGGCAAGGTCATCCCCTGGGTCTCCGCTGTACTCTGCCTTTACCTGATGACCAACCTGGCTGTGGAAACGTGGATCTTCTTCGCGATCTGGCTGGTTATCGGCATGGTCATCTACTTCTCCTACGGCCAGCGCCACTCACGCCTCAACGAGAGGTTCGCTTCTGCCAAGGCTTCTGTCAACGCTCCGGCCGGAAGCAAGCAGTCCAAGGGCGACGAGGACGAAGACACCTTCACCAAGGTCTGACACGACCTACGCCTGACCGTCAGAGCGGCTGCCTGTCAGAGCGTCTGCCTGTCAGACAGCCATGACGAATCAGCCACAAAAGCGTCCGGAAACAACAGTTTCCGGGCGCTTTTGGGTGTCACCACCCTACGGCGCTGCATGCTCACTGACCCACTCCACCAAAGGCCTCAGCACTTCCCAGCGGGCAGCGATCTCATCCTTGGCCCCGGGGGTGGCCAACCATTCAGGCTGGCCCACCTCAACGCCCGCTGACAGGGACTTGTGTTTGAGCAGCTCAGCCCGTGGGTGGTCCTTGTCGAAGCCCCGGGGTACGGTCTTCAGCTTTTCGCCTTCGATGACGAAGCCTGACGCCGCCACAGCATCAACAATGCCCTCCAGTTCTTCACCACTGGCAGGAGCGTCCACTGCGGCCCGGAAACGTGCGAGCTGCGCCGGCGTGTGGGAGTGGTATCCGCCGCCAATCAGCAGGCCATCCGCGCTGATCTGGACGTAGAACCCCACACCTTCCTGGGTTGCCGCGAAGGCTCCCTGCGCTGTCTTATACGGTGACTTGTCCTGGGAGAACCTGATATCCCTGTTCGGCCGGAAGATCTTGGCCGGGCCGAACTGCGGCTCCAGCTCCGAAAGCAGGGCTGTCAGCGGCTCCTTCACCTCGGCGTCGTACGTTGCTTTATGCTCCAGCCACCACTCACGGTTGTTGTTCTCTTCAAGCTCCTCGTAGAAGCGGAATGCAGCCGGGGAAATGCCTTTGAATGTGCTCATGCAAGGATCCTATGAACCGCGCGGTGGTCGGAGCCATAGGTTCAAAGCGCTATGTGGAAAAAGAACACCCCGCTGCGGAGATCCGCAACGGGGTGTTCCAGGAATTGCTGGAGAGCGAAGACGCTTAGAGCTTGTTGGCTGCTTCTGCGTCGGACTCGGTCTGGCCTGCGCCGAGGTTGGCGCGGAGCTTGGCGCCGAGGTCGGCGTCAACGTTGGTCCAGTACTGGATGGCGCGTTCCTTGATGTCAGCGTTCTTCACGCCGCCAACAGCACCGGTGATGGTGTCCAGGAGGCGGGCCTTGGCGGCGTCATCGTAGACCTCGCGGTACAGCGTACCGGCCTGGCCGAAGTCGTCGTCCTCAGCGTGCAGGGTGTGGGCGGAGAGGGTGAGCTCGCCGTCGTTCTCCCAGCCACCTGCGGGTGAGGTGGGCTCGACAGCGGCCGGGCCACCCACGGAGTTCGGTGCGTACACCGGGGTGGACGGGGAGTTGAACAGGTAACGTCCCTGGCCGTCCTGGCTGTAGTTGTTGACCTGGTTCTTGGGCTGGTTCACCGGGATCTGGGCGTGGTTGGTGCCCACGCGGTAACGGTGTGCATCGGCGTAGGAGAAGATGCGGGCCTGCAGCATCTTGTCCGGGGAAGCAGCGATGCCCGGTACGAAGTTCGACGGCGCGAAGGTGGCCTGCTCGATCTGCGCGAAGTAGTTCTCCGGGTTCTTGTTCAGCTCCATGGTGCCCACGTGGATCAGCGGGTAGTCCGAGTGCGGCCAAACCTTGGTCAGGTCGAACGGGTTGAAGCGGTACGTCTTGGCGTCTTCGTAAGGCATGACCTGGACGTGCAGTTCCCAGGAGGGGAAGTTGCCGGCGTCGATGTTTTCCTTGAGGTCGCGGATGTAGAAGTCCGCGTCCGAACCAGCAAGCTCTTCAGCCTGGTCGCCGGTGATGGTCTTGACGCCCTGGTTGGACTTGAAGTGGTACTTGACCCAGAAACGCTCGCCTGCGGCGTTGATCCACTGGTACGTGTGCGAACCGTAGCCCTGCATTTCACGCCAGGAAGCCGGGAGGCCACGGTCGCCCATGAGCCAGGTGACCTGGTGTGCGGACTCGGGGGACAGGGTCCAGAAGTCCCACTGCATGTCGGCGTCGCGCAGGTGGCTGCCCGGGAGGCGCTTCTGGGAGTGGATGAAGTCCGGGAACTTGATGCCGTCGCGGATGAAGAAGACCGGGGTGTTGTTGCCCACGAGGTCGTAGTTGCCCTCGGAGGTGTAGAACTTCACGGCGAAACCACGGGGGTCGCGCCACGTGTCGGGGGAGCCGTTCTCGCCTGCGACGGAGGAGAAACGGATCAGCATTTCGGTCTCGGCACCCGGCTGCAGGAAAGCTGCCTTGGTGTAGGCCGAAACGTCCGAGGTGGTCTTGAACGTACCGAATGCGCCGCCGCCCTTGGCGTGCACTACGCGCTCCGGCACCCGCTCGCGGTTGAACTGTGCGAGCTTTTCCACCAGGTAGTGGTCGGTGAGGATGATGGCACCGTCAGCGCCGACGGACTTCGAGTGCGCGTCGGAAGTAACGGGGGCACCTGACTGGGTTGTTGAAATGGCAGTCATTGTTCTCCTATTTCTATTTATGAGTTACGGAAGTTGCGGGAAGCTGTTGTTTGGACTGGCAGTCCTGGCAGATGCCTTGGTACAGGACATCTGCGATCTGGATGGTCATTGGCTTGGAGTTTTCATCCCAGTGCGGTGTCAGGCACGGGGCGTGTCCCACGGCGCAATCCACGTCTTCCACCCTGCCGCAGCTGATGCACACAGCGTGGTGGTGGTTATCGCCAACCCGGGTCTCATAAAGCGCCGGGGAGTGCGGGGGTTCGAAGCGGCGCAGCATCTGCAGGTCCGTGAGATCGCTAAGCACTACATAAACGGACTGCGCCGTCAGTTCAGGAAGCTCTTTGCGGGCAGCAGCAAGGATGCCTTCTGCCGGGGAGTGCGGGTGGTGCTGGACGGCGGCGAGGACTGCCAGGCGCTGTTTGGTCACACGCCGGCCGTGGGCATGCAGGGCTGCGGCCCATTCTGCTTGCTCGGCTGTGTGATCGGTCATGTATTCAGTAAAACACTTATTATGAGGAGTTCACAATAAGGCAAGACTAACTTCGGGTGAACAGAGCAAAGACTCCAAGGGATTCGCTTCCTCTGCGGCCGACCGTCCCAGTGCATGGACGCGTACTGTGGCCCCGTTGTCTGGCGCCAGGCAGCTGAACCCGCTGAGCCCGCCGGCCAGGGACAGCGAGCCCAGGGCAGCGCCCATGGCCAAGAGCTCCGCCGGAGAGACTTCCGCGATCGACCCCACGGCCCTGATCGGTTGGATCACTGCGTGGTTGCGCCCCGCGCCCGTCGATTCAACCAGCCCGCCCGGGTCCAGGATGGGCTCGACGGCGGTACCCACCCCGTCCGGCAACGGAGCCGTCGCTGCTGGTCGGGCACGTACCAGCGCATCCCTGATAGCATCGTCGGTTGCTTCCAGCCGTTCCAGCGGTTCCCCCACGCGTCGGTGCGCCGGCAACAGCAACTGGTGTCCCGGCGTCGAGGTTTCACCCGGTCCACGCCCGAAGAGGTGGAAGGTGGGGGTGGAGGATTCGGCGACGGGTTCACCGATCGCGCCACCGAGCGGGTGCCAACGGTAGCTGAACATGATGGTGCACCGGGCGACGCCCAGGACGTCGCGCATGGCTGCCCGGGCCAGGTTGTAGCAGAGCAGCCAGTCGATCGCAGAAGGGTAGGCGAACTCCGTGGAAGGGTCGGACAAGCGGAGCAGGACGTGGCCGGCGGTGAGGGGATGACGCGGCCGGGCGATTTCCCAGAAGGCCGAACGGTACAGCAATCGTCGCGACATGGCTGGTCAACTCCCTCCCCGGCTGAGCCTACCAAGCAGGGAGCCGCGTGCGGGAGGCGCCCTCATGCTGGTTAGGGTTGGACGGTGGCGAAACTACTGGCAGACATCACTCCGTTGAAGGAGAGTCCCGCTTTCCGACGACTTTGGCTTGGTGCATCGGTGGCCGCCATCGGTACCCAACTGACGCTGGTAGCCGTCAGCCTGGAGGTTTACAGGCTGACCCAGGAAGTCTTTACGTGGGCCTCCTGGGAATCTTCGCACTGGTTCCCTTGGTCATTGCAGGGCTCTACGGAGGCTCTGTCTCGGATGCCTACGATCGCCGCAAGGTGGCGATCATCGCTTCACTGGTCCTCTGGGCAACCACGGCTGGACTGGCGTTGCAGGCCTGGCTGGGGATTGGCAACATCTGGATTCTCTACGCCCTGGTGGCGATCCAAAGCGGAGCGCAGGGCATCAACGGTTCGGCCCGTAGCGCCATCATTCCGCTCCTTGTCCGGAAGGACCTGCTTCCGGCCGCCAACGCCCTGAGCATGCTGACCTTTGGCTTGTCCATGACGGCCGGACCACTGCTGGCCGGTGTCCTCGTTGCCACCATCGGGTTTGGTTGGACCTACACCATTGACGTCATCAGCTTCACGTTTGCCCTCTGGGGGCTCTTCCGGCTTCCGCCACTGCCACCGTCCAAGGACGCGGTGCGGCCGGGGCTGCGTTCAGTGGTGGAAGGCTTCCGCTTCCTGGGAACCCGGCCCAATGTCCGCATGACCTTCATCATCGACCTCATCGCCATGATCTGCGCCCAACCCAGGGCGCTCATGCCTGCCATTGGCGCCGTCATGATCGGCGGAGGCGAAACAACGGTGGGCGTATTGTTGGCGTCCACAGCCGTGGGGGCCTTCCTTGCCGGGCTCTTCTCCGGACCCCTCGGCCGGGTACGGAAACAGGGGAGCGCCGTGGTGTGGTCCGTGGTTGGCTGGGGAGCCTCGATTGCTGGATTCGGACTGGTGGTGCTGCTGGCCGGGGACTCGGGCCGTGAAGGTGTCACGCCCTGGTTGCTGCCTGCGGCCCTGTGTTGCGCGCTCGCGGGGATCTCCGACTCCATCAGTGCCGTCTTCCGCACCACCATTCTTCAGTCGGCTACCCCCGACCATCTCCGGGGACGGCTCCAGGGCGTCTTTATTGTGGTGGTTGCGGGCGGACCGCGGGTCGGCGACATGCTGGCCGGCGGGGTCACCCAGTTCCTTAGCGAAGGCGGGGTGCTGTTGTTCGGCGGGCTTTTGTGCATTGTCCTGGCCTGGCTGGCGACGCGCATCCAGCCAGGCTTCGTCGCCTATGATGCCAAGCATCCCGTTCCCTAGCCCCGCCAGCCGGGCCGCCGACGTAGGCTGATAACGGAACCCGGGGACCGGCGTCGGCGTTAATCCGTACAAAACCCCAGCAAGAGCGGAAGAAAGCGATAACCGTGCATAAACACAACAATGGACTCAAGACGGCAGCGCTTTTCGGTGTGCTGTGGGCTGTGTTGTTGGGGTTGGGCGCCATCATCGCAGCCGGGACCCGGAGCACAACTCCTATCTGGATCATGGCGCTGATCGGCGTCGGGACTACGGCCTACGGATACTGGAACAGCGACAAGATCGCCATCCGCTCCATGGCCGCGTACCCGGTCACGGAAGCGCAGGCGCCGCAGCTTTACCAGATTGTTCGTGAGCTGTCCGTGCGCGCCAACAAGCCCATGCCGCGGATCTACCTTTCGCCCACCATGACACCCAACGCTTTTGCCACAGGCCGGAACCCGAAGAACGCCGCCGTGTGCTGCACCGAGGGAATCCTGCATTTGCTTGATGCCCGTGAACTTAGGGGCGTGTTGGGGCATGAACTGATGCACGTGTACAACCGCGACATCCTCACCTCGTCGGTCGCGGCGGCTGTGGCCGGTGTCATTACCTCGGTGGGCCAGATGCTGCTGATCTTCGGCAGCGGTGATCGCCGCAACGCCAACCCGCTTGCCACCATTGCCATGGCATTGCTTGCACCGTTCGCGGCCTCATTGATCCAGATGGCTATCTCCCGGACGCGCGAGTACGACGCCGACGAGGACGGCGCCCAGCTGACAGGTGATCCACTGGCCCTGGCTTCGGCCCTGCGCAAGATCGAGTCCGGCGTGAGCCAACTGCCGCTGCCGCAGGACCAGAATCTGGTCAATGCCTCGCACCTCATGATCGCCAACCCGTTCCGGGGCGGTGGCATGCGGCGGATGTTCTCCACCCATCCTCCGATGAAGGACCGGATCAGCAGGCTGGAGCAGATGGCCGGGCGGCCGCTCTCCTAGCGGGTTCCTGCTCGGCTGCGGGGTCTCGGCTGCCGCGCCTCGGCTGATCCGTCGCCAACCCGCTGATCCGTTGCTGGCCAACAACGTAACAGCGGGATGGCAACGCTATTGAGGCAAGGAAGAGCTACGCGAACAGCCCCTGGCCGATAAACCCGCCCGCCTCCACGCCCGGAGGCACCGCGAAGAGACCCGAACCGGTGTGCTTCAAGTACTCCACGGACAAGGTGTCACCCTTGGCCAACGCCAGTTGCATGGGAACGTAGTGCGTCCGTGGATCCTTGACGAAAGCAATGAAGAACAGCCCGGCGTCCAGGTGTCCCAGTCCGTCTGAACCGTCGGTGAAGTTGTAGCCGCGGCGCAGCATCCTCACACCGCCGTTCTGGTCCGGGTGGGCGAGGCGCATGTGGGAGTCGAGTGGGATGAGCGGAGCGCCTTCCCGGCCGGCCAAGGCAAAGTCGGGAGCGGTAAATTCATCGCCGCCTGACAGGGGAGCGCCGGCACCCTTGGTCCGGCCGATCAGTCCCTCCTGTTCCCGGAGCGAGGTCCGGTCCCAGGTTTCGATGTGCATCTGGATCCTGCGCGCTACCAAATAGCTGCCGCCGGCCATCCACTGCTCGGACAAACGAGCCGTGTCGGAAACCCAGACGTGCTCGTCCAGCAGTGCATTGTCCTCAACCTTGAGGTTGTTGGTGCCGTCCTTGAAGCCGAAGAGGTTCCGTGGTGTCACCTGCGCCCTGGACGTCGACGACGTTCTGCCAAAGCCCAGCTGCGACCAACGGACCCGGACCTTGCCGAAGCCAATCCTCGCCAGGTTCCTGATGGCATGCACGGCAACCTGGGGGTCGTCGGCGCAGGCCTGGACAACAAGGTCTCCGCCGGTGCGCGCTGGCTGCAGGTCGTCACCCGGGAAATGCGGGAGATCGATCAAAGCCTCGGGGCGGCGCCCCTCCAGGCCAAAGCGGACCTTGCCGTCCTTTTCAAACAACCCAGCGCCGAAACCGAACGTCAGGGTCAATTTTGCCGCCGGCAGGTCCAACGCTTCACCGGTGTCCTCCGGTGGGGCATCGTAAGGTCCATCCACCGCGCCGGTTTTACCCGTCGGAGCGCCGGTGGTCATGGCCTCAGCTGCGGCCGTCCAATCCTTGAGGAGCTTGATGAGTTCCTTGCGGTCCTCGGTGGTGACATCGAACGCGGCCATATGTAGACGGTCCTGCGCAGGCGTCGTGATGCCGGCCTGGTGCTGGCCGAAGAACGGGACAACGCCTGACGCAGCATCTGGTGTTGCTGCCTTCGCTTCGGCAGCCGTCACCACGTCGTGGCCGAGGAAACCGGCCGCGAGGCCCGCAACGGCGCCCGCGCCGCCAACACCGGCGAGGGACAGGAGCCCGCGGCGGGAAAAGCGCGACCTGCCGGTTCCCGCAGCAGCTGCCGTACCGCCGTCGGACGCTTCCTGCGAACTCACGACGGCGGCAGTCCCGCCGGAACGTTCGACGCCGGCGACCTCACCAGCGCGGTCCGCGTCGGCGGGACCGCTGGTGTGCCCGTAGGGGCAGCCGCTCACAACACTACGGCTGACGTGAGCCTGGACAGGGGCTCACCCAGCGAATCGACCAAAGCGGCGAGCTGCTGGACCTGCTCAGGGGTCAGCTCGTTGTAGTAGGCGAAGCCCTCGCCCTTTGCGTGCTTCTTGAGCTCAGCCTGGAGGGCGTCGAACTTGCCTGCCAGGGACGTGGCGAGCTCAGGGTTCTTCTGCTCCAAGGCCGGCTTCAGGCTCTCGAAGGCGATCCGGGCCCCGTCAATGTTGGCCTGGAAGTCCCACAAATCGGTGTGCGACCAGATCTCTTCCTCGCCCGTGACCTTGCCCGTGGCTACTTCGTCCAGCAGTTCCTTGGCTCCGTTGCCCAACTTGTCCGCCGTGAGCTCCACTGTGCGGGTACGCTTGGCAAGGTCCTCGGTGTCGGCGACGAGCTGCGTGGAGATGGCGGTCCGCTCGGCGGAGGTCATGGCCGTGTAGCCTGCCGGCGGGAAGAGGTCCTTCTCGGCCCGGTGCCAGCCAGTCCATTCCTGGCCAGGCTCCAGGTCCGCTTCGCGGGCGTCGAGCTTGGGGTCCAGATCGCCAAAGGACTCCGCGACGGGTTCAATGCGCTCCCAGTGCATTCGTGTGGCGGCGTACAGGTCACGAGCCTTGGCGGCGTCACCGGCAGCGAAAGCGTCTGCGAACGCCTTGGTGCCCGTGACCAACTGCTCGGTCTGGTCCTTGACGTAGGCCGCGTACTGCTGGGTCCCGGTGTCCACGAGCTTCTGGAGATCGGCATCGACGCTGGGCTTGTTGCCGGACTCAGTGACTTCGAAGGACGCCCGGATGCCGTCACCCTGCATGCCCGGCTTGCACGCCGTGGTGTACTTTCCTGCGGGAGCAGTCACCACCAGGTTTCGGGAAATGCCCGGGCCGATGTTCTCCACTTCACCAATGATCCGCAGGCCATCCTCGGCGAGCAGGTAGAACTCGGTGACTTCGGTGCCCTCATTCTTCACGGAAAAGGTCAGGTTGCCGCTGGGTGCGGTTTCCGTGGACACCTTGCACTCGTTGGCGGTGCTGGAGACCTGGATGGGTCCATCGGTGGCGCTCGCCGGCTTGGTGTTGTCCGTGCAGCCCGTCAGGACCAAAGGCACGGCAGCCGCTGCTCCGATGACGGCAAGGGCCTTTCGGAACGTGGGGGATGAGGGCAGGAAAGTGCCAAACATAGGTGTTTCCTTCGTTGAGGGGGAGTGGCGTCGGGGCGCAGGATCAGGGGTGGGCCGCGACGACGGGAGCGGACGTCTTGCTTGCTGCCTGGGTTGAAGGCTTGCGGTTGGCCCGGATGTACAGGAACAAGACGGGAACAACGTAGAGGAGCCAGGCCGCGGCTTCAAGCCAGGTGGTGGCCGGGGAAAAGTTGAGGGTGCCCTTCAGCAATGTCCCGTACCAGGACGACGGCGGGATGGCAGCTGAGACGTCGAAGGCAAGGTTGTGGAGGCCCGGGAGGATTCCGGCTTCCTGGAGATCATGGATTCCGTACGCCAGGACGCCGCCTGCGATGACGATCAGGCCTACCCCGGTCCAGGTGAAGAACCGGCCCAGGTTTACTTTGAGGACGCCCCGGTGGAGCAGGTAGCCCAAGCCCGCGGCGGCCAGCAGGCCCAACAACGCGCCGAGCAGCGGGAACGTGGTTTGTCCGGTGGCTTGCGCCGCGGCCCAAATAAACAGCGCTGTCTCCAGCCCTTCCCGTCCCACGGCGAGTGCTGCCACGAGCACCAGGCCCCAGGCGGCGCCGTCGGCTGCTTTGTCGACGTGGGAGCGAAGCTCGCTGCCCAGGCTGCGCGCAGTGCGTGCCATCCAAAAGACCATCCAGGTCACCAGGCCTACCGCGACGATGGACAGTCCGCCGCCAATGGCTTCCTGGGCTTCGAACGTCAGGCCGCGCGGACCGAAGGTGAGGACTGCACCGAAGGCGAGGGAAACTGCGATGGCGAGTCCCACTCCGGCCCAGAGCCGGGGGATCAGGTGCCGCCGGTCGGTCTTGACGAGGTAGGCCATCAGGAGGACCACGACGAGTGATGCCTCAAGGCCTTCGCGCAGGCCGATCAGGAAGTTGGCGGTCATGTAGGTTTCTTTCACTAAGGGGAGCCGTACTTAGGCCCGCCTAAGGAAGAAGAATACTGGGTTGCATCGATTACGCAAACTATTTATGTCCTAATTTGGGGCTGCATTACGGTGATCATGTCGCCGAGGGGCTGGGGCTCGCTGCCTGCTTGACCGGTTCCTTATGGATTCGCAACTCCGTGGCCGACCTTGTATCGAAGTCGGCTGAGCTACCCAGGGAGTTCACTCGGGTAGCCGTCAACCGAATAGAGCCGGCGAGCAGGTCGAGACGCTTCCAGCTTCTGCGGGGGGTCACGACTGACTCCCTGACGCTATCAAGCTATCGGACAAGCTATTTAGCCATTTGTTGGATTTATTGGTTGGGTATTGATAGTCTCGGCCATGTCCGGCCCCGGTGGTGATGCCGCTGGCGGTTTTATGATTGTCACTTTGGGGGTTTCTATGTCGCGTGTGTTGTCGAATGCCAGCGGTTAAGACGCATATAAGGATTCTCACGGCCGCGACGGCTGTGCTCATGATGGGAATGACAATAACCGCATGCGCTGAGAAGGAGCCAAGCACGACAATGTCTGACGATGCGACGCCGGAAGAGACCATCAGTGCCAGGGAAGGACGGGACCGCGTGGTCGAACTCGTCATCAACACCACCAAGCAGCTCGACGTCACCGGCTGGTGGCCCCGCAACGGCGTCGCCGGAGCGCAGGAGTGCTCCCTCGGAAAGGGCGAGAAGGGAGCCAGCTATGGATACGACCACTGGGCACCCCAAGGAACCGACCATATCGAGGACGCCAAACGCGTAGCCGAGTATTGGAAATCCTTGGGGATGACCGTACGCACCGTTAATCCAACGACACATCCGACTGTCTTCGCAGAGGGTGGTCCGGTCCTTCGGGCTGAGTTCGATACTGACGCATCTGACAAGTCGTACAGCGTTGGTGCCACTGCTCCCTGCTCGCCGGGAGACGCTTATGAGCTCAACGTTGAGGATCAGGCCGAGCGGGATCAGGGCAAAGTACTCCCCGGAGACGAAGGCCTGGTCGTTCGAGAAGACCCCACGCAATAGCTCCGCGAGGCGACCACACCCGCTGTCCGCCACGCGGTCCTTACTGTCGCTCCCGCGAGGCAGCCGGGATAGGGGACTTCACCCTTCACGAGTTCAGCCACTTATCATCCGGTCTGATCGCCGATGGCTGCGACGTCGTGACCGTACAGCGGTCGCTGGGGCATGCGGCGCCGTCGACCACGCTAAACACCCACTCCCACCTCTGGCCTACCGCCGAAGACAAAAACGAGGACCGCAGGATCAAGGCTGATCGCTGCGGTCCTCGGAGATTCTGCGGACCCTATGCGGACTACCGGGACAAGTGCCCAACAATCACGCGGCCAGATCCGGCTTAGCTGCGGAAGTTCACGAACTGAAGGTCGGCCTCTTCGAACTTCTTGAGGATGTTCATGGTCTCCTGCAGATCGTCGCGCGACTTGGAGGTAACGCGGAGTTCATCGCCCTGGATCTGGGACTTGACGGACTTGGGAGCCTCGTCGCGGATGATCTTGTTGATCTTCTTGGCGATGTCCTGGGCAATGCCCTCCTTGATGGTGCACTCAAGGCGGAACTCCTTGCCCGACGGGAAGGGCTCACCCTGGTCCAGGGACTTCAGGGAAATGCCGCGCTTGATCAGCTTGGACTGGAAGACATCCAGGACAGCCAGGACGCGGTCCTCGGAGTTGGCCTTCATGAGGATCTTCTCGCCGCTGAAGTCGATCTCCGCGCCGACGCCCTTGAAGTCGTATCGCTGCGCGATTTCCTTCTGGGACTGGTTGAGCGCATTGGCGACCTCTTGCTTGTCTACCTTGCTGACGACGTCGAATGTGGATTCGCCTGCCATGACTCTCCTTAGGTTTGGGGCCCTGTAGGGCGGGGTTGGTCTGCCATCCAGCCTAATACGGAAGGCGCCTTTAGGGGCGGTGGACGGCTTTCACAGTTCGCTCACAGCACACGCAAGGTTGGAACTGAGGCAACGCGCCGAGAGTTGTACCAGTTGGAAGAGCGCAACGTCGGAGGAACAGCATGAGCAGCAAGGCCGTCCAGTCCATCAGCAAGTCCGCTTCCGTGGCAGCGGGCTCCATTGGGACGGCGGCAGTGGCTGCGGCGAGTGCGGTGGCAGCGGCGGCTGTGGCAGCCTCGATTGTCCTGAGCCCCGTTCCGGATGCAACGTCCCGCATGGACGGTGTGCACGCGGACCTGCTCCGGGCCGTACAGCTGAACCAGATCACTCCGGAGCAGGCCGAGAAGTTCGAAGCGAAACTGGCCGGCCGGATCCTCGGCGAAGCCTGAGTCACGCGGAATTTCACCGTCCTGAGCCTCGATTAGATTCTTCGCACAAACTTCTGTAAGGTTGTCTCTGCCTTCGGTTACCGGATCGAAAAGAAACGGTCTCCGGAAGTGATCTTCTTTTGAAGTTCGGCAGATTACCCGAGCGGCCAAAGGGGGCTGACTGTAAATCAGCTGGCAACGCCTACGGGGGTTCGAATCCCTCATCTGCCACCCAGGAAAAATCCCCGGAACCAATGGTTCCGGGGATTTTTTTATGCCCAAAAACGCGCGGGTCCAGCGCGGGTCCAGCGGGGCGCGCGAGCCCGCGGGTCCAACGGGGCGCGCGAGCCCGCGGAACCTACAACTAGGGGCGTTCGGTGATCCGCCGGAGCTCGGCGATCTCCAGCCTCAGTGCGGCGATTTCAGCAACCAGGTCGGCCATCTCCGCGCGGACAGGCTCCTCGGCCGCTGCGGCCTTCACTTCGGCGGCCGCCGCCATGCCCTCCGCGTTCTCCTCGATCTTTTGCACGAGCCAGGATGCGATGGACGCGGTGACGATACCCAAGACGGCGATGCCGCTCATCATGAGGGCAGCGGCCACCACCCTGCCAATGGGGGTAACCGGGTAGAGGTCGCCGTAGCCCACTGTCGTGATGGTGGTGACAGCCCACCAGGCGGCGTCGCCGAAGGTCAGGATTTTGGCGTCGGGGGCGTTTTGCTCGACGTCGAGGACCGCGAGAGCGCCAATAAGGATGAGCATCGCGGCGGCCCCCGCCACATAGGTGGCCACGCGCCCTCGCAGCGTTTCTCCTACCGTGCGTTGGAGGACCGAGAGGAGTGTCACCAGTCGCAACAGACGCAGGGGGCGGAAGAAGGGAAGCACGACGATCAGGAGTTCATGCAGGTTCCACAGGAACCAGCGTGTTCTGTTCTCGGCAAGCCAGAGGTTTACGAAGTAATCCAGCGCGAAGATGCCCCATGTGATCCACATGATGACTTCGAAGGGCGTACCCGCTGCACCGTCGACGCGCCCGATGACCTGCCAGGCGTAGGCAGTGAGGAAGATAAGTGCCGTGGCCATGAGCGGCCATTCCACCAGGTCGCGGTATCGCGATTGAGTCATAGGGGAATACTAGCCACCGCGGAAGCCACGCCTGCGTTAGGCGGCAGGTGCTTCGAGCCAGTAACCATCCAGGTAGTGAATCAGTTGCCGGCCCAGGCCGCCTTTGAGTTGGATCCACAGGGTGCTGCGGTCATTGGTCATACCGTCAATGGTTCCTTCGATGCGGTTGCCGCGGGCATCCTGAAGGACAACAACCTGGTGGCGGGAGAGTTCCGGCCAGACTTCACCGTGAGGCGTGGTGGTTTGCAGCGTGCTCAAAGGGGTCCCCTTGTATGTTCTTCCATCGATACAGTTCCAGATATTGTGCACGGGTTTGATGAACCGGCGGTAAACGTTAGTGCAATCGTTGGACATAGAGTGCGGCATGCGTCCA
This sequence comes from Paenarthrobacter sp. CAP02, assembly GCF_040137855.1. Lineage (NCBI taxonomy): Bacteria > Bacillati > Actinomycetota > Actinomycetes > Micrococcales > Micrococcaceae > Paenarthrobacter > Paenarthrobacter sp. CAP02. The sequence continues at coordinate 165,172 of NZ_JBEEII010000007.1, read as the reverse complement.
ATCCGGACTCGTCTATTCCCTCGGAAGTTACCCGCGGGTAACATTGCGGTATGCACCTGTTAATTCGCACTCTCATGCTGCTTTTCACCTCGTCACGACGCCCCCGGCTGGGCGTGTGGGAGGAGTCGTCCCTGCCTTTGCGGGTGCTGCCGACGGACATTGACATCGCTATGCACGTCAACAACGGCATGTATTTCTCGCTCATGGACCTGGGCCGGTTCGACCTCATGGTCCGCAGCGGTATCTGGAGCAAGATGCGCAAACGCGGATGGACCCCGGTTGCAGCCGGGGAGACCATTGCCTTCCGCAAATCCCTGCAGCTGTGGCAGCAATACAGCATCGAAACACGCATCATTGGCTTGGACACCAAAGCCATCTACTTTGAGCAGCGGATGGTGGTGGACGGCGAGATCTACGCCCGCGCGCACATCGCTACCCGCTTGGTCCACAAGGGCAAGCCGGTCACGCAGGAAGAAATCATCGCAGAATTCGGTGCACCTCCCGCAGGCCTTGAACTGCCGGAATGGATCCATGAATGGCGGGAGAACAATGCCCTCCCGGGAGCACGCCGCCCAGCCCCGCATGCGTGGAGCTAGACTCCCACATCCCTCCGCTGCAGTGCCACGGCCGCCAGCACGATCAGTGCTGCCGAGATCCCGAGCAATCCCGCGGCAACTCCCCAATCGGCCCCATTGACCACCGGGGAGTTGCCGTATGCCCAGTGGTAGGGCGAAAGGTTCAGCAACCACTCAACCTTGGGGCTTTGCCTGCCCACGGCGTTGAAGACGTAGCCCAGGACCGCCACGGCGGCACCAGCCGCGACGCCGAACACCTTCCGGCCCGTCAGGGCGCCCACGAAGAGCGCGGCCGTCGCGCTCAGCAAGGCCAGCGCGGCGAACAGCAGGACAGCGCCGGCGAGATGCCCGACGTCGATATTCAGTTGCGCCGGACCGTTCAGTCCCAGCACCAACACGAAGACGAGGATGGAGAGGGCTGCAACCCGGACAACGATCGCCAGTGCCCGCTCCAGCACCACCTGAACACGGGTAACGCTGTGCGCCAGTGTCAGTTCCAGCAACCCTGATTCCTCGTCGCCGCCAACAGCGGCCGCGCCCCAGCCAACGGAAGCCATGGACATCAGCAGGAAGCCAATCAACCCGAACAGGGTGGCCTGCGTATAGCCGGGACCGGTCGCGATCTGGTCGTAGTTCAAGGCTTTGGTCATCTGTGGTGGCAACGCATTGATCAGCTCCTGCATCTGCGAGCTGCCCCCGATGGAGGGATAGATCGGCAGGTACAGCATGCACGCTCCGGTGAGGCCCAAAGCCCACGCGAGGGTGGAGCGCCAGGAGTCCGTCAGGGCTTTTGTGAAGAGTGGGAGGATCCTAGGCATGGTGTGCCCCTTCCTTAAGGTTGCGGCCGGCTCCAGGGCTGCGGTTGGCTGCGGCGCCGTCAGATATACCGGTGTTATCCGATTCCGCAACGTCACTTCCTGCGTAAAGCGTCAGCACCGCTTCTTCAAGATCGGGTTCTTCGAGCACAAGGTCCGTGAGGTTCAAACGCGCTAACTCCTGGACAAGGGCCTGGACGGGTCCGGAGAGCGAGGCGGTGGCCTCCACTGTCCTGGCCGCATGGCCGTCGGCGGGGAGCTCCCGTACTACCACGTTGGCGACTCCCGGCACCCTGGCCAGCAACGCGCCGACGTCGTCCGTCCGTGTGCCTATTGCGTTGAACTTCAGCTGCCGCACGGCGGCGGTGCGGAGGGCTTCCACCGTGGAAACGGTGACAATGTCGCCGTCGCGAAGGATGGCTACCGCGTCTGCTGCCTGCTGGACTTCGCTGAGGACGTGAGAACTGAGGAACACCGTGGCGCCGGCACCGACCGCCTCACGGACCATCGCGTGGAACTGTTGCTGGACCAGGGGATCCAGGCCGCTGGTGGGTTCGTCCAGCACCAGCAGCTCGGGTCGGTGCATGAACGCCTGCAGAAGACCGAGCTTTTGTTTGTTGCCCTTGGAGAGCTTGCGGGTCTGCCGGTCCAGATCCAGGTTCAGCCGTTCCGCCAACTCGTTGATGTAGCGCTGTTCCACTGGCCCGCTGATTGCCGCGAAGTGATCCAGCATGCGGCGTCCGGTGGTCCGGTTTTCAAGTTGCAGCTCACCTGGCAGGTACCCGATCCGGCGTCGAAGACCTGTCCCCGCGTGCCGCGGATCCTGGCCCAGCACCGATATGGTTCCCGCGCTGGGCCTGATGATGTCCAGCAGGCAGCGCATGGTGGTGGTTTTCCCTGCGCCGTTCGGTCCGATGACTCCGAACACCGTTCCGGCCTCGACGGCGAAGTCCAGTCCGTGCAGGACCTCGCGACGGCCGAACTTCTTACGCAACCCCTCGACGACGATTGCCTGGGTCACGGGGCATGCTCCCTTCGGTGGTGCTTTCTTGTTGTTGGAGGGCTTCGCGGGCCGCATCAAGGAACCGCGAGTCTGTGTAGAAACCGTTCGTGTAGACATCCAGGGCGGGCAACGTCAGCTCCCTCAGCAACTCCGGGCCGATGCCGTGTGGCCCGGACACCGGAGCGCCCAGCACCCGGGACAGGTGCCTGCCCAGCATGAGCATGGACAGGCTGTTGGAAGCGATGACGACGGCGGTGGCCCGGATATCCGCAAAGGCCCGGATGGTTCCGGCCTGGATGCCGGCGTTGATGATGTCCTCTGTCTGGTTGACCACGCCGTCAAAAAACGCGTTGCCGGCATCTGATTCATCGCTCAATGCGCGCCGGATGTAGGCGATCTCATCGGCGTATTCGTCGGGGTGGTTGAGGTAATCCTGGATAAGCATCCGGGTTGTTCCCGGGTCCGTCTTCTCCCGGCCTTGGGTGGCGGTTTGGGACAGAACGTGCTGGTCGCAGGCCTCACGGAGCCCGGCCTTGCTGCCGAAGTGGTGGATCACCAGGCCCGGGCTTACTCCCGCCTTGGTGGCCACTGAGCGGACCGTGGCACGGGCGAAACCTTCACGTCCGAAGAGCCCGATGGCGGCGTCCCGGATGCGTGCGCGGGTGGTCAGATCCTCTGCGACTGAACGCATGTTTCAAACACTAAACACCTGTTCAGTCGCTGGCAAGAGGTGTACGGAGGGGGCTGGTTTTATTCCCTGTGACGCGGGAAGCGAACACCGCGGGACATAGCAGGCAGGGTCGCGTACCGTGGAAGCATGGCTACAGTTGACATCACTGGAGAACAGTTCGCATCGACCATCGAGGACAACGATATTGTCCTGGTGGATTTCTGGGCTGCCTGGTGCAGCCCGTGCCGTCAGTTTGCTCCCACGTACGGGGCAGCCTCGGAGAAGCACTCTGACGTCGTCTTCGCGAAGGTGGACACCGAAGCCGAGCAGCAGCTCGCCGCCGAAGCCGGGATCACTTCCATCCCCACGTTGATGGCCTTCCGCGAGAAGGTTCTGGTCTTCTCCCAGCCCGGCGCCCTCAACGGACCCCAGCTGGAACAGGTCATTGAGGCCGTCAAGGGCCTGGACATGGAAGAAGTCCACGCCCACGTTGCCAAGGCCCGTGCCGAGGCCCAGGAAAGCTAAGCCCCTCCGGTGAATTCGCCGGAAACGCACCGAGGTCGCCGGAAAATTCCGGCGACCTCGGTGCTTTAAGGCGTTCTCGCAGCCTCCGGCGAATCCTTAGAGCCTGTCGAGCTTGACGGGCTCGGCAAGCAGGGCGCTCAGCGACTCGTTGAGGTCCTGCACCGCGATGCCCTTGGAGTGCTTCTCGAGGAGTTCCTCGGATTCCCAGCGCTCCGTGAGGACGAGCTTTTCTTCGGTGGCTTCCGTCAGTTCGTAACGGATGCAGCCGGGTTCGTTGACGACCTCATCGATCGCGATTTCCAAAGCGAGCTTCACGCGGAAGAACTCGCCCTCGTTGGGGATAAATGTGGCCTGCAGGTCAATGGGTGCACTCATGGTTCCAACCCTACCGGCAGGACACGGCGGCGCTGGAGGTCATGACGGTTCTGTTGCGGGCACTGTCTTGGTAGCGTTCCGTCATGTTGTCCTACACCGCCGGAGACACTGACGTCCCGCTGCTCGAAGAGACCATTGGTGCCAATTTTGAGCGCATCGCCGCCCGGTTTCCCCTCCGGGATGCCCTGATCGAGGCGGCGCCCACACCGGGAGGGGACGCCCGCCGCTGGAGCTACCAAAAGCTGAACGACGACGTCGACCGCCTGGCCCGCGCGCTGCTGGCCACGGGCGTGGCGAAGGGCGAAAGGGTGGGTATCTGGAGCCCCAACTGCGCTGAGTGGACCATCCTGCAGTACGCCACAGCGAAGATCGGCGCGGTGCTGGTCAACGTCAATCCTGCATACCGCAGCCATGAGCTGGAGTTCGTGGTGAAGCAGAACGGCATGCGGATACTGGTTGCTGCGCCCTCTGACAGGAACAGCGACTACGTGGGCATGGCGCGTGCCGCGGCTGCCTCCTGTCCAGAGCTTCGCGAGGTGGTGTTCCTCCCGGGCAACCCGGCGAACGGGCTCACGGCCGGCGTCCCCGAAGCCGGCCACGAACTGTCCTACGCCGAGCTGCTGACCCGAGCTGACGGCGTCGGGCCCTCAGCGCTACGCGACCGCATGGCCGGACTGGACCCACACGACGCCATCAACCTGCAGTACACCTCGGGCACCACGGGCTTCCCGAAGGGCGCCACCCTGACCCACCACAACATCCTCAACAACGGACACTCGATCGGCAGGCTCCTGAACTATACAGAGCATGACCGTGTGGTGATTCCGGTGCCCTTCTATCACTGCTTCGGCATGGTGATCGGCAACCTGAATGCGCTGAGCTTCGGGGCTGCCACCATTATTCCCAGCCGTGGGTTCAGCCCGTCGGCGGCCCTGGAAGCGGTGCAGGACTTCGGCGGGACCTCGCTGTACGGCGTTCCAACCATGTTCATCGCGGAGCTGGCCCTGGAGGATTTCGACTCCTATGATCTGTCGACTCTGAGGACAGGTGTCATGGCAGGATCCCTGTGTCCCATCGAGGTCATGCGGCGGGTCATCGATGAGATGCACATGGTGGATGTGGCCATTTGCTATGGCATGACCGAGACCTCGCCCGTGTCCACCATGACGCGCGCCGGAGATACGTTGGAGCAGCGGACCAGCACCGTGGGACGGACCATGCCGCACCTCGAGAGCCGGATCGTTGATCCTGGAACCGGTGAGGTGGTGGAGCGGGGAGTGATTGGTGAGCTCTGCACCAGGGGCTACGCCGTGATGCAGGGGTACTGGGACCAGCCGGACAAGACCGCCGAGGCCATCGACGACGAGGGCTGGATGCACACCGGCGACCTGGCCCGCATGGACCAGGACGGCTACCTCGTGATCGAGGGCAGGATCAAGGACATGGTGATCCGCGGTGGTGAAAACATCTACCCGCGTGAAATCGAGGAGTTCCTGTACTTGCACCCGTCCATCCAGGACGTGCAGGTAATCGGCGTCCCCGACGAAAAGTACGGCGAGGAGCTCATGGCCTGCATCATCCTCAAACCCGGAGCCGGTCCGCTGACTGCCGCGGACCTGGCCGAGTACTGCCGGGGCAAACTGGCCCACTACAAGATCCCGCGCTACGTGGATGTCCGCGAGAGCTTCCCCATGACGGTGTCCGGCAAGGTACGGAAAGTGGACATGCGCCAAGAGGCGGTCTCCCGCCTCCACCTCTAATGGGAGCGGTGGTCCTGCACTGTCATCCGGGGCCCGAACGTGGGCTTCCGGAAGCCACTCAAGTACAGCATCCGGACCACCCGTTGCCGCTGCCCTTGCCAGGGCTTCATCAGCTCGATCATGCCGGCGTCGTCGGTCTTCTGTCCGGTCAGCGCGTACCCGACGTAGGAAGCCAAATGGTAGTCGCCCACGGAAATCGAGTCGGGGCAGCCGTGGGTCCTTTGGACCACCTCGGCGGCGGTCCAGATCCCGATGCCCGGGATGGTCTGCAGCTTGGCTCCGGCTTCCGCTGAGTCCAGTTGCGCGAGACGTTCAAGCGCGACGGCGGACTGCAGCGCCCGCATGACTGTTGCCGAGCGCTGTGGCCCGACTCCGGCTTTGTGCCACTCCCATGATGGGATGGCCAACCACTGCCGGGCGGTTGGGGGAACGAGGAGCCCCGCGGGGGCCATGCCAGGGGCCGGCGTTCCATACCTGTACATCAGGTCCCGGTACCCGCGCCGTGCCTCCAAGGTGGTGACTTTCTGCTCCAGGATGGTGGGCACCAATGAGTCAACCATCCGCCCGGTGGAGGGTAGCCGCACAGCCAGGTTCCGTCGTCGTGATTCTGTGACCAGACGGGGGAGCGTGGCATGGAAGGCGGGTTCATCGAAACCGGACCAGTCGTCGGCGGCGCCGAGCAACCTGGGCACCCCGGCCACGGCATCCGCGGCGCCGGGGCCCCACGCCTGGGCATCCACGAAGCAGCCAGCCCCGAGGCCGCCTCCCGAGAGACGCAGCGTAACCGGTCCCGAAGCAGCGGTGAACGCCATCCAATAACCGGAGGAGTGCGAAGCGAAAGATGGATCGGCGTTGCCCCGCATGAGGGGGAACATGGTCTGATCCAAACGGAAGGAACTGCCGGGATGCCACCTGATGGCTGCATCTGCCGCGGCCGCAATGCGTGGCGGGGCTTCTGCGATGGTCATGTTTTCATGGTCCCACGCCCGGCTGACAATCCCATTAATAGCCCCTTACGGCAGCGGCCGCCCGGGTCTAGACTCCCTGATGTGGCACGGGTGGGCCGCGCCGCATCCCAGGAAAGACTTCCAGGAACAAGGAGCGCCAACCATGGCCGCAATAGTGCATTTCGAGATCCCCACGGATGACAAAGAACGGGCAAACACCTTTTACCAGAGTGCTTTCGGCTGGAACCTCAGCCCCATGCAGGGGATGGACTACACCATCGCCATGACCACCCCATCCGACGAGAAGACCGGTGCCCCCAAGGAGCCAGGTGCCATCAACGGTGCCCTGTTTCCCCGGACGGAGGCGCTGAGGACTCCCATACTGACCATCGACGTCGATGACATCGGCGCGGCCCTTGCGCAGGTGGAGTCGGCCGGAGGCAGTGTGGTTCAAGGGAAAGACGCGGTACCAACCATGGGCTGGTACGCCTACTTCAAGGACACCGAAGGAAACATCATGGGCCTCTGGCAAACTGATCCGGGGGCGGGTAGCTAGTCGGGGGTGGCGGCCCACATGGCTGAGGCAGGGCTGGGCGCAGGCAAGCGGTAGCTTTGTATCTATGAAGTACGCCCAGTCCGTGTTGGACCTCATCGGCAATACGCCGCTCATCAAGCTCAACCACGTCACCGACGGCATCAAAGCCACCGTCCTGGTCAAGCTCGAATACATCAATCCCGGCGGGTCCATCAAGGACCGGATCGCCGTGAAGATGATCGAAGATGCCGAGAAGGATGGCCGGCTCAAGCCGGGCGGAACCATCGTTGAGCCGACGTCGGGCAACACAGGCGTGGGCTTGGCGCTCGTGGCCCAGCAAAAGGGCTACAAGTGCATCTTCGTGGTGCCGGACAAGGTGGGAGAGGACAAGCGTGCGGTCCTGAAGGCGTATGGCGCTGACGTGGTGGTAACGCCCACTTCCGTTGCTCCCGAAAGCCCGCAAAGCTACTACGGCGTGTCCGACCGCCTGGTCAAGGAGATCCCGGGCGCCTTCAAGCCTGACCAGTTCTCCAATCCTGCCGCTCCAGGCAGCCACTTCGAATCAACCGGCCCGGAGATCTGGAACGACACCGACGGCAAGGTCACGCACGTGGTGATCGGCGCAGGTACCGGCGGCACCATCACCGGCACCGGGCGGTACCTCAAGCAGGTTTCAGCCGACCGGGCAGAGTCCGACGGCGGCCCGGTCAAGGTCATCGGGGCGGACCCGGAAGGTTCGGTCTACTCCGGCGGCACCGGCAGGCCCTACTTCGTTGAGGGTGTGGGCGAGGACATGTGGCCGGCCAACTACGATCCCGCCGTCCCTGACCGGGTCATCGCCGTCTCGGATGCCGACTCGTTCTCCATGACGCGACGCCTTGCCCGCGAGGAGGGACTCCTGGTGGGAGGCTCGTCCGGCATGGCCGTGGTCGCGGCCCTCGAGGCGGCCAAGGATTTGGATGAGTCCGCCGTCGTCGTGGTGATTCTTCCGGACTCCGGCCGTGGATACCTTGCCAAGATCTTCAACGACCAATGGATGCGCTCCTACGGCTTCCTTTCCGGTGGCGAGGAAGCATCGGTGGGTGAAGTTCTGAAGTCCAAGACCGGCGAAATGCCGGACCTGGTGCATATCCACCCGAACGAAACCGTCCGCGACGTCATCAATATCATGAACGAGTTTGGTGTCTCCCACATCCCGGTCCTCTCGCAGGAACCGCCTGTGGTCATGGGCGAGGTCCTGGGTGCCGTGGACGAACGCAGCCTCACCAGCAAGCTGTTCCGTGGCGAAGCCAAGCTGGCAGACAAGATCTCCGAACACATGGGTGAACGCCTCCCGGTCATCGGCTCGCTGGAAACCATTTCCGCCGCCCGTGAGCTGCTGTCCGACGTCGATACGGTCATGGTGACCTTCGCGGGGGCCCCGGTGGGCATCCTGACCCGTCACGACCTTTTGGCGTACCTGAGCAACTAAGCGTGCGCCCCATCCACCCGCTGAACGAACAAACCTTCAAGAAACAAAGAGGTGCTTCCATGACTGCCAACAACAACGCCGGATTCAACACGCGAGCCGTTCACGCGGGACAAGCTTTCGAGCCCCGGACCGGGGCAGTCGTTCCGCCGCTGCATTTCAGCACCACCTACGCGCAGGACGGCATCGGCAACCTGCGGTCCGGCTACGAGTATGGCCGCGGTGGCAACCCAACACGTGACGCACTGCAGGAACAGCTGGCCGCCCTGGAAGGCGGATCGGCCGCGTTTTCCTTCGGCTCCGGCCTCGCCGCCGAAGACTCACTGATCCGCGCACTGGCCCGCCCCGGTGACCACATCGTCCTCGGCAACGATGCGTACGGTGGCACTTACCGGCTCATCAACCGTGTATTGGGGGACTGGGGCATCGGCAACACCCCCGTGGACATGTCCGACCTCAATGCCGTAGCTGCGGCAGTCAGGGCCAACAAGACACGTATTGTCTGGGTCGAAACGCCGTCCAACCCGATGATGAAGATCACCGACATTGAGGCGCTCGCCGCCGTAGCGCACGACGCCGGGGCCCTCCTGGTGGTCGACAACACCTTCGCGTCTCCCTACTTGCAGACCCCGCTCGCCTTGGGCGCGGACGTCGTGGTCCACTCGACCACCAAGTACATCGGTGGGCACTCCGACGTCGTAGGTGGTGCCCTTGTGGTCAAGGACGCTGAGCTGGCGGAGAAGATCGGCTTTATCCAGTTCGCAGTGGGTGCCGTCTCCGGTCCCATGGACGCGTTCCTGACGACCCGTGGCTTGAAGACACTGGGCGTCCGCATGGATCGCCACAGCGAGAACGGCCAGGCCGTTGCTGAATGGCTGCTGCAGCGTCCCGAGGTTGAAGCGGTGCTTTACCCGGGCCTCCCGGACCACCCCGGCCACGATCTCGCGGCGAAGCAGATGAAGAAGTTCGGTGGCATGGTCTCCGTCCAGTTCAAGGGCGGCGAAGCAGCGGCCCGGACCGTTGCCGAGAACACCACTGTGTTCACGCTCGCGGAATCATTGGGCGGCATCGAGTCGCTCATGAACTACCCCTCGGAAATGACCCACGCATCGGTCAAGGGCACAGAACTTGCCGTTCCCGTGAACCTCCTGCGCCTGTCCTGTGGCATCGAGGACGCAGCGGACCTGATTGCGGACCTCGAGCAGGCTTTCGCCAAGATCGGCTAACCATCGCGTGAACCCGCTCTTGCCCGCCACACCCACCCTTCTACGGTGGGCGTGACGGACAGAGGCGGGAACGGGGGACTCGCTAGCCCGAGATGCCCTGTTGCCCGTCTTCCTCACGGCCGGTCAGCCGACGCCTGAAGGATCTGTCCTCCGCGGAGGTGACCTGGACGTCGTACCAGCCGTTTGCAGTGTCCCAGCCGATCTTCCTGCTCTGGCCCGGCTTGAGCTTCACCGTTTCCTTGCCGGCAACGTATTGCAACGACTCCAGTGAAACCGTCACGGTCGCATTGCCCGCGTTGCGCACTTCGATTTCCACGGCTTTCTTACCGCGGCGCCCCGTGACGGCGACGTCGACGCCGGAGGCCGCACCCGCCGTCGTGCCTTTCAGCTCGTACTGGTACCGGTTGGGTCCGGTGACAACGACGTCGAACGTTCCCGTGGCCAGCGGGAGTTCAACGGTCCGGCTGCCCGTGACATCCGCGTGCAGGGGTTCGGAGACTTCGCCCGCGTAACCGTAGACGGTGAAATGGGTGGAGCGCGTCCCGCTGTTTGCAAGGGCCAGGTTGATCTTCCCCCGCTGGACCGTGGCGGAAACCCGCGGCCGATACGGCAGCGGCCGGGCAGGCCGGGTGCCCGTTTCCTGGATCGGGGCAACCTGGACGGCAGGGGGATTCGGGTGCCAGCGGCTGATCTTGGCGGGCACCGGGGCGGGGTGGTCGAGGGTTGGGGGCGTGCCCGGGGAATCGAAGTTGAAGACACCGGTGAGGTCACCGCAGACCTCGCGCCGCCATGGCGAGATGTTGGGTTCCTCGACGCCGGTCCATAGCTCCAGGAATCTCAGGACGGACGTGTGGTCGAAGACCTCGGAGCTGACCACGCCGCCAATCGTCCAGGGGGAGACCACGGTCATGGGGACGCGCGGGCCCAGGCCGATAGGCCGTGCCGTGGTCCAGTCCGTGGATTCGCCGGAGGCCGGGCGCGGCTGGACGGGCGGCGGAACGTGGTCGAAGTAGCCGTCGTTCTCATCGAAGTTCAGGAAAATGGCCGTGCTGTCCCATGTCGCGGGATCGCTGGCAATGGTATCCAGCAGGCGGTACACGAAGTTGGCACTGCCCACGGGCGTGGAAGCTCCGGGGTGTTCGGAATCCGCCGCCGACGGGACGAGCCAGCTGACCTGTGGCAAGGTGCCGTTGGCGATGTCGTTGCTGAGGCGTTCAAGGAGGGTGTTGGGCCGCCCCCTCCACATGGCTTTGTCGAACAGCGACCTTTCGGCATCGGTCAGTGTGCTCCGGCCCGCTTCCAATTGGGCGAGAAGACGATCCTGCTCTGCAGGGTCCTTGCCGGCGAGGCTGTCGTAGAACTCTTCGGTGGTGCGCAGTTTGCCGTCTACGGAGGCCAGCATCTTCCTGCCAATTGCCTTGAATGTCTGGAAGTACTCCACGGCGTTGTCCGTGAAGTTGTCCCAGTCCTGGTAGATCCGCCACGGGATACCGGCCTGCTCCAGCCGCTCAGGGTAGGTGGTCCAGTCGTATCCGCCGTGGTCGTAGCCGTAGGCTGCGTTGGTGACGGCCCTCTTGCTGCTCCCGGGTTCGTTGCCCGTAGTGCCGCTCCAAAGGTAGGTGCGGTTCGGGTTGGTGGAACCGTTGACGGAGCAGTGGTAGGCGTCGCAGATGGTGAAGGTGTCAGCGAGTTCGTACTGCAGCGGGATGTCCTGGCGCTCGTAGAACGTCATGGTGGAGGCGCTTTTGGCGGGAATCCATTTGTCACACCAGCCGTTGTTCCAAGCCGTGGTGGTGCCGGCGAAGGAGTGGTCGAGGTCGCCAAGGTATTGGATGTCCGAGCCTGGCCGGCCGGCGAGTTCGGCGGCCTTGCGGAGGGAGAAGGGCAACACCGTCTCCCCGGTGGCGCGGGGCTGTTCGAACACGGACTTGCCGTTGGGCAGGCGGGTGACGGACTTGTCGGCGTAGCCGCGGACGCCGCGAAGGGCACCAAAGTAGTGGTCGAAGGAACGGTTTTCCTGCATCAGCACGATCACATGCTTGATGGACTGGAGGTTTCCTGGCGGAACGGGTTTGGCCATCGCCGCCTGGACGGACGGAGGCAGCAGGGATCCGGTCGCGGCCAGTGCCGTGGCTGCGGCAGCGGTGCCGAGGAAGCCGCGGCGGGACAGTCCGGCCGAGCCATCGGTTGAACGTTTCACCAAGTCAGGGGAGTGCGAGGACATCAAGGGGCCTTTCATGGTCAGGGTTGACCACGCCAGCTTAGGCACTCCAGATGAACCGATGATGAAACCGCGGCAAACCACCGGGGCGTGCCGGGACTCTGGCTTTCTTTAGAGAAGTCAGCTACTTTGGTGCACATGCCCCTCCGATCTGACTGGTCCGCCCGCACGTGCAGCCTCGCCCGCGGCCTGGATGTCCTCGGCGACCCATGGGGAAGCCTGGTCCTCCGCGAAATCTTCTTTGGAAACGGCCGCTTCGACGCCATCAAACGGCGGCTCGAGGTGGCAGACAATGTCCTGAGCAAACGCCTGGCCTGGTTGGTTGAATCCGGCTTGCTCGTCCAACGCCCGTACCAGGACGGAGCACGTACCCGCCAGGAATACGTCCTCACTCCCAAGGGCGAGGACGCGCTCCCTGTCCTGAACGCCATCATCATCTGGGCCGAAAAGCACCTGAACGCCCCCAACGAGGTCTCCCACATGCGAGTCATCCATACAGACTGTGGGCAAGCGACATCGTCGGCTGACACCTGCGCGCATTGCGGCGTCGCACTGACTGCCGCCAACACCAGCTGGCACAGTTTCAAGCGGAGCGACCATCCCCTTCCCCTCGCCGTGGCACCCCGCGAAAACCACGCTTCCGTCCTCACATCGGAGGTTCCCGCATGACCGCTCCCGACCTCACAGGAACCCCCGCCGGAACAAAAGGCGCTCCCTCGGGCAAACGACGACGCCTGCATCCGGCCTGGATCGTTGCCGCGGTAGCCTTTCTGGCGCTGGTTGGCGCGGCCGGGTTCCGGGCGGCACCAGGCGTGCTCATGGTCCCCCTCCAGCAGGAGTTCGGGTGGTCAACCACGGTGCTGTCCTTGGCCGTCAGCATCAACCTGGTCCTGTTCGGGTTGACCGCGCCCTTCGCCGCCGCGCTGATGGAACGGTTCGGCATCCGCAAAGTCACCTCGCTGGCCTTGTGCCTGATCGGTCTGGGCTCGGCACTGACGGTCTTCGTTAACCAGTCCTGGCAGATCCTGCTCACGTGGGGCGTCCTGATCGGGCTCGGCACGGGATCCATGGCATTGGTCTTCGCCGCGACAATTGCCAACACCTGGTTTGCAAAGAACCGTGGCCTGGTCATCGGGATCCTCACCGCGGGAAGCGCAGCCGGACAGCTGGTCTTCCTGCCATTCATCGCAGCGCTCGCCCAGAACCCCGGGTGGAGGGGTGCTTCCCTGCTCATTGCCGCGGGTGCCCTCGCCGTGGTTCCGCTGGTGCTGCGCTGGTTGCGGAACTCACCGGCCGACGTCGGGGTGTTGCCTTATGGCGCAGAAGAACCCAATGCGGAAGCCGCCGACGCCGTAGCCGCCGACGCCGGTACCACGCCGCCGCTGTCAGGCGCAGCCGGCGCTGTGGTTGCGTCGCCGGCAACGTCCGACTCCGCCAACGCTGCCGTCCGTGCCCTGCAGGTCCTCAAGCGTGCCAGTAAAGTCCGTACCTTCTGGGCGCTGGCGGCCGGGTTCGCTATCTGTGGAGCCACCACCAACGGGCTTATCGGCACACACTTCATTCCATCCGCCCACGATCACGGCATGCCGGAAACCACAGCGGCGGGCCTGTTGGCCGTCGTCGGAATTTTCGACATCGTGGGGACTATCGCCTCCGGCTGGCTCACCGACCGGTTCAACCCCAAGGTCCTGCTGGCCGTGTACTACCAATTCCGTGGGATCGGCCTGCTGGTGCTGCCGTTGCTGCTGGGCTCATCGGTGGAACCGAGCATGATCATCTTCGTGGTGGTCTACGGGCTCGACTGGGTTGCCACCGTGCCTCCCACAGCAGCGATTTGCCGGTCAGTGTTCGGCGCTGACGGCTCCGTGGTGTTCGGATGGGTATTCGCAGCCCATCAGCTCGGTGCCGCTGCCGCAGCACTGGCAGCCGGGTTCATTCGCGACGCCACCGGACACTACAACTACGCCTGGCTCGGCGCAGCCGCCATGTGCACCGTGGCGGCCGTCATCAGCGCCACCATCCGAAAGGACGCCGCCAAGAAAGTGCCAGCCGCGGTGGCTTGATGGCGTTTGTTGGGCCCGCTCTGCACGGTATTTCGGCCGGGGAAAGCGCAGAGCGGGCCTCGCAACTCGGGGCCGTTAGCCGCGGAATGCCCCGATCCCCGTGATGTGCTGCCCCAGGATGAGGGTGTGGACCTCGTCAGTGCCCTCGTAGGTCCGAACGGACTCCAGGTTGTTGGCGTGGCGCAAAGGGGAGTAGTCCAGCGTGACGCCGTTCCCGCCCAGGATGGTCCGTGCCTCCCGGGCGATCTTGATGGCCTCACGGACGTTGTTCAGCTTTCCGAGCGAAATTTGCTGCGGCTCCAGGTGACCGGCGTCCTTCAAACGGCCCAGGTGGAGGGCCAGGAGGGTGCCCTTCTGGATCTCCACCAGCATGTTCACCAGCTTTTCCTGCGTCAGTTGATATCCGGCCAAGGGGCGGCCGAACTGCAAACGTTCGCCCGCGTAGTCCAGGGCTGCCTCGTAGGAATCCCGTGCTGCACCCATCGCGCCCCACGCGATTCCGTAACGTGCCTCGTTCAGGCAAGTGAACGGCCCCCGCAACCCCGCAGCGCCCGGGAGGATCGCGTCCGCTCCCAGTCCCACGGCGTCGAACGTCACATCGCACTGGATCGAGGCGCGCATCGACAACTTTGGTTCGATCGGCGTAGCGGTCACTCCTGGGGTTCCCGCCGGGACCAGGAAACCGCGGATGCCGTCCTCGGTATTGGCCCACACCACCATGACGTCCGCGATCGAGGCGAGGCCAATCCAACGCTTGGCTCCGTCCAGGACCCAACCGTCGTTGGTCCGTCGGGCAAACGTGGTCATGGACGCCGGGTCCGAACCCGCCGTCGGCTCCGTCAGGGCGAAACAGCCGATCAGCTCGCCCGCCGCCATCCGCGGAAGCCATCGCTCTTTCTGCTCCTCGGAACCCCACTTATGGATGGCCGTCATGGCGAGGGAGCCCTGCACCGAGACAAAGGTGCGGATCCCGGAATCGCCGGCTTCCAGTTCCATCGCTGCCAAGCCATATTCGATCGCGGTCCTGCCGGGGCATCCATACCCCTCCAGGTGCATTCCCAGCACCCCAAGCTCACCCAGTTCAGGGGCAATTTCCCGGGGAAAGACGGCGTCCTCATACCAGCGGGCGATGTTCGGCCTGATCCGCTGCGCTGTGTAGTCCCGCACCCTGTCACGGAGGGCTACCTCGTCCGCCGTCAACAAGGAATCAAGCGCCAGGATGTCGGAGGGGTTCGTCGTTGAATCGCTCATTCCAGCATCCTAGGCGGCTACTCGCCGCGGACGATCCCAGCCTCGGCACGTTCGCCCGTGAAATACCCGCGGGTGGACGGCGCGAACCTGCACACAACGGCCAGCACCACGCCGAGGGCCAGGAGCAGGACGCCGCTGACGAACGCGCCACCGATGCCGAATATCCGGGTGTCGCCGTACGACGGATCCCACATCTGCACGGCCGAGATGAAGAACGCAGCGGTCAGGGACAGCGCGCCGAGCAACGGCAGGATGCCACGGAACCACAGGTTGCGGGCTGAGTCGCGCAGCGTGGAACGGAAGAACCAGACGCAGGAGAACCCGGTCAAGGCGTAGTAGAACGCGATGAAAAGGCTGATGGCGCTGATGGAATCGGAGAGCAGGTTCTGGCTGAGGAAGCTCATGGCTACGTAATAGACAACGGCCACCACGCCCATGACCTGCGTGGAGAAACCCGGCGTCTGGAAACGCTCGTGGATCTTGCCGAAACGCGGAGGGAGGGCTCCGTGAACACCCATGGACAGGGTTCCGCGGGCAGTCGGAAGGATGGTGGTCTGGGTGGAGGACAGGACGGAGGCCAGCACGGCAACAACGATCAACCAACCCCAGGGGCCCAGCACAACGTCCTTCATGGCCAGGAAGACGTCATCCTGGTTGGCTTCATTGCCCAGCCCGATGCCGTCCGTGCCGATGGTGGCGTACATCATGACCAGCAGCGCCACGGAAACGTAGATGGCCAGGAGGACGGTGGCTGAAATGACGGCGCCGCGGCCCGGGGTCTTCGCCGGGTTCTCGGTTTCTTCGTTGAGCGCCAAGCACGTGTCCCAGCCCCAATAAATGAACAGCGCCAGGAGAGCCCCGTGCACCACGGCGCCTGGGTCCGCGAAGGCCCCCGTGGGGTTGAACCATTCGATGTCGAAAGGCTGCCCTTCAGGCGCGCCGCCGGTGATCCTGAAGACGATGGCCACGGCGAAAATGCCCAAGGAAATGTACTGGATGTACGTCAGGGTGCGCTGGACGTGCTCGCCAAGCCGGATCCCGCGATGGTTCACGTACGTCATGAACACAATGAAAAGCACTCCCGTGGCCGTCACCAACCAGGTGTTGTCCGCCAGGGAACCGTCGCCCACCAGCAGCCAGAGATACTTGCCGGCGATTTGGGCCAGGTTGGCCAACACCACGATCCCGGCCAGGGCAACCCCCCAGCCGCCAAGCCATCCAGCCCACGGACCAAAGGCCTTGCGGGCCCAAAAGAACGTGGTGCCGCAGTCGGGCATGGCGCTGTTGAGTTCCCGGAAGGCATAGGCAATGAACAGAACCGGGATGAAGCCGAGGACCAGGATCAGTGGAGTGTAGTTGCCGTTGACAGCCACAATGAGCCCCAGCGTCGCGGCCAGCGAATACACGGGCGCGGTGGAGGCCAGGCCCAGCATGACGGAGTCGCCCAGGTCCAGGATTCCGGCGCGGAGGCCTTTGGAAGGCACGACGGCGGAACGGTCGCCGCCCGCCGTGCCGCCACCCGGCGTCGTAATTTCAGTGCTCATAGGGCAGCTCCGTAGGAAGTAGCAGGGGGCGCCACAGGCGCCGGGGCATCGATGGTGTTGGGCACGAAGCGGCAGAAGTAGTCCGTAATGGGGCCGTCCGATTCGCGGATGCCGCAGCCCACGGATTCACCATCCACTACCCACAGGCCCAGGACCGGGTGGTTGCCGTCGAAGTCGGGGAGGGAGTGGTACTGCTGGAAGCACCAGCCTTCCCTGCCGTAACCGCCAGGCTGCTGTATGTCGATGCCGGGGGCGTGGATGCGAATGTTGTCGCCCTCACGTCCATGCAACGGCTTGGCTACCCATTCCTTGAGCGGACCCGGGTCTCCCAGGTACGCGGGCAGCAGGTTCTCGTGGTTGGGGTAGAGGTGCCAGAGTGCTGCGAGCAGGGCTTTGTTGGACAGCAGCATCTTCCAGGCAGGCTCAACCCAGCGTGGATTGTGGGCACGCTGCAGCAGCCTTTGCCCAAAAGGCTCCTTCATCATGAGTTCCCACGGGTACAGCTTGAACATGGTGCTGATCATGAAGTTGTCCAGGTCCACGAAGCGGTTGAGGTTCGGGTCCCAGCCGATATCGGACATGTTGATGCCGATGGTGGTCCACCCGCCTTGGCTCGCGACGTCCCGCATGTAGGCGGCCGTCATCCAGTCTTCGCCTGACTCCTCAGCCTCGGAGTGGGCCACGTGCAGGGTGCTCATGCCGGTGCGGAACTGCAGCTTCTTCCACTGCCGGATCAGGGCCTCATGGATGCCGTTCCACTGGTCCTTTTCCGGGAAGACGTCCTGAAGCCAGAACCACTGGGCCACCGAAGCTTCGATCAACCCTGTGGGGGTATCGGCGTTGTACTCCAGCATCTTCGCTGGACCGCCCTTGCCGTCATAGATGAAGTCGAAGCGGCCATAGATGTCCATGTCCGCAGCCAGCAGGGAGTCACTGGCAAGCTCCAGCGCCTGTGGCCCGATCCCGATGTCGCCCATGGCGCCGGTAGCGAGGTATTTCGCCGCTTCCAAGCACATGATGTGCATGTCCTCGGCGGTCTTTTCCAGCGTTTCCACCTCGTCCATGGTGAATTCGTAGTACGCCGATTCGTTCCAGTATTCGATCTTGCGGCCATCGGGCATTGTGGTGGTGGAAAAAACCAGGCCCTGTTCTTCGATCTTCTTCTTCCAGTCCGGCCTCGGCACGGAGGGTAGTCGACGCATCCCTAGCCTCCCGAGCTTCCGCCGCTTTTGGAACTGCTGCCAAAGCCACCACGGCTCACTGTGCCGCCCTTGGTGCTGTACCCGGTGGACGACTTGGCGCCGGACGGCACGTTCTTGGTGTAACTCGGGTAGGCCGACCTGTTCTGCCCGACAGCCGGGACGCTGGCGCCCCGCGAGTAGAAGTACCAGGCGTAGACGCCCGAGCTGCGGCCCGCCGAGCTGCTGTTGTCGCACTGGTTGTCGTCGACGCGCTCGCCGGTTTCCTCGTTGAAGCAAACCTGGGCGTAGTCGGCTTCCTGCTCGTTGCTGGCCACGATCGCGGTAATGGTTCCGGCCAACAAGGCAGTCACGCCCAGGCCCACCACGACGGTGCGGCGCTGCGAGCGCTTCTTCTTCTTGGCTGCTTCCGCCGCGCCGCGTTCGCGTTCCTTGGCGAAAGGATCAATAACGGGCAGGGGCTGGCCGGGTTCAGGAGTTCCTGCCTGGTCCGGGGATGCCCCAGCAGGTACGGTTCGCTTCTTGCCCTTGCTGGTGGCTCGGGTCTTGTTCTGCTGTTCCTGGGCCGGTTCTTCAACGGGCGCGAACAGTTCGGGGTGGAGTTCGGGTTTGGGCACCTGCCAGGGCGGGGGCTTGGGCGGATTGTTGCCCGCTGCGAAATCGGGGTTGTTGTCCCCGCCGTTGCCGTTGGTGCCGGCAGCGTCAGGGTTGTCTTTTGGGCCCATGCGTATCCCCCTGGATAGACCGTGGAAGTGTCCGGCGCCACGCCGGACCAGAATGCTCAGAGCAAGCCTAGTACCTAAGCGCATCGCTGGCACCGGTGACAGTCCCACATGGGGACAACTGCCCACCAAGCAACCGTGTAAGGATGTAGCCATGGCGGCACCTGAGACACACGGCAACGGCGAGGACGGCGTACTGCTGCGGCTTCCATCGGTGCGGGGCATCGGCCAAGGTAGGGTCATCAGCGGGCTGGTCCTGGCACTATTGCTGCCTCCCGCCGTCGAACTTCTCGTCACGGTGCTGGGTTTCCGTAACTTTGCGATGATCATGCTCCTGCAACTGGCGGTTGCAGTGGCCGTGGCCGCGATCGGGGGCTTGTGGCCGGCTGTAGTGGCAGCTGTGCTGGGCAGCTTCCTGCTCAACTACTTCTCAGCGGACCCTGTGGGTTCGCTCTCCATCGCGGACCCCAGCACCCTGTTCACCGTGGTGGTCTTCCTTGCCGTGGCGTGTGGGGTAGGGCTTGCTGTGGGCCTGGCCACCCGGCGGGCGCAGGAAGCTGCGAGGTCGGGGGCGGAGGCCACGGCGCTCAGCGAGCTGGCCCTGCGGATCCTCAGCTCCGACGGCAGCCTGGAGTCGTTCCTTGAGAAGGTCCGTGGCAATCTGGGCATGGAGGCGGTGACACTGCTGGGGAGCCAGGGAATTACGGCGCAGGGTGCGGCACCGGAGTGGCGTGTCCTTGCCACTGCCGGCTCAGATGCACCGGTGACCCATGCCGCCGCAGACCATGCCGCCGTCGTCGATCCCCACTACACCCTGTTGCTGCGCGGCGGGCCGTTATCGCCGCAGCATCAGCGGATGCTTGCGGCCTTCGGCGCGTTCGTTGTCGCCGTGCGAGAGCGGCAGCAGCTGGTGCAGAGCCGGCGCGATAACGTGCGGTTGTCGGAGGGCAATAAGATGCGCACCTCCATCCTGCGCGCCGTGTCGCATGACCTGCGGACGCCGTTGGCCGGGATCAAATTGGCGGTCAGCAGCCTGCGCCAGGACGACGTGGATTTTCCGCCGGATGTGGAGCGGGAGCTGCTGGAGACTATTGAGGATTATGCGGACCGGCTGGACCACTTGGTGGACAACCTCCTGGACATGTCGCGCATCACTGCGGACGCCGTCAATCCGTTGCTGACCGGTACTGCGTGGGCCGACGTGCTGCCGGAAGCGGTGCAAGGCATTCCCCGGGACCGTCTCCGCAACGAACTGCCGCCCAACCTCCCACCGGTTCAGGCTGATACCGGCATGCTCGAACGCGTGGTGGCGAACATTGTGGAGAACGCTGTGAAGTATGCACCTGACTCGGACGTGGTGCTGAGGGCCTCGGCCGGTGCGGGGATCACCTTGGGGGAGCGGCCGGCCAGCGAGTTGCGGATTGTCGATCACGGGCAGGGGATAGGCCCACAGGAGGTCCTCACCATGTTCCAACCGTTCCAGCGGTTTGGAGATGCGCCCACACCGGGCCCTGCCGGTGGGATCGGGCTGGGGCTTGCGGTCGCCAAAGGATTCACCGAGGCCATGGGTGGAAGCCTCGCGGCGGAGCCGACGCCGGGTGGTGGACTGACGCTGGTGGTCACGCTGCCGCTGTGGACCGGGGAGCAGCTGTGACTTTGGTGCTGATCGTTGAGGACGAGGCGCGCATCGCACGCGCCATGCAGGTCACCCTCCAGGCCCACGGCTACCAGGCCCTGACCGTGGGAAACGGCGCCGATGCCTTGAATGCCGCGGCCAAGCAACCGGTCAAGATTGTGGTCCTGGACCTCGGCCTGCCTGACATGGACGGTGTGGAGGTCATTCGCCGTATCCGCGGCTGGAGCAACATGCCCATCATCGTGCTGTCCGCCCGGCACGCGTCCGAAGACAAGGTGGAAGCGCTCGACGCCGGTGCGGACGACTACGTGACCAAGCCTTTCGGTCTGGATGAGCTTCTTGCCCGGTTGCGCGTTGCCTCCCGCAGGGTAGTCACCGGAGAAGAAGAACCCACCCTGGCCACCGCCGACTTCGTAGTGGACCTGGCGGGCAAGAAGATCGTCCGGGATGGTGCGGACGTGCGGTTGACCCCCACCGAGTGGAACATTCTGGAGTTGCTGGTCCGCAACAAAGGGAAACTGGTGAGCCAACAACAGATCCTCACCCAGGTTTGGGGCCAGGCGTACGCCAAGGAAACCCAATACCTCAGGGTGTATATCGCCCAGCTCCGGCGGAAACTGGAGAGGGATCCTGCGGAGCCACGCCACCTCCACACGGAAGCGGGCATGGGCTACCGTTTCGATCCCTAGTTCGGTGTGGGCATCCGTACACTGTTGTCCATGAACACCGCTTCCCTCCTGGCCGTCTGCCGTGTCCACCAGTTGCTGCCCGATCCCGGCAACGTGGGCGTCACCGCCATTGACAAGCGTCCCGTTGAAGGGCCGGTCAAGGTACACAAACTCGGGCTCCATGGTGATGTGCAGGCGGACCGGGCCAACCACGGCGGAGAGGACCAGGCACTGTACGCCTATTCGCAGGAGGACGCTGACTACTGGTCGGCGGAGCTGGGACGGGAGCTCGCACCAGGTTTCTTCGGCGAGAACCTGCGCGTCACCGGAATCGAAACCACGGGCGCGGTGATCGGCGAACGCTGGAGGATCGGTCTGGACGTGGAACTGGAAGTGACCTCGCCTCGGGTTCCCTGCGCCACCTTCCAACGGGCAGTCGACGAGCCACAGTGGGTGAAGAGGTTCACGCAGGCCGGCAGGGTTGGCAACTACCTCAGGGTGATCCGGGCCGGCACCATCTCGGCAGGGGACCACATCCACCGCACGTTCGTTCCGAAGCACGGTGTCACCGTGGGCCAGTGGTTCAGTGAACCCACCCCGGAGCTCATCCAGGCCCTTTTGGATGCCGAGGCAGACGGGGAGATCCGGCTGCAGGACGAATATCACGCGAAGTTCGAAAAGGTCCTGCGCCGCAGCGGCCTCTGAAACCGGCTTTGCGGGCCTGCGTTCACTACCCGGCCGGGAGAATGTGAACAAGCTCACCGGACTTCGGGTCGCGGACCTTACGTCCTGTGCCCTACACTTGAAATATCCCCCACTCCGGAAATCCCTTTATCCTGCCCAATTCTTGAGGCAGGACTGGTAAGTGTTGGGGCCCGCAACTGTGTGCGGGCATTTTCATAGGGAGAGCCGGCTAAAGAAAACGCTGTACAGACTGCTGGGATAGCAGCCAAGAGATGCAGCGGGAAGTCCTGCCATGGGATTGCGATAGCGCCGGACTTCTTGCGAAAGCAGGGCACCTTTTCCCTGTCTCTTCGCGACGAGTACTGCGGCCAGCCCAACCGGGTCGCGCCGATGCCCTATGGATGAGGAATTTCCCCTTATGACCGAAAATCTCAACGAAGACTTCGACGCCCAGAACACCGTCTCCGCAGAAGCCGAGACCACCGCTCCCGCCGAAGCCGAAGCACCGGCTGCTGCCGCTGCCCCCGTCGAGACCGCTGCAGCCGAGACTGCAGCCCCCGCCTCCACCGACGCTCCCGCCCCCAAGGCTGAGGACGACGAAGAAGGCGTCCGCTTTGCCGAGCTCGGCATCGATGGCCGCGTTCTGGCCGCACTCCAGGATGTTGGCTACGAAAAGCCGTCTCCCATCCAGGCCGCCACCATTCCGCTGCTCCTTGAGGGCCGCGACGTCGTGGGCCTGGCCCAGACCGGTACGGGCAAGACCGCAGCGTTCGCTGTTCCTGCCCTGTCCCGCCTGGCAGAGCTCCACGATCTCAACGGCCCCTCCCGCAAGACCCAGGCCCTGGTCCTGGCTCCCACGCGTGAACTGGCCCTTCAGGTTGCCGAGGCCTTCACCTCCTACGCCAAGCACATCGATGACTTCACCGTTCTCCCGGTATACGGTGGCTCGGCATACGGTCCGCAGCTTGCCGGCCTTCGCCGTGGCGCACAGGTTGTTGTCGGTACCCCCGGCCGCGTGATCGACCACATCGCCAAGGGTTCCCTGGACCTGTCCGAACTCCAGTACCTCGTGCTGGACGAAGCTGACGAGATGCTGCGCATGGGCTTCGCCGATGACGTGGAGCAGATCTTCCAGCAGACCCCCGAGGACCGCCAGGTTGCCCTGTTCTCTGCCACCATGCCGGGCCAGATCCGCCGCATGTCCAAGCAGTACCTGAACAACCCGGCTGAGATTTCGGTGAAGTCCAAGACCACCACCGGTGCCAACACCCGCCAGCGTTACCTGCAGGTCATGGGCCCGCACAAGCTGGACGCACTCACCCGCATCCTCGAAGTTGAAGAGTTCGACGGCGTTATTGCCTTCGTGCGCACCAAGATGGCTACCGAGGACCTCGCCGACAAGCTGAAGTCCCGCGGGTTCCAGGCTGCCGCCATCAACGGCGATATCCCGCAGCAGCAGCGTGAGCGCACTGTTGACGCGCTGAAAGAAGGCCGCATCGATATCCTCGTGGCCACCGACGTCGCGGCCCGTGGCCTTGACGTTGAGCGCATCAGCCACGTGATCAACTACGACATCCCGCACGACACCGAGTCCTACGTGCACCGCATTGGACGCACGGGCCGTGCAGGCCGTTCCGGTGACGCGATCCTGTTCATGACGCCGCGAGAGAAGTACTTGCTGCGTTCCATCGAGAAGGCCACGCGCCAGCCGGTGGAGCAGATGCACCTGCCCGCCGCCGAGACCGTGAACACGCTGCGCCTTGGCAAGTTCGCCGAGCGCATCACCGAGACCCTGGCGTCCGAGGATGTTGCAGCATTCCGCGACCTCATCTCCTCCTACGAGGAAGAGCACAACGTGCCGGCCTCGGAGATTGCCGCAGCCCTGGCCGTCATGGCCCAGGGTGGTCAGCCCCTCCTGGTCAAGGAACTGCCTGCAGCTCCTGAGTACCAGAAGCGTGAGCGCTCCAAGGACGGCTTCGGTTCCCGCGGCCCGACCCGTGCACTCACCGAGGGCAATGCAACCTACCGGATCGCCGTCGGACGCCGCCAGCGCGTCATGCCGGGGTCGATCGTGGGCGCCATTGCCAACGAGGGCGGCATTTCCTCCGCACAGATCGGTGGCATCGACATCCGCTCGGACCACTCCCTGGTGGAGCTCCCGGCAGACCTCAGCCCCGAGCAGCTGCGCGCACTGTCCCGCACCCGCATTGGTGGCGAACTGATCCACCTTGAGCTGGACAACGGCCGCAGGCCCAACAGCGAACGTGGCGGCTCCGGCGGTGGACGTGGTGGCTACGGCGACCGCGAAAACCGTGGTGGCGGCAACTTCAAGGGCAACGGCGGCTTCAAGAAGGACTTCCGCAAGAACGACGGCGAGCGTACCTCCGCTGACCGTGGCGGACGCTCCTACAGCGACCGTTCCGAGCGCACCGCAGGCAGCTTCGGCGACCGCGACCGCGGCCAGGCCAGCGGCTCCCGCTTCGGTGGTCACGGCGACGGCGCACGCAAGCCCCGCAGTGGCGGCGAAGGCGGACACCGCGACTTCAACCGTAAGGGCAAGTGGTAAACACGGCCCGGTGGTAATCACCGCTTGGCGGTGACCACTCAGTAGTTCCCTCAGGGGGTCGGCTTTCGAGCCGGCCCCCTGTTGCGTTTAAGCACTGTCCCGGGATTGTTGGCCGGGCCCGCCCTTGTACGCCGGCTGTTTCGTACGAGACCGGGTTACGGTGCGCGGGCGAGAAGGCGGCCAGGCAGGCGGAGGCAGACACCGACAGCGCCAGGCAGCCGCAGGAAGCCCAGGAGGGCGCCCCTGAGGGCTCCGCTGGGCTCTCCCCGGGTGCCGGCAGGGTCACCGAGGTGGTGGTTGAGCACGGGGACACCATGAGTGGGATTGCGGCCCAGTTTGGTGTGGACCTCGGTGCCCTGATTGCAAGCAACGCGGACACCGTGCCAAATTCCGATTTTCTCTACCCCGGCCAGGTGCTCCGCTTGCCCTGATCTTCTCCATTCGGAGATCAACTCCGGGGCACTTTTGCAAATTGTGTCGCGGCGGTTTTTCCGCGTCGTTTCGCCGATTTGTAGCTTCTGAAAACGTCCGGTAGAGTATTTACTCGTTGCCCCCCTAGCTCAGTGGTAGAGCGCGTTCTTGGTAAGAACGAGGTCACCGGATCGATTCCGGTGGGGGGCTCTGAATGAGGGCCTGTGTCAGGGCGGTTTTGACCGGCTTGACACAGGTTTTTCTCATTCGTGGCGGTGTAGCTCAGTTGGTTAGAGCGCACGACTCATAATCGTGAGGTCGGGAGATCGAGCCTCCCCACCGCTACAGAGCAAGACCCCGCAGAATTCACCTGCGGGGTCTTTTTTCGTTTCCTGGGACAGAATGGGTCCATGAGCCGAATCGCAATCATTGGCGGCCACGGCAAAGTGGCCCTGCATCTGTCCAAAATCCTCAGTGGCGAAGGTCACGATGTCACGTCCTTCATCCGAAATCCCGACCATGTGTCCGATGTCACGGAAACGGGAGCCTCTGCTGAGGTGCTGGATGTGGAGAACTCGACGACGGCGGAACTCGCCCAGGCGCTCAGCGGCCACGACGCCGTGGTCTGGTCGGCCGGAGCTGGCGGGGGCAACCCGGACAGGACCTATGCGGTGGACCGGGACGCCGCGATCCGCTCCATGGATGCTGCGGGGCAAGCCGGCGTTTCACGATATGTGATGGTCTCCTATCTTGGGGCCGCCAAGGACCACGGCGTGCCACCGGACAATCCTTTCTTCGCCTACGCCGAGGCCAAGGCTGCCGCCGACGATTACCTGCGGAGCACAGACCTGGACTGGACTGTCCTGGGTCCGGGCACGCTGACGGATGAGCCGGCCACGGGGTTGATCGAAACGGACCCCCGCAACACAGCAGACGGGACCCAAACGTCACGGGCGAACGTTGCGCTGGTGGCCGCTGCCGTCCTGGAACTACCGGGGACAGCCCACCGGACGATCCCCTTCAAAGACGGCACCGAAGACGTGGTGGACGCCCTGACCAAGGACTGACTGCTCCTGACCGGGGGATGACCCGGGATATGTTGGTAGGGAACTTTTTCGGCAATGCCGGGAAGGGCCGTACAACATCTGGGGAAGCAGGGTTATGGATCAGTTGGCGCTCATTATCGGGCTGCTGCTTGCGACGGTGGTGGCTGTGGGCCTTGGCGACCGGCTGCGCCTTCCGTATCCGGTGCTGATGCTGCTGCTCGCTGTAGCACTGACGTTCATTCCGGGCTTTCCCGAGTTTGAGATCTCGCCGGACCTGATCCTGCCGATCTTCCTCCCGCCACTGCTGTTCGCCACGGCGCAGAAGAGTTCCTGGGCAGTCTTCCGCGTGCGCTGGCGGACACTGCTGCTCATGGCTGTGGCCCTGGTGGTGGTGTCCACTGCCACGGTAGCCGGCGCCGCGTGGCTGATGATTCCCGGCATCGGCATACCTGCCGCCATAGCCTTGGGCGCCATGGTGGCACCCCCGGACCCTGTAGCCGTGGAATCCGTTGCCGGACGCGTCCATATGCCGCGGCGGCTCATCACAGTCCTCCAAAGTGAAGGCCTGTTCAACGATGCTGCGGCAATCGTGATCTTCCAGGCCGCAGTGGCGGCAACGGTCTCAGGCAGTGACGTGGGGCCGAACGTGATACTTCAGTTCGTCGTGGGCGCGGCCTTGGCCATCCTCATCGGCATCGCGATGGGCTGGGTGACCAAGGTCATCACCAAGCTTGTTACCTCCATGGTGGCCAGAAGCGCTGTCACCCTTGTTGTGCCTTTCGCCGCGTACATCCTCGCGGAAGAGCTGCACGCCTCAGGCGTGGTGGCCGTCGTCGTAACCGCCTTGGAACTGCAACGCCATACGCGACCCCAGGACGCTGCCGAACGGATCACCCGGACGGCTTTCTGGGACGTGGTGGAACTGCTCGCCACGGGGTTGGCCTTCGGCCTGGTGGGCCTCGAAATCCGTCACGTCATCCGGGATGAGGGGACGGCCATTTTCGGGATGATCGGCATGGCCGTGGTGATCTGCGTCCTGGTCTTCGTGGTGCGCTTCCTCTGGCTGGGCCTGCTCTCCCTGACAGCCCGACGGCGGCGTAACCTCCTGCCGACGTCCCCCAAGGAGGTGCTGATCCTGACGTGGTGCGGTATGCGTGGGCTGGCAACGCTGGCCTTGGCTCTGGCGCTCCCCATGACTTTGCCCGATGGCAGCGATTTCCCGGCCCGGCACGAGATCCTGGTCATTGCGTGCGCCGTCCTCCTGGCCACTTTGGTCCTCCCCGGTTTGACGTTGCCGTGGCTGATGCGGGTCCTGAAGGCCACCGAGGATGGCTCGCACGAACAGGACGCAGCGCGGGTCCTGGCACGGCGTGCCCAGTCGGCGGCCGTTGCGGCGCTGAAGGAACACGACCTCATGAAGGAATTGCCTGCTGAGAAGGTGGCCTTGGTCAAGGAGAAGATGCGCCGGCTTCACGCCGAGCTGCTGGATGGCACGTTGCAGAACGAGACCACGGCCGAGAAGCGCAAACGCGGGCGGGAACTGTCAATCGCCGTTCAGACGATCGCGCTGGACGCCGCCCGACAGGAAGTGGTCTCAGCGCGTAACGAGCCCGGGACCGACCCGGAGGTGGCTGACAGGGTGCTGCGGCAATTGGACCTCCGGACCATGTCGATGCCCGACTAAGTCCCGGGCAAGCCTAGGCTCTGTTCAACGACGCAGGGGAGAGGTCCAGGGCATTCTCTTCCACGTAGTCCAGTGCGTGACGAACCGCTCCGAGAGACACGATGCCATCGCCCAGGGTGGAGCTGGCAAGTCGTGGGGGAGTGAAGGTGAACTCCGGCAACTGCTGTTCGATGGCGGGAATCAGGGCGTTGGCGGACGCTGCGACACCGCCCGCGATCACTACCAGTTCGGGATTCACCAGGGTGCTGATCGAGCCGATGACCCGGGCCATTCGATGTGCCAAACGGTCCAGGGCGCTTTGCGCGGCCGGGTCGCCGTCGGCTGCCGCTGCAAAGACCATCTCTGCGGTCAGGGCTGATGGGTCACCTCCACACAGGCCGCCGAGCGCCGAGGCAGCGTCGTTTTTGAGGGCTTCGCGGCCCCACAAGGCAGCGTAGTGGGCAATTCCGTAGGTGTCGCCGACGCCGTCGACGTTGTCGAGGTAGCCGAGCTCGCCGAAGCCGCCCAGTTGGCCGTGGAGCAGGCGTCCTGACTCGAGGATGCCCGAGCCCAGGCGGTCACCGGCCAGCATGACCACCAGGTTGTCCACTCCCTGGGCTGTTCCCTGCCACCGTTCGGCCAGGGCCGCAAGGTTAGCGTCGTTTTCGAGGAGCACATGCCAGCCATGCCGCTCGGAAACTATTCGGCGCACATCGAACGAGCGCCAGAATTCCTGGACCGTGGGCACTTCGCCTTGGCGGTTGACGGGGGCAGCTACGCCGACGGATACGGCGAGGACGGAGTTGGCCGTGATGCCGGCCTTGTGCATGGCATCTGCAGCGATGCGGTCCAGGACGTCGGCCCGTTCATCGGCGGCCACGTTGTCGGTCCGGAAGGGCATGGTGACCTGGGACAGGGGGGTGCCGGCCATGTCCGCCGCGATGGTGGTGATCTTGGTGGCACCGATGTCTATGCCCAGGACGTGGGCCGCACTGTTGTCGAAGACGAAGCGGCGGGCCGGGCGGCCCTTCACGTAATCTCCGGCCACCCGTTGATTTTCCAGTTCCTGGAGCCATCCCAGCCGGACCAGTTCATCGCAGATCGAGATGACGGTGGCACGCGACAGTTCGGTGGAGGCCATCAGTTCGGTGCCTGTAACGACTCCCGCGCCGCGCATTGCCTTGAGCATTGCGCTGGCGTTAACCCGGCGGACCAGCTGCGTTGACGGTGCGGTACCGGTCAGCATGCGCTTCCTCACTTTCCCGACCGCCTGCAGGAACTGAGACAGCGGCCTCTCTAAATTTAGTTCATAAATTTAGATCCCGACACATTTCGCCGAAAGTCTTGACGGTGTGGCGGCCGTCACCCAAGCTTAGCGCTAGGTTGTAAATTTATCTCCTATCTAAACTCGGCGGGCAGGACGGATGGCCCTCTGATGGTGACGCGGCCGTTGGGGTCCGCAGGATGAAAGGACTATGGTGTCTGCACAATCGACACGCAAGAAACGCCTGG
The DNA here is from genome assembly GCF_040137855.1 of Paenarthrobacter sp. CAP02. Lineage (NCBI taxonomy): Bacteria > Bacillati > Actinomycetota > Actinomycetes > Micrococcales > Micrococcaceae > Paenarthrobacter > Paenarthrobacter sp. CAP02. Next base: position 136,087 of record NZ_JBEEII010000007.1, on the reverse strand, counting down.
CAGCGATGGGGCTGGGGCTGGCCCTGCTGGCAGGCCTCCTCTCGGGTTGCACGGGCGAACCGGGCAAGGAAACAATCCGGTTCACGTTCAGTAAGCGTGAGGCCATCGGCTTCATGGGCAAACTCGTTGCCGACTACAACGCTTCGCAGGACAAGACGCAGGTTGTCATGGACACCTCCGGCGTCGACGTCGTCTCAGCCAGCTTCGTACGAGGCAACCCGCCGGACATTGCACTGGCCAACTACAACATGGAATCGTCCCGGTTCGTCCAGCGCGGGGTTTTGAGCGATCTTTCCGGAACCAACGCTGCCTCCCGCATCAGGGAAGACCTCCAGCCGTTGATGGACCAGTACGGCAAGTACCCAGGGCGTACCAGTGCCCTTCCCTATTCGGTGATGGCGTCCTCCGTGATCTACAACAAGGACATCTTCGCTGCGAACAACATTGAGGTCCCGACAACCTGGAGCCAGCTGATCGCCGCCTGCGAGAAATTGAAAGCCGCTGGCGTGACGCCGTTCTACGCCACGTGGAAGGACGACTGGACCATCGCGCAGGGATGGTTCGACTACTCCGTTGGCGGTCAAGTGGACACCCTTGACTTCTTCAAGAAGCTCGCCGATGAAGGAACGGGCGTCGGTCCGGATTCCTCGGTGTCGTTCCAGAAAGACTTCGACCAGCCGGTTTCCAGGATGCTGCAGTTGACCAAGAACTACGTCAATAAGGATGCGGCGAGCCGGGCCTATGGCGACGGAAACCTGGCCTTTTCACAAGGCAAGGCGGCCATGTACCTGCAGGGGCCTTGGGCATTCAGCGAAGTGGCCAAGACCGCACCGGACCTCAAGCTCGGGACTTTCCCGTTGCCGATGACCGAGAATCCGGAGGACCTGCGCGTCCGCGTCAACGTGGACCTCGCCGCGTGGATTCCTGAGGCGTCCAAGCACAAGGACGCCGCACGTGACTTCCTTGAGTATCTGTACAAGCCGGAAGTGATGGACGCCTATAACAAGTCCCAGCTCGGTTTTACCCCAACCAAGGACTCCACGGTGGTCCCGGACCCGCGGATCGCGGGCATGGCCGGGTACTACGAGCAGGGAAAGGTCTATCAGGGCCCCTCGGTCCTGGTGCCAAAGACCATCCCGATCATGAACTACACCCAGGCGCTCGTCTTCGGCGCGGGACCTGAATCCACCCTCCGCACCCTCGACGCAGATTGGGCGCGCCTGGCGTTTCGCCAGTAGCGCCGGACCCTGGAGCCAAGAAATGTCAATCCTCACCAACAAAACCACCTCCGGCAGGGGCCTTCCCCGGCAACGCGCCAAGCGTCCCGTCGAACCGATCTTCTACCTCTTCCTTCTGCCCAGCCTTCTCTTGTTCACCCTTGCCATCACCGTCCCGGCCATCATCGGTATCTTCTTCAGCTTCACGGATTCCATTGGCATCGGTGACTGGAAGTTCGTTGGCCTCACCAACTATGTTGCAATCTTTGGTGATCCTGCGATCCTGCAGAGCTACCTTTTCACCTTCGGTTTCTCGCTGGTTACGGTAATCGCCGTCAACGTCGTGGCCTTCCTCCTGGCAGTGGGCCTGACCTCGCGTATCCGGATGAAGTCTGCGCTGCGCACCGTCTTCGTCATCCCCATGGTGGTTTCCGGCATCATCATCGCCTACGTCTTCAACTTCCTGTTTTCCAACTCGCTGCCCGCGGCCGGGGCGGCAGCAGGGATTCCATGGCTGGAAAGCAGCCTGTTGGCCAACCCGGACCTGGCATGGATTGCCATCGTGCTGGTGACCGCGTGGCAGGCAGTTCCCGGCGCCCTGCTCATCTACATCGCGGGCCTGGTCGCTGTTCCCGGGGATGTTTATGAGGCAGCGGACATCGACGGCGCCAGCAAGTTCCAGCAGCTCGTCAAGATCACCCTCCCGCTGGTGGCCGGATACGTGGTCATCAACATCATTCTCGGGTTCAAGGGCTTCCTGAACGCCTACGACATCATTGTCGGGCTGACGAACGGCGGCCCGGGAACCTCGACCCGAAGCATCGCAATGACCGTGATCGCCGGCTTCAACGGCGGCGACTACGCCTACCAGATGGCCAACGCAACGATCTTCTTCGTTGTCGCCATCCTGATTTCCCTTGTACAGCTCTCGTTGACCCGCGGACGGAATGCCCTCTGATGACCAATCAAGCCACCATCGAAACCGAAGCCCGGCAAACCAAGCCACGCACCGCCGTCGGACGTTCCCGCTCCGCTGCGGGAGTTAAGCCGGAGCGGGCCAACTGGTCGGGGACCGCCATCCTCCTGTTGTGCGCCGTTACTGTCCTGCTTCCCCTGTACGTCACGGTTTCCATGGCGTTCAAGACCCAGGGGCAGGCAGTTGACGGCAATGCGTTCTCCTTCCCGGCGCCATTCAGCCTGGACGGCTTCGTCCAGGCCTGGACGTTGACGAACTTCCCCGTCGGCGCTGCCATGTCGCTGCTGGTCACGGCAGGCACGGTGGTGGCAACCATCATCCTGGCTGCGTTCGCGTCGTACGCGATAGTGCGTAACTGGGAGCGCAAGCTGTTCCGGTACTCGTTCTTCTACCTGCTCGCGGCCATGTTCATCCCGTTCCCTGTGGTCGCACTGCCGCAAATCCAGCTCACCGGCCGGCTGGGCCTGGACAATCCCTTCGGCGTCATCCTGCTCGCCACCATGTTCCAACTGAGCTTCAGCGTGTTGCTCTTCACCGCGTTCCTCCGTTCAATCCCCATGGAGTTGGAAGAGAGCGCCCGGATCGATGGTGCCACGACGTGGCAAACGTTCTGGAAGCTGATCTTTCCGCTGCTGGCGCCGATGAGCGCAACGGTGGGCATCTTCGCGTTCCTCTATGCCTGGAACGACTTCATGATGCCGTCCCTGATCATTTCCGATCCGGCCCTGCAGACCCTCCCGGTGCGGCAGAACCTCTTCCAGACCCAATTCAGCAATAACTACCACGTGTCCTTCGCGTCCTACCTCATGGCCATGGCACCCGCGATCGTTGCGTATCTCTTTACCCAGAGGTGGGTCATGGCGGGCGTCACCCAAGGCGCAGTCAAGGGCTGACCCACTGTTGACCTTCCCGCGTCCAGCGTTTCATACTGGTCCGGGATCTAAATTTAGAATCTAAATCAAAGGAGTTCCGTGAGCACCCCCACTACGCAGGCACACCGTACCGACGCCGGACGCATGACGGATCCGAACTGGTGGCGCCAAGCAGCGGTCTACCAGATCTATCCCCGCAGCTTCCACGACGCGAACGGGGATGGGCTGGGCGACATCAAGGGCATCACAGCCAAGGTCCCGTACTTGAAGGAACTGGGAATCGATGCCGTCTGGCTCAGCCCGTTCTATCCCTCGGCCCTGGCTGACGGCGGCTACGACGTGGATGACTACCGCAATGTGGACCCCAAGCTGGGAACCCTGGAAGACTTCGACGAGATGGCAGCAGCCCTGCACGCGGCAGGGATCAAGATCGTGGTGGACATCGTGCCCAACCACTCTTCGGACCGTCACGAATGGTTCAAGGAGGCCCTGGCATCGCCGAAAGGGTCGGCCGCCCGCGAGCGCTACATCTTCCGTGACGGCAAGGGCGAGAACGGTGAGCTTCCTCCCTCCGACTGGGATTCCGTCTTTGGCGGTCCCATCTGGGAGCGCATCACCGAGCCGGACGGCACTCCCGGGCAGTGGTACATGCACATCTTCGCCAAGGAACAGCCGGACTTTAACTGGGAGAACCCGGAAATCCGCGAAGACTTCCTCAAGACCCTGCGTTTCTGGTCGGACCGTGGTGTGGACGGCTTCCGCATCGATGTTGCCCACGGCATGGCCAAGGACCTGTCCGAGCCGATGCCCATGAAGGCAGACCTGCTGAAGAAGGCGCACGGAACCGACGGTTTCACCGATGGCTCCCACCCTTTCTGGGACCGTGACGAGGTGCACGAGGTCTACGCCGAGTGGCGCAAGCTCTTCAATGAATACAACCCGCCGCGGACAGCCGTTGCCGAGGCATGGGTCCACGAGTCCCGCCGGGCCCGGTACGCCAGCCCTGAGGGACTGGGCCAGGCCTTCAACTTCGACCTGCTCCAGTCCGACTTTGACGCCGCATCGTTCAGGAAGATCATCACGGACAACCTGGTCCACGCCAAGGAATCCGGCGCATCTTCAACGTGGGTCTTCTCCAACCACGACGTCGTCCGCCACGCCACCCGTTACGGGCTGCCGAAGGGCGGCTCAGTGGCACAGGGAACCAACGCCGCGCAGGACATCACCGGCAGCGAACCCAAGGGCCAGGACGGCAAGGGCTGGCTTCTGGCCGGCGCGCCGGCTGAGGAGCTCGACGTCGAACTTGGCTTGCGTCGCGCCCGCGCCGCAACGCTGTTGTTGCTTGCGCTGCCGGGCTCCGCGTACCTGTACCAGGGTGAAGAGCTGGGCTTGCGCGAAGTGACGGAGATTCCCGACTCCGAGCGTCAGGACCCGTCCTTCTTCCGCAACCCGGGAGTGGAGATCGGCCGTGATGGGTGCCGTGTCCCGCTGCCGTGGACAGCGCAGGGCCCGTCGTTCGGTTTCGGGTCCGGCGGCGCGCACCTCCCGCAGCCTGCGTGGTTTGCGGAGTACGCAGTGGCCAAGCAGGACGGCGTTGAGGGTTCCACGCTTGAGCTGTACCGGAAGGCGCTGCACCTGCGAAGCGAACTCCAGGCCGATGAGGAACTCGAATGGGTGGAGACCGGCAACCCGGATGTGCTGCACTTCAGCCGTCCCGGAGGGTGGCACACGCTGACCAACTTCGGCAGTGAGCCCGTTGATCTTCCTGAGGGCGAGGTTGTGGTCTCCAGCGGACCATTGGAAGAGGGCAAACTGCCGTCGAACACCACTGCCTGGGTTGTCAGCAAGGCGTAGGGGAGTACTGACGCTATGGCGAACGGGCGTGGACGCCTTATATACGGCTGCATGGGACTTGGCGGATCGTGGGACGGTACGTCCTACGGAGCTGCGGAAATCGACCAGGCCGCTGCAGTGATTGACGCCGCGCGCGGGATCGGTGTTGAGCTGTTCGATCATGCGGACATCTACCGCAGCGGCAAGTCCGAGGCAGTTTTTGGGGAGGTCCTCGCCCGTTCGCAGGGCCTGCGCGAAAACATCCAGTTGCAGACCAAGTGCGGGATCAGGCTGGGGGAGCGGGGGTTGGATACGCACTACGACCTCAGCCGGGAAGCCATCCTTGAACGGGTCAACGGGAGTCTGAAACGTCTTCAAACGGATTACGTGGACCTGTTGCTCCTGCACCGGCCGGATCCCCTGATGGACCCGCATGAGGTGGCGGCCGCCGTCGGGCAGTTGATGGCAGAAGGAAAGGTGCGGCAGTTGGGGGTGTCCAACATGTCCGGCGCGCAGATTGCCTTCCTCCAGGACGAGTTGGAGACACCCATCGTGGCCAACCAGTTGGAAATGAGCCTGCTGCGGCGGGACTGGGTGGAGAGCACCGTGCTGGTGAACCATCCGGAAGGCCGGGGCTACAGCTTTCCGCACGGGACCGTCGAGTACTGCGTGGCTAATGGGGTGGAACTTCAGGCGTACGGGTCCCTGGCCCAAGGCCGTTTTACGGGGACGCAGTCTGCAGAGCTTTCGCCGGCCGAATCGGCAACTGCAGACAAGCTTGCACAGTTGGCGGCCGGGAAGAACACCACGCCCGAATCAGTGCTGCTGGGCTGGCTGATGAAGCACCCGGCCGGGATCTCGCCTGTTGTAGGGACCACTAACCCCGCGCGTATTCGCGCATGCGCTGATGCCGCCTCTGTGGCCGCCGGCATGTCCCGTGCCGAGTGGTACGGACTATGGATATCGGCGAGGGGAAGCAACATCCCGTAACGCTGGTTTTAACCCAACTGAGCCGCAGCTGTGTGCGTGATGACCTCTCAAAACGCGCTCAGCTGCGACTCAGTTGGGTGCTTACAGCAACACATGGCTACGAGACGGGGCTGGCCGGAGCCACCACGGAGTACGTGCTGGAGTCACCCTGGATCGCCTGGCTTGGCTTTCCGTCGATGCCTACGGGGATGTCGCCGGCGATGGTCACTCGGTTGAGCTTGCGCGGCTGGCCATCGTAGTTGTCCGGTGCGTAGTGCTGGGTGATGCGGTTGTCGAACAAAACCACCTGGTTGGGCTCCCAGTTCACGCGGACCACATTCTCCGGTCGCGTCACATACGCCTGAAGCAGGCGGATGATGTCCTTGGACTCCGTGTTGGACAGGCCCACGATGCGAAGCCGCTGCGCGAAGCCCCCAATGAACAATCCGCGCTCGCCGGTCAATGGGTGGACCCGCACCACGGGGTGGGCGGTCTCGAACTTCAGCCGGGTGAACTCCTTGCGACGTTCCTCGGCGTTGGAGTGCTCCAGGTTCTTGGGCACCGAGTAGTCGTAGTCATTGGTGTGGATGGCCCACAGGCTGTCCGCGAAGGTGCGCAGTTCCTCGGGCAGGTCCTGGTAAGCCCCGCCCGAGGAGGCAATCAGCGTCTCTCCGCCGTAGGCCGGAAGGTCGATGCTGCGCAGGGTGGATGCCTGCGGCGGGTTCACCACGAACGTGACGTCCGTGTGCCAGTTGTTGGCCGAGCCGTTTTCGCTGTCGACGGGCAGGACGTTCTCTTCCCCTTCCACCGAAGCCACGGTCGGGTGGGCCTTGGTCAGTGGTCCGAAGTGTGAAGCAAACTTCACCTGGGCCTCATCCGTGAGGATGTTGGCCTCGCGGAACACCAGCGCCTTGTGCTCGTTGAGGGCTGCCCTGATCTGCGCCACGGTTTCCTCGCTGAGGTCTCCGCTGATGTCCAGCCCACGGATTTCGGCACCGATGCGGGAGCCGAGCTTGGCGAACTCGAGTTTGGTTTCGGTAATGACGGTCATTGTTTTTCCTTTTCGTTTCTGTGATGTGTGTGGCTGGGTCGCCACGGGTAAAAATTCAGGAGGCTGCAGAACCGACGGCGGTCCGCCACCGGGAGAAGTGCCGTTCCAAGGCCACCAGCAGGAAGTTCACACCGAGGCCCAGCAAGGACACCGTGAGGATGCCCGCGTACATGTCCGGGATCAGGAAGCTGCTCTGCGCATTGACAATCAGGTAGCCCAGGCCAGCCTTCGCGCCCACCATTTCGGCGGCGATCAGCACCAGGATGGATGCGGTACCGGCCATGCGGATGCCCGTGAAGATCGTGGGCACCGCGGAGGGCAGGATGACTTTCTGGAAGAGCCGGAAGCTGTTGAGTCCCAAGGAACGCGCTGCCCTGATCAGGAGCGGATCCACGGTCTTCACCCCGGCGATGGTGTTCAGCAGCACCGGGAAGAAGGCCGCGTAGGCCACGATGCTGATCTTGGATTCCTCGCCGATGCCCAGCAACAGCGTGAACACAGGCAGGAGCGCCAGGGCCGCCGTGTTGCGGAACAGCTCCAGCAGCGGGTTCAGGACCGAGTTCAGCCGCCCGTACCAAGCGATCAGCAAACCCAGCGAGACACCCGCGACCAGCGCGGCGCCGAAGCCCGCAACGGAGCGCGTGAGGCTGGCCGCGATGTGGCCTTGGATGGTGCCGGATTCAAAAAGCTTGCCCCAGGCCAGGAGCACTTCGTGCAGCGGTGGCAGGAACACCCGGGTGGAGGGACTCGCCAAGTACGTGGGCCCCAACTCCCACAGCGCCAGGAACGCCAGGACCGCCGCGGACTTCCACACGGCTGAACCAAGCACCGCGGCGACACGACGCACTATTCCGGGTGCCGGCGTCGTACCCTCTCCGGCGGCTGCCGTCACGGAAGGTTCGACGGCGGTGCGTGCGTCAGCCGCGGAGGCTGCGGTTTCTGGATGTGCCAACGTGGTGGTCATCAGGCCGCGCTCCTTTCAATAGTGGTGGTCACAGGTTCGTCCGGTGCGCTGCCATCCGGGAGGATCTTGCGGTGCCCGGCGTCCTGTGCCCGGCGGACTTCGTCGTGCAGCAGGGTCCAGACCTGGTGCCGGTGCTCAACAAAGGCAGGGTTGGAACGGCTGTCTTCGTCGCCTTCACGGTCCGGGATGTTTATGTCCACGATCTCCTTGAGCCGCCCCGGTCGCGCGCTCAGCACGGCAACGCGCTCGCCGAGGTAAACGGCCTCGTCGATGCCGTGGGTGATGAACACGATCGTCTTGCCGGTTGCCTTCCAGATCCGGAGCAGTTCGTCCTGCAACTGTTCACGGGTCTGGGCATCCAGTGCGGCGAACGGCTCATCCATGAGAAGCACGTCCGGCTCATAGGCCAGGCTGCGGGCGATGGCAACCCGCTGCTTCATTCCGCCGGAGAGTTCATGCGGGTAGCGGTCCTCGAAGCCGGCAAGGCCTACCAACGCCAAGTACTCCTTGGCTTTTGCCGCACGTTCCCGGCGATTCAGCTTCTTCCCGTCGGGACCCACCCCTTCGAGGCCGATCGACACATTGGCTGACGCCGTCCGCCACGGAAACAAGGCGTACTGCTGGAACACCACGGCCCTGTCCTTGCCCGGACCGGTAACCGGTTTGCCGTCCACCAGGACTTCGCCGGACGTCGGGGATGATAAGCCGGCGAGGAGGTCCAGCAGGGTGGTTTTGCCGGAGCCGCTTGGTCCCACCAGGGTGAGGAATTCGCCGTCGCGGACGTCAAGGCTGAGCCCATCGATGGCGGTCAACCGGGTGGCCGCAGCAGTCTTGGTGGCGCGGACCGTGAATTCCTTGCTGACGTTGCGCAAGCTGATTTTCGCCGTCATGGCTATCCCTTCTTCGCGAGGTCGTTGAAGTCGTTGGTGTAGTACTTGGACGGCGCCAGGTCGCCCTTGAGGATGCCCGAGGACTTGAGCCAGGCCTCCCAGCGGGTGAAGTCCTCGTCCTTGATCACGCCTGCGTCCGGAACGCCCGGGCTCTTCCAGAACTTCAGGTTGGCTGTGCTTTCGTTACGGCCGCGGCTTTCGATGATCTTGGTGAAGCGGGCGATCACTTCCGCGCGCGGCGTTTCCGTTGCCCACTTGATGGCCTTGGCCACGCCTGTGGTGAAGGTGCGGGTGGTGTTGGGGTTCTTCTCGATGAAGTCGTTGCGGAGCACGATCTGCCCGCCGGCAAACGATCCAAACAATTGGACATCGCTGAAGAGGGACCGCAGTCCGCCTGCTTCGACGGCATGGTCCTGCAGGATCCCGCCGAGCGTTCCGGCATCGACCTGGCCGCGGCGGATCGCTTCCTCGGTGTCGTTCGGTGCCAGCGGGACAAGCTGGACCTGCTTGATTTCGTCCTGGCTCAGTCCGTTCTTGGTCAGCCACGTGTTGATGACTGCCTCGTGGTGGGCACCGAGGGTGTTGACCGCGATCTTCTTGCCGATCAGGTCCTTCGGACCTTTGATGTCGCTGTCTGCCTTGACGTAGTATCCGCTGAAGTTCTTGTCGTCCGAGCCGTAGTAGTTGACGACGCCCTTCACGGGCGCTCCGGCCTCGATCAGCTTCACCACCGCACCGGAGAAGGCGCCGCCGAAGTCGGTCTGGTTGGTCGCTGTCGACTGGATGTCCTGCGGGCCGCTGGTGGTGTTGCCAACCCAGTTCAGTTTCAGGTCGCCCAGGTAGCCCAGGTCCGCTGCGAGTTCGGGGAAGGTCACGTTGTTCGCTGAGCCCTGGTAGCGGAGTTCCTTGACCTCGTTGCCTGCTTGGTTGGCTTGTCCGGCTTCGGCTGCACCGCCGCAGCCGGACACCGTCAGCGCTAGTACGACGGCGGCCGCGACGCTCAGGAGGGGCAGATGCAGTTTCATGGGAGCTACTTTCAGATGATGGGGGTGTTGGGTGGTCGGCCGATGCCGGAGATGTAATACCCGTGCAACGGCTTGGGAACGATGAAAGCCCATTTCGACGGTGGCTGGAAAGTGCCGCGGTAACGCCCGGAAACGCAACGAAACAGCCCGACACGGGAAGAAATCGCGGGCAATTCCCGGCAACCGGGGGACACAAGACGCTGCGTTGAGCCCTGTGAACAACAACGTCCGGTGGGCGTCGTGTGACTGGCGGGTACCGCCGTCGGGCGTTCATACTGCCGGACCCCACAGTCATATGGGGTTTAGTTCGTATTGATCCTCACAACCGGGCGAAATTCTTCGCCTTGCGGCGCGCGGGACGGATACGGTAGATACATGACGTCTAGCATCGCCGCCGAGTCCATTCGGCCTACCCGCAATATTCCTGCCGATATCGCCCGTTCCTGGCTTCTTGTCAATGCCATGAAAACGGAGCTTTTTGAAGAATCTGCGGGTTCGCGGGCAGACGCGATCATCCTCGACATTGAAGACGCCGTAGACCCCTCCCAGAAGGATGCCGCCCGCGAGAACGTGGTGAACTGGCTGACCGCAGGTGGACAGGCATGGGTCCGGATCAACGACGCCACCAGTCCGTTCTGGGCCGACGACCTTGCCGGACTGCGTGGCACGCCCGGACTTCTGGGTGTCATGCTCGCCAAGACCGAGTCCGCTGACCAGGTCACCGAGTCGTACCACCGCATGGATGGCAAGACCCCCGTTGTGGCCCTGGTTGAATCGGCCCTCGGCATCGAGGAAGCCAACCACATCGCCCGTGCGCAGGGCGCTTTCCGCCTCGCCTTCGGTTCCGGCGACTTCCGCCGCGACACCGGCATGGCGGCCACGCCCGAGGCCATGGCCTACCCGCGCGCCAAGCTGGTTGTCGCCAGCCGCGTCGGTAACCTGCCGGGCCCCATCGACGGACCCACCGTGGGAACCAACCACCCGATCCTGCGCGAGCAGACCGGCATCACCGTGACCATGGGCATGACCGGCAAGCTGTGCCTGGCCATTGACCAGACCACGGTCATCAACGAAGTCATCAGCCCCACCCCGTCAGACGTCGCCTGGGCCACGGACTTCATGAACGACTTCGAAGCCAACGGCCGTGTCATCCGCGACGGTTCCGATCTCCCGCGTTTGGGCCGTGCCGAGAAGATCATGAAGCTCGCAGTGGCTTTCGGAGTCCAGCCTTCCCTGTAGGGATGATGGTCCACGGAGTCTCATGGGACTCTTCCGTCCCTGCGTTGAGACTGTGGTCGCCGCAGGCGGAATTTACTGATGTTGCGTTGGCCCGGGGTACGTCCCTGGGCCTTCGCGTTGCCCCCGGTTTGTGGTGCCTTGGCCATACAAGGGTCCACGGACCCGGAGACCGGACGTATGTTCCCTGCCCCAGTGGTGCCCCGGCGGAGCGGGGCAAGCAGTGCGGTGCGTGCTTTGCGCGCGACGAGCCGCGGTTGATGCATGACTTCCACCGGGGTGGCTCCGTACCGTCAGGGCTGAGGGCCTACCTCATGCAACCGCACTGGCTCTACGTGGCCACCTTCGCGAACGGTGCAAGCAAGGTCGGGACAGCTTCAGCGCCACGCAAGTGGAACCGCCTTGCTGAACAGGGCGCCGTGCATGCCTCCTACGTGGCGCACGCCGAAGACGGCCGCATTGTCCGTGTCCTGGAGGACCTGGTAACCCGCGAACTCGGCCTCGTCCAGCAGGTCCGCTCGGCGGCAAAGGTGACCGGCCTGGTGGAGCCGCGTTCCGGCGTCGAGCTTGCCGCTGCGAACCGCCGGCATGCCGGGCGCGTGCGGGAACTGTTGGGCGGCCTGGCCATGACCGGTTACGCGGTGGTGGAGGAAGAGTGGGAGAGGCCCGAGCTGGCCGACACCCTCTGCGCCGCGCACACCGGCCTTCGCCACCGTTATCCGGCAACGTTCGACGGCGGTGGGCACGGTGTGCGGGTCCGCTCGCTGAGCGGAGCAATCGCCTTGGTTGGCCTCCCCGATGCTTCGGGAAACGAGGTTGAAGGCAGTTTCGTGGCAGACCTCGGTGCCCTGAAGGGCCGCGAAGTGGAGTTCGGCCCGCACACCACCGAGATACCGGCCCTGCAGGACTCCCTCTTCTAACCCCCTCCCGTTGTGGGGCCTGTTGTGCGGGGTATTTCGTGGTCGTGGGGCGCAGAGTGGGCCCCGCAACGCAACCCCTTCAACGCCCGCCGGTAGACTTGGACGGTGCTGAACGAATTCTGGGCCACCGCCCCTACGTCCTACAAAGTGCTGGTCTTTGGCGCCATGGGCCTGATCGCCGTCGGAATTATCCTGAGCATTGTGGGCAACACGTCCGGCAACCAGGGACTGGCATTGGCATCGCTTCCGCTGATCGGCGTCGGCCTGCTCCTGCACGTTGCGGGGCTCGTGGTCCGCGGCCAGAAAATCCGCAAGGACTACAGGAAGTAAACCAACCCTTCGGGCCGATAGGGTTGGATCATGAGTATCAATCCGGACCTGCAGGGCCGAAGCTACCCTGCCGCAGAGGTATACGACGTCGGGCGCGAAAAGATTCGCGAGTTCGCCCAGGCCGTGAAGGCAACCAACCCCGCGCACTTTGACGTGGAGGCGGCCAAAGCCCTCGGACACAGCGACCTCGTAGCCCCGCCAACGTTCGCCATCATCGTCGCCCAGCGCGCAGACGCGCAGCTTGTACAGGACCCCGCGTCCGGCATCGACTTTTCCCGCGTGGTCCACGCCGACCAGCGGTTTACGCACCACCGCGCCATTGTTGCCGGTGACCGTCTCGTGGCCGAACTGCATGTCGACGGCGTCCGGGCCATGGGTGGTGGGGCCATGATCACCACACGCTCCGAAATTTCCACCGAAGCGGGCGAAAAGGTCGCCACCACCACCTCATCCATCCTGGTCCGCGGAGAGGGACAGTAACCATGAGCCTCACATTCGAAGAACTTGCTGTTGGCCAGGAAATCGGTACCCGCAGCATCGACGTCACCCGCCAGGACCTGGTCAAGTACGCGGGGGCCTCGGGCGACTTCAACCCGATCCACTGGAACGAAGCCTTCGCTACCTCGGTTGAACTGCCCGGAGTTATTGCGCACGGCATGTTCACCATGGGAGCCGCAGTGCAGCTGGTGAGTGACTGGGCGGGCGACCCGGCCGCCGTCGTCGATTACCAGACCCGCTTCACCAAACCAGTCCTGGTCACGGACACCACCGGCACGGACGAACCCGGCGCTGTCATCGATGTCACCGGTGTGGTGGGAGCCCTCGACGCCGACGCCCACACCGCCCGTATCGACCTCACTGTCGTCGCCGGCGGACAGAAAGTCCTCATGAAGTCGCAGGCGGTCGTGAAGGTCTCTTGAATCAACCGAACCCTTCCCCGCAACGCGCCACTGCGACCCAGATGATCCAGTGGCGCGTCGCTGTCCTGACGTCCTATGCGGCCAGCGGCGTTGCGTTCGCCACGTGGGTGTCGCGGCTCCCGGCGATCCGTGACGGACTGAACCTGACCCCCGGCGGCATCGGGCTTCTGCTCATGTGCATGACCGTGGCGTCGTTCATTTCGATCTCCGCATCCGGGCTCATCGTGCTGCGGCTCGGGCCCAAACTCACCAGCTGGATTGGAAGCTGCATGGTGGGGGCAGGCCTGGTCACTGTTGGCGTCGGGGCGTCCATCGCGGCGAACCCCGCGGTTGTTGCCACGGGTTTGGTGGTACTGGGCCTTGGCACTGCCAGCTGGAATACGGCGTCCAACGTCGAAGGCGCAGCCATGGAGCGGGCTCTGGGACGGCACGTCATGCCGCACCTCCATGGCGCCTTCAGCCTCGGTACTGTCGCGGCTGCGGGGTTTGGTGCCTGGGCCGCCGCCGTGCACCTGGCCGTGTTCTGGCATTTCCTCATCGCGGGCGTCGTAGTGACGGGCTCCGTGGTGACCGCAGGATTCTTCTTCCGGGCCGAGAAGACTGCGGCGCCGGCCCGTGCTCCGCGTCCGGAGGAAACCGATACTTTCCAGGACCCTTCTACTGGACCGTTGCCCATTATTACGGCGGAAACCGGGACCGCGGCTGCACCACTGGACAACAAACGGCTCGTGGCCCTTGCTTGGCGTGACCGTCGAACGCTGCTGATCGGCGTACTTGTCCTCGGCCTGGCATTGGCCGAAGGCGCTGCTGGAGACTGGGTGGCTTTGGCACTGTCCGACGGCTACGGCCAATCGGACGCGGCAGGAGCGGTTGGCTACGGACTGTTCGTGACGTTCATGACTATTGGACGCTTCGCCGGCACCGTCATCCTTGACCGCTTTGGGCGGGTAGTGGTGATGCGCTGGTGCTCGGCCACCGCCGTCGTGGGTCTGGCGCTTTTTGTGTTTTCTCCGGTGCCCTGGCTCGCGTTCGTGGCCTTGGCGGTCTGGGGCCTCGGTGCCTCGCTGGGGTTCCCGGTGGGAATGTCCGCCGCAGCTGATGACCCCGTGCACGCTGCCGCCCGCGTTTCCGTCGTCTCCACCATTGGCTACGGTGCGTTTCTGTGCGGACCGCCGCTCCTTGGCCTGCTGGCCGAACACTTTGGCATCCTCCACTCCCTGCTTGCACCTCTTGTGATGCTGGTTGTCAGCTTCTTCCTGGCTCCCCTCGCCGGCCAAACCACAAGGAAGTCCATGGAGCCCAACGAAGCCCGTTAGGCTTGATTGGTGACCCAGACGCTGCTTTCCGAATTGACCACCGCCGCTGTTGGCGGCCCCGCAGGAAACTTTGTGGAGGCCCGCACCGAGGCTGAAATCATCGACGCCGTACGGTCGGCTGACGCTGCAGGCGAAAAACTCCTCATCATCGGCGGCGGATCCAACCTTCTCATCTCGGACGAAGGCTACCCCGGCACTGTCCTGAAGATCGCATCCGAAGGGTTCACAGTGAACTCCGAGGACAGCTGCGGAGGCGTGTCGGTGGTGGTACAGGCCGGCCACAACTGGGACGCCCTGGTCCAACACGCCGTCCTGCACGCATGGTCCGGCTTGGAAGCACTGTCCGGCATTCCGGGTGCCACAGGAGCTACGCCCGTGCAGAACGTGGGAGCTTACGGTGCCGACGTATCTCAAACCATTGCGGCCGTGCGGACCTGGGACCGTGAACGCAACGCCGTGCAGACCTTCACCAACTCCGAGCTCAAGTTCGGATACCGCGACTCCATCCTCAAGCAGACCACGGTGGAGGGCTCGCCGCGCTACGTGGTCCTGACAGTCGAGTTCCAGTTGCCGCTGGGTCGGATGAGTGCCCCTATCCGGTACGCCGAGCTGGCCCGGGTGCTGGGCGTGGAGGCAGGCAAGCGCGCCTACTCCAACGATGTCCGCCGTGAAGTCCTCCGGCTCCGGGCCTCCAAGGGAATGGTACTGGACGCAGAGGACCGGGATACCTACTCCACCGGCTCCTTCTTCACCAACCCGATCGTGCCCGCAGAGCGCGCCGCGGGGCTGCCCGCGAACGCACCGCAGTACCCCGCCGGAACGGATGGACTGGTGAAGCTCTCCGCCGCCTGGCTCATCGACCAAGCCGGGTTCGGGAAGGGCTTCGGGCTTGAGGAGGGCAGTGTTTCCGGGGGCCGGGCGTCCCTGTCCACCAAGCACACGTTGGCCATCACCAACCGTGGGTCAGCCTCAGCCGCGGACATGGTGGCGATCGCGCGCGAGGTGCGTTCCGGCGTCGTCGAGCGTTTTGGTATTGAGCTGCACCCGGAGCCGCTGTTGATCGGTGTGTCCCTCTAAGGCGCGTTCGCTGGGGGGCTCCCAGGATCTTGCCCCTCGGCGGTCCTAGCGTGTTCGCCGCTCGGCGATCGGCAGGACCTTGTTGAGCAGCAAGAACGTCAACCCGCAACTGATGGAGCCCAGAAGGAATATCTGGCTGAACGCGATGCTCTGGGGCGAGGGACCACTCGGCATGAACAGCCCGGCTGCAGCGAAGCCCACCAAGCCCAGGAGCATGACAACTGACCCGAGCAGGAAGCTGCGGACCTGGGCGGCCGCGGCCGGGTAGAACCACGGCTCGGGGGCGTCATCATCACGATCGGACACGGGCTGGCTGGCCGCCGCTGTTCCAATGAGGAGCGCGGCCGTAGCCGTTGCGACCAGACTGACGGTTTGGATGGCCTGCATCGATGGAGAAAGGCTGACGCCGGTCCCGACGGCCACGATCAGCCCGGCACCAAGTCCAACGAGCGTGCAGAACCAGCCGGCGGTAGCCAACCACCGGCTCATCGGCCGCACGAACGGAGCGAGGTCACCAAAAAGCATGAACTCATCCTAGGTTCCCCTGCTGGGTGACGGCTGGGAGGCACGGCAAGGTTCCCTGTGCCCGAACGCGCTCTTAGGATGAAGCATGCCTACACCGCTGACTCCCCGCGTCATGGGCCGGCTCCGGCTCGCCAGCCAGGGCCTGCTGGCCGGAGGCTTCCCCGGTATCGCCGACGCTGTCCGCTGGATGACCGCCATGCAGGCCCAGGATCTGGGAATGGCTTTCTGGGCTGTGGGGCAACGCGTGCCCGGTATTGCGGCCTCGGACGTCCGCGCAGCCCTCGATGCCGGGACGGTGGTTCGTTCCTGGCCCATGCGCGGGACCCTGCACCTGCTGGCACCCGAAGATCTGCGCTGGATCCTGGGGATCACTAGCGGTCGGCTGGCAACCGTCGTGGCGGGGCGGCACCGCGAACTGGCCATTACTGCCGACGACATCAGCCACTGCCGGGACATAGCTTACAAAACCGCCGAAGTCCTCAAGACAGGAGAGGGTGCCGCCGGGGCAACCCGCGAACAGCTGTTCACCGCTTTTGAGGAAGCCGGCCAGCCCACTACCTCCCAGCGGGGCATCCACATCCTGGGAACTTTGTGCCGCGAAGCGTGGCTGGTCCAAGGACCCATGGCGGCCTCTGGCGGAAAAGCCGGCGTCCAGCAACTGTTTGTACCCTTCGAGGACTGGATTCCGGAGTCCAGGGACCTGGGCCGTGAGGAAGGGATAGCCGAACTCCTCTTCCGGTACTTCCGGGGCCACGGTCCGGCGACCATCAAGGACTTTTCGTGGTGGAGCCAAGTGCCGCTCACCGAGGCCCGCGCTGCCTTGGCAGCCGTGCGGGACCGCCTGGAGGAGCTTCAATTCCGCGGCGCCAGCTACTGGCTGTCACCCCAAGCGGCAGTAATGCTCGACGACGGCGTTCCCGGCTCCCGCTCGCTGCTGGCACTGCCTGGGTTTGACGAATACCTTCTCGGCTACCAGGACCGCAGCCTGGTTCTCGCCCCGGAGTACGCCGAACGGGTGGTGCCGGGGAAGAACGGCGTCTTCAAGCGCGTCATCGTGTCCGGGGGCGACGTAGTCGGGACCTGGGCCCATTTGGGCTCCGGGAAGAACGCCGGGGTGGTCCCGGAACCGTTTGCAGGCGAGCTTGGTCCTGCCGCCGAGCGGGCGTTCCAGGCTCAGGGACGGGCGTACCTGAAGTTCATGGCGAGCTGAGGCCGGCCCGCTGTTCCGTTGCTTGCCCGCTGATCCGTGGTTGGCCAGCGACGTTGGAGCGGGTTGGCGACGGGTTTGGGTGGGGCGGTGGGCGTGGCTCGGGGGGTGGGCCGGGTGATCCGTTGCTGGCCCGCTGTTCCGTTGCTGGCCAGCGACGTTGGAGCGGGTTGGCGACGGGTTTGGGTGGGGCCGTGTGGGTAGGTCTGGGCGTGGGCCGGGTAATCCGTTGCTGGCCCGCTGTTCCGTCGCTGCCCAACGACGTTGGAGCGGGTTGGCCACGGGTTTGGGTGGGAAGTGGGAGGGCTGGGGCACTCCTCGGCGCCCCGACTCCGATGGGCTGGTCGGGGTTGTCCACATACGGGAACTGACCCATGGTGGGCTATGTCCGCGCGCCCGGAGGATGGACACATGCAAACAAAGAAACTTGATCACCACATCTCGCGCCTCTGGCCCGGCACCTCGGTAGCGACAACAGCAGACTTGTCCGGACTCGGCTTTAGTGATCGGGTGCTCACAACTGGCGTCCGCTCCGGGAAACTGATCAGGCTTAGGCGTGGTGCCTACGTCAGGGCCCAGGATTGGCATCGGAGAAAGCCATGGGAACAGGACCTGCTGCGTATAGAGGCGCATCATCGTGGCGCGCGGACAACCAGTGTCTACAGTCATGTCAGTGCCGCACGGTTGCACGGATGTTCCCCTTGGGACAGTGGTGCCCAGGTGCACGTGACCACACCGTTTTCCCCGTCCCAGGGGAGCTCTGGTGACGATGTCGTGGCCCACGGAGGGCCGCTGTCGGGTACTGAGATCGTCGAGGTGCTGGCCCCCTGGCAAAGGCCCATCCCGATCACCAGCCTTGAGCGCACCGTGGTGGACTGTGCACGGACCTTGGACTTTGAGCGGGCTCTGGTAATCGCGGACCAAGCTCTTCGAAAGGGTGCTGATCCGCAGGTTCTGCGGGATTACCTAAGCACCGGAGCGATCACGCGGGGTGCCCGACGCTTGTGGCGGATCCTGGACGCCATGGATGGGAGGTCCGAATCAGTAGGGGAGACGCGCACACGTGCGCTTCTGGACCGGCTCGGCATCGTTGGCGCAGACCTTCAGGTAGAGGTCACGACGCCCATCGGAACCTACAGGGGAGACTTCGGCTGGAGGGACCACAAGCTCATCCTTGAGTTCGATGGTCGAGCCAAGTACTTCGACTACGCACCAACTGAGGACGTCATATTCCAGGAGCGGCGGCGGGAGAAAGCCCTTATGGCAATGGGCTGGAACGTCATCAGGATCGAGTGGGGAGACCTCAGCAGGCCCTGGGAGGTTGAGCGTCTGCTCAAAACCGCCTTGGCCAAGGCAGGAAGTCGAAAACCCGCTGTTCCGTTGCTGGGCAGCAACAGAACAGCGGGTTAGCGACGTTCGGGGCGGGCGGGTACTAGAGCTTGCCCGTCGCGATGTTGAGCATACGGCGGAGCGGCTCGGCTGCACCCCACAGGAGCTGGTCGCCCACGGTGAAGGCGCTGATGTATTCCGGGCCCATTTCGAGCTTGCGGATACGGCCCACGGGGATGTCCAGCGTGCCGGACGCAGCCACCGGGGTCAGGTCCGCCATGGAGGCTTCCTTGGTATTGGGAACAACCTTGGCCCACTCGTTGTCCTTGGCCAGAAGGTTCTCAATCTCGGTGACGGACAGGTCCTCACGCAACTTGAGCGTCAGTGCCTGCGAGTGGGAGCGCATGGCACCAATGCGGACACAGAGACCGTCCATGGCGATGTGGTCCTTGCCGGCGGTACCGTTTCCGGTGCCGAGGATCTTGTTGGTTTCTACGCCGGCTTTCCACTCTTCCTTGGATTGGCCGTTGCCGAGGTCGGCATCGATCCAGGGAATCAGGGAGCCAGCCAACGGGACGCCGAACTGGGTGGCGTCAACGCCGGTGCGCTGTGCCGCGAGGACCTTGTGGTCGATCTCCAGGATGGCGGAGGCGGGATCTTCCAGTTCACTGCTGACCTCGTTGTTGAGGGTGCCGAACTGGTTCAGGAGCTCACGCATGTGGCGGGCACCGCCACCGGAAGCGGCCTGGTACGTCATGGACGTACCCCACTCCACGAGGTTGTTCTTGAAGAGGCCGCCGAGGCCCATCAGCATGCAGGAGACCGTACAGTTTCCGCCGATGAAATCCTTCACCCCGCCGGAAAGGCCTGCGTCTATGACGTCGCGGTTGATGGGGTCCAGCACGATGATGGAGTCGTCGTTCATGCGCAGGGTGGAAGCAGCGTCGATCCAGAGGCCGTCCCAGCCACGGCTGCGGAGTTCACCATGAACCTGCTTGGTGTAGTCGCCACCTTGGGCGGTGACAATAATAGGCAGCTTGGCCAGCGTCTCAATATCGAACGCATCCTCGAGCTTGCCTGCCCCCTCAGCGAAGGACGGGGCGGCACCTCCTGCATTCGAGGTGGAGAAAAATACCGGGTTGATGTTGGCGAAGTCGTTCTCTTCCTGCATGCGCTGCATCAGGACGGAGCCGACCATGCCACGCCAACCGACCAGTCCAACGGACGGATTAGCTGCTGTAGTCATTCACCAAGTCTAAACTTTCGGAGCGGACTGCCGCTGTTGGTTACGTCACGGGCGGGACGCACGACGACGACACCCGGCCAGGCGGCCGATCCAACCTCCACGCCCGCTTCCGGCTGGAAAGCTAGTTGCCGGCTTCATGCTCCTGAACCAGAGCAGCTTTGCGTGCCCGGACGGCGAAGAATGAGCCAAACGTGAATACCTGGGTCACGATCACCAGGATGATGATGCCCACGATCTTGTTTCCGCCCAGGATCATCGTCAGGCCCACGATGGCGGAGATCAGGGCAAAGAGCGGCAGCAGCATGTAGCCCAGCACGAACAGGGTTTCGGGTTTCTTCAGCATGCAGTCGTTCCTAGCGTTCGTTCCGGCGCCACGAGGTGAACCGGTAGTTTGTACCATTTTTGGCGGTGAGCCAGCCCTCGGCCGGCGCCATGGTGTCAAAAGTCCAATCATCACCGAGTTCAGGCGCGAAAGTGTCGCCGTCGAAGTCGGCATCGATGATGGTGACCACTGCAAGGTTGGCGAGGTTCATGGACTGCTCGAAAATCTGCGCGCCGCCGATGATCCACACCTTCTGGCCGCCGGGTGCGAACTGGGATTCCAGGAGGGCCTCGTCAAGCGAGGAAACCACCAGTGCACCTTCTGCTTCTGGCGTGGAGGCCCATTCAGCGTTCCGGGTCACTACGATGTTGGTGCGCCCTGGCAAGGGGCGGTACTTCGCGGGGAATGACTCCCAGGTCTTGCGTCCCATGATGACGGGGTGACCGGTGGTGAGTTGGCTGAAGTGCTTCAAATCTTCCGGCAAGTGCCACGGCATGCTGCCGTCCTTGCCGATCACGCCAGCCTTGGTTTGGGCCCAGATCATTCCGATCCCGGTCATGGCGGCAGCCGTCTCCTGGGTAAAGATGACGCCGGGGAGTTGCGCGGGAACGTCGGCGGAAGGCGTGCTCATACGGCGATCGGCGCCTTGATGGTGGGGTGGTGGCGGTAGTCCACAACCTCGAAGTCGTCCAGGGTGTAGTCGAAGATCGAGTCAGGTTTGCGGAGGATCTTCAGCTGCGGGTATTCGTACGGTTCGCGGCTGAGCTGCTCGGCAACCTGCTCCACGTGGTTGTCGTAGACATGGACGTCCCCACCCGTCCACACGAACTCACCGGGTTCGAGGCCCAACTGCTGCGCGACCATGAGCGTGAGCAGGGCGTACGAGGCAATGTTGAAGGGGACGCCCAGGAAAGTGTCCGCCGAACGCTGGTACAACTGGCAGGACAACTTGCCGTCTGCCACGTAGAACTGGAAGAACGCATGGCATGGTGGCAAGGCCATGTCCTTGAGCTCGGACACGTTCCACGCGGACACAATGTGTCGTCGTGAATCCGGGTTGCTGGCCAGGCCCTTCATGACCTCGGATATCTGGTCGATATGTCCACCGTCAGGAGTGGGCCAGCTGCGCCACTGGACTCCGTATACCGGCCCGAGCTCGCCGTCCTGATCCGCCCATTCGTCCCAGATGGAGACGCCCTGGTCCTGCATCCACTTCACGTTCGAGTCGCCGCGGAGGAACCACAGAAGCTCCACTGCCACGGACTTGAAGTGAACCCGTTTGGTGGTGATGAGGGGGAAGCTTTCGGCAAGATCGAACCTCAACTGACGGCCGAAGACGCTGCGCGTCCCGGTTCCGGTGCGGTCCGACTTGTGCGTGCCGTTGGCCATGACGTCGCGCAGAAGGTCTTCATAGGGGGTGGGGATACTCACGGGTCCAGCTTACTTTGCCGGGGCGGGTTGGCCATCACGGAGGTGGCATGTCGAGGGCGGGGAATAGCCTGGATAAGTCCCCTAACAGGGGTCACAGCGGTAATGACGGCGATCGCTGCCAGCACCATTCCGAGGGTAACCGCGGGGCTTGGCGCGAGCGGATAGATCCCCGTGGCGGGCACGAACAGCCGGTACCAGGCATCGCCTGAAGTCATGAGGAGAAGGGCCGATTGCCCGAGGCAGTAGGCGCTCAACGTCCTGATGATGCGGTACATGGAGATTGCCCTCAGGGCGGCGTCCAAGCCGGTGTCGCCGTCGTCTTCGGGAATACCACGACGCCGGCGGGCAGCAAGGACAGCAACGGCACCTGCCGCAGCGACCAGCAAGGTCCCGGTTACGGCAGCCGGCCATGTCGCCGCAGCGAATGGTTGCCCGGCGTGGATGGCCACGACGAAGGTGAGGGACGCAACGAACAGCAGCGCACTGGCCAACGCGAAAGACGACAGCCCGCGGGATACTGGTCGTAACGGCCACCTGACGGGTGCCTCCAGGGTTCCGTAATTTCGTCCGATGAGAACGTCTCCTCCCCAAATGGTTGCCAGGAGGAGTGCCGCCACCAGCCCCAGCGCAAGGGGTGCCACCCACGAATTTTGGGGTTGGGTCAGCGCGTACATTGCAACGAAACCCACGGCGGCCGCCAGCCCTCCAAGCGTGCCGAGCGCAACGCCGATGCTGATGGTTAGCCGGGCTGCTCCGTGAGTTCCGGGGTGAGCACGGAGGGCCCATACGCTGGTGGACTGCCCTGCAGTGCAGAGCGAAGGCATGCGGGGAACCGGCCACAACAACATCACCAGCAGTACCGCCATATTGACCACGCCCAGGGCATTGAACCAGGACGATTGCCACGCGGATCCGGTTTCTGGTTGTGCCGCGAAATTCCCGGCAATGGTGGCAAGGCCGGCCGCAATGGTTGCCACCGTGCGCAGGAGCCGGTTGGCTGCGATGCCACGGAGGGTTCGGTCGTCGTCGGCGTCGAGCGCTTCCAGCTGGCGGCGGCGCCCGATCAACCACAGCAACAGCAGGGTGCCGGAGGCGAGGACCAGCAGCGCGCCTCCGAGCCACGCGGCCAGCTCCCAGCCCGGAATCCTGCCGTCCTGTCCTTGACCGTAGTACCCGGTGTCGACGGCCTGGGACTGTGGCGGGGTAGCTGAAGGGGCAACCGGGGTGTGTCCGGGAAGGGTGGCAACCCACGCTAAGACCACGGCCGTGAAGGCGAATATCGATGTGGTGGTCCAAGCGAGCAGTCGGGGGAGGAACTCCCAGCCCAAGCGTTCGGTAAACCTGCGTTGCCCCTTGGCCGTTGGATAGCTGGACTGACCCAGGGCATGGATGGCGAGGCAGGCGAGGATGGGCCATGCCAGGGCGGTGCCGATCTGTTCAGGAGTTGCTTGAGCAGCCGGCACGGTCGGGTTTCCGGGCAGGATCCCGGCGTTCATGGACCCTTGGAGTGAGCTGGCCATCCAGCCGGTGATTCCCACCCAGAGCCCATGCGAGGCCAAGGACCGGGCATCGGGCTTTGACCACACCAGCATCCGAAGGAACAGGTACACCACGACAGCCCCGATACCCGGTCCCAGCACTGCAACCACAACAAGACCCCCAAGTCTTTGAAACGAAGTTCCTACGATTCGTCACAAAGAGTCGGGGGTCAAGTCATACGTCAGTCGTCGAAGGGTTTGACCTGCTCCACGGAGACGATCTTCCGTTCGGCCCCCCGCGCTACCTGGCACACGATGACCTCGCCGGGGGCCAGGTAAGGGTCCGCGCTCGGCAGGACTGCCCGCAAAGCCGAAGGCATGTGCTGTCCCAATTGCTTCAAAGCCGTAGGCAGTGCGGGTCTGTGCGTGCACACGGCGATGGGTACCTGCTTGTCGAACAACGCCTCAACAGCGGCCGCCGTCTTTTTGGGGGAGCGCTGATGGTGGTGTTCCGTGAGGGCTTCCACCAGCTTCACCTTGGCCCCACTGGCTTTGGCGTAGGGCGCGATGGTGGCAACGCACCGCACCCATGGGCTGGTGACGACACGCTGGGGCTTCCACACGCCAAGGAGGCGCTGGACGGCCACAGCCTGGCGCTGGCCGGTTGCCGCCAGCGGCCGGTCACCTTCGGCCTTGGTCCACGAGGACCGGGGCTTTGCTTTGGCGTGACGGATCAGGATCAAAGGCCACGTGTCCAGCTCGCCACGGACGTGCGCCTTTTGGAGGTATTCCAGTGGCTCCACATCGCTCGGGTTGCTCAGGAATGTGGCGGCCCGGTCCGGGGTACACCACATGACGCTGTCCACCTCTTTCCCATCAGGGCGCAGCTGCGCACCATTGACCTTGATGGCCCAGTACCGGACCACCTTCAGCCCGGCAGCCACGTGGTAGTGGATGGGTGGGAGCGGGATGCCCAGGGTGGCCTGAAGCCCGATCTCTTCCCAGACTTCGCGTGCGGCGCATTCGGGAACCGTTTCGCCGGCGTCGAGCTTTCCTTTGGGCCAGGACCAATCGTCGTAGCGCGGCCGGTGGATCAGGAGCACCTCAAGGGCACCCTTGTTGAGCCGCCAGGGGATGCCTCCGGCCGCAACAACGGCCACCGACTCGCCAGGGTGATCTGTTTGATCGGCCACGGGGGTATCGCTGTTCAACTGCTTCTCTACCGCCGTGCCGATGCTCGCTGCCGGGAACGCGATTCCAGGAGCCATGACTGCATATCCA
The DNA here is from genome assembly GCF_040137855.1 of Paenarthrobacter sp. CAP02. NCBI lineage: Bacteria > Bacillati > Actinomycetota > Actinomycetes > Micrococcales > Micrococcaceae > Paenarthrobacter > Paenarthrobacter sp. CAP02. The sequence continues at coordinate 111,672 of NZ_JBEEII010000007.1, read as the reverse complement.
ACAGCGGTTTGCCGTCGGCGTCCAGGTGATGACGCGTCCAGTGGCCTTGGTTGTCCAGGTGCCAGCTCGCTGTTCCGTCGTCAACGTAGCGGCGCATCAGGTCCATGACCGTCGTAATGTCTTCCTTGCTTGCCAACTGCACCAGGGCCTCCACGCGACGGTCCAGGTTGCGGTGCATCATGTCGGCCGAACCGATGTACACCACGGGCTCGCCACCGTTCCCGAAAGCGAATACGCGGGAGTGTTCCAGGAACCGGCCAAGGATGGAGCGGACGGTGATGTTCTCGCTGAGTCCCGGAACCCCGGGACGCAACGAGCAGATACCGCGGACGACGACGTCGACCTTCACGCCAGCCTGCGAGGCGCGGTACAGGGCATCGATGATCGCTTCGTCCACCATCGAGTTGACCTTGATCTGCACCAGGCCGGGGATACCTGCACGAGCATTGCGGATTTCGGTTTCAATCCGTTCCACCAACCCGGCACGCACCGAGCGGGGCGCCACCAGCAGCCTTTTGAACGTTGACTTGGGCGCGTAGCCGGAGAGCTGGTTGAACAGCTTGGACAGGTCTTCGCCGACCTGTTCGTTGGCGGTGAGCAGCCCCAGGTCCTCGTAGTACCGGGCGGTGCGCGGGTGGTAGTTGCCCGTTCCGATGTGGCAGTAACGGCGCAGGCCGTCCACCTCCTGGCGGACTACCAGCGACAACTTGCAGTGCGTCTTCAGTCCGACGATGCCGTAGACCACGTGCACGCCTGCCTGTTCCAGCTTCCGTGCCCAGGAAATGTTGGCTTGCTCGTCAAAGCGGGCCTTGATCTCAACCAGGGCCAGAACCTGCTTGCCTGCCTCTGCGGCATCGATCAGGGCGTCCACGATGGGGGAGTCGCCGGACGTCCGGTACAGGGTCTGCTTGATGGCCTGCACCTTGGGGTCCGCCGCAGCCTGCTCCAGGAAGGCCTGGACCGAGGTGGAGAACGAATCGTACGGGTGGTGCAGCAGGATGTCCCTGCGGCGCATCGCGGCAAAGACGTTGGCTGCCTTGGACGTTTCCGATTCGTTCAGGTACCGCGACGTGTGTGGCACGTGCTTGGGGTAGTGGAGGTCGGCGCGATCGATGCCGCTGATCGCTGACAGCCCACGCAGGTCCAAGGGTGCCGGCACGGAGTAGACCTCGGACTCCTCGACGCCGAGTTCACGGATGAGCAGTGCCTTGATGTTCGGGTTGATGTCCGTGGTGACTTCCAGGCGCACGGGAGGACCGAAACGCCGGCGCAGCAGTTCCTTCTCCAGGGCCTGGAGGAGGTTCTCGGCGTCGTCCTCTTCAACTTCGAGGTCCTCGTTGCGGGTGACGCGGAAGGTGTGGTGCTCCAGGACTTCCATGCCGGGGAAGAGCTTGTCCAGGTGCACGGCAATAACTTCTTCGAGGGCGATGAACCGGGCCACGCGTCCGGGGATGGCGCCGGCACGCGGACCGTCCACGGAGATCAGCCGGGGGAGCTGGTCCGGAACCTTGACACGGGCAAAGAGTTCCTTCTCGCTGACCGGGTTACTGACAATGACAGCAAGGTTCAGGGAGAGCCCGGAGATGTAGGGGAACGGGTGGGCGGGGTCCACGGCCAGCGGGGTCAGGATGGGGAAGACCTTCTCCTGGAACATGGCGCTGATGCGGTGGCGGGCATCCTCATCAAGTTCATCCCAGTGCATGATGTGGATGTGCTCGTAGGCCAAGGCGGGGCGGATTTGTTCAGCGAAGACCCGCGCATGGCGTTCCTGCAGCTTGTGGGCCTCCTCGCCGATCTGCTCCAGTACCTCGATGGGGCTCAGCCCGGCGGGGGACGGGACGGCAAGCCCGGTAGCGATACGCCGTTTGAGGCCAGCCACGCGAACCATGAAGAACTCGTCAAGGTTGGAGGCAAAAATGGAGAGGAAATTGACGCGTTCCAGCAAGTAAAGGTCCGGATCTTCGGCAAGTTCCAGGACGCGGGAGTTGAACGCCAGCCAGCTCAGCTCGCGATCAAGGAAACGGTCCGGGGAGATGTCCCCTTCAGGCTCCAGGCTTGGTGCGAACTCAGGAATATCGATGCGGTCTTGTGTGGCACGCGAGGCCGGGACCTCCGATGATCCGAAGCGCGGAGGCAACGTAGCGCCCTTCGAGGTGGATCCGGCGGTGCCGACGGGGTCCGGCTGCATGGGTTTCTCCTAAGCTCAGGACAGGGTTTCCTCCCACATTACAAGCAATTCGGGTGCCCGAATCCAAGATGTCCCGGCATTCGCACCAGGTTAATCCTTGGCGACCGGACCGTACATGACATCGGTGTCCCATCGAACGAAGCCAAGCTTCTGATACAGGGCTACCGCAGCCTCATTGTCGGCGTCCACGTAAAGCATCACAGCGTGCAGGCCCTTGTCCTGGAGATAGGTGATCCCGGCCACGGTGAGGGCCTTGCCGAGGCCCAGGCCTTGGGCTGCCGGGGTCACCCCCACCACATACACCTCGCCGATGGCCGGGTGCGGACCCTGCCGCGGATGGACCTTGGTCCAGTGGAAGCCCAGCAGTTCGCCGTCACCATTGACGGCCAGCAGGAAGCCTTGTGGGTCAAACCAGTCCTCGGACTTGCGGGCCTCAAGGTCCGCCAGAGTCATCGAACCTTGCTCGGGGTGGTGTGAGAACGCCGCCCGGTTGGCGTCCAGCCATGCCTGCTCATCCTGGCCCGGGACGAAGGCGCGCAGCGAGACCCCGTCCGGAAGGCCGGCGTCGGGCAGTGCAGAAGCAGAAGACATGAGCCGCATTTTCCACAGCTCACGCACCGGCCGATAACCGAAACGGGTGGCAAGCCCGGCAGCGGCTTCATGGTTTCCGTGGGACCAGGCGCTGAGGCCGTCCAGGCTCCGCTTTTCCTGGAGCGCGGCCAGCAGCCGGCCCGCCACCCCTTGGTTGCGGTAGCTCGGGTGGACCGCCAGCTCCAGCACGCCGCTGCCGTCGGGGCCTTCAACCACGACGGCGATCCCCGCCAGATCTTCTCCGGTCGCCGGATCTGAATCCTCGTCAGGGGCATAGATGGCGAACGACAGAACGGAAGATTCACCCGAGTCGGCGCCGCGCAACATCACCAAGGTCTGCTCCGAGAGGGGAGGATTCCCATCGGATTCCTCTGCCGCAGCAGCAAGGGTGGTGAAGTCCTTGAGGAGTTCGGCGTCCAACGCGCCGTTGACGATCAGGACGGGCCAGTTCTCCGGATGCGCGTGACTCATGATGCAAGGCTATACGCCACGGGCAAACAGCGGGATTTGAAGTAACCGCTAAACAGGGATAGTCTCTATATCTCGTTCGGCTTTGCGGTAGCCCGCAGCAGTGAACGCGAGGGGGATCCACCAGTGGGGTGGCCTCGATACGTTCGACCCGTATGTCCTCCACAACAGAGCAAGGAAAAGGCTGGAATCCGCAGGGATTCCGGCCTTTTCTGTATCAGGTCCGCATCAAAACGTGCTCAGGCTTCGGAGAGTTCGTCGTCGGGAAGGCGAACCAACGTCAGCCGGTAGCCGACGTTGCGGACGGTGCTGATCAGGTTTTCGTGGTCCACGCCCAACTTGGCGCGAAGGCGCCGGATGTGGACGTCCACAGTCCGGGTGCCCCCGTAGTAGTCGTAGCCCCACACTTCGGTCAGCAGCTGTTGGCGGGTAAACACGCGCCCTGGGTGCTGTGCCAGGTACTTGAGGAGTTCGAACTCCTTGAAAGTCAGGTTGAGCGGTTGGCCGTTGACGCGCGCTGTGTAGCTCGCCTCATCAATAACGACGCCGGCCGCCCGGATCTCTGTCTGGGTTTCCTCTTCGCCGGTGACGGCCCGCGCCATGGCCAGGCGGATGCGGGCCTCGACCTCGGCCGGTCCCGCGGAGTCCAGCACGATGTCATCAACAGCCCACGCAGACGAGACGGCAGCCATGCCGCCTTCGGTGAGGATCAGCATCAGGGGTGCGCTGAGGCCGGTGGCCTTCAGCAACTGGGTCAGCGAGCGGGCACCCACCAGGTCTTTACGGGCATCCAGGAAGACGATGTCCGTGGGGTCCGTTTCCAGCAAGGCTGTGGGTTCTGCAGGGAGGATGTGCACACGGTGGTTCAACAGTTCCAAGGCAGGCAGAATGTCCACCGAAGAGCCGGTGCTGTTCGTTAGGAGCAGGATGTGCGACATAGTTCCTCCAATGGGCTTTACGCGCATCATCGGGCGTCGAAACCGGAGTCTCACCGGTCGGTCACAGCACGCAGGCCGCCTCTTCCCGTTGTAACGGGATCAAGGCATACACTGTGCGCCGTTGAAGTCTGAGTATACCTACCTGGGCCCGGCCAGACAGGGATTCGTGACGGGCAGGGGGCGGAATTACGACATATTGGCCTGGGTTAAGGCAGGATTGTCGAGAGGTCGTAAGGCGCATCGGATTGAGGTCGGCACACAGTGAAGTCTTGGAGCATCGGGGTATTCGGACTCGTGGCGCTCGCAGCCATCGTGGCCAGCACCTTCGTTTCCCGGGAAGCCATGGTGGGCGTGGGCATCGTGGCCTCTGCAGCCGTGGGCATCGGGTGGCCGCATTTCCTGGCAGTTCCGGCCAAGAAGACCCTGGCTGCCGTCATTGGGCTTTCGGGTGTGGGGTCGGCTGTGGCCGCGGCTTACATGCCGGCACCGGGTTTCCTGGATGGCACGCCCGCTTTCGTGGCTTTGGGCGTCATGGCAGTTTTCGTTGTTCAGCTTGTCCGGGGCACGGGCCAGGCCCAACGCCTCGAATCGACCCTTGGCTGCTGCGCCGGCGTCCTGCTGAACTGCCTCGGCGCAGGCTGGATTGCCGGTGCCCGTTTCAACGGGGTCAAGGAAATGGTCCTCGTGGCAGGGCTGAGCGCTGCGGTTGCCCTGCTGGTGGGAATCATCCGTTGGCCTGACCGTATCGTGGCCCCGCTCGGCGTGGTCATGGCGGCCCTGATGGGTCCGTTGGCCGGCCTTGTCTTCTCGGACATTGCAGTGCTTCCCGCAGCGCTGGTGGGTGTTGTCGTCGGATCGGTGCTGGTCAGCTTCCGGCGGATGACCACGTTGCGGCGCGGCCGGCTTAACCTTGCTGCCGCGATTGGCATGGGTGTCGCACCCGTATGGGCCGTGGGCGCCTTGGCTTACTTCATCGACAAACTTCTCATCTACTAACGGTTAGGATGGCATCATGTCTGTTCTCGCATATGAAATCTTCTTCCTCGTTCTCCTCGGCCTGGCAAGTGTCGCGATGGCATGGTTTGCCGGCTATGTCGTATACCGTCTGTTCCAGGGACAGAAGTAGGACCTTTGGTCCTGCAGTCCCAGCAAGGTTGCCGCTGTGCCTATTGAGATCCCAACTGACCTGACGCCTGAACTCGTCCCCCTTTCCTGGCTCATTGGTGAGTGGGAAGGCCGTGGACGGCTAGGCAGTGGAGACGAGGATTCCGAGCACTTCGTCCAGCATGTCTCCTTCACCCACAACGGCCTTCCGTACTTGCAGTACAGGGCCGAAACCTGGCTCAGTGACGACGCCGGCGCAAAGCTGCGCCCGTTGACGGTTGAGACGGGTTTCTGGGCCTTGGAGCGAAAGCTTGAAGAGGGCGACGGCGGCCCGGGACTGATTCCGGCCGACATCGTTCCTGTGCTCAAGACCGCGGACGAGGTGGAGGAGCGCCGGAACGACGACGGCGGCTTCGACATCTCGGTGTCGATTGCCCATCCCGGTGGCATCACCGAGCTCTACTATGGCCAGATCAAGGGGCCCCAGATCCAGCTCAGCACCGACATGGTGATGCGCGGGAGCCACTCCAAGGAGTACACCGCAGCTACCCGGATCTTTGGCCTGGTTGATGGCAACCTGCTATGGCGCTGGGATGTTGCTGCCAGTGGCAAGGCCCTCGAAGCGCACGCCTCGGCTTTCCTCAACAGGGTTTCCTGACAAGAGGTCTTCCTGACAAGAGGTCTCACTGTACGTTCCGCCCAGCAACCAGCAAAAGGAGCAGATAGTGAACACCCACCTCAAGCCCCAGGGCTACGAGGGCCTGAAGGCCGTCTTCTTCAATGGCACCCTTAATCCTTCGCCGCAGTTGAGCAATACCGACGGCCTTATCAGCATCAGCCGCGCCATCATGGAAAAGCAGGGCGTTTCCACCACGCTCATCCGCACGGTGGACCACGACATCGCCAGCGGCGTCTACCCGGACATGCGGGAACATGGTTGGGCGACGGACGAATGGCCCGAACTCTACCCCGCAGTGCGCGATGCCGACATTGTGGTGGTTGCCGGTCCCATTTGGCTGGGTGACAATTCATCGCAGACCAAGAAACTGATCGAACGCCTGTATGCCCATTCCGGCGAGTTGAACAGCCAGGGCCAGTGGGCGTTCTACCCGAAAGTCGGCGGTTGCCTCATCACTGGCAACGAAGACGGCATCAAGCACTGCGCCATGAACGTGCTGTACAGCCTCCAGCACGTCGGCTTCACGATCCCGCCCCAGGCCGACGCCGGGTGGATCGGTCCCGTGGGTCCGGGCCCCAGCTACCTGGACGAAGGATCGGGTGGCCCCGAGAGTGATTTCACCAACAGGAACACCACGTTCATGACGTGGAACCTCCTGCACATGGCCAAGATCCTTCGGGATGCCGGCGGGATCCCCGCGTACGGCAACCTTCCGGCGGAGTGGAAAGCCGGCACCCGTTTTGATTTCGAGAATCCGGAATACCGCTAAGCCTCAAGGACTTCTACTACATATGACTTACAAGAGCCCCCTGTTGTCGCGCCCTGGCGCGGTCGAAGATACCGGCCTCGACGCCGGTGTCGCGGCGCATTACGGCGAACCCCTGCGGGAGCAGCGCGCCCTGGCGACCGGAACCGCCGTCGTCGATCTCTCGCATCGCGGGGTGGTGACTGTGTCCGGCCCGGACCGGCTCAGCTGGCTCAACACGCTGTCGTCGCAGCAGCTCACCAATCTGCAGGCCGGCGTCTCAAGCGAGTTGCTGCTCCTCAGTGTCCAAGGCCGCATTGAATTTGATGCCCGGGTCATTGACGACGGCGCGACCACTTGGCTGATCGTCGAGGCGGCAGAAGCAGGTCCCTTGGCCGAGTGGCTGAACAAGATGAAGTTCATGCTCCGTGTCGACATCGATGACGTCTCTGAGCAGTGGGCGGTGGTGGGTGCTACCAAGCCCGTAGAGCAGTTGTCGTCGAGCCTGGTGTGGGAAGATCCGTGGCCGCATGTCAGCCCGGGCGGCTATGCCTACAGCATCGTCCCGGAGGAGTCCCACCCGGGCCTCGAGCGGCCCTGGTTCGAGTACCTGGTGCCGTCCGCTGAGCTGGAACATGCCGTGGATGGCCTGCCGTTGGCGGGCGCGATGGCCGCGGATGCCCTCCGTGTTGCTGCGTGGCGGCCGAGGCTTGGCGCTGAGACTGACGAGAAGACCATTCCCCACGAATTGGATCTCCTCCGCACCTCCGTCCATTTGAACAAGGGCTGCTACAAGGGCCAGGAGACCATCGCGCGGGTCCATAACCTGGGGCACCCGCCGCGGCGCCTCGTGTTCCTGCAGTTGGACGGTTCGCAGCACACGTTGCCGGCAGTCGGCAGTGTCGTATTTGCCGGGGAACGCAAGGTGGGTACCCTGACATCTGTGGCGCAGCACTTCGAAATGGGGCCAGTGGCCTTGGCTGTCATCAAGCGTTCAGTGTCGGCTGAAGAAGCCCTGACAGTGATGGACGGTGACGAGCCTTACACCGCTGCCCAGGAAGTGATCGTCGCCCCCGACGCCGGCCAGGTCGTCGGGCGCCAGACCGGATTCCTGAAGGGACCCCACCGATGAGCCAACCCACCAACGCCGGTACCGAGGGCGGCGCAGACGACGACGCCTTGGCACTCGCGCACGCTCTGTTCGATGCTGCCCGTGAAGGAAACACGGACTTACTGAGGGGCTACTTGGATGCCGGTGCTCCGGCGAACCTGACCAATGCTGCAGGGGATTCCCTCTTAATGCTGGCCGCCTACCACGGCCACGACGAGGCCGTGCAGCTGATCCTCCATCACGGCGCTGACGTCAATGCGGCCAACGACCGCGGCCAGACCCCACTTGCCGGCGCTGTTTTCAAGGGCTACACCAGCGTCGCACGGGTCCTGCTGGATGCGGGTGCGGACCCCGACGCCGGTCGGCCCACCGCCCGCGAGGCTGCCGCGATGTTTGCCCGGGCGGAGATTCTGGCACTCCTGGGCTGAACCACCACTAGAACGGCCCGGTCGCCATGGCGGCCGGGCCTTCTTGCGCCCTACTATTCCACGTGGAATAGTTGTTGTGGAATATATGAGGGGAAGGCGCTGGATGCCCAAAGCTGCAGAATTGACGCCACTCGGTGTGGCGTCGTTGGCTCTTCTGGCCGAAGGGCCAATGCATCCCTACGAGATGTACCAGCTGCTCATGGCCCGCCATGAAGACCGGCTGGTCAAGGTTCGTCCGGGTACGCTGTACCACTCGGTCGGCCGCCTCGAGGAAAACGGACTCGTGGAGGCCACCGGAACCGAGCGGGAAGGTAACCGGCCCGAGCGGACGACGTATCGGATTACGGATGCCGGCCACCAGGCCTTGGACTCGCGGCTGCAGGCCATGCTGTCTACGCCCGTCAATGAGTATCCGGTTTTCCCCCACGCCATCGCCGAAGCCCACCACCTGCCGGCCCAGGTGGTGGCCGAATTGCTGGAACAACGGGTGGTGGCACTCACCGCCGACCTCGACTTCCTGGTCCATGCCGAGGACGTCGTGACTGGCAAAGGACTGGACCGTAAGTACTGGATTGATATCTCGTACCAACAGGCCATGCGCCGTACGGAGATTGCGTGGATCCGCGGTCTCCTCGAGGAGTTGAGCAGCGGGCAACTGCCCTGGGATGAACCCCGGCCAACTCCTGTCGAACTTTCAAACAAGCCTAAGGAATCCCTTGGAAAACGTAGCTAAACCGTGGCCCGCGCTGTGGTCACTCGTCGTGGGGTTCTTCATGATCCTCATCGACACCACCATTGTGTCGGTCGCGAATCCGCGCATCATGGAGGGCCTCAACACCGACATCAACGCCGTCATCTGGGTCACGAGTGCCTACTTGCTGGCCTATGCGGTGCCCCTGCTGATCACCGGCAGGTTGGGTGACCGGTTCGGTCCCAAAAACCTCTACCTGATTGGCCTGGTGGTGTTCACCCTGGCTTCCTTGTGGTGCGGCCTCTCGGGTGATGTCACCATGCTGATCGCCGCCCGTGCAGTCCAGGGGCTGGGTGCTGCCATGATGACACCCCAGACCATGGCCGTCATCACCAGGATCTTCCCGCCGGACCGTCGGGGTGCCGCCATGGGCCTGTGGGGTGCCACTGCAGGCATGGCAGTCCTCGTGGGCCCCATCCTCGGTGGTGTCCTGGTGGACAGCCTCGGATGGGAGTGGATCTTCTTCGTCAACGTTCCCATCGGACTCGTCGCCTTCATCCTGGTGACCCGTTTCGTGCCGAAGCTGACCACGCACAGCCACACCTTCGACGTCGTCGGCGTGCTGCTTTCCGCCGTGGGCATGTTCCTGCTGGTCTTTGGTATCCAGGAGGGACAGACCTACAAGTGGGGCACCGTTTCCGGTGTCATTTCGGTGTGGGGACTCATCATCACGGGACTTGTTGTGCTGGCCCTCTTTGTCGCATGGCAGTGGATTCTTGAGCGCCGCGGCGGTGAGCCATTGCTTCCGCTGGGCCTGTTCAAGGACCGGAACTTCTCGCTGGGCAACACCACCATCATGGTCGTTGGCTTTACTGTGACCGCGTTTCCGTTGCCTACTATCTTCTACTACCAGACGGTTCGCGGCCTGACGCCTACGCAGTCGGCGCTGCTCATGATCCCCATGGCCGTGATTTCCGGTGCGCTGGCGCCGTTCGTGGGCAAGCTGATCGACCGTGCCAACCCGCGGTGGTTCGCAGCCTTCGGCTTGCTGTGCTTGTCGGGTGCCTTGTTCTGGACGGCGTCCCTGCTGGGTCCTGATACGCCCATCTGGATGTTCCTTTTGCCGAGCGCTCTGCAGGGTGTTGCCAATGGCTTCATTTGGGGCCCGGTCTCCAATGCCACCACACGCAATCTGGATCCCCGCCAGGCTGGTGCTGGTTCAGGTGTCTTCAACACCACCCGCCAGATTGGCGCTGTACTGGGTTCGGCCGCTATCGCTGCCTTGATCCAATCCCGTCTGGCCGCGGAACTGCCGGCAGCACCGGCCGGCGAAGCGTCCATGGGCGGCGTCCTGCCGGACTTCCTCCACGCAGGATTCTCGACGGCGATGAGCCAGTCAATCCTGCTGCCCGCCTTTGCCGTCCTGGTCGGCGCCATCGTGGCGTTGTTCTTCGCGAAGCCGAAGTCCGTATCAGGTTGGGGTGGCAAGGCTCCTGCACAAGCCGAGGAAGCGAACGCCGAACTCCAGAGCTAGCAGTGGTGTTCTTGTGCAGCTGACGTGCTCATTGGCGCTTCTTTGGGCCGTCAGCTGTACAATACTTCCGCGAGGAGTCAGCCGAGCCGAACGCTTGCGTGGAGACCGCCCGTGGCGAAGCCAAGGTGGCGGGCCATCGCAAGTGCTCCGGTGTTGCTGACGTCGGACTTCCATTGGAGCGTAAGGCCAGCTGCGAGGGCTTCGTGGGCGGCGATGGAAGCAGCCAGTGTTCCCAGGCCGCGCCGGCGCCATGGCGGAGCAACCAGCACACCCATGTCGGCCAGTATCCCCTCCCACTCGGAGTAGGCTCCGCAGGCCACAGGCGTGGATTGCTCATCTGCCGGATTCATGATGGTGAACCGGTGTTCAAGGCCTTGGAGTCCCACTTCGTTCACGTCATCCGGAGGGCACAGCCCTTCCAGGAGGATGGCTTCGGGGTTGCCCGGCGAGACCATGAGGTCGTCCGAGGGCTGTTGGAGCGGCAGATCGTCGGCGAAGAACAAAGCCGACGATCCCAGTCCGTGCCCCCCATGTGAACGGGTGAGGGTCAACAGCGTCACATGCTGTGCAAGGTCCGTGTCCGGGATCCCTGCTGCCGCGTCCAGTGCCCATTGCGGTCCCACCAGGGCTGACACCCCGAACAACCGCAGAAACACAACGTCCCGGGCGGACTCGTCCACACGGGTGATTCTGTGGGCAGGTTCTCCCGGGGCAGCCCCGGTAGAGGCGAGCCTGGTAGCGGCGGTGGCGAAAGCGTCGTCGTCGAGCCCTAAATGGCGAGCCCACGCCAGCTGGATAATTGCAGCGGACGTGGGCTCTAATGTCATGGATTCAGCCTAGCGGACTAGCCGAACAGCACTGACGCTTCGTCGTAGCGGTGCTGGGGCACAGTCTTGAGCTTGCCCAGGGCTTCCTCGAAACCGACGTGCGAGATGTCCGTTCCCTTGAGGGCGACCATGGTGCCCCAGCGGCCTTCAACCACGGAATCGATGGCGGCCATGCCAAGGCGGGTCGCCAGGACACGGTCATAGGCGGTGGGGACGCCGCCGCGTTGGATGTGGCCCAGGATCGTGGCACGTGTCTCGATGCCCGTGCGGGCCTCAATCTCGGGGGCGAGCTGGTCGGCGATGCCGCCAAGCCTCGGGCGGCCGAAGGTGTCCAGGCCGCGCTCGGAGTGCGGGGATTCCATGTGGTCAGGTACGAAGCCTTCGGCCACGACCACCAGCGGGGCACGGCCGCGGTCGTGGGCTTCCTGGACCCACTCGGTGATCTGTTCGATGCTCGCCTTCTGTTCCGGAATCAGGATGGCGTGGGCACCGGCTGCCATTCCGGCGTGCAGGGCGATCCAGCCGACGTGGCGGCCCATGACCTCGGCGATCATGCAGCGGTGGTGGGATTCACCGGTCGTGCGAAGCCGGTCGATGGCCTCAGTGGCAATCTGCACGGCCGTGTCGAAACCAAAGGTGTAGTCGGTGGCGTCGAGGTCGTTATCGACGGTCTTGGGGACGCCGACAATTTTCAGGCCGGCATCCGTGAGCCGCTTGGCAGCAGCCAGGGTTCCTTCGCCGCCGATGGCGATGATCGCGTCAATGCCCAGGCGCTCCATGTGCGCCTTGATGACGTCCGGGCCGCCGCCGTTTTCGAAAGGATTGGTCCGGGACGTGCCCAGGATGGTTCCGCCCTGCTTGGCGATACCGCGGACCATGGTGCGCGGGATGTCGATGACATCACCTTCAACAACTCCACGCCAGCCGTCGCGGAAACCCACAAACTCCTGGCCGTGGATCGCGATGCCTTTGAGGACTGCACCGCGGATCACTGCGTTGAGGCCGGGGCAGTCGCCGCCGCTGGTAAGAATGCCAATTTTCATGTTTGCTCACTCATGGCTTGGAGGAATACGTCAGAGCGCCACGCTGAGCTCCCCATGATTGTAGACGGGCATGTGGGGTGGGACACAAACGGTTACTTTTTAACCTGGCCGTGCGGTATTGGAAACCTGCCTGAAAACAAGCAAAAGCGCCCTGCCGGCAGGCAGGGCGCTTCTCTGCGATTCAGGCTATTACCTGGAACGCTGGCTAATGAAGGATTCGAGGGCGATTTTGCCCTGCTGGTCCGGCAGGATGAGCCAAGCCAGGATGTAGACCACGAATGCGGGCCCCGGGAGCAAGCAGAAGAGCAGGAACGCGACGCGGACGTACGCCACGTCCACGTTGAGCTTGGCTGCGATCCCTCCGCAGACGCCGCCCAGCCAACGCTGTGGCCCACGCTTCAGGCCGAAACCCCTGACGATGCTGAAGAACTTGTCCATGGCTACACACTTCCTTGTTGTGGATGCTTTGTCACGTGCACGGCCAAGTCACCGGGCCGAACTCTTTGATTTGGCTGAACCCTTGCGGGCGGACAAGAGGCCGCCGACTATCAATGCCGCACCGGCTCCAATCATGAGGCCGATCAGCACATAGGTGCCGTTCAGTGCCACCCAGCCAAGAGTGGAAACGACGATCAGGGCGGCCAAGGCGATGACGATCAAACCCCACACCATTGTTCCGATCCTGGCCTGGTGGGGCTCATCGTCGTCCTTGGGCTCCACCCGGTACGTGGGTTCCAGCGGTGGCGTCAAGGGAATCTGCTGGAGCTGCGGCTTGGGCAGGGCCTGAGTGGGACGGGTTTCCTTGGGCAGGGCCTCGGTCGGTTGTGCGTCGCGTGCCTCGCCTGGCTCATTGGTACCCATGTCAGTTTCCTTCCTGGATGGTCACGTTGCTGAACGTGCCGTCAATTTTCACCACAAGGTTGGCTCCGGGCTTGTCCGTGTTGTAGACGGTGGTGTCGTCCTTGAGGCGGCCGCCGCGGTCAGAGCCGCGTTCGTTGAGGTTTCCGAAGGTCATGTCCGCCTTGACCTCCACGGGCACGTTGTCCGGAATAACAACGGTCACGTTGCTGGCGGTGGCGTCCACGGGGACCACCACTTCGGAGATCAGGGGCGTAGCCAGGGTCATATTGCTCAAGTCCAAGCGGCCTTGGGCTCCGGTGACATTGATGCCCTGGCGCGCCTGCTCCAGGCTGGTGGGTGTCCAGTTCACGTCGTGGAAGCTGAAGCGGTCGCCGTTCCGCGGAACCACGTTGAAGATTCCGCCGATGATGAGTGCCACGATTGCCATGAATCCCAGGAACCCCGATGTCCGTCCACGGAGACCTGCCACCAGGATGCCGATGCCAAGGACTGCCGCACCCGTGGCCCAAACCACGGCGTTGGCGGAGCTGCCCAGCTCAATGACGTTGCCGGCGTCGAGCGCCTTTAACGTTCCGCCGGCCAGCAGCGCAGCACCGGCAGAGACTGCGACGATCGCGGGACCGGGCCCTTTACGCTTCGGGGCAGCGGGTTTTGGCTGCCAGCCCTGCGGGGGAGTAGGTCCGTAGGGCGGACGCGGGTCCGAAGGGCCGAACGGGCCGGAGGGCGGAACAGGGCCCGAGCCGTAGCTGCCGGACGGATTCGGACGCCCGTGGTGCGTGGTGCCGGCTTGGGCCGGGCCGTAAACAGGAACGCCGGTGTTGGTGCCCGTCGCCGTCGCGGCGCTGTAAGTGGTGGGCGTGCCGTAGGCGGGCGAACTGCCCGGAGCCGTTGCGTAGTTTTGCTGCCCTGCGGGCGGAGTCCCCTTCGACGCCTTATTGCGTTGGACCAGGAAGTAGATCAGGTAGAAGACGCCGCCCACCCAGAAGAGGGTCCAGAACAGGCCGGGCAGTCCATCCCATCCCCAGCCCCAGAAACCGCGCCCCAGGCCCGGCAGGCCGATGATGGTAGTGATCAGTGCGCCCGTCATGCCACCGGACCAGCGGCCCGCTGCAGCTTCCTGTACGTGGATCCGGCCATCGGGTTCCGGCAGGAGTGCCCAGGCAACGCCATAGAGGAGCACGCCCACGCCGGCAAAGAGCGCCAGGACAATGAAGATGCCCCTCACGATCAGGGGGTCGATGCCGAACCTGTGGGCTACGCCGCTCGCGACGCCGCCGATCCACCGGTCCGGACCGCGGCGGATGCCTTGGCTGCGGATCCAGTCGAAGAAGTTCTGCTGGGCAGGGGACGTGTCCCCGATGGTGGGAGCGCCCTTTCCGCCCTCGGGACCCGTGCCCGCAGGAGCACCGGTGTAGGCACTGGAACCGGACGGGCCGGCATTGCCAGGCGTTCCGGGTTCCTCTGGGTTCATGCTGTTCGCGTTCATACTTCGATCCTGCCGTTCCGCGCCCCATGCCCTCTACTGGGGGATACCCTGAATGATCCCTGAGAGACCCCCGAACCACGCTGGTTCCCGGTCCGGGGCACCCTGATCCGTGCTTGGATTGGTACATGACAACCGCTGTACAACGCCCCGCGCTGGTTCGCAGCAGCGACCGCATGATCGCGGGCGTCTGCAGTGGATTGGCCGACCACCTGGGCTGGCCCGTCAAATACGTACGGCTCGGCATGATTTTGGCTTGCTTCGCCGGTGGGGCGGGCGTGGCCTTTTACGCGTGGCTGTGGACCATGGTTCCCACCGCGGATGAGAACGCCAAGCGCAACGCCCGCCGACCGGCGTCGCCCATTGCCCCGGCGGTGAGCCTGCCGCCCGTGCCGGTACCCGGCGTCGGCCCCGCCACAGCAGCGTACGACGCCGGAGGGTCGGCGACCGTGCCCGGTGACCGTTCTGCCGGTGGCACGGCCGCTGCCGGACCAACGGCCGGACCAGCGGCTGGAGGTACCGCCAGCCCGGCTGGAGCACCGTATGGCTTCGGCGCTGCCTCCGCTGAAGACCGGTGGGGCGGGACAGCGCTGGCATCGTGGTTCTCCTTCCGGCGGATCCAGTACGGCAAGGAAATCCTGTTGGGCGCCGCCTTGCTGCTGGTGGCGGCCATCCTGATCGCGCGCCAGTTCGGCGTGGACGTCCCCTTGGGAACGCTGATCCCGGCTGCGGCCATCCTGGGTGGTGCGGCGATCGCCTGGATGCAGTTGGACGAGACCCGCAGGGCAGGCCTGGTAGACAAGACGAAAGCCGACCAAGCCGGCGGCTGGGTTCGTTTGGCAGCAGGCCTGGCGCTGGTGGTGGCCGGCGTCCTGGTGATGGTGTCCGGTTCGGGTTCGTGGGAGCAAACGTGGCTGGCGCTGCTGGCATCCGTGGCTGTTTTGGGTGGGGTGGCCTTGGTGCTCCTGCCATGGGGCCTTAAGTTTTGGAAGGACCTGGAAACTGAACGGGCCGGACGGGTACGCGAGACGGAGCGGGCCGAGATTGCGGCGCATCTGCACGACTCTGTCCTCCAGACCCTGGCCCTGATCCAACGCCGGGCCGGTTCCGAACAGGACGTGGTGCGCCTGGCAAGGGCGCAGGAACGCGAACTCCGTGCCTGGCTCTTCAGCGACGCGGCCAAGGAATCCGGGCTCCTCGCTGACCGCATAAAATCCGTGGCGGCCGAGGTGGAAGATTCCCACGGCCAGGCGGTCGAGGTGGTAACTGTTGGGGATACCGCCATGACGGAGCGGCATGAAGCCCTGGTCCAGGCTGCCAGGGAAGCGATGCTCAATGCTGCGAGGCATGGTGGCGGAACGGTCTCTGTGTACATGGAAAGTACGGCAGGCAGCACGGAGATTTTCATTAAGGATCGCGGCCCCGGCTTCGATCCCGATGCTGTCCCCGAAGACAGGTTGGGTGTCAAAGAATCGATCATCGGCCGCATGAAGCGGCACGGCGGTACAGCGGTAATCACCAGCAGCAGTGCAGGCACGGAAGTCCGCTTGGCGCTCCCTTCGGCAACCGTGGAAGCCGGGGAACAACGGACCAGTGATGCTCGGAATGGAGAATCGAAGCAATGAATACCAACCCTGACAGTGACGCGGGACGCAGGGTGCGGGTGGTCATCGTGGATGACCACACCATCTTCCGCTCCGGGCTCAAAGCCGACCTCGACGAACGCATGGACGTGGTGGGCGAGGCCGGCACCGTGGAACAAGCCATCGCTGTTATCGCGGAGAAGCGCCCGGAGGTGGTGCTGCTTGACGTGCACCTTCCGGGTGGCCTGGGTGGGGGCGGCCGGGAAGTCATCGCCGGTTCGAACGCTCTGCTGGGTACCACCAGCTTCCTGGCCCTCAGCGTCTCCGACGCAGCCGAGGACGTGGTTTCCGTGATTCGCGCCGGCGCGCGCGGCTACGTTACCAAGACCATTTCGGGCAAGGAGATTTCCGACGCCGTGATCCGGGTGGCCGACGGTGACGCCGTCTTCTCGCCACGGCTGGCGGGCTTCGTGCTCGATGCCTTTGGGACGGCTCCGGCGGACATCGCGGACGATGAACTGGACAAGCTCTCTGCCCGGGAACTGGAAGTCATGAGGCTTATCGCGCGCGGTTACAGCTATAAGGAAGTGGCCAAGGAACTCTTCATTTCCATCAAGACCGTTGAAACGCATGTGTCCGCGGTCTTGAGGAAGCTGCAGCTCTCCAGCCGGCATGAGCTCACCAAGTGGGCGGCCGAGCGCCGCCTCCTCTGACGCTCTCTCACGTCCCGCCCCCTTGGGCCGAACGCTCTCTCACGTCCCGCCTGCTTAAACGCGAACGCTCTTCCACCCGCCGGGGTTGGAAGAGCGTTCGCCGTCAGGACGGACCGTTATTTGGCTTTACCCAGGAATTCCTGGATGCGGCGGACGCCCTCGGCGAGGTCTTCGTCTCCGAGTGCGTAGGACAGGCGGACGTAGCCGGAGGGGCCGAAAGCTTCGCCCGGAACGATGGCAACTTCAACTTCGTCGAGGATGAGCGCCGCCAGTTCAGCGGAGGTTTCCGGGCGGACAGGGCCGTTGGACGTTTCGAATTCCTTACCAAGCAGGCCCCGCACGTCAGCGTAGACGTAGAAGGCGCCTGTCGGCGTCGGGCATTCAACGCCTTCAATGGCGTTCAGTCCGGCGACGATCGCCTTGCGACGGCGGTCGAAGGCCACCTTCATTTCGTCGACGGCGGTCAGCGGGCCCGTGAGGGCAGCGGCGGCCGCGACCTGCATGATGTTCGAAACGTTCGACGTCGCGTGCGACTGAAGGTTGGTCGCGGCCTTGATGACATCTGCCGGGCCGATCATCCAACCGACGCGCCAGCCAGTCATGGCATAGGTCTTGGCGACACCGTTGAGGATGACCACCTTGTCACCGAGCTCCGGGGCCGCAGTGGCGATCGAGGTGAACTCAACGCCGTCGTAGGTGAGGTGTTCGTAGATTTCGTCGGTGACCACCCACAGGCCCTTGGCCGCAGCCCACTTGCCGATTTCCGCAACCTGCTCCGGGCTGTAGACAGCACCGGTGGGGTTGGACGGAGAAACGAACAGCAAAATCTTGGTCTTGTCCGTGAGCGCCGCTTCCAGCTGCTCAACCGTCACCAGGTAGCCCTGCTCGGGGCCGGCGAAAACTTCCACAGGCACGCCGCCTGCGAGGCGGATGGCTTCCGGGTAGGTGGTCCAGAACGGGGTGGGGATGATGACTTCGTCGCCCGGGTCAACCAAGGTTGCGAAGGTGTTGTACACGGCCTGCTTGCCACCATTGGTGACCAGGACCTGGGAAGGATCAACCTTGTAGCCGGAGTCCCGCAGGGTCTTGTCGGCAATGGCTTTCTTCAGCTCGGGAAGACCGCCTGCGGGGGAGTAGCGGTGGTACTTCGGCTGGCTGGCCGCTTCAATGGCTGCCTGGACAATGTAGTCCGGCGTAGGAAAGTCGGGTTCGCCCGCGCCGAACCCGATCACGGGACGTCCAGCGGCCTTCAATGCCTTGGCCTTGGCATCAACGGCAAGGGTGGCGGATTCGGCAATGGCGGAGATTCGCTGTGAAATGCGGGCGGCAGTTGTTCCGGCTGACATCTAGGTACCGTTCTTCGCAGGCAGCTCATGGGCTGGATGATGGGATTCGACGTAAACTACCTTATGCTGTTCTGCGGAGCTCCCGGGTGCCTGCCGGAGTTTGTGACTGATGTTGCTGGTCACAGGCTTTATCCAGGATCCGGAGGTGCTTGAACAGGCCGGTTCGACTATCGCGAAATTCTTGCGTAGACTGGTTCACCGGTGTTGAAAAGCACCACAGGCTGAAGTGCGGCCTGAAACATGGATTCGTTCCATAGGGTAGTGGCGCAATTGGTAGCGCAGCGGTCTCCAAAACCGCAGGTTGCAGGTTCGAGTCCTGTCTGCCCTGCGCAAGCTGTTCCGGCGGAAACGCCGGAACACGCGCAGCAACCATGGCTCTGATCAGAGTCGGGTCAACGACTTTGCAAGGTGAGTGAGGACCAGGTGACCGAAACAGCTGCCAGCAGCTCAAAGGGCCGTCCCGCCAAGAAGGCCGATCGCGGCTTCTTCGCCCGTATTGCACTCTTCGTCCGCCAGGTCATTGGTGAACTGAAGAAGGTTGTTGCCCCCACCCGCAAGGAACTGATCAACTACACGCTAGTGGTGCTGGTGTTCGTGGTCATCATGATGGTCATCGTCAGCCTGCTGGATATCGCCTTCGGGACCGGTGCCAGCTGGGTCTTCGGTGGGTCAGGCATCAAGGACCGCTAAGCGGATCTGTCCGCAAACTGTGTCAATTCCTCCGGATAGACAGGGTTTGCGGAATTGAGCCATTTAAATAGGCATGTTAGGCAATGAGGAAGCAGGAGACCAAGTGTCTGAGCAGGAGCTCGAGGTAAACGAGACTGAGCTGGAAGCAACTGACGACGCCGCAGCTGAAGCTGTGGAAGAGTCCGAGGTTGATTCCGCTGCGCCCGAATCTGCCGACGCCGACGATTCCGAAGACGCTTTCGAGGCTGACGTGGATGACGAGTCGGATGACGCATCCGCCGATGTCGAGGACGAAGACGACGCTGCGGAAGATTCCGACGGCGACGCCCTGGCTGCCGCTGCTGCTGCAGCACCCGTGGATCCCGCCGAGGAATTCAAGGGCAAGCTGCGCCGCCAGGAGGGTGACTGGTACGTCATCCACTCCTACGCCGGTTACGAGAACCGCGTGAAGGCCAACCTTGAGACCCGCATCCAGACCCTGGACATGGAAGATTACATCTTCGAAATCCAGGTGCCCATGGAAGAGGTTGTCGAGATCAAGAACGCGCAGCGCAAGGTCATCAACCGCGTTCGCATCCCCGGCTATGTCCTGGTCCGCATGGACCTGACCGACGCTTCCTGGGGCGCCGTCCGCCACACTCCCGGTGTCACCGGCTTCGTGGGCAACGCCCACAACCCGGTTCCGCTGCGCTTGGACGAGGTCTTCTCCATGCTCGCCCCGGTCTTCGAAGAAGAGCAGGCAGAGCAGGGCAAGCCGGTCAACAAGCAGAACCAGGCTCCCGTGGCCGTCGACTTCGAGGTCGGCGAATCTGTCATCGTCAAGGAAGGCCCCTTCGAGACCCTCCCGGCCACGATCTCCGAGATCAAGCCCGAGTCCCAGACCCTGGTGGTGCTGGTCTCGATCTTCGAGCGCGAAACCCCGGTGACGCTCGCATTCAACCAGGTCACAAAGATCTAGCTGATTCACAAATTTCGCTCCAGCCCTGCCTGCTTAGCAGTTCGGGAGCGGCCGGCCGCCTTGCCATGGCGGCCACCAACCTGGGACGCGCTCCTGTGTCCCAGGAAGCTATTGAGAGAAGGACCCTACATTGGCTCCCAAGAAGAAGGTCACCGGCCTCATCAAGCTGCAGATCCAGGCAGGTGCCGCTAACCCGGCTCCGCCGATCGGTCCTGCGCTTGGCCAGCACGGTGTCAACATCATGGAATTCTGCAAGGCGTACAACGCTGCAACGGAATCCCAGCGCGGAAACGTTATCCCGGTTGAAATCACGGTTTACGAAGACCGTTCCTTCACCTTCATCACCAAGACCCCGCCGGCTGCAGAGCTCATCAAGAAGGCTGCAGGCGTTGCCAAGGGTTCGGCTACCCCGCACACCGTCAAGGTTGCCAAGCTGACCCAGGCACAGGTTGAAGAGATCGCTTCCACCAAGATGGAAGACCTCAACGCCAACGACATCAAGGCAGCTGCCCTGATCATCGCAGGCACCGCCCGTTCCATGGGCATCACGGTAGAGGGCTGATCCCAGCTTTCACCCGCCGGGCAACCGGCATTTGAACATTGAAATGTCGTGAGGATCCTTGCCGGATCCCATGACTGTGGCAGGACCCAGCGCGGTCCGCAGACCACAACTGCACAAGGAGAAACAGCAGCATGGCAAAGCGCAGCAAAGCATATGAGGCAGCCGTAGCCAAGATCGAGGCTGGCAAGATCTACGCCCCGGTCGAAGCTATCAACCTCGCGAAGGACACCAACCCTTCCAAGTTCGACGCAACCGTTGAGGTAGCTTTCCGTTTGGGCGTTGACCCGCGTAAGGCCGACCAGATGGTTCGTGGCACCGTCAACCTGCCGCACGGCACCGGTAAGACCGCCCGCGTCCTCGTTTTCGCAACCGGTGACAAGGCTGAAGCAGCAATCGCTGCCGGCGCCGACTTCGTTGGTTCCGATGACCTGATCGAAAAGATCGCAGGCGGCTGGACCGACTTCGACGCCGCAGTGGCAACCCCTGACCTCATGGGCAAGGTTGGCCGCCTCGGTAAGGTCCTCGGCCCGCGTAACCTCATGCCGAACCCGAAGACCGGTACGGTTACCCCGGACGTCACCAAGGCTGTCAACGACATCAAGGGCGGCAAGATCGACTTCCGCGTCGACAAGCACTCCAACCTTCACTTCATCATCGGCAAGGTGTCCTTCGACGCCAACAAGCTGGCCGAGAACTACGCAGCTGCACTGGAAGAGGTGCTTCGTTTGAAGCCGTCCGCTTCCAAGGGCCGCTACATCCAGAAGGCTACCGTTGCCACCACGTTCGGTCCGGGCATCACCGTTGACCCGAACGTCACCAAGGTCCTCACCGAAGCGTAAGCTTCAGGAGCCCTTGCTCTGAACATGAAGGACCGTCCGGCTTAGCCGGGCGGTCCTTTTGTTGTCATGCCTGTTCCTTGCGGGAGGTGGGCCGTAGGCTGTGGTGCGTGTCGACGTCGAACATTTCAGCACGTGGGGAGCTGTCCGTAGAACGGATCGCCGTCCCCAAGAGTCCAGCGGCCGGTGGGTCGGCCGACTTCAGCGCTTTCCAGCAGTTGGCGGAAGCCCACGAATTGGAGCTGTGGGGCAACCTGGACCGCTGCGCCACCTTTGCCGAGGCGGTGCTCTTCTGGCAGGGCAACAGCTACGAAGAACGGCAGGTTTTCCTGGCCCGCCTGGACGGCACCGTTGTGGGTAGTGGAACCCTGACACTGCCCTTGAGCGAGAACACGACGACGGCGGGCGTGGACGTCGTGGTCAGCGCGCCTTATCGGCGGCGTGGCTTTGGGTCGCTGATCCTCAAAGAATTGGAGGGCATTGCGAAGGGACTGGGACGTGTGTCCTTCGATGCGTATTGTGGTGCGCCCATTCAGCTTGTAGCGCCTGGCACGGAAGTCCTGGAGTCGAAATCGGGTGCAGGTTGCGTGCCCTTGAACGCTGCGCCAACCCGGTTCGCCCTGCACCACGGCTATTCGTTGGAACAGGTCGAAACGAGCAGCCTGCTGCCCTTCCCGGCGCCGGAAGCACTGCTCCGGAAGTGCGAAGCGGAAGTGGCGCCCAAAGCATTGGGCTACAGCCTCGTAACGTGGCGGGGGAGCTGCCCGGAGGACCTGGTGGACACCTTTGCCAGGCTCAAGGGCTTGATGAGCACAGAGGTCCCGATTGCCGGGTTGGGCTGGGAGGGTGAAGAGTGGGACGCTGCGCGGGTGCGCCAGGACGAAGTCACATGGCAAGCAAGTGGTGGGGACTCGCTGACGGCGGCGGCCCGGCACGATGCCACGGGTGAACTGGCAGCCTACACGGTTCTCACTTACCGTGACGCGAGGCCTGCCGTGATCTACCAGGAGGACACCTTGGTGGCTCCGGGACACCGGGGGCATGGCTTGGGAATGATGGTGAAGATCGCCAACCTGCGGAGCGCCAAGGACTCCTGGCCGGACGCCACATCGGTGTTGACATGGAACGCCAATGAAAACCGGCATATGCTGGCCATAAATATCGCCCTGGGATTCAAGCCCTCCGGCTTTGAAGGCGAATGGCAGAAACGGCTGGGATGACTGTAGACGAGGCGAAGACCGTTCAGATCGAGCAGCTGTGGGTGCCTGACACCCTGGACAGCCCTGATGCCAATGATTTCCTGGCCGCCGTGGAAGTTGGGCGCAGGGTCCGCATGGAGACATGGGGGAGTGACGATCTCGCGTACACCCCCTTGGAGAAGCTGCTGGAGTTTTCCGATCCTTACGAGCGCCAGATCATCCTGGTGGCCAAAGTGGACGGCGACATTGTGGGCACCGTGGATATTGCCTTGCCCCTGGCGGACAACATGGACCTGGCCGAGTTCACCCTGGACATCCTTCCTGAGTTCCAGAGCCGCGGCGTAGGACGCCAGTTGTTGGAAGCAGCCGAGGAGCTGGCGCGGGCCGAAGGCCGCACCATGGTCCTGGTGGACACCAACCACCCGGCCACATCCCTGACGGAGATTCCCGAGGACCAGCTGATCCCCGGCAGTGGTGCGGGCTTCGTTCCGGTCAGCAGCCGTGAGGTGGATTTCGCGAAACGAGCCGGCTACACGCTGCAGCACATCGAGCAGTTCAGTTCCTGCATTTTGCCGCTCGATTCCAAACTGGCGGCCACCCTCCAGTTGGAAGCAGACGAGGCCAACGGCGGCCGCTACGCACTGCACCACTGGACGGACCGGTGCCCTGAGCCCTGGTTGGAGGCCGTTGCCGCCCTGGAGAACGCCGCCGGGGAGGTGGTCCGCGACGACGAGGACAGCGAAGCCCCCGGTGTTGAACCCACGGGCATGGTGTTCGATCCCGTCGTCCTGCGGGAGACCGAGGACGCAGCATTGGCGCAGGGCCGGCGAACGGTGGTGACCGCCGTCGAGCATGTGGAGAGCGGACGCATCGTGGGCCTGACCACCATCAGTGTCCTGGCGCACCGCCAGGATGTGGTGTTCCAGGACGACACGCTGGTCCTGCAGGAACACCGGGGCAACAAGCTGGGCCTGCTGATCAAGGTGGCAAACATGGAAAGGCTCAGCGAGCAGTTCCCTGATGCCCGGGTGATCTACACGTGGAATGCGCCCGAGAACCGCTACCTCCTCACAGTGAATAAGCAGCTTGGATTCGCGACGGCGGGTGTCACGGGTTTGTGGCAGAAGGAACTTCCGGGGCGGGCATCCGGAGCAACGACGTCCGAGTAGGCAGCCCCCGATTTGGTTTGCTGCACAGTCTCCCGTAATCTTGAAGTACCAAAGACCGTCGGTTGATGGGAATCCACTCTTTCGAGCCCAGCTCAATTCTGCAGCTGCGCCCCTGAGGCACAAGTGAATTCCTTGACGAAGGACCCTGAACATAGGGCGGCCGGCGCAGGTGAACGAAGCAAGTCTCCATGGATCAAACCATGTTGAGCCAAGCCCCGTGCATCTGCGCGGGGCGTTTTTAGTTTTAGCTCTCGTGAGCGGGGACCCGGAAGATCGGCTTTTATCCCCGGAAGGAGGGTTATGACAACGCCTAGCAAGGTCTCCGCAGTTGCAGAGATCACCAACGATTTCAAGGAATCGAACGCGGCTGTCCTGACCGAATACCGCGGGCTCACTGTTGCACAGCTCAAGGAACTGCGTGTTGCACTCGGCCAGGACACCAAGTTCTCGGTCGTCAAGAACACCCTGAGCGCCATTGCAGCCAAGGAAGCTGGAGTTGAAGCATTCAACGATCAGCTTGCCGGCCCCACTGCAATCGCCTTCATCAAGGGTGACGCTGTTGCTGCTGCAAAGAGCCTGACGGACTTTGCCAAGGCCAACAAGCAGCTGGTCATCAAGACCGGCGTCTTCGAAGGCAAGGCATTGGACGCAGCAGGAGTTGCCGCACTGGCAGCCCTCGAGTCCCGCGAACTGCAGCTTGCCCGCGTTGCTGGTGTCCTCAAGGCTCCCGCATCCGCTGCTGCACGCATCATCGACGCTCTGCGCCTCAAGCTTGAAGAAGAGGGCGGCGCATCTGCACCGGCCGCTGAAGAAGCCCCGGCCGCCGAAGAGGCTGCAACAGAGGAAGCTCCGGCTGCTGAAGAAGCACCGGCCGCTGCCGAAGCTGCAACCGAAGAGAACTAAGTTCTCCCCTCAATCAAACTCTGGTGCCTGGACCGGTTTAGCCCGGATCCGCACCAACTAATGGAAGGACGCCACCATGGCGAAGCTCAGCAACGAAGAGCTCATTGAAGCTTTCAAGGAACTGACCATCATCGAGCTCTCCGAGTTCGTCAAGCTCTTCGAAGAGACCTTCGAAGTTACGGCTGCTGCTGTTGCAGTTGCTGGCCCCGCTGCCGGCGGTGCTGCTGAAGCTGCTGAAGAGAAGACTGACTTCGACGTCATCCTCGAAGCTGCTGGCGACAAGAAGATCGCAGTGATCAAGGAAGTTCGCGCCATCACCTCCCTCGGCCTCAAGGAAGCCAAGGACCTGGTTGACAGCGCACCGAAGGCTGTTCTCGAAGGCGCCAACAAGGAAGCTGCCGAGAAGGCAAAGGCTCAGCTCGAAGAAGCTGGCGCAACGGTTACCCTCAAGTAACTCGTTTTGCTTGTGGAAGCCCCGTTCGGTTCGCCGGGCGGGGCTTCCTGCTTTAAGCACCAACGCGGGGTCACTTGCGGCCCATCCCCAGGGGGATTTACCGGCCGTAAGTGACCCCGCGTTGACCTAGGAAGGTTCGCTGATGTCCGCCACGGTCGCCCCGAGTGCCGCAGTAAGCGAGTCGGCGTCCACGAAAGCGCTGCGGCCATGCGCGCCCGCGCCCATAGAGATTCGACGCCCCGTGATGGTGGCGTCGGCGTACACCGGCCACGCGGTGGTACTGCCCAAGGGCGTAATGGTTCCGCGTTCGTAGCCGGTGGCAGCCAAAGCGATGTCGGCGTGGGGGAGCGAGAGCTTGTTGACGCCCACCAATGCGCGCAGCTTCGGCCAGGAAATCTGGCGATCCCCAGGAATGAGGGCGAACAGGAAGCTCCCATCGCGGTGTTTGACCACCAGCGACTTCACGATGTCCGCGGGGCTGATGCCCAGGATGCCAGCCGCCTCTTCGAGGCTGCGGGCAGCGGGACGTTCGACGACGTCGACGTCCAGTCCGCGGGCGGCGGCATCCTTTAGGAAGCGCTCGGCTCCGTCCATCACGTTTTCAGACATGCTGTCTCCTATCAGTCGCGGTACAGGAGCAAGGCCTCGCCCTGCCCGCCGCCACCGCACAGGGAAACGGCGGCTTTGCCCGTCCCCCGGCGCTTGAGTTCGTGGGCTGCGTGGAGGGCCAACCGGGCACCGGAGGCGCCGATGGGATGCCCGAGTGCGATGGCGCCGCCGTGGATGTTGCACTTTTCCAGGGGATAGCGGAGGTCCTTCAAAGACTGGACAGCCACTGAACCGAACGCTTCATTGATCTCGATGAAGTCCAGGTCCTCTGCCGTCCACCCCGCCCGCTTCAGCGCCTGGGCGATCGCATTGGACGGCTGGGAGTGCAGGGAATTGTCAGGTCCGGCCACCTGGCCCGGCTTACCGACCACGGCCAGGTACTCCAAACCGTTGTCCTCGGCGAAGCGGCGACTTGCCAGCACCAGTGCGGAGGCGCCGTCGGACAGGGGAGAGGAATTGCCGGCTGTGATGGTGCCGTCCGTGGCGAAGGCTGCCTTGAGGGGTGCCAACGTTTCCACGGTGGTGTTCGGCCGCACTCCTTCGTCCGTGGTGAGGACCACCGGATCGCCCTTGCGCTGCTTCACGCTGACCGGAGCGATTTCGACGTCGAACGTCCCGTCTGCGATGGCCGCGGCGGCCCGCTGGTGTGAAGCGGCCGCGACCTCGTCCTGGGAGGTGCGGTCAATGCCGAGCGTGACGTTCTTGGTTTCGGTGGAAAGACCCATTGACTGGCCATCGAAGGCATCGGTGAGGCCGTCGTGGGCGGCGACGTCCAGGGCCTGGATGGCTCCGTAGGTCCATCCCTGCCGGGAACCCGGCAGGAGGTGGGGAGCGCGGCTCATGGATTCCTGGCCACCGGCAACCACCACTGTCGCGTCCCCGCTGCGGATCATGCGCGCAGCATCGATCACTGCGGTCAATCCGGAGAGGCACACTTTGTTGATGGTTACGGCCGGGATGTTCCACCCGATACCTGCGGCGATGGCGCTCTGGCGGGCCGGATTCTGTCCGGCGCCGGCCTGCAGTACCTGGCCCATAATGACGGCGTCCACCTGTTCGGCTTTCGCGCCGCTGGCTGCCAAGGCGGCTGTTATGGCGTGCGCACCAAGGTCGACGGCGGTGAATCCCGCCAGTTGCCCGTTGAGCCGACCCTGTGGGGTTCGGGAAGCAGCAAGAATGACAACATCATTGTCGTCAGCGGAGTTGGTCATGGTCTCTCTTCCGATCCGGGAGTGGTGTAGCAAGGCTATCGCGGGCAAGCGTGAACCTACTCCCTTCAACGAAGGCGCCCATCAAGGCATTCCTTGCGCATCATGCGTGGGCATGTAGGTGCCTTCAGCAACGGTGCTTGCAATCCCGGACGATCTGGGGTAGACAGGAAGGCTGTTTTCCCGTATTGTAGATATTTGCGTCTTCCCTGTTAACCTTCAGCCTTCATATAGCGGTGGGCTTTACCTCTCAGCTGCGTCATTGACGTGCCGTTCCTCAACGTGCACGGCCTTGGGCAGGCTGGGTCCGGGTCATATAGCGGAACCGGAACAAGTATCCTGCGGAGCACTCCGCGGAATGCAAACGGGGGAGATCTGAAAACGCCTGAAGGTCTGTGGAAGGATCCCTCTTGGTCGCCTCGAGCACCTCTAATAACGAAACCGCTAACACGGCAAGCACCGATGGTGCCACCCGCCGCCTCTCATTCGCAAAGATTCACGAACCCCTTGATGTTCCGAATCTTCTCGCCCTGCAGACTGACAGCTTTGACTGGCTGGTCGGAAACGAACGCTGGCAGGCGCGGGTAGCGAAGGCTGTCGAGGAGGGCGACCTCAGCGTCGCCACCACCTCCGGACTTGCCGACATCTTCGAAGAGATCTCCCCTATCGAGGACTTCCAGGGCACCATGTCCCTGAGCTTCTCCGAGCCGGAGTTCGCTGACCCGAAGTACACCATGGCCGAATGTAAAGACCGTGACGCCACCTACTCGGCCCCGCTGTACGTCAAGGCCGAGTTCATGAACAACAACACGGGCGAGATCAAGCAGCAGACCGTGTTCATGGGCGACTTCCCCCTCATGACCGAGAAGGGAACGTTCGTCGTCAACGGCACCGAGCGTGTCGTCGTCTCCCAGCTGGTCCGTTCGCCGGGCGCCTACTTTGAGCGCACCGCAGACAAGACCAGTGACAAGGACATCTTCACCGCGAAGATCATCCCGTCCCGTGGCGCATGGTTCGAACTCGAAATCGACAAGCGCGACCAGGTCGGCGTTCGCCTTGACCGTAAGCGCAAGCAGTCGGTCACGGTTCTCCTGAAGGCCCTCGGCTGGACCGAAGGCCAGATCCTGGAAGAGTTCGGCCAGTACGACTCCATGCGTGCAACCCTGGAGAAGGACGCCACCGAAACCCGCGAAGACGCCCTTCTGGACATCTACCGCAAGCTGCGTCCGGGCGAGCCGCCCACAGTCGAGGCTGCCCAGTCCCTGCTGGACAACCTGTACTTCAACGCCAAGCGCTACGATCTGGCCAAGGTTGGCCGTTACAAGATCAACCGCAAGCTCGGCATCGACCGCTCCCTTGGCGACAAGGAAGCTTCGGTCCTGCACGTTGAAGACATCGTTGCCATGATCAAGTTCCTCGTTGCGCTCCACGCCGGCGAGAAGACCCTCATGGGCAAGCGCGATGGCCAGGACCACGAGCTCCGCGTCGACATCGACGACATCGACCACTTCGGCAACCGTCGCATCCGCGCCGTTGGCGAACTGATCGAGAACCAGGTCCGCACCGGTCTGTCCCGTATGGAACGCGTTGTTCGCGAACGCATGACCACGCAGGACGTCGAGGCCATCACGCCGCAGACACTGATCAACATCCGTCCCGTTGTTGCAGCCATCAAGGAGTTCTTCGGAACCTCCCAGCTGTCGCAGTTCATGGACCAGAACAACCCGCTCTCGGGTCTGACCCACAAGCGCCGCCTGTCGGCACTTGGCCCGGGTGGTCTGTCCCGCGACCGTGCAGGCATGGAAGTCCGAGACGTTCACCCGTCCCACTACGGACGTATGTGCCCCATCGAAACCCCTGAAGGCCCGAACATTGGTCTGATCGGTTCGTTGGCTTCCTACGGCCGCATCAACCCGTTCGGCTTCATCGAGACGCCGTACCGCTTGGTGTCCAACGGTGTTGTCTCGGATGAGGTCCAGTACCTCACCGCCGACGACGAAGCAGAGGTCCTGATTGCACAGGCCAACGCTCCGCTGGATGCTGACAAGAAGTTCTCCGAAGAGACCGTCCTTGTCCGTGCCCGTGGTGGTGGAGGCGAGCCCGTCCTGGTTCCCGCAGGCGAGGTCCAGTTCATGGACGTTTCCCCGCGCCAGATGGTGTCCGTGGCAACGGCCCTTATTCCGTTCCTTGAGCATGACGATGCAAACCGCGCACTCATGGGTGCCAACATGCAGCGCCAGGCTGTGCCGCTGGTCCGTTCCGAGGCTCCTTTCGTGGGTACCGGCATGGAACGTGCAGCCGCCGTCGACGCCGGTGACGTTGTCATCGCGAAGAAGGCAGGTGTGGTTACCGAGGTTTCCGCCGAGCTCGTTGTGATGATCAACGACGACGGCACCGAAACCAACTACCGCATCAACAAGTTCGCCCGTTCCAACCAGGGCAACTGCTACAACCACCGCGTCCTGGTCAACGAAGGCCAGCGCCTGGAAGTTGGCGGCATCATCGCTGACGGTCCCGCAACGGACCAGGGTGAGCTCGCCCTCGGTAAGAACCTGCTCGTGGCATTCATGTCATGGGAAGGCCACAACTTCGAGGACGCCATCATCCTGTCCCAGCGCATCGTCGCTGAGGATGTTCTTTCCTCCATCCACATCGAGGAGCACGAAATTGATGCCCGCGACACCAAGCTTGGTGCCGAGGAAATCACCCGTGACATCCCCAACGTGTCCGAGGAAGTCCTGGCAGGCCTGGACGAGCGCGGCATCATCCACATCGGTGCCGAGGTTGAAGCCGGCGACATCCTGGTAGGCAAGGTCACCCCCAAGGGTGAAACTGAGCTGACCCCGGAAGAGCGCCTGCTGCGTGCCATCTTCGGTGAGAAGTCCCGCGAAGTCCGTGACACCTCGCTGAAGGTGCCCCACGGCGAGTCCGGTACGGTCATCGGCGTGCGCGTCTTCGACCGCGACAACGACGACGAACTGCCCCCGGGCGTGAACCAGCTGGTCCGCGTCTACGTTGCAGCCAAGCGTAAGATCACCGACGGCGACAAGCTCGCCGGCCGTCACGGCAACAAGGGTGTTATCTCCAAGATCCTGCCGATCGAGGACATGCCCTTCCTTGCAGACGGTACCCCGGTGGACATCGTCCTGAACCCGCTTGGTGTTCCGGGTCGTATGAACGTTGGCCAGGTCCTGGAAACCCACCTCGGTTGGGTTGCCAAGACCGGTTGGAAGATCGAAGGCGAGCCGGAGTGGGTCAAGAACCTGCCCAACCTGCCCCGTGAAACCGGCCAGACCACCGTTGCCACCCCGGTGTTCGATGGCGCCCGTGAAGAAGAAATCACTGGCCTGCTTGACTCCACCAACGTGACCCGTGACGGCGACCGCCTGATCGATTCCTCCGGCAAGACCCGTCTGTTCGACGGCCGCTCCGGCGAGCCGTTCCCGGACCCGATCTCCGTCGGTTACATGTACATCCTGAAGCTCCACCACCTGGTGGACGACAAGATCCACGCGCGCTCCACCGGCCCGTACTCCATGATCACGCAGCAGCCGCTGGGTGGTAAGGCGCAGTTCGGTGGCCAGCGCTTCGGTGAAATGGAAGTGTGGGCGCTCGAAGCTTACGGTGCCGCCTACACCCTTCAGGAACTCCTCACGATCAAGTCGGATGACATCCATGGCCGTGTGAAGGTCTACGAAGCCATCGTCAAGGGCGAAAACATCCCTGAGCCTGGCGTTCCCGAGTCCTTCAAGGTCTTGATCAAGGAAATGCAGTCGTTGTGCCTGAACGTGGAAGTTCTTTCCACGGACGGAACCACGATCGAAATGCGTGACTCTGATGACGCAGTCTTCACGGCTGCGGAAGAACTGGGCATCGATCTGTCTCGTGCAGAGCCCAGTTCCGTAGAAGAGGTTTAGCAGCGGTTCCGGCGGGCGGTGATCAACCACTGTCCGCCGGAACAGCTCCCTCTTCCCGTAACCAAGACTTCAGAATTTAGAGAACAAGAGAGAACAGGGACCATATGTCCAGCGAATCCTCCTTCGGCCTCATGCAGATCGGCCTCGCCACCGCGGAAGACATCCGCGGATGGTCTTACGGTGAGGTCAAGAAGCCGGAAACCATCAACTACCGCACGCTCAAGCCTGAGAAGGACGGCCTTTTCTGCGAGAAGATCTTCGGACCGTCCCGCGACTGGGAGTGCTACTGCGGTAAGTACAAGCGCGTGCGCTTCAAGGGCATCATCTGCGAGCGTTGTGGTGTGGAAGTTACCCGCGCCAAGGTACGCCGTGAGCGCATGGGCCACATCGAACTGGCCGCGCCTGTAACCCACATCTGGTACTTCAAGGGCGTTCCCTCGCGCTTGGGCTACCTTTTGGACCTGGCACCGAAGGACCTTGAGAAGGTCATCTACTTCGCTGCCTACATGATCACCAGCGTTGACACTGAAAGCCGTCACGCCGAACTGCCGAACCTCCAGGTCGAGCACGACCTCGAGAAGAAGCAGATGATCGACAACCGCGACAGCGACATCGCCACGATCGCCCGCGACCTTGAGGACGAGCTTGCCCGTCTTGAAGGCGAAGGCGCCAAAGCTGCCGACAAGAAGAAGGCCCGCGACTCTGCCGACCGCCAGATGGCGAACGTCCGCAAGCGTGCCGACGCCGACATCGAGCGCCTTGAGCAGGTCTGGGACCGCTTCAAGAACCTGAAGGTCGCTGACCTCGAAGGTGACGAGGGCCTGTACCGCGAACTCCGCGACCGTTACGGTCTGTACTTCGAGGGCTCCATGGGCGCCGAGGCCATCAAGAAGCGCCTTGAGACCTTCGACATGCAGGCTGAAGCTGAGTCACTGCGCGACACCATCCAGAACGGCAAGGGCCAGCGCAAGACGCGTGCCCTGAAGCGCCTGAAGGTTGTCAACGCGTTCCTGACCACCAACAACAGCCCGCTCGGCATGGTTCTCGACGCCGTCCCGGTGATCCCGCCGGAACTGCGCCCGATGGTCCAGTTGGACGGTGGCCGCTTCGCGACCTCCGACCTCAACGACCTCTACCGTCGTGTGATCAACCGCAACAACCGACTCAAGCGCCTGCTTGACCTGGGTGCTCCGGAGATCATCGTCAACAATGAGAAGCGCATGCTTCAGGAAGCTGTTGACAGCCTCTTCGACAACGGCCGTCGTGGCCGTCCGGTCACGGGTCCGGGCAACCGTCCGCTGAAGTCCCTGAGCGACATGCTCAAGGGCAAGCAGGGTCGTTTCCGCCAGAACCTCCTCGGCAAGCGTGTTGACTACTCCGGCCGTTCGGTCATCGTCGTCGGCCCGCAGCTGAAGCTGCACCAGTGTGGTCTGCCCAAGCAGATGGCCCTGGAGCTCTTCAAGCCGTTCGTCATGAAGCGCCTGGTTGACCTCAACCACGCCCAGAACATCAAGTCGGCAAAGCGCATGGTCGAGCGTTACCGTCCGCAGGTTTGGGACGTGCTGGAAGAGATCATCACCGAACACCCGGTGCTGCTCAACCGTGCACCTACCCTGCACCGCCTCGGCATCCAGGCCTTCGAACCGCAGCTTGTGGAAGGCAAGGCAATCCAGCTTCACCCGCTGGTTTGTGGCGCCTTCAACGCTGACTTCGACGGCGACCAGATGGCAGTCCACCTGCCGCTGAGCCCGGAAGCCCAGGCCGAAGCACGCATCCTGATGCTGTCCTCGAACAACATCCTGAAGCCGTCCGACGGTCGTCCGGTGACCCTGCCTTCGCAGGATATGATCATCGGCCTGTACCACCTGACCACCAAGCGCGTCGGTTCCGCCGGCGAGGGCCGCATCTTCTCCTCGGTTTCAGAAGCGATCATGGCGTACGACGCCCGTGACCTGCACCTGAACTCGCAGATCAAGATCCGCCTTGACGACTTCGTGCCGTACGCAGGCTGGGAAGCTCCGGAAGGTTGGGAGCCCGGTCAGCCGGCTCTCGTCGAAACCTCCCTGGGCCAGGTCATCTTCAACCAGACGCTGCCCGAGGATTACCCGTGGGTTGAGGCTGTTGCCGACAAGGGCGAACTGTCCCGGATCGTCAACGACCTCGCTGAGCGCTACCCGAAGGTTGTCACGGCTGCAACGCTGGATAACCTGAAGGACGCCGGCTTCTACTGGGCCACCCGTTCGGGTGTCACGGTTGCCATCTCCGACATCGAGGTTCCGGCTTCCAAGCCGGGCATCCTTGCCGGTTACGAAGGCATGGCTGCCAAGATCCAGGGCCAGTACGACAAGGGCCTGATCGACGACGACGAGCGTCGCCAGGAACTGATCGAGATCTGGAACAAGGCAACCAACGAGATCGCCCAGGCGATGCGTGACAGCCTGTCCCCGATGAACACCATCAACCGCATGGTGTCCTCCGGTGCACGTGGTAACTGGATGCAGGTCCGCCAGATCGCGGGTATCCGTGGTCTTGTGGCCAACCCGAAGGGTGAGATTATTCCTCGCCCGATCAAGTCCTCCTACCGCGAGGGCCTGTCGGTTCTGGAATACTTCATCGCCACGCACGGTGCCCGTAAGGGTCTGGCCGATACCGCTCTCCGTACCGCCAACTCGGGTTACCTGACCCGTCGTCTGGTGGACGTTTCGCAGGACGTCATTGTCCGCGAAGAGGACTGCGGTACCGAGCGCGGCCTGGTCACCCCGATCGCCGTGCCGGACGCCAATGGTGAACTCGTCATGGACGAGAACGTCGAGAACAGCGCCTACGCACGTACGCTGGCTGTCGACGTCGTCGATGCCCAGGGCAATGTCCTGGCTGCCGGCGGCACCGACTGTGGTGACGTTGTCATCGACCAGCTGCTTGCTGCAGGCATCACCGAGGTCAAGGTCCGCTCCGTACTCACCTGTGAGTCCAAGGTCGGTACCTGTGCACTTTGCTATGGCCGTTCGTTGGCTACGGGTAAGACCGTGGACATCGGCGAGGCCGTGGGCATCATCGCCGCACAGTCCATCGGTGAGCCGGGTACCCAGCTGACCATGCGTACGTTCCACACCGGTGGTGCTGTCTCCGCCGGTGGTGGCGACGACATCACCCAGGGTCTGCCCCGTATCCAGGAGCTCTTCGAAGCCCGTACTCCGAAGGGTGTCGCACCGATTGCTGAAGCAGCCGGCCGCATCACCATCGAAGAGTCCGAGCGCCAGATGCGACTGGTCATCACTCCGGACGATGGTTCCGAAGAGATTGCCTACCCGGTGCTGCGCCGTTCCCGCCTCCTCATCGAGGATGGCGAGCACGTCAGCGTCGGCCAGAAGCTGATCAACGGTCCGGTGGACCCGAAGCAGGTTCTGCGCATCATGGGTCCGCGTGCTGCACAGAAGTTCCTCGTGGACGAAGTACAGGGCGTTTACCGCAGCCAGGGCATTGGTATCCACGACAAGCACGTCGAGGTTATCGTCCGCCAGATGCTGCGCCGCGTGACTGTCATCGAGTCCGGCGACTCCGACTTGCTCCCCGGTGAGCTTGCAGAGCGCGCCCGCTTCGAGGACGAGAACCGCCGCGTCGTGTCCGAGGGCAAGGCACCGGCTTCCGGCCGTCCGGAACTCATGGGTATCACCAAGGCTTCCTTGGCTACCGAGTCCTGGCTGTCGGCTGCTTCCTTCCAGGAAACCACCCGCGTCCTGACGCAGGCGGCCATGGAAGGCAAGAGCGATCCTCTGCTCGGCCTCAAGGAAAACGTCATCATCGGTAAGCTCATCCCGGCTGGTACGGGTCTGCCCCGCTACACAGAGGTCACTGTGGAGCCGACGGAAGAAGCGAAGGCAAGCCTGTTCACGGGCCCCAGCGCTTTCACCGATTTCTCCTATGACGCCCTGGGCGGCGACGGTGCTCCCGAGTTCCACGCCATCCCGTTGGATGACTACGATCTCGGCAACGACTTCCGCTAAAAAACGGTTGTCAGCGCCTTGACGGTCGGGTCCCGCACTTTCGAGTGCGGGACCTGACCCGTTTAACCCGCCTTCCGCTGGGGTGACCCGGGGGAGTGGAGGACGACGGCGGCTGCCGGCTTCCGCCGTCGTCCTCCATACACCCGATTAAGGCGCCAGATCAAGCCGTGCTAGACTTTTGGTAATTGTTCTGTGTGGCAGTGGATGAAGGCCGCCGCAGCATCATTTTGGTTTTGTTCTCATGGTGCTGGGTGGAGCCTGTTTCCGGGTTGCGGGCAACATGCGCAACGAATGCCGCACTTTTGCACGCCTACCGGAGTTTCGGCCGGCTGCACGAGCAACGCCAAAGTTCCCACGTTTACACCGGCTGGCGCCGTTGTGTGGGGGCAGAGATCAAACAACGGAGAACACGAAAGTGCCTACGATTAACCAGCTGGTCCGCAAGGGCCGCACGCCGAAGGTCTCCAAGACCAAGGCTCCCGCGCTGAAGGGCAGCCCGATGCGCCGCGGTGTTTGCACCCGCGTTTACACCACCACCCCCAAGAAGCCGAACTCGGCTCTTCGTAAGGTGGCACGTGTACGCCTCAACGGTGGCGTTGAAGTTACCGCCTACATCCCCGGTGTTGGCCACAACCTCCAGGAGCACTCCATCGTGCTCGTCCGTGGTGGTCGTGTGAAGGACCTTCCGGGTGTCCGCTACAAGATCGTCCGTGGCGCACTCGACACCCAGGGTGTCAAGAACCGCAAGCAGGCCCGCAGCCGTTACGGCGCAAAGATGGAGAAGAAGTAATATGCCTCGCAAGGGTCCGGCCCCGAAGCGGCCGCTAGTTTCCGATCCCGTTTACGGCTCCCCGTTGGTCACGCAGCTGATCAACAAGGTTCTGGTTGACGGCAAGAAGTCCACCGCAGAGCGCATCGTTTACGGCGCACTCGAAGGTGCACGTGCCAAGTCCGGCGGCGACCCCGTTGCCGCCCTCAAGAAGGCCATGGACAACGTCAAGCCTTCCCTCGAGGTGCGTTCACGCCGTGTTGGTGGCGCCACCTACCAGGTTCCGGTTGAGGTCAAGCCGGGCCGCTCCACCGCCCTCGCTCTGCGTTGGCTCGTGGGCTACTCCAAGGCCCGCCGGGAGAAGACCATGACCGAGCGTCTCCAGAACGAAATCCTGGATGCGTCCAATGGTCTTGGTGCCGCTGTGAAGCGTCGCGAAGACACCCACAAGATGGCCGAGTCCAACAAGGCCTTCGCACACTACCGCTGGTAAAACTTCCCGGACGCCGCCGGCTCAACAGAGTCGGCGGCGAACGTGTAGTCCATCCGAAAGGGAGACCCCGTGGCACAGGACGTGCTTACCGACCTTAATAAGGTCCGCAACATCGGCATCATGGCCCACATCGATGCCGGCAAGACCACCACTACCGAGCGCATCCTGTTCTACACGGGTGTGAACCACAAGATCGGCGAAACGCACGACGGCGCTTCGACGACTGACTGGATGGAACAGGAAAAGGAACGCGGCATCACCATCACGTCTGCCGCCGTGACCTGTTTCTGGAACCAGAACCAGATCAACATCATCGACACCCCGGGCCACGTGGACTTCACGGTTGAGGTTGAGCGCTCCCTGCGCGTCCTCGACGGTGCAGTCGCAGTGTTCGACGGCAAGGAAGGCGTGGAGCCGCAGTCCGAGACTGTTTGGCGCCAGGCTGACAAGTACAACGTTCCGCGTATCTGCTTCGTCAACAAGATGGACAAGCTGGGTGCTGACTTCTACTTCACCGTAGACACCATCATCTCCCGCCTTGGTGCCAAGCCGCTGGTCATGCAGCTGCCCATCGGTGCCGAGAACGACTTCATCGGTGTCGTCGACCTCCTCGAAATGCGTGCCCTGGTTTGGCCTGGCGACGCTAAGGGTGACGTCACCATGGGTGCTTCCTACGAAGTACAGGAAATCCCGGCGGACCTCCAGGCCAAGGCCGAGGAGTACCGTGCACAGCTCGTTGAGACTGTGGCCGAATCTTCCGAAGAACTCATGGAGAAGTACCTCGAAGGTGAAGAACTCACCCTCGAAGAGATCAAAGCCGGCATCCGCAAGATGACCATCAACTCTGAGCTCTACCCGGTCTTCTGTGGTTCTGCCTTCAAGAACCGC
Organism: Paenarthrobacter sp. CAP02; assembly: GCF_040137855.1. Taxonomy (NCBI): domain Bacteria; kingdom Bacillati; phylum Actinomycetota; class Actinomycetes; order Micrococcales; family Micrococcaceae; genus Paenarthrobacter; species Paenarthrobacter sp. CAP02. The sequence goes on along the minus strand of NZ_JBEEII010000007.1, from coordinate 74,680 downwards.
GGCGTTCAGCCGATGCTGGATGCTGTTGTCGACTTCCTGCCGAACCCGCTCGACGTCCCGCCGATGATCGGTCACGATCCCCGCGACGAAGAGAAGGAACTGACCCGTAAGCCTTCTGCAGACGAGCCGTTCTCGGCCCTCGCCTTCAAGATTGCTGCGCACCCGTTCTTCGGCCAGCTGACGTTCGTCCGCGTGTACTCCGGTCACGTCGAAGCAGGCGCCCAGGTGGTCAACTCCACCAAGGGCAAGAAGGAACGTATCGGCAAGCTGTTCCAGATGCACGCCAACAAGGAAATGCCCGTTGAGGGCGCTACCGCCGGCCACATCTACGCAGCTATCGGTCTGAAGGACACCACCACGGGCGACACCCTGTGCGATGCCAACAACCAGATCGTCCTTGAGTCCATGAGCTTCCCGGAGCCCGTGATCTCGGTTGCCATCGAGCCCAACACCAAGGGTGACCAGGAGAAGCTCTCCACGGCCATCCAGAAGCTCTCCGCTGAGGACCCGACCTTCCAGGTCTCCCTCAACGAAGACACGGGCCAGACCATCATCGCCGGCATGGGCGAGCTCCACCTGGACATCCTGGTGGACCGCATGCGCCGCGAATTCAAGGTCGAGGCAAACGTGGGCAAGCCGCAGGTTGCTTACCGCGAAACCATCAAGCGCGCCGTCGAGCGCCTTGACTACACGCACAAGAAGCAGACCGGTGGTTCGGGTCAGTTCGCAAAGATCCAGATCGCGATCGAGCCCATGGACACCGCTTCAGGCGAGCTGTACGCGTTCGAGAACAAGGTCACTGGTGGCCGCGTTCCCCGCGAGTACATCCCGTCCGTTGACGCCGGTATCCAGGATGCACTGAACGACGGCGTCCTGGCCGGTTACCCGGTTGTCGGCATCAAGGCCACGCTGATTGACGGCGCGTCCCACGATGTTGACTCCTCGGAAATGGCGTTCAAGATCGCTGGACGTATGGCTTTCAAGGAAGCTGCGCGCAAGGCGAACCCTGTTCTGCTCGAACCGCTGATGGATGTTGAGGTCCGCACACCTGAGGAATACATGGGTGATGTTATTGGTGACCTGAACGCCCGCCGTGGCCAGATGCAGTCCATGGAGGACGCAGCAGGTGTGAAGGTTATCCGTGCACACGTTCCGCTGTCCGGCATGTTCGGCTACATCGGTGACCTGCGGTCCAAGACCCAGGGTCGCGCTGTGTACTCCATGACGTTCAACAGCTACGCGGAGGTCCCGAAGGCAGTAGCCGACGAGATCATCCAGAAAACCCGCGGCGAGTAATCTCCCGGTAACGGATGCAATTCCGGTCCCGGGAAGGCATCTAAGCGTATGAGGTGGGGCTGCAGCGGAAGCTGCAGCCCGGCCCCTGCGCAAACAGGCTCTAGGAACTAAGATTGGTTCCTGAATCTGCAATTTCACCAAAACCAAGCCCCCAAGTAGACTTGCTAAAGTTTCTGCCGCGAAAAGCGCGGCCGAGGAGCACTTCACTTGAAATCGTTCTAGGAGGAACCTGTGGCAAAGGCAAAGTTCGAGCGGACTAAGCCGCACGTCAACATCGGCACCATTGGTCACGTTGACCACGGTAAGACGACGCTGACTGCCGCCATTTCCAAGGTGCTGTACGACCAGTACCCGGATCTCAACGAGCAGCGCGACTTCGCGTCGATCGACTCCGCTCCGGAAGAGCGCCAGCGCGGTATTACCATCAACATCTCCCACGTGGAGTACCAGACCGAGAAGCGCCACTACGCACACGTAGACGCCCCCGGTCACGCTGACTACATCAAGAACATGATCACCGGTGCTGCCCAGATGGACGGCGCAATCCTCGTGGTTGCCGCAACCGATGGTCCGATGGCTCAGACCCGTGAGCACGTTCTGCTCGCCCGCCAGGTTGGTGTTCCCTACCTGCTGGTCGCACTGAACAAGTCCGACATGGTTGATGACGAAGAACTCCTCGACCTCGTCGAAATGGAAGTTCGTGAGCTCCTGAGCTCGCAGGGCTTCGATGGCGATGAGGCTCCGGTTGTTCGCGTTTCCGGCCTCAAGGCTCTGGAAGGCGACCCGGTTTGGGTCAAGTCCGTACAGGACCTGATGGCAGCTGTCGACGAGTCCGTTCCGGACCCCGTACGTGACCGCGACAAGCCGTTCCTGATGCCGATCGAAGACGTCTTCACGATCACCGGTCGTGGCACCGTTGTAACGGGCCGCGCCGAGCGTGGAACCCTCGCCATCAACTCCGAGGTCGAGATCGTCGGCATCCGCCCGGTCCAGAAGACCACGGTTACCGGTATCGAGATGTTCCACAAGCAGCTCGACGAAGCATGGGCCGGCGAGAACTGTGGCCTCCTGCTCCGCGGTCTCAAGCGCGACGATGTCGAGCGTGGCCAGGTTGTCGTCAAGCCGGGTTCCATCACCCCGCACACCGACTTCGAGGCTAACGTCTACATCCTCTCCAAGGACGAAGGCGGACGTCACAACCCGTTCTACTCCAACTACCGCCCGCAGTTCTACTTCCGCACCACGGACGTAACCGGCGTTATCACCCTGCCGGAAGGCACGGAAATGGTTATGCCTGGCGACAACACTGAGATGACCGTTGCGCTCATCCAGCCGATCGCTATGGAAGAGGGCCTCGGCTTCGCTATCCGCGAAGGCGGCCGCACCGTTGGTTCGGGACGTGTCACCAGCATCATCAAGTAGTTTCTGCTTGTAGATCAGTGACCTTCCGGCCCAGCCGGTAGTTACGCACAGGAAGAGCCCCACCGCTTCTGCGGTGGGGCTCTTCTTTGCTATGATTTCTCTAACGAATGGATAAACGCGGCGGGATCGAGGCCGACAGATCTAAGGACCTTCCATGAATGGATTGCTCGTTTTGGTGCTCCTGGCAATGACCGGGGCGATCGCCTATGCCCTGGGGCTTAGGAGTGGAAGCAAGAGCCGGTCGCCTCAACCCGGCAGCAATGACTCCTCGGGAACGGATCCGGTTGCCGGAGCGGATGCCTACCGCGCGGGTTACCTGGCCGGGCACATGGCGGGCTGGCGTGACGCCGAAGCCCGTCGGGATCCTGCCGCAGAGACGACCAAGCAGGTACCGGACCCCCACGTTGGGGCTCCGTTTCCAAGAGTCAACCCAACGCCGACGATGCCTCTGCAACCGCCGACCTCCGTCACAGGTCCGTATTCCATGGTTCCGCCGGCGCCCCGGCAGCAGGGGCCCTACCAGCCCGCACCCCAGCATCAAGCGCCACGCCAACCCGTCGTTGCCAGGGTCCAGCAGGCACCTGTCCCTCGGGAGACGCCGGAAGCTGCGGCAGCCCGCAAGGAGAAGCGGGACCAGCAAAACATCAACATCACGCTCTATGTTGCAAGCCTTTTACTGGTAGCTGCGGGTGCCTTGTTTGTGGGTACAAGCCTGCCTGGAGTTTTCCGCTTCATCGGTATCTGGTTCATCACGGCCCTCTTCTATATCGCCGGACTCATCATCCACGCCAAGGTTCCCCGGCTTCGTCCGGCCGCTGTAGCTTTTGTAGGAACGGGGCTGGCTCTGATCCCGGTGACGGGGCTGGCGATGTACAACTTCGCCCTTCACGATGGTCCTGCAGCCTGGTTGGTGACGTCGTTGTTGGGCATGGCGATCTACTCCTATACCGCCGTTCGGCTGGATAACAAGGTCCTGGCGTTTCTTTCCCTCAGCTTTGTCGTCTCTACGGCCTGGTCAGGTGTTTCCGTCCTTGGGGGTGCCCTGGTGTGGTACTTCATCGCGATGATCGGGGTGGCCGTCCTGCTGACTTTGGGTGCGTTGTTGCGTCCGCGTTGGATACCGCCCCTTTATATCCGTCCGCTGATGATGCTGCATCCCTTCGTGGTGCCAGCGGTCGCCGTAGCTGTGACAGTGACTCCGGCGCTTCTGTCCAGAGGCGAGTACGCATTGGTCATGGCCGTATGTGGCACCTACTTCACGGTGATGGCCTTTGTCCCCGGCGGACTTTTCCGGCTCCAAAACGCCTATGCTGCCCGGCTCGCCTTCACTTTGGCGCTGCTGGGAGTCGTGTGGGACCTGTCTGAGGACGTAAGCCTGGTGATGTTCGCCGCCGTTGTTTGCCTCGGCGTCCAGTCGCTGGGGATCGCGTTCGCGGGGGAGAGGCTTGCCCCGCGGTTCTGGTGGAACGATGCCGTGTCGTGCTTGGGCTTGCAACTGGTGGCGGCAGCAGCCCTGACGGTGGTCCTGGGAATCGGTGAGTTCGATCTTGTCCCTTACCTGCCACTGTTTGCCGCGATGCTGACCGCCATGGTGGTGGGGTGGAAGGCAGGCGGCCGTGTGGAGTTCGCGCCGGGGGTCGTCGTGGCTGTGGCCCTCCCCTTCATGGGGGTGCTGGGCTCGTGGGCCCTCTCAGGCCTCCTGATATCTGCCGGGTTGTACTGGTTCCTCCGGGGTGCCATTCAACCGGGTGCATTTCGCGAGCACTTGATTCTTACCGGACGTATCGCCCTGACGCTGGGTGCGCCCGCAGTGGCGGCCGGAATCTTCGAAGACAGTGACAACCGGTTTGCCGCCTCTGTGCTGGCGTTCGTCGGTGCCGCCGTCCTTCAGCAAGTAGCCAATGCCCTCCTGATGGGAGGTGGAGTCCGGCTCTTGGCGCCGTGGGTGTCGACCGCAGCCTTCGGCGGTTCCGGGATGGCGGGGCTACTAATCCTGCCGGTAGTCGATCACGTGGCAGGACGGCCTGCCGTGGTCACGGCTGTCTACTTGGTCCTGCTGGCAGGCGTCGCCTCCGGATTCTTGCTCTTCCGTCGGGACGCTGAAGGTGACGGTTCGCGGCGACCGGCTATGTGGGAGTTCCTTGCCCCGGGTGCGGTCCTCGTCGCCGGGGTGGTGGGCGCGGTGTCGGTGTCCCTCGCCCTGGGCAACGTGGTTCTCCTGGTCGGGATCGGGTATTTCTGCCTCACTGCTTTGAGGCTCGCCCCGTCCTTGCATCGTCAGTGCTACTGGTGGCTGGTCCGGGCGTCGGCTACTTTGCTGGCGGCATCAGCAACCTACGACGCCACTCGCGACAACGGAGGCTTGCGGATAGCAGGGGAAATGCCGTCGGTTGCGGTTGTCGTCGTCGCCATGGGCGCACTTCAGCTTGCCCTCCCGCTCCTGCCGGGCATGCGCCGACGCTACCCGCAAGCTTCCATGGCTGATGCAGGGGTCGTCCTGACAGTCATGGCTGCCGCCACCTCGATCCTGACGCTCGCAGGCAGCGTAGGACTCCTTCCAAAGCATGGGTGGCAGCCAGGGTTTACAGCAACGGCCACGGCCTTGGCCGCTGTTGCCTGCGGAGTGGTGCTTCGCCGCAACTCCGCCGCTTGGATCTTCGCCCCGGTGTCTCTTGCACTGCTTTTGGCCCTTCGGATGGCGAATATCCGTGACGTCGAAATACTCCTGGGCATCTTCGCGGCGTACTGCGGATACATGGTGTCCGTTATCCGTGAGCGTCGGGCCCGTGGGGGATACCTGTTGGGTGTCCGTGTCCTTGCGACCGCGTTCGCGGGCGTGGTCGCGGCCGATGTCTCTGACTCTGCCACGACCGTGTCCTTGGTGATCGCCTTTACCCTGGTGCTCCAGCATGTGGCTGGGCTGACCGTGCGCAGCCGGGGTACCGATGTCGCCTTCCAGCAGTTAACGGTGTGGGCCACCCTGGGTGTTCAGCTCGCCCTCCCGGTGGGTTACCTGCTGATGCGGAATTTCGACGGCGGTGGCCGGTGGGTGGTCCTCGTCGAGTTGGCGCTGGTCCTGGCCTGTGCCGCGATCGCCTGGCGTTACCTCAAGGTGCCTGGCTCAGAGTACTTCGTCATCGCCGCCGCGGGACTCGGCGTGGTCCTCGCTGGCCCTGCCGCCCGTTTTCCCACCGCGACCTGGTTGCATCAGCCCCTCCTGGACAAGTACCAGGTGCCCATGGTGCTGCTTGCGTTGTCCACCCTGAGCACCGTGGTGCGGTGCATCTTCGTCGCCCGGGGGTCCGGCGCCCCTGCCTCTAAGCAGGGGAGGGGCCGATGGTTCTGGCTATCTGCGGCACTGGGTTTCGTCGTTGCCGGCGGCCTCTTCTCGATCGGCGTCTCGCTGTCCCTCACCGGACTGTCGATGCTGGTCCTGGCCTTGGCGCTCTTTGCCACCTCACACATCGAGAGGGTCCCGTCCCTCTACGCTGCGGCGGCACCGGCTGTGCTGGTGGGCTCGATAATCACCGTCGATGGTTTGCTCGATGGGCACCCCATGGGTGTCTGGGCCGCATTCATGCCTTGGCTTGTGGGCGGGGTTGGCTCGTCAGTCCTCTTGTACTCCGCGAAACTTTTCGGAGGCCGGGAGGTTGCCGGCGTGCTGTGGCGCCGTAACGCGTTGACGGGGACCGCCGTCGTCGGCTTGGTTTCCGCTGCAGCGGTGGGCCTGCTACGGGACGGGACGGCCTTGGCCGGAGCGGCACTGGTCATCGCGGCGGGTGTGCTGGTGGTTGTTGAAATTCCGTACAACAAATGGCTGGCCGCTGAGGTGGCGGGGGTGCTCTCGGTGGCCGCTTTGCAGCGCGCGCTGCTGTTTGTGGACAATTCCCGGCCCGACTGGTTCTGGGCGATGCAGTGGTACGTGATCGCCTTGGCTGTTCTGGCAGGACTGCGCTACTTCAGGGGGCAACGGAGCGACGGACTGCTCCGGCTCTGCGTGGCAGCAGGTTTGTTGTCGGTGACATCCTTGGGCACGATCTTCGGCGGCACTCCGGCCCAGCAACTCTATGTGCTGGTAGCGCACGTTGTCCTTCTTGCAGTTGGCCTGCTGCTGGCCGAACGGGTCATCGTGTGGTGGGGCGCCGTCGGCGTTGCGCTCAGTATCATGTGGGCGCTGCGTTCTTACGCCTTTGCCATGCTGGCCCTCGTTGCGCTGGGGCTGATTGTGTTGGCGGTCTGGCGGCTGAACAAGCGACCCCACGCTGGTGTGGCGGACGAAGGCCCGAACAACAACCCGGGTGATGTCCCGTCGCAGGCCAAGGGCGGAATCCGATAATGTTGCAGTCTACGGAGAGGAGCCACGCATGGAATTCCTGATATTCCTCGCAGTCGTTGCAGCAATTGGTGGCGGTGTGGTCTGGGGACGGAAGAACTTCCGCAACGAAATCGACCGGGCCAAGCGCATCAGGCGCGCCAACAAGAACAACCGGTAACGCCCTACCACTGCTATTTAACCGCCGCGGGCTATATCCCGTGGGCTCGGGCGCGACCCAGGGCGCGGTACCAATAGAACGAGCTCTTGGGGGTCCGCTCCAAGGTGTCAAAATCCACGTGCACCAGTCCAAAGCGCTGGGAGTAGCCGGCCGCCCATTCAAAGTTGTCCAGCAACGTCCACACGTAGTAGCCGCGAAGGTCTACGCCCTCAGCTATGCCGCCTGGGCCTGTTGCCGTCAGGGCGTGACCCAGGTGCTCGGCGAGGTAGGCGATGCGGTTGGTGTCCTCGAGAGGCCCGTCCACATGGGCAGGTTCGGGGAAACTTGCTCCCCCCTCAGTGATGAACAGGGGTGGCAGCGCGTCGCCGTAGCGGTCCTTCATTTCACGCAGAAGCAAGGCAAGGTATTCCGGGGCCACCGGCCATCCGAAACCGGTGGTCTCGTATTCCTGGTATGCGGCCAAATGGAAGGGAACCTTGGCCATCTCGGGTGACGTTCCCGTGGGGATTTCAGCTGGACCCGGGCCAGCGGCAACCTTGACCGGGTAGTAGTAGTTGAGTCCATAAAAATCCAAGGGTTGGCTGATGATCTCCATGTCTCCGTCCTCCACGGTGCCCAGCGAACGGAACCACGGCCTCATGGGCCACGGCGGTTTCGGGTAGCTGCCCAGCAGGAGGGCGTCAGCATAAATGCGGTTGAGGATGTGGTCCAAAGCTTCGCTCATCAAACGGTCGGGAAGGCTGTTCGAAGCCGGCTGCACAGGGGAGTGCATATTCGACACCCCGATCTGTCCTTTGACCCCTGCGCTTCGGAGTGCTTGTACCGCAAGGCCATGACCCAAGAGCTGATGGTGCGCCGCAGGCAGGGAATCGAACAAAAGCTGCAGGCCCGGGGAGTGGACGCCCAACGCATACCCCTGCACTGTCACAGACACGGGTTCGTTGATGGTCACCCAACGATCAACTCGGTCGCCAAAGCGTTCTGCCACGGCCGCGCAGTAGACGGCGAAGCGTTCGGCCGTTTCCCGATTCATCCAGCCACCGGCGTGCTCAAGTTCAAGCGGGGTATCCCAGTGGTACAGCGTGGCCATGGGTGAGACCCCGGCGGCCAGCAGCTTATCGATCAGGCGGTCGTAAAAGTCCAGGCCCCTTGGGTTGACGGCGCCTTTACCACCGGGCTGGATGCGTGGCCATGACAGCGAGAACCGATAGGAATCCACCTCGAGCTCCTGCATCAGGCTGATATCCTCATCCGCGCGGTTGTAGTGGTCGCAGGCTATGGCGGGGGAGCCGCCGTCGACGATTGCTCCTGGCTTCTCCGCGAAGGCATCCCATCCTGACGGTCCTCGACCGTCCGCGGTCAGCGACCCCTCGATCTGGAATGCGGCTGCCGCGACGCCGAGCACGAAACCCGGACGGAGGCGGGCTGCGAGATCCTCCACCGAACCTTGATCCTGGACCGTCATGTCCCAATCTTCCTCAGACGTGGGTGGCGGGGCAATGGCCTTTGCAGGGCCGATTGGCCTTTGCCCCAACTTTCCGCCATACTGGATGAGTTGTTCAAGCGCTTCTTCGTGTCCCGATCCGGATAATGCCGGGTGTCAGGGTCCAGGTCGAAGCCCAAACATAACCCTGAACCCCATGGAATGCGGTCGAGTCTGCGTGGAAATCGCGACACGCCCGACCGCGGGGGTCGGTGCGCCGGCAGGTTGAGGAACCCGGAATATCCGGATTCAGCTTGTGCGGCGTGTGGTGGTAAATCCTCAAACGCCTCGGCGGCCACATCAACAGGTAAGTAAACAGAGCAGCCCTAACTAGAGCAGCACTAGCTGAAAGAGAGTCAGGCGACATGGCGGGACAAAAAATCCGCATCCGGCTGAAGTCATATGACCACGAGGTCATTGATGTTTCAGCGCGGAAGATCGTTGAGACGGTCACGCGCGCAGGCGCAACGGTAGTCGGCCCGGTGCCGCTGCCCACGGAGAAGAACGTTTACTGCGTTATTCGCTCTCCTCACAAGTACAAGGACAGCCGTGAGCACTTCGAAATGCGTACTCACAAGCGTCTGATCGACATCATCGACCCCACGCCGAAGGCCGTTGACTCGCTTATGCGTCTCGACCTGCCTGCCGACGTGAACATCGAAATCAAGCTCTAGGGAGGTGCTGAGAGACTATGACCGCAACCCGTAACGTAAAGGGCCTGTTGGGCACGAAGCTCGGCATGACCCAGGTCTGGGACGAGAACAACAAGCTCATCCCGGTAACTGTCGTCCAGGCTGACTCCAACGTCATCACCCAGCTGCGCAACGCAGAGGTAGATGGCTACGTCGCCGTCCAGATCGGCTACGGCCAGATCGATCCCCGCAAGGTCACCAAGCCGCTGGCTGGCCACTTCGAAAAGGCTGGCGTCACCCCTCGTCGCCACGTCGTCGAACTGCGTACCGCAGACGCTGCATCCTACGAGCTGGGCCAGGAGCTCTCTGTTGAGATCTTCGAAGCCGGCCAGAAGATCGACGTCGTCGGCACCTCAAAGGGTAAGGGCTTCGCCGGTGTTATGAAGCGTCACGGCTTCCACGGCGTTGGCGCTTCCCACGGTGCCCACAAGAACCACCGTAAGCCTGGCTCCATCGGTGGCGCATCCACCCCGAGCCGCGTCTTCAAGGGCCTGAAAATGGCCGGCCGCATGGGCGCCGAGCGTCACACCACGCTGAACCTCACGGTTCACGCTGTTGACGCTGAGAAGTCGCTGCTCCTTATCAAGGGTGCCGTCCCCGGTGCCCGCGGCCAGGTCGTACTCGTACGCACCGCCGTGAAGGGAGCCTAGTTAAATGACTAGCACTGTCAAGGTAGACCTGCCTGCAGAGATCTTCGACGTTCAGACCAACGTGCCGCTGCTGCACCAGGTCGTCGTCGCACAGCTCGCTGCCGCACGCCAGGGTACCCACAAGACGAAGACCCGCGCCGAGGTTTCCGGTGCAGGTCGCAAGCCGTTCAAGCAGAAGGGTACCGGCCGCGCCCGTCAGGGTTCCATCCGTGCTCCTCACATGACCGGCGGTGGCGTTGTCCACGGTCCGACCCCTCGTGACTACAGCCAGCGCACCCCCAAGAAGATGAAGGCTGCTGCACTCCGCGGCGCCCTGTCTGACCGCGCCCGCAACGGCCGCATCCACGTCATCGCTGAACTGGTAGCCGGCACCAAGCCGTCCGCCAAGGAAGCACTGGCTTCGCTGCGCTCCGTCACCGAGCGCAAGAACCTGCTCGTCGTAATCGAGCGCGCCAACGATGTTGCTGCACTGTCCGTGCGCAACCTCCAGGATGTTCACGTTCTGTACGCAGACCAGCTGAACACCTACGACGTGCTCATCTCCGACGACGTGGTCTTCACCAAGGCTGCTTTCGAGGCGTTCGTCGCTGACAAGGCAAAGAACGAGGAGGCCTCCAAGTGAGCGTAACCACCATCAAGGACCCGCGCGACGTCGTGCTTGCACCCGTCGTATCGGAAAAGAGCTACGGTCTGATCGACGAAGGCAAGTACACCTTCCTGGTGGACCCTCGCTCGAACAAGACCGAGATCAAGCTGGCCGTCGAGAAGATCTTCTCGGTCAAGGTTGACTCGATCAACACCATCAACCGTGCCGGTAAGCGCAAGCGCACCAAATTCGGCTGGGGACAGCGCAAGAGCACCAAGCGTGCAATTGTCACCCTCAAAGAAGGCACAATCGACATCTTCGGCGGTCCGCTCGCGTAGCGGAGACCACTTTAACGAGGAAATAAATTATGGGAATCCGTAAATACAAGCCGACTACCCCGGGCCGTCGTGGCTCGAGCGTAGCCGACTTCGCTGAAATCACGCGATCGACTCCGGAAAAGTCGTTGCTTCGTCCGCTGCACAAGACTGGCGGCCGTAACAACTCCGGTAAGATCACCACCCGCCACAAGGGTGGTGGGCACAAGCGCCAGTACCGTCTGATCGACTTCCGTCGTCACGACAAGGACGGCATCAACGCCCGCGTTGCCGAAATCGAGTACGACCCGAACCGTACGGCTCGCATCGCACTCCTGCACTACGTTGATGGCACCAAGCGTTACATCATCGCTCCGAACAAGCTGTCCCAGGGTGACTTCGTCGAGGCTGGTCCCGACGCTGACATCAAGCCGGGCAACAACCTGCCGCTGCGCAACATCCCGGTTGGTACCGTAATCCACGCAGTTGAACTGCGTCCGGGTGGCGGCGCCAAGATGGCACGTTCCGCAGGTGCTTCGGTACAGCTCGTTGCAAAGGAAGGCCGTTTCGCCCAGCTGCGTCTGCCCTCCGGCGAAATCCGCAACGTTGACGTGCGCTGCCGCGCAACCGTCGGCGAGGTCGGCAACGCCGAGCAGTCGAACATCAACTGGGGTAAGGCCGGCCGTATGCGCTGGAAGGGCGTTCGCCCGACCGTCCGTGGTGTAGCCATGAACCCGGTTGACCACCCGCACGGTGGTGGTGAAGGTAAGACTTCCGGTGGACGTCACCCGGTCAACCCGAACGGCAAGCCCGAGGGCCGTACCCGCCGTCCGAACAAAGAGAGCGACAAGCTTATTGTTCGTCGCCGCCGTACTGGCAAGAACAAGCGATAGGAGCCTGGACACATGCCACGCAGCCTGAAAAAAGGTCCTTTCGTTGACCAGCACCTCTTTGTGAAGGTCGCACGGGAAAACGATAAGGGCACCAAGAACGTCATCAAGACCTGGTCCCGCCGTTCGATGATCATCCCCGACATGCTCGGGCACACGATCGCCGTACACGACGGACGCAAGCACATCCCGGTGTTTGTCACTGAGTCGATGGTCGGGCACAAGCTCGGCGAATTCGCTCCCACGCGGACATTCCGCGGCCATGTTAAGGACGACCGTAAGGGCAAGCGCCGCTAAGGCGCCTGACTTTACGTCTTAGACGAGAGAAGGAAAGCAATGGAAGCCAAGGCTATTGCGCGTCACATCCGCGTAACGCCTATGAAGGCCCGGCGCGTCGTCAACCTTGTTCGTGGTAAGCAAGCGAATGAGGCTCTGGCAATTCTGAAGTTTGCCCCCCAGGCAGCTTCGGAGCCGGTATTCAAGGTACTTCAGTCGGCAATGGCCAACGCACGTGTCCTCGCGGACCGTGACGGCGTTGCATTCGACGACAGCGACCTGTTCATCAGCGAAGCATTCGTTGATGAAGGCCCGACCATGAAGCGGTTCCAGCCGCGTGCCCAAGGCCGCGCCTACCGCATCAGGAAGCGGACCAGCCACATCACTTTGGTCGTGGCAACCCCGGAGAAAGAGGAGGCTCGCTAAGTGGGACAGAAAGTAAACCCGCACGGGTTCCGACTCGGTATCACCACCGACCACGTTTCGCACTGGTTCGCTGACAGCACCAAGCCCGGACAGCGCTACAAGGACTTCGTCCGCGAGGACATCAAGATCCGTCAGCTCATGTCCACTGGCATGGAGCGCGCCGGCATCGCCAAGGTCGAAATCGAGCGCACCCGCGACCGTGTCCGCGTGGACATCCACACGGCACGCCCCGGTATCGTTATCGGCCGCCGCGGCGCTGAAGCAGACCGCATCCGCGGCGAGCTCGAAAAGCTCACCGGCAAGCAGGTTCAGCTGAACATCCTCGAGGTCAAGAACCCCGAGATGGAAGCACAGCTTGTTGCCCAGGGCATCGCTGAGCAGCTGACTTCCCGCGTGGCTTTCCGCCGTGCGATGAAGAAGGCAATGCAGTCCGCGCAGCGCGCAGGTGCCAAGGGCATCCGTGTTGCTTGCTCGGGCCGTCTGGGTGGCGCAGAAATGTCCCGCTCGGAGTTCTACCGCGAAGGCCGTGTGCCCCTGCACACCCTCCGCGCGAACATCGACTACGGCTTCTACGAAGCCAAGACCACCTTCGGCCGTATCGGCGTAAAGGTTTGGATCTACAAGGGTGACGTCACCGCCAAGGAACTGGCTCAGCAGGCAGCTGCTGCTCCGTCCCGTGGCCGTGCAGGAGACCGTCCGGGCCGCCCGGGTGGCGACCGCCGTCGTCGTAACGACCGTCCGGCAGCTGAGGCAGCACCTGCTGCCGTTGAAGCACCGGCCGCTGAAGCTGCTGCACCCGCAGCAGAAGGAGGACAGGCTTAAATGCTTATCCCACGTCGAGTCAAGCACCGTAAGCAGCACCACCCGGGTCGTTCCGGCGCTGCTACGGGTGGCACCAAGGTCAGCTTCGGTGAGTACGGTATCCAGGCTCTCAGCCCGGCATACGTAACCAACCGTCAGATCGAGTCCGCCCGTATCGCGATGACCCGCCACATCAAGCGTGGCGGTAAGGTCTGGATCAACATCTACCCGGACCGTCCGCTGACGAAGAAGCCTGCTGAAACCCGCATGGGTTCCGGTAAGGGTTCTCCGGAATGGTGGGTCGCAAACGTCAAGCCGGGCCGGGTTCTGTTCGAACTCTCCGGTGTCAATGAAGAGGTAGCTCGCGAGGCCCTGCGCCTGGCAATCCACAAGCTGCCGTTGAAGGCACGCATTGTGCGTCGCGAAGGTGGTGAATAGAAATGGCAGTAGGGTCGAAGGATCTCGCACCCGCACAGCTGGACGGTTTCGACAACGAGCGTCTCGTTGAAGAACTCCGCAAGTCCAAGGAAGAGCTGTTCAACCTGCGTTTCCAGTCCGCCACCGGACAGCTGGAGAACCACGGTCGCCTGCGCGCGGTAAAGAAGGACATCGCACGCATCTACACCGTTCTCCGTGAGCGCGAGCTGGGCATTCGTGCCGAGGTTGCCGCACCGGTTGTGGAAGCCAAGGAAGAAAAGAAGTCCAAGAAGGCTGCCAAGGCTGAAACGGCCGAGGTTGAAGCTGGAGAGGACGCCAAGTGAGCGAGAAGGAAACTGTGACGGAAGCAGCAGCCAGCGCTGAACAGCGCGGTTACCGTAAGACGCGTCGCGGCTACGTTGTCTCTGACAAGATGGAAAAGACCATCGTTGTTCAGGTTGAAGACCGCGTGAAGCACGCTCTGTACGGCAAGGTTATTCGCCGCACCTCGAAGGTCAAGGCTCACGACGAAGAGAACACCGCCGGCATCGGCGACCTCGTTCTCATCTCTGAAACCCGCCCGCTCTCCGCTACCAAGCGGTGGCGCCTGGTGGAGATCCTCGAAAAGGCAAAGTAAATCCGACGCCGGGCATCGCCTGGCAGGATTCAACGGAAGGCCCGTATTCCCTTGGGAATGCGGGCCTTCCCGCGTTGGCCCTCGGTTCGGATTCGATCCGTAAACGTGCTAGGATATTGAGTTTGTATGGCGCCACTTGTGCGTCGTCCACTACCTCGTAAACAATCGTGCCGCTGCATACTGCCCCGCGCAGAGTTTTCTGCAAGGGAAGCTGATGCTTGTGGCACGGGCGTTTAGGCCTGTTCTGGCAAAATCCAGGCAGGTCAAGAGACACCCCGATCAACCGTTCCGCAAGGCTCATTCCGTATGCATGATTTCGGTCTGAGAACCGGCGCGACGCAAGGAGTAGAAATTGATTCAGCAGGAGTCGCGACTGAAGGTCGCCGACAACACGGGTGCTAAGGAAATCCTTACCATTCGCGTTCTCGGTGGATCTGGCCGTCGCTACGCAGGCATTGGCGACGTTATCGTCGCAACCGTCAAGGACGCTATCCCTGGCGGCAACGTAAAGAAGGGTGACGTCGTCAAGGCTGTCATCGTTCGTACCAAGAAGGAACGCCGCCGTGCGGATGGTTCCTACATCAAGTTTGACGAAAACGCAGCTGTGATCCTGAAGAACGACGGTGACCCCCGCGGTACCCGTATCTTCGGCCCGGTTGGTCGTGAACTTCGCGACAAGAAGTTCATGAAGATCGTTTCGCTGGCCCCGGAGGTGCTTTAGTCCATGGCTAAGATCAAGAAGGGTGACCTCGTTCAGGTCATCACCGGCGCCAAGCAGGAACGTGGCGGAGACCGCGGCAAGCAGGGCAAAGTCCTGCGCGTATTCCCGGACACCAACCGCGTGTTGGTAGAGGGCATCAACCGCGTCACCAAGCACACCAAGGTCGGTCAGTCGCAGCGCGGCACCAAGACCGGCGGCATCGAGGTCGTTGAGGCCCCGATCCACGTCTCCAACGTTGCTTTGGTTGACCCGTCGACCAAGAAGCCGACCCGTGTTGGTTTCCGTCTCGACACCGTTGAGAAGGATGGTCGTTCCAAGACTGTCCGTATCCGCGTGTCCAAGGCCACCGGGAAGGACATCTAATGAGCGAGACTCTCGAGACTCCAGTGAAGATCGTTCCGCGTCTGAAGACCAAGTATGCAGAGACCATCAAGAAGTCCCTGCAGGACGAGTTCAACTACGCGAACGTGAACCAGGTTCCCCGCCTGGTGAAGGTTGTTGTGAACATGGGTGTTGGAGATGCCGCCAAGGACTCCAAGCTGATCGACGGCGCTGTCCGCGACCTCACCCTGATCACCGGCCAGAAGCCGCAGGTAACCAAGGCCCGTAAGTCGATCGCACAGTTCAAGCTGCGCGAAGGCATGCCCATCGGTGCACACGCTACCCTGCGTGGCGACCGTATGTGGGAATTCGTGGACCGTCTGGTTTCGCTGGCACTGCCGCGTATCCGTGACTTCCGCGGCCTCAACGGCAAGCAGTTCGATGGCAACGGCAACTACACCTTCGGTCTGACCGAGCAGGTTATGTTCCACGAAATCGACCAGGATTCCATCGACCGCGTTCGCGGTATGGACATCACGGTCGTTACCACTGCCAAGACCGACGACGAAGGCCGCGCGCTGCTCAAGGCGCTTGGGTTCCCGTTCAAAACCGAAAACTAACTACGTGACAGGTCCGTCCGCGTTTGTTCTTGAGACCAAGCGCAGCGGAAACCGGTACGAGGAAGGGCTATAGCCCAAATGACTATGACAGATCCTGTCGCAGACATGCTTACGCGTCTGCGCAATGCAAACTCGGCATACCACGACACCGTGTCCATGCCGTACAGCAAACTGAAGGCACGCGTTGCCGACATCCTGAAGGCCGAGGGCTACATCGCCGGCTGGAAGGAAGAGGAAGCTGAGGTTGGCAAGAAGCTGACCATCGACCTCAAGTTCGGTCCCAACCGCGAGCGTTCGATCGCTGGTGTCCGCCGCATCTCCAAGCCGGGTCTCCGCGTTTACGCGAAGTCCACCAACCTGCCGCACGTGCTGGGTGGCCTGGGTATCGCAATCCTGTCCACCTCTTCCGGCCTCCTGACTGACAAGCAGGCCGGTAAGAAGGGCGTGGGCGGCGAAGTCCTCGCGTACGTCTGGTAACGGGAAAGGAAGAGAATAATGTCACGTATTGGACGTCTCCCCATCACCGTTCCTGCCGGAGTTGAGGTCAAGCTCGATGGCTCCGTCATCAGCGTCAAGGGATCCAAAGGCGAGCTGAGCCACACTGTGGCCAGCCCGATCGAGGTCTCCCTCGAAGAGAACACTCTCACGGTCACCCGCCCGAACGACGAGCGCAACTCGCGTTCGCTGCACGGCCTGACCCGCACCCTGATCGCCAACATGATCCAGGGCGTTACCGAGGGCTATGAGAAGAAGCTTGAAATCGTTGGTACCGGTTACCGCGTTCAGGCCAAGGGTTCTGACCTGGAGTTCGCTCTGGGCTACAGCCACCCGGTCAACGTCTCTGCACCCGAAGGCATCACCTTCGTAGTAGAGGGTCCGACCAAGCTCTCTGTTGCGGGTATCAACAAGCAGCAGGTCGGCGAGGTTGCTGCCAACATTCGCAAGCTGCGCAAGCCCGACCCCTACAAGGGCAAGGGTGTCCGTTACGCCGGCGAAGTCATCCGCCGCAAGGTCGGAAAGGCTGGTAAGTAAACCATGGCCATCGCAATTAACAAGAAGCGTTCGAACAAGAGCAAGTCTGCTGCACGCAGCCGTCGCCAGCTTCGTATCCGCAAGCGCATCAGCGGCACGGCTGTACGTCCTCGTCTGGTCGTCAACCGCTCCGCACGTCACGTATTCGTCCAGGTTGTCGATGACAGCAAGGGTGTAACCGTGGCTTACGCTTCCACCCTGGAAGCTGACCTTCGCGCATTCGACGGAGACAAGACTGCAAAGGCCAAGCGCGTCGGCGAGCTCGTTGCCGAGCGTGCCAAGGCTGCAGGCGTCGAGGCTGTTGTCTTCGACCGTGGCGGTAACAAGTACCACGGCCGCATCGCCGCCGTCGCTGACGGTGCTCGCGAAGGTGGGCTGGCACTGTGACCGCTGAAAACAACGAAAAGGACATTCAGGTGACTGAAGCTGTAGCTGCTGAAGCAACTGAGACCGCACCCGCTGCCGATGACCGCCGTGGCGCTCGTCGCGGCGAGCGTGGCGACCGTGGCCAGGGCCGCGGCGACCGTGGTGGCCGTGGTGGCCGCGACGGCGGTCGTGAAGCCGAGAAGAGCCAGTTCGTAGAGCGCGTTGTCACCATCAACCGCGTTGCCAAGGTCGTCAAGGGTGGTCGTCGCTTCAGCTTCACCGCACTCGTCGTCGTCGGTGACGGCAACGGTATGGTCGGCGTCGGCTACGGCAAGGCCAAGGAAGTTCCCGCAGCAATCGCGAAGGGCGTTGAAGAGGCCAAGAAGTCCTTCTTCCGCGTTCCCCGCGTTGGCAGCACCATCCCGCACCGCGTGCAGGGTGAAGCTGCTGCAGGCGTCGTCCTGCTGCGTCCGGCTTCCGCCGGTACCGGTGTTATCGCCGGTGGTCCGGTCCGCGCGGTATTGGAGTGCGTGGGTATCCACGACATCCTCTCCAAATCGCTCGGTTCTTCCAACGCGATCAACATCGTTCACGCGACCGTTGCCGCTCTGAAGCAGCTCGAAGAGCCCGCTTCCGTGGCTGCCCGCCGTGGCTTGCCGCTGGACGAGGTTGCTCCTGCTGCTCTGGTGCGCGCGCTCCAGAACCAGAAGGCAGGTGTTTAGTCATGGCTAAGAACCTGACTCCCTCCGACGCCCAGTTGGAGATCACCCAGATCAAGGGCGTCATCGGCGCCAAGCAGAACCAGATTGCGACCCTCCGGTCCCTCGGCCTCAAGCGCATCGGACACACCGTTGTCCGTACCGCTGACGCCGTGACCGTTGGCATGCTCAACACGGTTCCGCACCTCGTGAATGTAGAGGAGGCGAAGTAATGGCAGAGAACAAGACCGCCGCAGAGGCTGCTGAGAAGCAGAACGCTCTGAAGGTCCACCACCTGCGTCCCGCCCCGGGTGCCAAGACCGCCAAGACCCGTGTTGGTCGTGGTGAAGGCTCCAAGGGTAAGACCGCTGGTCGCGGTACCAAGGGTACGAAGGCCCGCTACCAGGTAAAGGCTGGCTTTGCCGGCGGCCAGCTGCCGCTGCACATGCGCCTGCCGAAGCTGCGCGGCTTCAAGAACCCGTTCCGGGTTGAGTTCCAGGTTGTAAACCTGGAGAAGCTCAACGAGCTGTTCCCGGAAGGTGGCGCTGTCACCGTTGAATCCCTGGTTGAGAAGGGTGCCGTTCGCAAGAACCAGCCCGTAAAGGTGCTGGGCACCGGCGACATCACCGTCAAGGTTGACGTCACCGCCCACGCATTCTCCGCCAGCGCGACGGAAAAGATTGCTGCAGCAGGCGGAAGCACCACTGCTCTCTAAGAGCCAGTGGGGCGAAAGCCCGTTGTAAAAAAATCCCGGTATGCGGGGCTTCGGCCCCGTATACCGGGATTTTTTTGCCTGATTGTGGACTCTCGATTATTAAGACGGCGTCACCAGCGGTTAGACTCGGTTGTTGGGTTTCATTGAGCCCCATCACATCCTTGTACTTTCTACTCAGGAGGACGCTTGCTAAGCGCATTCGGCCGGGCGTTTCGGACGCCTGATTTGCGACGCAAGTTGTTGTTCACGCTGGGAATCATCACAATCTTCCGCTTGGGAGCTTTCATCCCCTCGCCTGGTGTGAACTACCAGAATGTCCAGCAATGCTTGAACAACGGTGACACCTCGCAGGGCATCTACCAGTTGGTGAACTTGTTCAGCGGCGGCGCGTTGCTGCAGGTATCGATCTTTGCCCTGGGCATCATGCCCTACATCACGGCGAGCATCATCGTGCAGTTGCTTCGGGTGGTTATTCCCCGGTTCCAGCAGCTCTACGAGGAAGGTTCCTCCGGGCAGTCAAAACTGACGCAGTACACCCGGTACCTCACCATCGCTCTCGGCTTGTTGAACGCCACCACTTTGGTGTCGCTGGCCCGATCCGGACAGTTGCTGCCGGGCTGTAACCTGCCCATCATTCCCGATGAGAGCATCATTACCACCCTCCTGCTGATCATCACGCTGACTGCAGGCACCGGCCTCATCATGTGGATGGGCGAGCTCGTCACCGAGCGCGGCGTCGGCAACGGCATGTCCCTCCTGATCTTCACCTCCATCGCTGCCGGCTTCCCCCGTTCACTGGGTTCCATCTGGGAGACCAAGGGCCCCGGAACGTTCTTCATCGTTCTTGCCATTGGACTGCTGACTGTGGCTCTGGTGGTCTTCGTGGAGCAGTCCCAGCGCCGTGTTCCGGTCCAGTACGCCAAGCGTATGATCGGTCGACGCACCGTGGGTGGGACCAGCACCTATATCCCCATCAAGGTGAACATGGCCGGCGTCGTGCCTGTCATCTTTGCTTCCTCCATGCTGTACCTGCCGGGCCTGATCTCGCAGTTCAACCAGCCCAAGCCGGGGGAGCAGATTGCTCCATGGGTCGAGTGGATCAACAACAACCTCACCCGTGGCGACCACCCCATCTACATGGCGCTCTACTTCGCCATGATCGTGTTCTTCACGTACTTCTATGTAGCCATCACCTTCAACCCTGAAGAAGTGTCGGACAACATGAAGAAGTACGGCGGGTTCATTCCGGGCATCCGGGCGGGTAAACCGACCGCGGACTACCTGCAGTACGTGCTTTCCAGGATCACTCTTCCCGGAGCCTTCTACCTTGGCTTCGTGGCGTTGATTCCGCTGGTCGCACTCGTCCTGATCAATGCCAACCAGAACTTCCCGTTTGGTGGCACATCAATCCTGATCATGGTGGGTGTTGGCCTGGAGACCGTCAAGCAGATTGATGCGCAGCTACAACAACGTCACTACGAAGGGCTTTTGCGATGACGAGAATGCTGATCATTGGACCTCCCGGTTCGGGTAAGGGTACGCAGGCCGAGCGCATTTCCGAGCGCCTCGGCGTAGTCGCCATCTCCACCGGCGACATCTTCCGTGCCAACGTCAAGGGTGAAACCCCCTTGGGCATTGAGGCCAAGAAGTACATGGACGCCGGTGATTTCGTTCCGGACAGCGTCACGAACAACATGGTTCGCGACCGCCTCGGCCAGGACGACGTCGAGAACGGCTTCCTGTTGGACGGCTACCCGCGCACAACGGCGCAGGTTGACTACTTGGACCAGATCCTCGCTGAGGGCCAGCAGGAGCTCGACGTCGTGCTCCAGCTGACTGCCGACGACGAAGAACTGGTTGCCCGCCTTTTGGGCCGTGCCAAGGAAACCGGCCGCTCCGATGACAACGAGACTGTGATCCGACACCGTCTTGACCTGTACCACGAGCAGACCGAAGCCGTCGTAGCCAAGTACTCCGAGCGTGGCATCCTGACACAGGTTGATGGCATCGGCGGTATCGACGAAGTTACCGACCGTGTGCTCACGGCGATCGAGTCGGCCAAGGCTGTCTAGCAGTACGTTCTCCACATAGCCGGAGTACCGGCATGGGAGTGATGGGTGGGTCCCGTACCGTTTGGTGTGGGGCCCACCTTTTTCGTTCCCTGTCATGGGGTGGGTGCCAGCCAATTTCGGTCCTGCCCACGGATACGGGAAAATAATTGAAGCACGGGGCCAGGCGGGTCCCACCAGCAACCTTCCAAAGGAGAACATGGCGTTCGGTCAGCCCCGTATTGAATACAAGTCCAACGAGCAAATGCGCACCATGCACCAGGCAGGCCTTGTGCTGAGCCGTGCCCTGGACGCTGCCGTTGCGGCGGCTAAGGCCGGAGTCACCACCAAGGACCTGGATGATGTATTCGCCGCAGTCCTCAACGAGGCCGGCGCGAAGTCGAATTTCCTCGGATACCACGGCTTTCCGGCCACCATCTGTACCTCGGTGAACGAAGAAGTTGTTCACGGTATCCCGGGGGGCCGTGTCCTGCAGCACGGCGACATTATCTCCATCGACGGCGGCTGCATTGTGGACGGCTGGCATTCTGATTCCGCGCGGACAGTGATCGTTGGAACCGCGGATCCCGAAGACCAGCGCCTCTCCGATGTCACGGAGGCCGCCATGTGGCGTGGAATCGCTGCCTTGGCCACCGGAAAGTTCGTGGGGGACATCGGCAACGCCATCGACGACTACGTATCGTCCGTCGAAGGCAAGCCCCTCGGCATCCTCGAAGACTATGTAGGCCACGGTATCGGGTCTGAAATGCATATGGCGCCCGATGTGCTGAACTACAGGACCAACCACCGCGGCCCGAAGATCCGTCCAGGCCTGTGCCTTGCCATTGAGCCGATGCTGGTTCGCGGGGACATTGAAACCGCAACCCTCGACGACGACTGGACAGTGGTCACCACCGACGGCAAGCGCTCCTGCCAATGGGAGCATTCAGTAGCCGTACATGAAAAGGGCATTTGGGTCCTGTCTGCCCCGGACGGCGGAGCAGCGCAGCTGGCGCCGCTCGGCGTCGTGCCTGTCCCCATCCCGTAGCTGACATAAGAAGAGAGCCGGGCTGCTGAAGCAGCCCGGCTCTCTTCATGCTCGG
This sequence comes from Paenarthrobacter sp. CAP02, assembly GCF_040137855.1. Taxonomy (NCBI): domain Bacteria; kingdom Bacillati; phylum Actinomycetota; class Actinomycetes; order Micrococcales; family Micrococcaceae; genus Paenarthrobacter; species Paenarthrobacter sp. CAP02. Next base: position 52,673 of record NZ_JBEEII010000007.1, on the reverse strand, counting down.
CGGAGTTTATGCCTTCAGTTTAGGCTTGACGTCCTTGGTGTAGATGCCCTCGAGCGTCTTCTTCAGCTCCGTCATGGTGGCCTGCACATCGCCCTGCTGCGTGAGGATCTTCGCAGCAGACTTGGCCATTTCCTGGTCCGCACCCGGAAGGAAGACCCTTGCGTTGTCCTGGACCTTGGTGGCTGCGAGCTGGTCCATGGCGATCTTGATCTGCGGCGTGGTGGCCAGGACGGTAGACATGTCCGCGGATAGCCGCGTAGGCATGTAGCCGGTGGCAGCGGAGAACGCAGCCGTGTTCTCGGGTTCGGTCATGAACTTGAGGAAGGATGCAGCGGCCAACTGCTCTTCCTTGCTGATCCCGCTCGGAATGCCCAGCCCCGCGCCTCCTGTCGGGCAAACGCCACTGGTAACCTGGGGACCGCCGGGGAGGAACCCGACGCCGACGTTGAACTTGGCAGCCTTCAGGACACCCAACAGGGAGCCGGTGGAGGAGATGGTCGACGAGGTAAGGCCGGCGGCGAAGTCGTCAGCAGCTTCCTTGGACGAGACGCCAGCCCATCCGTCTTTGTAAATGGAGTCTTGCGCCCACTGCAGGGCAGCCACGGATTCCTTGGAGTCGCAGGTGATGTCCCAGTCCTTGGACCAGCTTCCGCCCCAGCCCCACAGGTTGTTCTGCAGGGTCCAGCCGGCGTAGCCAGCCAACGCCGGGTAGATGTAGGCGTACTGGGCGCCGGAGCTTGCCTTCAGCTTGGGTGCCCACTCAGCGAATTCCTGCCAGGTTGCAGGAGCACGGTCCGGAAGTCCTGCGGCTTTGAAGTGGTCCTTGTTGTAGTAGAACAGCGGGGTGGACCGGCCGTAGGGCAGGGCCCACTGCTTGTTGTCGTACTTGTAGTCGTCAACGAGGGACTTCTGGAAATCGTCGATCTTGATGTCCAGCTGCTTCACGAGTCCGTCAAGGGGAATGATGCTGCCGTTGGAGAAGTAGCGGAACCACCACACGTCGGAAAGGACCACCAAGCCGGGGAGCCCGGTCTTGGCCGCCTGCGACGTCTGGAACTTCTGGGCAATCTCTTCGTAGTTCGCCCCAGCCGTGACCAGGTTGACCTTGATGTCAGGGAACTTGGCGTGGAACTTGTCGATGATGGCCTTTTCCACGTCCTGCGACTTGCCCGGGTGGTTGGTCCAGAAATCGATGGAGGCGGCAGGCTTCACGCCGCTGAAGTCGATCGTTGCGGGGTCGACGGCGTCTGCCGTGCCCGCCGTCGAGGGTCCACCACATGCGGCGAGGGCCGCTGCTCCGGCTCCGAGGCCTGCAAGTCCCAGGAAATGTCGGCGGTCAAGGTTGGTGCGCATGGTGCTTCCTTTCAATAACGTACTTCGATGCGATTGGTGCGGTGGGAGAATCAACCGGTGACGCTTCCCTGCGTCAGGCCGGCAACGATGTAGCGCTGGAGTGCGGCGAAGACCAGCAGGATCGGAACGATCACCAGGACGGCCCCGGCCATGAGGATTCCCCAGCCTGCTCCGTTGCTTTCGGAGTTCTGCAACAAGGTGAGCCCCACTGGCAGGGTCATGGTTTCTGGACGATCGGTGATGATGAGCGGCCAAATGTAGTCATTCCATTCGCTGACCACTGTCACCAATGCCACGGTCGCGATGGACGGTACCGACACGGGCACGATGATTTGCCACAAGCGTCGCCCATGGCCGGCGCCATCGATCTCGGCCGCTTCAAGGATCGACGGCGGAAGGGTCAGGAAGTGCTGCCGAAGGAGGAAAGTACCAAAGGCAGTGCCGAGTCCCGGAAGGATGATGCCCCACAGGGTGTTCTTGCCTCCCATGCCCGCAATGAGGATGTAGTTGGGCAGGATGGAAACCTGCGCCGGAACCATCAGGGCCACCAGGATCAGGACGAAGATGACGTTCTTGAACGGAAAGCGCACGAACACCAGGGCGTAGGCGGTCAGGATCGCCAGGATGACTTTGACGGTGGAACCAACCACTGTGACTATCAGGCTGTTCGCGAAAAATTGGGCGAACGGAACCGTCGTCATGGCTGTGGCATAGTTCTCCAGGTTCAAGGACTCCGGCAGGATTTTCAGGTCCATGGTGACGATTTCGCCCGGTTGCTTGAAAGAGCTGAGCAGCATCCACAGCAATGGCAGGGCCACCACCAGCGTGGCGACGATCAGCGGAACGTAGCCCGCGGCGACTGTCTGGAGAAGGTTCGCAGGCGACAAGGGCCTGTGCCGACGGTCCGGCTCAGCGTCCTGCTGGGAAACGACGACGGCGGCTGGTGACGGTGCGCTCATGAGTAGTGGACCTTTCGCTCAACGAACCGCAGTTGGAGGACCGTGATGATCAGCAGGATGGCGAAGAGGATCACTGAGATCGCCGCGGAGTAGCCCGCCCTGTTGTAGGCGCCGAAAGCCTGGAGGTAGGCCTCGTAGATCAACGTGCTGGTGCCATTGCCCAGCGGTGTCATGATGCGGATCAGGTCGAATGCCTGCAACGAACTCAGCATGGTGGTGATCAGCAGGAAGAACGTGGTGGGGGAGAGCAACGGCAACGAAATGCTGAGGAACCGTCGTACACCGTTCGCCCCGTCGAGGGCCGCGGCTTCCATCACGTCCCGCGGAAGTGACTGCAGCCCGGCCAGATAAACCACGGCGCAATAGCCCAGGTTTTTCCAGACGTAGACAATGATGACCATCACCAACGAAAGCTGGGGGTCGTTGATCCACTGTGGGCTCTGCTGACCGAGCCCACGAAGGATCCAAGCCAGGACACCGTAGCCGGGATCGAAGATGAACAACCACACCAAACCGACACCCACCCCGGAGAGCACGTACGGCGCAAACACCGCGGACCGGGCCAACGTGGTGCCGCGAACCTTCGCATTCAACGCCAAGGAAACAAGCAAGCCCAGGACCATGGAGCCGCCCACTGTAACAAGCGTGAAGACCGCCGTGGTGCCGAGGACTTTCGAGGCGTCATCGCCGGTGAAGAACGTGACGTAGTTCTGCAGCCCAACAACCGTGGCTGAAGCGGATCCCAGCGTCCAATCCAACGTGGAGTAGTAGATGTTGTTAATCAGCGGCCAGTACGTGAAGGTGCCAATCAGCACCAGGTTGGGAAGGGCCATGGCCAGGAAGACAACAAAGTCCTTGCGGCTGCGGCCGGACCAGCGCCGTCTCTCCCGGTTTCTCCCGGGCGTGGCAACCGGCGGGGCGGGGGCCGCTGTGTCCGGGCCGTCCGCGGGCGCGGTGCTGCTCTTGTGAATCAAAGGGGCAGTCATGGGTCACTAACGTTCTCGGGTGATTGAGGGGGTTCGCCAGCGCCCGGACCGGGGCGGCGAAGACAGGCCTAGCTCACCACACCCAAGTGGCCTGTCGGGACCAAAAAGGCTTCCCTGAGTGATAGTTGTCTGACACTTCCCAACCCGTTTACGTGGTGTTCCCCGCAAGTTCGTATTTGAGGCTCAACTCCCAGTTCCAGTCCAGGGCGAGGCGTTGCCCAGGCCGGTGGAGAATGGAGCCATGAATGCGATCACCGATGTTGCGGGCGTACAGGTTGGGCATGTGCAGAGGGCCGGGGATGGGTGGCTGTCCGGGGTGACCGTGGTGCTGCCGCCGCCCGGAACCGTGGGGTCGGTGGATGTACGCGGTGGAGGGCCCGGGACCCACGAGACCGACGCTTTGGATCCCACCACACTGGTATCAACCGTTGATGCCGTGGTGTTGACCGGTGGCAGCGCCTTCGGGCTGGTCTCCGCGGCGGGCGCCCAACGCTGGTGTGAAGAACAGGGGCGTGGCTTCGCCGTCCCGGGAACCGTGGTGCCAATTGTTCCGGCCGCAGCGATCTTCGACCTCGGGCGTGGTGGCGACGTACACGCACGGCCCGACGCCGACATGGGCTACCAGGCAGCTGCCGCAGCGTTCGCCTCCGGTGACCATGCCGCCGTCGGGCGTGGAAACGTTGGTGCCGGTACCGGTGCCGTCATAGCCCGCGGCCAGTACAAGGGCGGGATCGGTACGTCCTCGATCGAACTCGACGGCGGCGTGATTGTAGGGGCCATCGCCGTGGTGAATGCGCTGGGTTCGCCCCGGTTTGGGCCTGCGGACCTGCAGCCCTCTGCGCGCTCGGTCGTTCCTCCCTTAGACGCGCGCGGCCGGGCTCCAGGCCCGCAGGCCGAGGACCAGCCAGCGCAGGCAGAACAGCCGGGCCTGAACACTACACTCGTCGTGATCGCTACGAATGCCGTGCTGGATGTGGCCGAGTGCAAGCGGACCGCATCTGCCGGGCATGCCGGGCTTGCGCGGGCGCTGGATCCGTCTCATACCCTCGCTGACGGTGACACCGTGTTCGCGTTGGCGACTGGCGCCGTCGGGCTTGACCGCAGTACTGAACAGGCGCGGCAAGTCTCGCTGATTACGCTCCAAAGCGCCGCGGCGGAAGCCGTTCGGCTGGCGATTCTCGACGGCGTCCTGGCCGCGGAAAGCGTCTCGACGCCGGCGGGTGACTTCCCGGCCTATCGGCCGGCGGGGGAGTGACGGGCTGCGATACGTGCGCTACCATTGTCGGATTTAACTTTCCGGCTCCATTGGCGTAGAGTTATTTGTTGGTTGTCTGTGCAGCCACGCCCTTTTAGTGTCGTGGTTCCAAGGGAGCCAAGCAAACAAAAAACGTCCGCTGGACCTTCGGTGCCTACTGGAGGACGGTGGCAAACAACAGTTAGCGGAGGATATGGCCAAGAAGGACGGGGTCATTGAGATCGAGGGCGTTGTGACTGAGGCGCTGCCCAACGCGATGTTTCGTGTTGAGCTCACCAACAAGCACGTCGTTCTCGCACACATCTCTGGGAAGATGCGACAGCACTACATTCGAATCCTCCCCGAGGACCGGGTAGTGGTTGAGCTGAGCCCATACGACCTCACACGTGGTCGTATCGTCTACCGCTACAAGTAAATTGCTGGGCGGCAGGCAATAGTGCCAAGCCGCTCCAGCAGATCAACTGCAAAACACGCAAAGGAACGCCATGAAGGTCAAGCCGAGCGTCAAGCAGATCTGCGACAAGTGCAAAGTGATCCGCCGTAACGGCCGGGTCATGGTGATCTGCGAGAACCCGCGCCACAAGCAGCGCCAGGGCTAATTCCCCTTCCGGGAATCAGCGCCCGCAAGGGCAAACCTGGGTTGCTAGCCCACGCAAGTAAATAAAGGCAGCACAAGCTGTGCCAGGACTGCATTACAGAGCCTGGTCAGCGAACCCCCGGTCGGAGGCTGGGGCCACACGGAACGTGTGGGTGTACTGCCTACGACCTCCGGTTTATTCAAGGAGTACCGCCACTATGGCTCGTCTCGCTGGCGTAGACATTCCCCGCGAAAAGCGGTTGGAAATTGCGCTTACTTACATCTACGGCGTGGGCAAGACCCGTGCACACGAAACCCTGGCTGCCACCGGCATCAGCGCTGACGTTCGCGTCAAGGACCTGACTGACGCCGAGCTGGTCCAGCTGCGTGACTACATTGAAGGCAACTACAAGGTTGAGGGTGACCTTCGCCGCGAGGTAGCCGCTGACATCCGCCGCAAGGTTGAGATCGGCAGCTACGAAGGCCTGCGCCACCGCAAGGGCCTGCCCGTACGCGGACAGCGTACGAAGACCAACGCACGTACCCGCAAGGGTCCGAAGCGCACCGTCGCCGGCAAGAAGAAGGCCGGACGTTAATCCCTCGGGATTGACCTGGTTTTCCCCCGATAACTTTCTGTAGGAGAAACAATGCCCCCGAAGACTCGTGGAGCGGTTCGTAAGCCGCGTCGCAAGGATAAGAAGAATATTGCGCTTGGCCAGGCGCACATCAAGAGCACCTTTAACAACACCATCGTGTCCATCACGGACCCGAACGGTGCTGTCATCTCATGGGCTTCCGCCGGTGAGGTTGGCTTCAAGGGCTCCCGTAAGTCCACCCCGTTCGCTGCCCAGATGGCTGCCGAAGCTGCTGCAAAGCGCGCTCAGGAGCACGGTCTGCGCAAGGTTGACGTATTCGTCAAGGGCCCGGGATCCGGACGCGAAACCGCAATCCGTTCGCTTCAGGCCGCTGGCCTCGAGGTTGGCTCCATCCAGGACGTCACCCCCAGCGCCCACAACGGTTGCCGCCCCCCGAAGCGTCGCCGCGTCTAATTAGGTCTTCCCTGCCTGACCGGCCGGGCCTGCTGTGGATGGTCTTCCATCCATAAGCATGGCCCGGCTGGTCAGGCTGGAAACCGAAGCCGATTTCCACCACCTGTGTTGCGTCATATAGCGGATGCTCGCCGAAAGGAAACCTAAGTGCTCATTGCACAGCGCCCCACCCTGTCCGAAGAAGTTGTATCCGAGAACCGCTCCCGTTTCATCATTGAACCGCTGGAGCCGGGCTTCGGCTACACCCTCGGAAACTCCCTCCGCCGTACCCTGCTCTCCTCCATCCCCGGTGCCGCTGTAACCAGCATCCGGATCGATGGCGTGCTGCACGAGTTCACCACGGTTCCGGGTGTCAAGGAAGATGTCACCGAGATCATCCTGAACATCAAGAACCTTTCGGTTTCCTCCGAGCACGATGAGCCGGTTGTTGCTTACCTGCGCAAGCAGGGCCCCGGAGTCGTCACCGCCGCGGACATCGCTCCGCCGGCCGGCGTCGAATTCCACAACCCGGATCTGCACATTGCCACTCTGAACTCGAAGGGCAAGTTCGAACTCGAACTGACCATCGAGCGCGGCCGTGGCTACGTTTCGGCAGCTCAGAACAAGTCCGGCGACTCCGAGATCGGCCGTATTCCGGTTGACTCGATCTACTCGCCGGTCATGAAGGTAACTTTCCGCGTGGAAGCTACCCGTGTTGAGCAGCGCACCGACTTCGACAAGCTCATTGTCGACGTCGAGACCAAGCAGGCAATCGCTCCCCGCGATGCTGTTGCTTCCGCAGGTACCACCCTGGTGGAACTGTTCGGTCTGGCCCGTGAGCTGAACACCGCAGCTGAAGGTATCGAGATTGGCCCGTCGCCGACGGACGCTGCCCTGGCAGCCGACATGGCTCTGCCGATCGAGGATCTGGACCTCACGGTCCGTTCCTACAACTGCCTCAAGCGTGAGGGCATCCACACCGTGGGTGAACTCGTTGCCCGCTCCGAGGCTGACCTGATGGACATCCGTAACTTCGGTGCGAAGTCCATTGACGAGGTCAAGGCAAAGCTCGTCGAACTGGGTCTGTCCCTCAAGGACTCCCCTCCCGGTTTCGATCTCGCAGCCCGCGCCGCAGCCATCGAAGAGGACGACGCCGCGTTCAGCGACGACGAGCTCTAAACAGCAGATCTTGGCCGCCGGGTCCAGCAATGGACCTGACCGGCTTACACAACAGGAGAAATAACTATGCCTACCCCCACTAAGGGTCCGCGCCTCGGAGGCGGCCCGGCTCACGAGCGCCTGATGCTCGCGAACCTGGCAGCTGCTCTGTTTGAGCACAAGCGCATCACCACCACGGTTACCAAGGCCAAGCGCCTCAAGCCGTACGCAGAGCGTCTGGTCACCTTCGCCAAGCGTGGCGACCTCGCTTCCCGCCGCCGCGTTCTCGGCCTGATCAGCGACAAGGGCGTTGTCCACGAGCTGTTCACCGACATCGCCGGCGCCGTTGCCAACCGCGATGGTGGCTACACCCGCATCACCAAGATCGGCAACCGCAAGGGCGACAACGCTCCCATGGCTGTCATCGAGCTCGTTCTCGAGCCGGTTTCCCCGAAGCAGGCCGTTGTTGCGGAAGCAACCAACGCTGCTGCCAAGGCTGCTCCGGCTGCTGAAGCTCCGGCTGCCGAGGAAGAGGGCGTAGAGACCGAAGCTGCTGAAACCGAAGAAGCTCCGGCTGCTGAGGCCGAGGCTACTGAAGCTGAAGCTGCTGAAACCGAAGAGGCTCCGGCCGCTGAGGACAAGAAGTAATTCACTGAATTCTTCACAGTAGACTTAAGTCTATGAACGAACGAAAACCCGCTGCCCCCGTTATGGGGGGCGGCGGGTTTTTGCGTGTCCGGCTGGATCTCTCGTACGACGGCGGCCCCTTCAGCGGGTGGGCGCTGCAGCCTGGTCTTCGCACGGTGCAGGGTTCGCTGGAGGAAGCTCTGACGCTCCTGCTGCAGCGGCCCGTCCGCGTGACGGTTGCCGGCAGGACTGACGCCGGGGTCCATGCCCGTGGGCAGGTAGTTCACCTGGACCTGACCGAAGCCGAGTGGCTGGCACTGCCGCGAGGGCACGAACTCGATCCCGCCGTCGCGCTTTTGCGTCGTCTCCGTGGTGCGTTGAGCCGGATTCTTGGCGACCTGACCGGCGCTGTGGAGGTGCACGACGCCGGCCTGGCACCTGAAGGTTTCGACGCCCGCTTCTCTGCGTTGTGGCGCAGGTACAGCTATCGGATCGCCGACGGTCCGGAGCGGTGGGACCCCGTCCTTCGAAGCATTACCCTGTGGCATAAGTCTGCGGTGGATGTCTCCGTGATGAACCACGGGGTGCAGGCACTGCTGGGACTCCAGGATTTCAGGTCCTACTGCAAACCCCGCGAGGGTGCCACCACAGTTCGTGAATTGCAGAAGTTCTCGTTCGAACGGGGGAGCGACGGAGTCATTGTCGCGACCGTCCAGGCGGACGCCTTCTGCCACAACATGGTGCGCTCACTGGTTGGTTCTGCCCTCAGGGTGGGCGGGGGACTGGAGTCTCCCGAGTGGCTGCATGCCAGGCTCCTGGAACGAAAACGCGACGCTAAGTCCGTCCTTGCCGCCCCGCACCCGTTGGTGCTGGAAGAGGTCGCTTACCCCTTGGACAGCGAGTTGTTGGCCCGGGCTGAACTGACGCGGGCGCGCCGGGAGTAGCTCGCTGGTTGGGGCCCGGACGTTGGAGGACCCCCTCCCGGCTCTGGGTACCGGAAGGGGGCCGTTGTGGCACTCCGTGGTCTGGGATCCGCGAAGTGCCGGTCTATATCCCTGCGGGAAGGATCAGCTGAAGGTTTGCATGATCTTGATGACGGCAGGGCCCAGAAGGACTATGAACAGCACCGGGAAAATGCAGAACAGCAGTGGGAAGAGCACCTTCACTGGGAGCTTCATGGCCTTCTCTTCCGCATTCTGCCGCCGCTTGACTCGGGCTTGCTTGGCTTGTGCACGAAGGACGTTCGCGATGCCGATACCGTACTTGTCGGCTTGGATGACGGCGAGGACGAAGCTGCGAACGTCTGGTACAGCACAGCGATCAGCCAACGCCTCGTAGGCCTCACCCCGTGGTCGTCCGACCTGCATATCCTGGAGCGTCCGGACCAATTCCACGGCGAGCGGTCCTTCGCCGTGAATCGACGCCCTCTCCATGGCGGACTCGAAACCCAGCCCCGCCTCAACTGAAATGAGCATCTGATCGAGGGTGTTGGGAAATTCCAGCTTGATGGCGTCCTGTCGTTTGATCCCGATGTTGACGATCAGAAGATCCGGGAGGAAGTACAGGAGCACAGCCAGGAACATACCGAAGACCGACGCTGCACCGTTCTCACTGGCTAGAACCAACATGACGCCCGAGAGTGCGCCAATGAGGGCAAGCGATGGTTTCAAAGCAATGACCTTGCTGAGCGGCATGGAACTGGGCCGTCCAGCCAAGGCCAACCAATGGTCCAGTTTGGCTTCGTAGCTCCCGGGCATCAGCTTTTTGGCCGCTCCAAGCATGAACGGGGAGCGTTGGTTCTTGGCCCCGTCGCCGCGGCCGAACCCGGAGCCAAGGTTGGACTGGATGGACACGAGCCCTTTCCGGTCTACCGATGCCAGGGACCAGGCGAAGTACGCCAACGGCGTGACAATGAGTGCGATAAAAAGCCATGCAAGCGGAGTCATGATGGGCCTCCTAGAATTTGATCTTTATGGTGCGGCTCATCCAGAAACCACCGACGACGAACAGCAGACAGCTAAGGACAGTCATGGCTATTCCCAATGGGTGGTCTACAAAGAGACGCATATATGTCGGATTCATGACGGCTACGGCAAGCGCCACTACAACAGGCAGTGCCATGAGGATCAGGGCAGACATCTTGCCTTCTGCGCTGAGCGACCGCACGTGTCCCTTGATCTCGCTGCGTTCGCGAATTGTTCCTGACACCTGTTCAAGGACTTCTGCCAAGTCGCCACCCACTTCGCGGTTTATCTGGACGGCCTGGCCAATCCATCGAAAGTCTTCACTTTGCATTCGTGTCGCAACATCTTCGAGGGCCTGCCGGGGGTCTTTGCCTATTCTGACCTCGTTGACTACCCGCGCCAGCTCTTCGGATGTGGGCACTTGTGCTTCGCGTGCTGCCGCTTCCAACGAACGCATGATGCTGTGGCCCACACGGAGTCCGCCGATCAACATCTGAATGGTGTCCGTTAGTTGGTCCTCAAACGCGGCCCGTCGCTTCGCCGTTTTGGCGATCAGTATGAACCTGGCGCCGAAGGGGACGGCAATCGCCAGAAGGACGCCGATGATCGGGCTGATGAACAGCCATCCGAAACCTCCCAGGATCAGGAGGGCGATGCCAACCACCACCGTGACGTCAGCCGGGGTCTGTTTGACCCCCGCGTTGTACAGAACGGCCCTGTTAAAGGGCCCACCGGACTTGCCAATCGCGCCATCAACCCAGCGGACGGCCGACTCGGAAACACGTCCCACGGCTGAAGGGTCCAACGTTGTTTCGATACGCCGGCGTTCAATCGGAATAGCCGCATTCTTCGGCTTCAGGACCACAACCACAAACAGCATCAGTGAGCCTACGCACAGGCCGATTGCTGTAAAGAACACCCAAGTCTCCACGGCTACCTCCTCCCTAGGGGCAATGTCGTTACGCCGAAGGTGGATGGTGAAACCGAAATTCCCAACTCAACAAACCGGTCAAGGAACCTGGGCCGGATGCCAGTGGGAAGTGCTTTGCCCAGAAAGCGTCCCTGGGCGTCAAGGCCTGCCGAGTAGTCGAAGAGGAAAGCATCCTGCAAGGTCACAACGTCTCCTTCCATGCCCTGGACCTCGGTCACGTGAGTTACCCTGCGGCTGCCATCCCGCAGTCGAGTGACCTGAACAATAAGGTCGACTGCTGAGGAAACTTGTTCCCGGACGGCACGCAGGGGAAGGTCCATGCCGGCCATCAGTACGAGGGTCTCCAAACGGGCTATGGCGTCACGGGGGGAGTTGGCATGGACTGTGGACAACGATCCGTCGTGGCCCGTATTCATTGCCTGCAGCATGTCCAGAGATTCGCCGCCGCGCACTTCGCCAACGATGATGCGGTCGGGACGCATGCGGAGGGAGTTTCGGACGAGATCGCGGATGCTGATAGCACCCTTTCCCTCGATGTTCGGTGGACGGCTCTCCAATCGGACCACATGTTGTTGCTGCAGTTGGAGTTCTACAGCATCCTCGATAGTGACAATGCGGTCCGACTCAGGGATGAACGACGACAGGACATTCAGCAACGTCGTTTTACCTGTACCAGTGCCTCCCGAAACAATGATGTTGAGCCGTGCCTGCACGCAAGCGCTTAAAAGCTCCGCCATCTCCTGGCTTACGGAGCCCCACTCGATGAGGTTCCGTACTGTAATGGGGATATGGCTGAACTTTCGGATTGTCAGCGATGGACCGTTGACTGCCAGTGGAGGGATGATGGCGTTGACACGGGATCCGTCTTCCAACCGGGCATCGACAAGTGGCGAAGACTCGTCAATTCGACGACCCACCTTGGAGACGATCCGCTCAATGACTTTCCGAAGGTGGGCATCGGAGCTGAACTGCAGATCGGTTAGGGCCAGATGTCCATGCCGCTCCACGTAGATTTGGTCGAATCCATTCACCATCACTTCAGTAACCGATGGGTCCTCCAGCAGACGTTGAAGAGGCCCAAAGCCCATAACTTCATCAGCTATTTCGCGTATGAGGCGACGCCGTTCCTCGGGTGACAAAGGGACCTGCTCGTCGTCGATGACCGCTGAAAGCTCGTCTACAGCGAAAGAACGCAGTTCCTCTTCTGAGGACGAGGTGTCACCGGTCCTGTTCCCCATCCTTTCAAAAAGGGCCGAGGCCGCACGTTGCTTGAGGCCTGCCAAGGCATCAACAGCGGGGAGTGCCGGAGTTCCACCCAAGATAGGACCCGAAGCCAGCGTTGCTACCGTCCCCTCACCAGCCAAGGTGCTTTCGGGCGAGTGCGAATCGGTAAAGCTGGCCGCAGCAAGCGGATTATTCCTTGTCAACCTCTCGGACAGTTTCATGACACCACCACCCTGCGGTGGAGCTTGTTCTGCGGTGTCGATTCCAATCGCGGATCGAAACGCTGAACCAACTTTCGCAGCCCCTTGATCGCCGTGTCCCTTGCCGTTCCCTGAAGGACCGGTACGCCCCGATTCGTCGAGTACGGAAGGGTCCGGGACCGCGGAATCACTGTGTCAATCGGGACACCGATGGTGGCCTCAACATCCTGGACTGAAAGACCACTCTTTCTGTCTGCAAAATTCAGTACAGTGTGTCGGCCTTGCGGCAGGAGTTGTAGTTCCTTCAATACGCTGAAGCATTTTCGCAGTCCCCGAATGCTTGGCACATCCATCCCACAGACCCAGACACCGTCGGTGGCCAGTTCCAGCGTGGCGAGGCAGTGTTCGCCCAAGCCCGGTGCCGTATCCACGACGACGTACTTGAACTCCGTGGCCAACTGATTGAGGAGGCGGGTCACATGATCGGCTGTGATGTAGTCCGACTCGGAAGGCTTCTGTGGTGCGCAGAGTGCGTAGATGCCAGCCGGATGGACGGTCAGGAACGCCTTGAGGACCATGGAGTCCTGAGCGGCTGCACCGTGAACTGCCTCCGTGATGGAGTGCTCCGGTTCCAAGAGCAGGCCGGAGGCGACATCCCCGAACTGCAGGTCCAGGTCCACAATCACCACGCTCATTGGGGCCAGAGCCCCGAGTCCTATGGCCAGATTGGTGGCGACAGTTGTTTTTCCCACGCCGCCCTTGGGCGACATGACGGCTATGACCCGCCCCTTTTCTTGAGCCGGGTCCGCAGCGGGCTGCATTCCTCGCCGCCGACTGGCGGACGCCAGGCATGCACGCTCCAGGAGGATGCGAAGCTCGTTGACTTCGGCGTCCGGGGCTACGACATCCCTGACGCCAGCATGCATGGCTTTCAAGACGATGTCCGCACTCGGCTCTGCCACCATCAGCAGGCTGATTTCCGGGTACTGCAGATCGATCACTGTGGCCAGCTTGAATGCATCGTCCGGATTGACTCCTGGGCCGAGGATCATGACTTCAGGTGGTGCCCCGGTCAGGTGCTTGAAAATCCCGTCTGTGCCGGAGTGCAAGACATCGGGCGAGAGTGTTTGCAGGTCGCCGTGAAGGGCCCCAGTGATGGCCTGGCGTACGCGGGCTTCAAAGTCCCTGACGGCGGTGATGGCTACGAATCGGCTCATTGGAGCAGCCCTCCAAAGGTGGTGGTTGGGGGATCGCTCTTGGCGGTCTTCTCAGTTTGCTTCGAGAGCCATAAGGTTCCGAACTCCGCACCAAAGACCATCTTTGAAGCGTTGGCGTCGCTGAGGGCGACAGTTACATAAGCGGATCCGTTTGGCAGTGCCACCGCCTTTTCGGTGCCCGCTGACTTCTCAGCGTCGGGGGCGGCTTGTTGAACTGCAGTAACCAGGACATCGTGGTAAAGCAGCTTGGTGAAGTTCTTCCAGCCCGTCACACTTGCTGGAAGATTTGCCCCAGCCGCTACGGCGTCATCCACTTTGAAAGATGCGTATACCGTGACGGTGTCGCCGGCCTCGATACGGCCCCCGAGGATGCGCTCGGGCGAAAGGACGAAAGTGGACTCCTGCAGCCCTTCCGGGACCGGCACGGTGCCAGGTGCCAGATCCTTTGGACTCACCAGCTTCATTCCCAGGAGTTGTTCGCCGGGCTGCATGTCAGCGGCGGTGACCTTGCCTGTTTGATCGGCGAGAGCGCTTATTGACCCGGGCGCGACTGCTGATTGAGGCAAAGTTTCGGTTTTTACTTTGGACTGAAGCTCTTCCGCTTTGGTGCCGGCAGGAATGCGTTCCTTCACCACCAGGACACTTACGGGATCGAGCCCCTCTTGTGCACGTTTGTCGGCTCCCTGAACGTAGGTGACCAGCAGGACTGTGCCAATGACTGCCAGAAGCAGTGCAGCTATGCCTCCCAGTAGGCGTGTTTTCACTTTGTAGCTCCTTTCGGGTTCTTGCGTGGTTATTAGCAGGCACTCTTGGGTGCCTACTTGGTGAGCGTCACAACAGATGCTCCGTAGTTCGGAATGCCACCCGTTGCTTGAGAACCCTCGTCGAGAGATACGAAACGGGAGAAGTAGCCTTGGATGGCTCGACAATTGTTGGTGCAGCTGGGCGCCGCCGGGTCCAGCTTTTGGCCGCCGTCGAATTTGTAGCCTGTGACCTGGAATGCGGCGAAACCAACTAACGTGTACTTGGTCTTGCTGCCGTTTTGAGCAGCCGTTTTGAAGAGCGGTATCAGCGCGGGCGCGTCCATGATGTGCGCCAGGACGGAATTGCAGGTACTTCCATTCGGGAAGTGGTTTCCCGGTTGACCGATCACGACGGCGCTGATGCTGATGTCAGTCGAACACCCGGAGTTGGTCTCCAACCAGCCAAAGCCTCCTGGCTGATAGCCGTTCTGTGCAACGCAGCCCCCTACGGCCGGTGCATTCGTGTCGTACCGAAGGGTCACATGTGTAGGGATGGGGTCGCCCGAGAAGTTGCCAGTCGAATTCAGGGATGCCAGTTGTGCGGGTGAGAGGTACTTTTTGAAGACGCACTCGCTGGCGGTCCACGGGAGCGTTGTGGCGCTTGTTGGCGAACCCCATGTGGCTTCGGCCGTAGCCCCTACCTGGGCAGTTTGGACGCCCAGCGCCCGGGCAAACATTAACGAGAAACTGTTGGCACCGGTTCGGGCATCCCGGGCGTTGGTTACCACGCGGACTCTGGTAGCGGCCGGGAATGTGACAACGGCACCGCTGGAGTTGTCGTTCGCGTTGCTGTTGGCGAATTGACTCCCGGTGGCGGCGCTGCTTCCGCATGTGCCTTCCGCACAGTCCGTAGCGATAGCCAAAGCGGCAGCGTCGGCGCCGTTTTGGAGCTGGGCCTTCTCGGCATAGACCGCGCCCACATCCACAGCGAGGGCCGCGAAACCGAGCAGAACCACCATCATCAGTGCAACCAGCACGGAGACGGCACCCCGCTGATTGTCCTCGCAGGGGGGTTCACCGGCGGCAGGGGCATTTGCCGGCGAACAAGTTATCCGCCGCATCGCATGACCCCCACTCCTGTCATGGTGATCGGGAAGATGCCCGGAGCTCCAAAGAAGCCCGAGTCCAGGAAACCGGACATGGAACGAAGCGAAACACGGGTGGTCACCGTGACGTTTGAACCGGGTGCGCAGCTTGCGGCGTTGTTGGTGACAGTCACACCCAGGCCGTTGAGCCCCGGGGCCGCAGCCAGCGCCGTGCCGGTGACATTGAGGCTGCCCTCTTTGTAATGAACCGCCGCATACCGGGCACCCTCACGAGCCGCTTCGGTGAGGGACACCTGGACGTTGTAGGCACGGCCAAACTCCATGATGCCAAGAAGGATCAGCAGCAGTAGGGGCAGGACAATTGCCATTTCAACGGCAACTGCTCCTTTTTCCGTGGTTCTCGCTTTCATTGTTATTCTCCCAGAGCCAGAAAGAACGATGCCTTAAAGGGCGTTGGCCGGTCGTGATGGCATTTCAGCCTCACGACCGACCGTCCCTTGACTCGCTACGGCGCCAACGTGATGCCGTTGAAAAGGGCCAGAACCCGGCCACCAAGCAGGAACGCTGCGCCGCCGACCACCACGGCGATAGCGGCGACCATGATGCCGTATTCAACCATCGTGGCGCCCTTCTCCTCCTTGGTGAAGCGGTCCTTGACGCCGGCGATGTACGAGGTAATGGTGAACATAAGAGATGACATTGGATAATCCTTCCCAGAAAAAGTGAATGCAAAATAGGTTATAGGTCCAGCAAATTATCGGAATTTGCTTCGACTTCCGAACTACCCCCATGTTTCCTTTAGCGGTTCGGAATTCGATGTCCTAAGAATTCACCCTGGATGGCGGCGGCGACAATGCGTAGCCGTACTCGATTTCCTGGTGGGGGCTCTACTTGGCGGGGCGCGGCCGAGCTCGTAAGTACTCAGTTTTTGGGGTGCAAAGGGCTCAAACTACTTGGTTTTGCCAGTGGCCTTACTAATTGCGAAAGGGTAGTCAACCTTGATTAGTGTGTACTCAGGTAGGGCTAAACCATGACCATGGCAACGGCCAGGGCGGCGATGACCATGGCTGGCCCATGAGCAGTTTCCCTCGGCTTTTCCCCGCGTCGCAGGCGTAACATCAGCACCGTGAGCACCCCGCCCACCACGAATCCCAGCAGTCCGCCGTAGAGTACCTGGGCCCAACCCAAGTAACCCAAGTACAGGCCGAGGGGGGCCGCAAGCTTCACGTCGCCCATTCCGATGCTTCCCGGCGAAAAAAGTCCCAAAATCAGGTAGCCGGCGAACAGGACGGCGCCTCCGGCAAGGGCCCGGAGCAGCTCGTTCCACGCAGGGGTGAGTGCTGCGGCGGCCGCCAGAAGGCCCGCACCACCACCCAATAAGCTCAGGACAAGTGGGTTCGGCAACAAATGCAGCGTGAAATCAATACGGGAAAGCTGTACTCCAAAAAGCGCCAGAAAAAGGAAAGCCGGCAATTCGGCAGAGAAGCCGAACCGCCACGCGAGCAAGCCAAACAGCAAGGCGGTGACGGCCGACGTCGTGATCCGGACCCTGGGGGAGGGGAGTCCGCCAAGCCGCGGCAGCCAAGCGTGGATGAGGGACTCCGCCAGTGGGCTCAGCAGTATGCCGGACAGGGCAAGCAGGAGCGGCAAGGCAAGTCCATCGGTCACGTGTTCCCCCTCATTAACACAGGTACCCCCATGTGCGGTAACCCCATTTTGACCCGGGCGCCCCGTTGAAGGTATTGTTTAGAGTCGTTGTGCGTGTCCTATCTCGATGACACATGCCTTTTGGGGGATCCAGTTGCAGGATCGCTAACTCCTGAGGCATTTCGAGATCCTGGGATGACTGGTACATAGAGCCCTCACCTCTGCTCCGGTAGCGCATACATAGTAGGTACACGCCTTATTGCGTGTCGCCTAAAACATGAACGCCAGAACAAGAACGAGGCAAAACCGTGCGTACGTACACCCCGAAGCCCGGCGATATCAACCGCCAGTGGCACGTCATTGACGCCACCGACGTTGTCCTTGGTCGTCTTGCCAGCCAGACCGCAACACTGCTGCGCGGAAAGCACAAGCCGACCTTTGCGTCCCACATGGACATGGGCGACTTCGTCATCATCATCAACGCTGAAAAGGTTGCCCTCACCGGCGCCAAGCTGGAGCAGAAGCGCGCATACCGCCACTCCGGTTACCCGGGCGGCCTGACCTCCGTCAACTACGCCGAACTGTTGGAATCCAACCCGGTTCGCGCTGTTGAGAAGGCCATCAAGGGCATGCTCCCCAAGAACTCCCTCGCAGCTCAGCAGCTGGGCAAGCTCAAGGTCTACGCAGGCCCGGAGCACCCCCACGCTGCACAGCAGCCGAAGACTTTCGAAATCACCCAGGTCGCCCAGTAGTCCTGGCCACCAACCAACTTTTCATTACAAGGAGAACCGTGGCTCAGAACGAAGAACTGACCGCCGAAGCCGTCGAGGCCGAGGAAACCCTCACCAGCTACACCTCTGAAAGCAGCGCCGCTGCTGACGATGCTCCCAAGAAGGAGCGCCCGGCACTGACCGTTGCCGGCGCAGCTGTTGGCCGCCGCAAGGAAGCCGTTGCACGCGTTCGCGTCGTACCGGGCTCCGGCAAGTGGACCATCAACGGCCGCACGCTGGAAAACTACTTCCCGAACAAGCTGCACCAGCAGGACGTCAACGAACCCTTCAAGATCCTTGACCTTGAAGGCGCCTACGACGTCATCGCCCGTATCCACGGCGGTGGCATCTCCGGCCAGGCCGGTGCACTGCGCCTCGGTGTTGCTCGCTCGTTGAACGAGATCGACGTCGACAACAACCGCGCAACCCTCAAGAAGGCCGGTTACTTGAGCCGTGACGCCCGCGTCATCGAGCGCAAGAAGGCTGGTCTCAAGAAGGCACGTAAGGCTCAGCAGTACTCCAAGCGTTAATTCGCTGCACGAAAGCCCGTTCCGCCACTGTGGCGGGGCGGGCTTTCGCCGTTTAAGGCGGCCCACGGGCGCCTGGATTCGGGTTCCAGTGTGACTCTCCGATGCGTCCCTGAACTGATGGCGTCCCGTCGTCGTCTAAACTTGAGCCGATGTCTAGATTATTTGGAACAGATGGCGTGCGCGGTCTCGCGAACGGATTGCTTACTGCTGAGCTGGCTATGCAGCTTGCCCAGGCCGCCGCCGTCGTACTCGGCCATGACCGCGCAACCAACGGCAAGCGGCCCCGCGCCGTCGTCGCCAGGGACCCCAGGGCGAGCGGTGAGTTCCTCGCCGCGGCCGTCGAAGCAGGGCTTTCCAGCTCCGGCATCGACGTCTACGACGCCGGTGTCCTGCCGACCCCCGCCGCCGCTTACCTGGTTGCAGACCTGGACGCTGACTTTGGGGTCATGCTCTCGGCCTCCCACAATCCCGCGCCCGACAACGGGATCAAGTTCTTCGCCCGTGGCGGCCAGAAGCTCCCCGACGACGTCGAGGACGCCATCGAGGCCCAGCTAGGTCAGGAGCCGCAGCGCCCGGTAGGTGCCGACGTCGGACGCATCCAGCGTTTCTCCGACGCCGAAGACCGTTACATCGTCCACCTCCTTGGAACCTTGCCCAAGCGCCTTGACGGCTTGAAGGTCGTTCTCGACTGCGCCCACGGTGCAGCCAGCGGGTGCTCACCGCAGGTGTTCAAGGACGCTGGTGCTGATGTTGTGGTGATTGGTGCTGAGCCGGACGGCCTGAATATCAACGAGGGCGTCGGATCCACTCACCTGGGCCCGCTGAAGGAAGCTGTTGTAAAGCACGGGGCTGACCTCGGCATTGCGCACGACGGCGACGCCGACCGCTGCCTGGCAGTGGACCACGAAGGCAACGAGGTGGACGGTGACCAGATCATGGCGATCCTGGCCCTCGCCCTCAAGGACTCAGGGAAGCTCAAGGACAACGTCCTGGTAGCCACAGTCATGAGCAACCTTGGCCTCAAAATCGCCCTCCGCGAAGCCGGAATCACCATCCTCGAAACGGCAGTGGGCGACCGCTACGTGCTTGAAGGAATGCGCGACGGCGGCTACAACCTCGGTGGCGAGCAGTCCGGCCACGTGATCTTCTCCGATTACGCAACTACGGGCGACGGTGTCCTGACCGGCCTCCAGCTTGCAGCGCAGGTGGCACTGACCGGTCGCAGCCTCAAGGAACTGGCCACCGCGATGACCAAGCTCCCGCAGCTCATGATCAACGTCAAGGGCGTGGACAAGGCCCGTGCAGGTACCGATGAAGGCGTTGCTGCTGCGGTTGCCGCTGCGGAACTCGCATTGGGTGAAACCGGCCGCGTGTTGCTTCGCCCGTCCGGTACCGAAGCCCTGGTGCGCGTCATGGTGGAGGCCGCCGACATGGAAACTGCTGAGCGGATCTGTACGGGTCTTGCAGCTGTTGTCCGCGAACGATTGGGCGCTTCCAGCGAATTGGCTGTCTAAGAAACGAAATGGCCCGCTCCCTGATTCATCGGGGAGCGGGCCATTCTTCTTTAAAACACAAACACTCAGAGGTAGTCCGGCGCCGCTTCGAGCCCGAAGTACTCCTCCAAGGTGGCGATACCGCGTGCCTCCATACCCGTTGCCGCTTCCACGCCGACGTAACGCAGGTGCCAGGACTCGTAGAAATAGCCGGTGGTTTCGTGGAACATCCACGGGTACCTGACCACGAAGCCGAATTTGCTTGCGTTGGCTTTGGCCCACACGGCGGCGGGCTGTTCAGCGAAACACGGCTGGAAGCTGCAGGCGCCCCCACCGTCGCCGATGTCGAAGGCCCAGCCTGTTTGGTGTTCGGAGTGTCCGGGGCGGGCGGATGCGCGGTCGGCGGCTGCTTGCCCCGTGCTGGCGACATAGCCGTTGTAGGTGGCTACTTGGGTGGTATAGGAGCGGTATCCCGATGCCAACGTCATGATGACGCCCTCCGCGGCTGCGGCGCCGAACATCTTCTCTGCGGCAGCCGCCGTCGTGCTGTTGACCAATGACGCTTCGCCGCTGACGGCGAGCCGGATGTTGGGTTGCACGAGATCCGCGGGCACGAAGTTCTGCGGGTTCAGCGGCCGGTGCTTGTTCACCACCACCCAGGGGCTGGTGGGGTCGGTGAGGGAGAATCGTGGGGCGGCAGCGCTCGACGGCGTGGCGCTGGGTAGCGGAGTTGCCGCGACGTCGGTGGGGGCGACGGCAGGCGACGCGGACGTGGCCGTCACGGTGGGGCTCGGAGATCCAGTGGAGGCATCGGCCACGGCGGTGGGGGGTGTAGCGTTATCCGGCGTGCAGGCTGACAGTGCGAGCATCCCGGCGCCGGCCGTTAGCAGGCCTGTGAAGGCCCTGCGGCTTGGTTGTGGGGTAGCCAACGGCTTAGACCTTCCGGAGGAGCATACGGCGGATTGAGTGGTCTGCATCCTTGGTGAGCACCAGTTGGGCCCGTCCACGGGTAGGCAGCACGTTCTCCTCAAGGTTCGGCTCGTTGATTCGCTTCCAGATGCCGCGGGCCGTCGATTCGGCGTCGTCGTCGGAGAGCGTGGCGTAACGGTGGAAATAGGATTCGGGCTGCGCGAAAGCCGTACTGCGGAGCTTGCGGAAACGGTCCACGTACCATTCCTCGATGTATGAGGTTTTGGCGTCCACATAGATGGAGAAGTCGAAGAAATCGCTGACGGCCAATCCCTGTTTGCCGTCCATGCGGGGGCGCGCCGGTGCAAGGACGTTCAGGCCTTCGACGATCAGGACATCGGGACGCCGGACCACGACTTCCTTACCGGGCACGATGTCGTACGTGACGTGCGAGTACCAGGGCGCGCGGACTTCCTCCGCACCTCCCTTGACCTCCGAAACGAAGCGGAGGAGCCCGCGGCGGTCGTAGGACTCGGGGAAACCCTTGCGTTCGAGCAGGTGGCGCCGTTTTAGCTCAGCCAGGGGGTAGAGGAAGCCGTCAGTGGTGATGAGTTCCACATTGGGCGTACCGGGCCAGCGCCTGAGCATTTCCCGGAGCACGCGGGCGATGGTCGACTTGCCTACGGCAACGGAACCTGCGACGCCGATGACGAAGGGAGTGCGCTGTGTCTGCTCGCCCAGGAACGTGGTGGTGGCGGCGTGGAGTTGGTGGGAGGCCTGCACGTACAGGTGGAGGAGCCGCGAAAGGGGGAGGTAAACCTCCCGGACTTCCTTCATGTCGAGGGGGTCGCCGAGGCCCCGGAGACGGAATATGTCCTCTTCGTTGAGGGGCTGCTCCATCTGTGCTGCAAGCCTGGACCAGGTCTGGCGGTCCAGCTCAACAAACGGGGAAGCGCCGTCGCCATTAGCTTCGGTGCGTTGCAAAGTCACGCTCATGATTCTGCCCTCCGCGGGGCGGATCAGGAAATGCGCGACGACGGTAGGGTGAATTGCGAGTGACTTGGCTCTCGTCATATAGCCTAAGAGCTGGGACGTCCCACATCAGTTGTTTGCATGAGCCGCTAAGCTTGAGCCCATGTGTGGAATCGTAGGCTATGTTGGCAATTCGTCCCGTAAGGCAGCTGGTCACAGCGCCCTGGACGTCGTTGTGGAGGGGCTGCGTCGTCTTGAGTACCGCGGCTATGACTCCGCCGGCGTCGCAGTGGTGGCTGACGGCACCATCTCGTCCCGTAAGAAGTCCGGAAAACTGAGCAACCTGATTGGCGAGCTCGAAGCAAACCCCATCCCGGAGTCCCTGACCGGCATCGGTCACACCCGCTGGGCGACGCACGGCGGACCAACCGACCGTAACGCGCACCCGCACCTCTCCGACGGCGGCCGCTTGGCCGTGATTCACAACGGCATCATTGAAAACTTCGCCGAGCTCAAGCAGGAGCTCCTCGGCAAGGGCGTCACCTTCGAATCGGAAACCGACACCGAAGTAGCGGCTGCGCTCATCGGCGACATCTTCCGTACCCAACTCAACGACGGCGGCAGCCTCACCGAGGCCATGCGCCTCGCCTGCCAGCGCCTTGAGGGTGCCTTCACCCTCCTGGCCGTCCACGCGGACCAGCCCGACGTCGTCGTGGCCGCCCGCCGCAACTCCCCGCTGGTCGTAGGCCTGGGCGAGGGGGAGAACTTCCTCGGCTCCGACGTTTCCGGCTTCATCGACTACACCCGCCGTGCCGTGGAACTGGGCCAGGACCAGATCGTCACCATCTCGGCTGATTCGGTGGAGATTACCGACTTCTTCGGCGCGCCGGCCGAAGGCAAGGAATACCACGTTGACTGGGACCCGGCATCGGCAGAAAAGGGTGGGTTCAACTCCTTCATGGAGAAGGAAATCCACGACCAGCCTGACGCCGTAGCGCAGACCCTCCTAGGACGTTCGGACCTTGACGGCAAGCTGACCCTGGATGAGCTCCGCATCGACCCGGAGCTGCTTAAGCAGGTCAACAAGATCATCGTCCTCGCTTGCGGCACCGCGGCCTACGCCGGCCTGGTTGCCAAGTACGCGATCGAGAACTGGTGCCGCATCCCCACGGAAGTGGAGCTCGCACACGAGTTCCGTTACCGCGACCCGATCGTCGATTCCAACACGCTGGTGGTCTCCATCAGCCAGTCCGGCGAAACCATGGATACGCTGATGGCCGTCCGCTACGCCCGCGAACAGGGCGCAAAGACCATTTCCATCTGCAACACCAACGGTTCCACCATCCCGCGTGAATCCGACGCCGTGCTCTACACGCACGCAGGCCCGGAGATCGCCGTCGCGTCCACCAAGGCGTTCCTGGCGCAGATCACTGCCGCTTACCTGTTGGGCCTGTACCTGGCCCAGCTGCGCGGCAACATCTTCTCCGGCCAGATCAAGGACGTCCTCGCGGACCTGTCCAAGATCCCGGCCAAGATCCAGCACATCCTGGACAACGCAGGCCCCCTCCGCGAGCTCGCCCGCAGCATGAAGGACGAAAAGTCCGTCTTGTTCCTGGGCCGCCACGTCGGCTACCCGGTAGCCCTCGAAGGTGCTTTGAAGCTCAAGGAAATTGCGTACATCCACGCAGAAGGCTTCGCAGCCGGCGAGCTCAAGCACGGCCCGATCGCCCTGATCGACGACGGCCAGCCCGTCTTCGTCGTGGTGCCTTCCCCGCGTGGCCGAGACTCCCTGCACTCCAAGGTCGTCAGCAACATCCAGGAAGTCCGCGCACGTGGCGCCCGCACCCTGGTGATTGCCGAGGAAGGCGACGAGTCGGTCAAGGACTACGCAGAGCAGGTGTTCTACGTTCCTGAGACGCCCACCCTGTTGATGCCGCTGCTCACCACGGTTCCGCTGCAGATCTTTGCCGCTGAACTTGCCGGTGCCAAGGGTTACGACGTCGACCAGCCGCGTAACCTCGCCAAGAGCGTGACCGTAGAATAACGGCATGATTGTTGGCATTGGCGTAGACGTCGTAGACATCGAACGGTTCGGCAAGCAGCTGGAGCGGACCCCCGGCCTCCGGGACCGGTTGTTTGTTCCCGCGGAACGCGAGCTCAACACCCGCTCTTTGGCTGCCCGGTTCGCGGCCAAGGAAGCCGTGGCCAAGGTGCTCGGCGCGCCTGCGGGAATGAACTGGCAGGACTGCTGGATCGGGCTGGACGAAAACGGGCCTACCGTTCAGGTCAAGGGCACGGTACTTGCCGTGGCTGAGGCCAAAGGCGTCAAGCGCTGGCACTTGTCCATCAGCCACGACGGCGGCATCGCTACGGCCACCGTTATTGCCGAGGGCTAGGGCAGGCATAACAGAACAATGATCAGCGCCTTCACCGGACAACAGATCAGGGATGCGGAACAACCGCTCCTGGACTCCGGTGAGGGCGCTGTTCTTATGCAGCGGGCAGCCTACGGGCTGGCGCAAGAGGTAGTCCGGCAGGTCAAAAGGAAACGCAAGCTGAGCGGCGCCAGCGTCACGGTCCTTGCAGGCAAGGGAAACAACGGTGGAGACGGTCTTTTCGCCGCAGCCTTCCTTGCCGGTCGCGGAATGCGCACGACGGCGGTCCTCGCCGCCCCGGAAGTCCATCCCGGGGCACTGGCTGCTTTTACCGCCGCCGGTGGTCGGACCCTGCGCCTGGAGCCCGGGAACGCCGAGGAACTCGCCGTCATGTGCGCCGGCGACGATGCAGTCATCGATGCCCTGCTTGGTACGGGGGCCCGTGGAGGCTTGCGTGGGGCTGCAGCCGAGCTGGTTGCTGCCTTGCAGGAACTGCGCCCCTCCCTGGTAGTAGCCTGCGACCTTCCCAGTGGACTGGACGCAGCTACAGGGGAAGTCCACTGGCCCGTGCTGGATGCGGACGTGACGGTCACTTTCGGCGGCATCAAGGCCGGCCTGATGACTGACCCGGGGGAGGGCTGTGCGGGTCGGGTTGAACTGGTGCCAATCGGCATCGAATCCGGGCTTGGTTCCGTGAGCCCGGAGCTGCGACGCCTCACTGCCGGCGACCTCGGACGCCTGCTTCCGACACCGGATCGCCGCGCGCACAAGTACTCACGTGGTGTCCTTGGGGTGGTGGCAGGGTCTGCCCGGTTCGCTGGTGCCGCCGTCCTGAGTGTCCACGCTGCAGCACTTTCCGGTGTGGGCATGGTGCGCTACCTGGGCCCGGACACCGCAGCGAAGGCTGTGCTGGCCCTGACCCCTGAGGCCTTGTGGGAGTCCGGCGATCCTGGTCGCGTCCAGGCCTGGGTGCTGGGGCCAGGGGTGGATGGGGATGAACAACTGCGGCGCGCCGGGGACGCGGCGAAGAAAGCCATGGAAGCCGGATTGCCCGTGGTGGTTGATGCCGGAGCGCTGGGCGTCCTGCCGGACCGTTGTCCGCCACATTGGATCCTGACACCGCACGCGGGGGAGCTGGCCTCCCTGCTCGATTCACTTCCGGCCATGGGTGAGATCGCAGTGACCCGCGACGACGTGGAAGCCCGCCCACTGCATTTCGGACGGCTGGCCGCCGAACTGACCGGCGCCACGGTGCTGCTGAAGGGTGCCACCACACTGGTGGCCACGCCGTCGGGCGTTGTTTTCAGTCAATCGGAGGGCGCGGCGCGGATGGCCACCGCGGGGAGCGGTGATGTCCTGGCCGGCGTTTTGGGTGCCTTGGTGGCGCAGTCCGCCGAAGAGATCAGGGACGACGACGGCGCATATGCCGCCTTGGGCCTGGACCAAGCCGACCGCTGGGCTGCTGTGGCGGCCGTGGCGGCGAGCATCCATGGCAGGGCAGGAGCCAACGCATCTGCCATTTTTGACGGTGGACCCATTACAGCCTCAGCGATCATGAACGCCGTTCCAGCCGTCATTGGTTCGCTCAGCGCGGAATACGACCACACAAGACCCTAAGGTTACTGTCGTTGTCGGGGTTCTCTGTAGTCTTGCAACAGTTGTTCGCATCATCAAGAGGAGAACGCATGGAAGTCTGGCCCGGATCGGCTTATCCGCTGGGTGCCACCTTTGACGGCACCGGCACCAACTTCGCGCTGTTTAGCGAGAAGGCCGAAAAAGTGGAGTTGTGCCTCTTCGACGACGACGGCGGGGAAGTCCGCGTAGATGTCACCGAGGTTGATGGTTATGTATGGCACTGTTACCTGCCGCAGGTTCAACCCGGGCAGAAGTACGGATACCGCGTGCACGGGCCCTACGACCCCGACGCCGGTAACCGATTCAACCCCAACAAGTTGCTCCTTGATCCCTACGCCAAGGCTGTCCACCGGCAGATCGATTGGGACCCATCATTGTTTTCCTACAACATGGGTGACCCGGAGTCCCGGAATGACGAGGACTCCGCCGCGCACATGATGCTCGGTGTGGTGATCAACCCGTTCTTCGACTGGGACGGCGACAAGCTCCCGCGGATCCCGTACCACAAGTCCGTCATTTATGAGGCACACGTCAAGGGCCTGACCCAGACCCATCCGGAGGTGCCCGAGGAGCAACGCGGCACGTATGCGGGCGTTGCCCACCCCGCCGTGATTTCACACCTGCAGAAGCTCGGCATCACAGCGATCGAGCTCATGCCCGTGCACCAGTTCGTCAATGACGGCATCCTGCAGGACAAAGGCCTGAGCAACTACTGGGGCTACAACACCATCGGGTTCTTCGCGCCCCACAACAGCTACAGCTCCAAGGGCGATACCGGGCAGCAGGTCCAGGACTTCAAAGCCATGGTCCGCGCACTGCACAGCGCCGGCATCGAAGTGATTCTTGACGTCGTGTACAACCACACGGCCGAAGGCAACCACTTGGGACCCACCCTCTCCTTCAAGGGCATCGACAACTCCGCGTACTACCGGCTGGTGGAGGACGACCAGAAGTACTACATGGACTACACGGGCACCGGAAACTCGCTCAACGTTCGCAGCCCGCACTCCCTCCAGTTGTTGATGGACTCACTCCGCTACTGGGTCACCGAAATGCACGTTGATGGCTTCCGCTTCGACCTCGCGTCCACCCTGGCACGCGAGTTCTACGATGTAGACAAGCTCTCCACGTTCTTCGAACTCATTCAGCAGGACCCGGTTGTTTCCCAGGTGAAGCTCATTGCCGAGCCTTGGGATGTTGGCCCGGGCGGCTACCAGGTGGGTAACTTCCCGCCTCAGTGGACCGAATGGAACGGCAAGTACCGCGATACCGTCCGCGATTTCTGGCGGGGCGAGCCCTCAACCCTGGGCGAGTTTGCTTCCCGCCTCACGGGATCGGCAGACCTTTACGAGCACTCCGGACGCCGGCCCTACGCCTCGATCAACTTCGTCACGGCACACGATGGCTTCACGTTGATGGACCTTGTGTCCTACAACGAGAAGCACAACGAGGCCAACGGCGAGGACAACAACGACGGCGAATCCCACAACCGCTCATGGAACTGCGGCGAGGAAGGGCCCACGGAAGATCCCACAGTGCTTGCGCTGCGGGCACGCCAGCAGCGCAACTTCATTGCATCCCTGTTCCTCTCACAGGGTGTACCGATGCTGCTCCACGGCGATGAGCTTGGGCGGACGCAGAACGGCAACAACAACGGGTACTGCCAGGACTCCGAGCTCACGTGGATCAACTGGGACAACGTGGACCAGCCGCTGATCGAATTCACGGCGGCGGTGAGTGCCCTGCGCGCCAAACACCCCAGCCTGCGCCGCAGCCGCTTCTTCGACGGACGCCCGGTCCTCCGTGGCGAAGGTGAGCGGCTACCGGATATCGTATGGCTGGATGCTGACGGCACCACCATGAGCCCGTCCGACTGGGACGAAGCCTTCGGCCGCTCCGTGGGCGTGTTCCTCAACGGAGACGGTATCAATGGCCGCGACACCCAGGGCCGGCGCATCACTGACGTCAACTTCCTGCTCTACTTCAACGCCGACCAGGAAGACGTGGACTTCCAGATCCCCTCCGATGAGTACGCACCTGCTTGGGACGTCATGATTGACACTGCAGGGCAGGGCGCCGAAGCCGGCGTCATCAAGCCCGAGCAGCACCTGAAGGTCAGCGGCAAGTCCCTAGTGGTCCTCCGCGCCCACAGCACGCCCGAGGTTGAGCCCGATCATTCCGTGGCTGCTTCCCTGGCCGCGCTGACCCAGACCAGCACACCGGAAACGGCGTCCATCACTGCTCCTGCAGTAACGTCCTTGCCTTTCGACTACAAGGGGGAGGGACCCGGCACACCGGAGAGCGGACAGGGCGCTGACGCTGAGGCTGAGCCGGCTTCAGAGGAGGACCAGGCGTGAAGACTCCCATCTCCACGTATCGGCTGCAAATCCGTCCAGGCTTCACCCTCCAGGATGCAGCCGGCCTTACCGGTTATCTGCGCTCTTTGGGAGTCGACTGGGTCTACGTCTCGCCGATCCTGACAGCCGAAGAGGGTTCCGACCACGGGTACGACGTCACCGATCCGTCAAGCGTGGATGCCTCCCGCGGCGGCCCTGAGGGGCTCGACGCACTGGCCCGGTCAGCCCGCGAACAGGGCCTTGGCATCCTGGCTGACATCGTGCCAAACCACATGGGAGTAGCTTCACCCAAGCAAAACTCCTGGTGGTGGCAGCTCCTGAAGGAGGGTCAGGGTTCCAAGTACGCCGAAGCCTTCGACGTCGACTGGGACTTTGGCGGCGGCAAGATCCGTATTCCCGTGTTGGGCAGCGATGACGACCTCGACGAACTCAGGGTCGTTGACGGTGAACTGCGTTACTACGATCATGCCTTTCCGCTGGCAGAGGAAACTTACGCCGAAGGTGACAGTCCGAAAGATGTGCATGCCCGGCAGCACTACGAGCTGGTCGGCTGGCGGCGTGCCGATGCCGAGCTGAACTACCGGCGATTCTTCGCGGTCAACACGTTGGCTGGCGTGCGGGTCGAAATCCCTTGGGTTTTCGATGAAGCGCACCAGGAAATTGTCCGTTGGTTCCGTGAGGGCCTGGTTGACGGGTTGAGGATTGACCACCCCGATGGCTTGGCTGATCCGGAGGGCTACCTGGCCAGGCTGCGGGAAGCTACCGGCGGGGCATACCTGCTGGTGGAAAAAATCCTTGAACCGGGCGAACAGCTTCCGGAGACCTTCGACTGTGAAGGCACCACAGGCTATGACGCACTGGCTGATGTGGACCGTCTCTTCGTGGACCCTACGGCCGAGGAGTACCTTGACTCCCTCGACGCCCGGCTTCGTGGAACGGATGCGCCAGCTGATTACCACGCCATGATCCGTGGGACCAAGCGACGCATTGCCGATGGGATCCTGCGCTCCGAGATACTGCGGCTGGCGCGTTTGATTCCAGAATCCCTGGAACTTCCCCATGGGAAAGTCGCGGATGCCCTCGCTGAGGTTATTTGCTGCTTCCCGATCTACAGGACTTACCTGCCCTACGGTGCCAAGGTCCTGAGCCAGTCCATAGAAGAAGCAGCACGGCATCGTCCGGACCTTGACACCGTACTGCGTCGCTTGGAGCCACTGCTACTTGATGAATCCGGCCCGCTGGCCCGGCGTTTCCAGCAGACCTCCGGGATGGTCATGGCCAAGGGCGTGGAAGACACTGCGTTCTTCCGCTACACCCGGCTGGGGACGCTCACGGAAGTGGGAGCCGACCCTACCGAGTTCTCAATCCCCGCAGGGGTTTTCCACGAGCGCATGGCACGTCGTCAACAGCTCCTGCCGTTGTCGATGACCACGCTGAGCACGCACGACACCAAACGGAGCGAGGACGCCCGCGCCCGGATTTCGGTTATTTCGGAGGCTGTTCCGGAGTGGGAGTTGTTCCTGGGAACGGTTCAGCAACTCGCTCCGATTCCGGACGGCCCCCTCGCAGCGTTGCTATGGCAGTCAATCGTCGGGGCCTGGCCGGCTGACCGTGAACGCCTGCAGTCCTACGCCCTGAAAGCGGCGCGGGAAGCAGGAAACTCGACCAACTGGACCGATCCAAATGCCGAGTTCGAACGACACCTGGCTGCCGCCGTCGACGCCGCTTTTGATGTCCCCGAAGTTGCGGCCGCGCTGGACAACTTCGTGGCCGAGCTTGAACCCTTCGGGACGTCGAACTCGCTGTCGGCGAAGCTGATCCAGCTGACCATGCCCGGCGTCCCGGACGTCTACCAGGGCACGGAATTCCGGGATGGTTCGCTGACCGACCCGGACAACAGGCGGCCAGTGGACTTCCAGGCCCGCATCGCGGCACTCGCCGAGCTGGACGCCGGTGCCAAGCCGGCGTTCACGGAGGAATCGGCCAAGCTGCTGGTGCTCTCCCGCGCCCTAAGGCTGCGCCGCGATCAGCCGGAGCTGTTCGCCGGCTACCTGCCGGTGGCAGCACGGGGACCGGCAGCTGGCCATGTGGTGGCCTTCGACAGGGGAGCGGAGAAGCGGGGAGCCCTCACGGTTGCCACGCGGCTGCCCAGACGGCTCGAACGTGATGGCGGGTGGCGGGACACCGTCATCGACCTCACGGTGGACAGCACCGACCAACTGACTGGTGCGTCCTACCGTGCCGGGGCTGTGCCGGTTGCCCGGCTGCTGGAGCGTTACCCCGTGGCACTGCTGGTGCCTGCCACCTGATTCCGGAACGACCAACGTCGTCACTGCAATGCACGCTTGAACACCTAAAGGGAGCATGATGCTGGAGCACGCTGCTGGGAAAAACCGCTATGACGTCTGGGCGCCGAACGCTGGTTCGGTGCGGCTGGTTGCAGGCGGTCAAGAGTACGACATGGAACAACAGCACGACGGCGCGGCCACCGGTTGGTGGCGCGCCCCGGCTGAAGCGGTGGCACAGGGAGCGGACGGTGACTCCTACGGTTACCTTGTGGACGGGGAAGGTCCATTCCCGGACCCCCGTTCCCGCCGGCAACCCGAAGGTGTCCACGGCCTGTCGGCGATCTTCGATCCCGACGTCCACCAATGGCAGGACGCCGGGTGGAAGGGCAAGACACTCAAGGGCTCAGTCATT
Organism: Paenarthrobacter sp. CAP02; assembly: GCF_040137855.1. NCBI lineage: Bacteria > Bacillati > Actinomycetota > Actinomycetes > Micrococcales > Micrococcaceae > Paenarthrobacter > Paenarthrobacter sp. CAP02. Next base: position 21,957 of record NZ_JBEEII010000007.1, on the reverse strand, counting down.
TACGAGCTGCACCTGGGCACCTTCACCCCGGAAGGGACGCTGGATGCGGCCGCCGGGAAACTGGACTACCTTGTGGACCTTGGCGTGGATTTCATCGAGTTGCTGCCGGTCAACGGCTTCAACGGTGTCCACAACTGGGGTTACGACGGCGTCCTTTGGTACGCCGTGCACGAACCATACGGCGGACCCGCGGCATACCAGCGGTTCGTCGACGCTGCCCACGCAGCAGGTTTGGGCGTCATCCAGGACGTTGTCTACAACCACCTTGGACCCAGTGGAAACTATTTGCCCAAGTATGGCCCGTACCTGAAATCGGGGGAGGGCAATACCTGGGGTGACTCCGTGAACCTGGATGGTCCCGGCTCGGACGATGTCCGCCGCTACATCCTGGAGAACGCAGAAATGTGGCTCCGCGATTACCACGTGGATGGGCTGCGCCTGGATGCTGTTCATGCCCTGCGCGACGAACGGGCCGTCCACCTCCTGGAGGACTTTGGGGCGTTGGCGGACCGGATCGAAGCCGAGACGGGTATTCCCAAGACACTGATCGCCGAATCGGACCTGAACAACCCGCGCCTCATCTACCCGCGCCAGGACAACGGATACGGCCTGGAGGGACAGTGGAGCGACGACTTCCACCACGCGGTGCACGTCAACCTCAGCGGCGAAACCACCGGTTACTACTCGGATTTCGACTCCTTGGCTGTGCTGGCCAAGGTCCTGGAACATGGCTTCCTGCACGATGGCAGCTACTCCAGCTTCCGCGGGCGGCACCACGGCCGACCCATCCGGCATGACCTGGCACACCCGTCAGCACTGGTGGTTTGCCTGCAGAACCACGACCAAATCGGGAACCGGGCAATTGGCGACCGACTCACCGCGTCGCTGTCCTTCGGGAAACTGGCCATTGGTGCCGTGCTGACCATGACGTCCCCCTTCACGCCCATGCTGTTCATGGGTGAGGAATATGGCGCGTCCACACCCTGGCAGTTCTTCACCTCGCATCCGGAACCGGAGCTGGGCAAGGCCACAGCCGAAGGCCGGATCAAGGAGTTTGAACGCATGGGATGGGACCCTGCGGTAGTTCCCGACCCCCAGGACCCGGAAACGTTTCAGCGCTCCAAGCTCCAGTGGGAGGAAGCAGAAGAGGGAGACCACGCCCGCCTGCTGCAGCTGTACAAGGATTTGGCACAGCTGCGCCATAACACCCCGGAACTGGCGGACGGCGGATTTGGAGATACATCGGTTGAGTTCGACGACGACGAACGCTGGCTGCAGATGTCCCGCGGCGATGTACGGGTTGTCTGCAACTTCGGGGACGAAGCACTCGCGACACCCCTGGACGGCTCTGTGCTGCTGGCCACCGACCACGAAGCAGCCCTGGACGACGGGACGTTGACGCTTCCTGGCGGTAGCGCCGTCGTCGTGCGTGTCAACTGACCTCGCCTGACCCGAGGGTGACGGCGCCCACATAGCGGACGCGCCGTCACCCTTGGATCGGGCAGTGGCAGGATAGAACGTATGACTTATTCGGCTGCGGAGAACCGCTACGAAACCATGCCCTACCGCCGTGTCGGACGCAGCGGACTGAAGCTTCCCGCCATCTCGCTGGGCCTATGGCACAACTTCGGCGACGACAAGCGGTTCGACGAACAGCGCGCCATCCTGCGCCGGGCGTTCGACCTGGGGGTCACCCACTTTGACCTCGCCAACAACTACGGGCCACCGGACGGGTCCGCCGAGACGAACTTCGGGCGCCACCTCAAAGACGACTTCAAGCCGTACCGGGACGAACTCATCATCTCCACCAAGGCCGGTTACTACATGTGGCCCGGACCCTATGGTGAGTGGGGTTCCCGCAAGTACCTGATCTCCAGCCTTGACCAGTCGCTGGAGCGGATGGGCCTGGACTACGTGGACATCTTTTACAGCCACCGCCCCGATCCTGAAACCCCGCTGGAAGAGACCATGGGGGCACTGGACTACGCAGTCCGCTCCGGCAAGGCCCTCTACGCCGGCATCTCCTCCTACACTCCGGAGCAGACGCTCGAAGCCGCCCGGATCCTGAAGGAACTCGGCACGCCGCTGCTCATTCACCAGCCCAGCTACTCCATGCTCAACCGCTGGACGGAGAATGGCTCACCCAACCTCTATGAGGCACTGGATCAGGTGGGGGCAGGTTCCATCGCGTTCTCGCCCCTCGCCCAGGGGATGCTGACCGACAGGTACCTCAACGGTGTCCCGGCGGATTCCCGCGCTGCCAAGGAAAGGTTCCTCTCCGAGTCCGCGCTGACGGAAGAAAAACTGGACCGTGTGCGCGGACTCAAGGCGATAGCCGAAGGACGTGGGCAAACCCTGGCCCAAATGGCGATTGCGTGGATCCTGCGCGAGCAGCCGAAGGGCTCGCCCGTGACCTCTGCGCTCGTGGGGGCGTCCAGCGTTGCGCAGCTCGAGGACACCCTTAGCGCTATCAACAACCTGGAGTTCAGCAAGGACGAGCTGACGGCGATCGACGAGTTCGCTGTGGAATCCGATATCAACCTCTGGGCGCAGAAGTAGTCCTGGCAACTGACACAAACAGCTGGGGCCGGGAAAGGAACAAAACCGGCCCCAGCTGTGTTGGTTACAATGCAAGTGTGCGCCGAATGGCGCCGTGCCAATCAGCCGCTCTCTGACACGGTCAGGGACCCGCCTGGCACCTGAGGTTATTTCTCAAAGGAGTTCCGTGTCTTCACATCCGATTCGTGTTGCCATTGTTGGTGTAGGAAACTGCGCCGCATCGCTGGTCCAAGGTGTCCAGTACTACCGCGACGCTGACCCGAAGGCCACGATCCCGGGTCTGATGCACGTTGAGTTCGGTCAGTACCACGTCAATGACGTCCAGTTCGTCGCTGCTTTCGATGTCGATAGCAAGAAGGTTGGACTGGACCTGGCCGACGCCATCGGTGCCAGCGAAAACAACACCATCAAGATCGCCGACGTCCCGGCCACCGGTGTCACCGTCCAGCGCGGCCACACCCTGGATGGCTTGGGCAAGTACTACCGCGAGACCATCGTCGAAGCCCCCGAAGAGGCCGTGGACATCGTCGCAGCCCTCCGTGAAGCCAAGGTTGACGTCATGGTGTGCTACCTGCCCGTGGGCTCCGAGCAGGCCGCGAAGTTCTACGCCCAGTGCGCCATCGACGCAGGCGTCGCATTCGTCAACGCCCTGCCCGTCTTCATCGCCGGCACCAAGGAGTGGGCTGACAAGTTCACCGAGGCCGGTGTTCCGATTGTTGGCGACGACATCAAGAGCCAGATCGGTGCCACCATCACGCACCGGGTCATGGCCAAGTTGTTCGAAGACCGCGGCGTCACCCTGGACCGGACGTACCAGCTGAACGTCGGTGGCAACATGGACTTCAAGAACATGCTGGAGCGCGACCGCCTCGAGTCCAAGAAGATCTCCAAGACCCAGGCCGTGACCTCCAACGTCGAGGCTGAGTTGCACGCCGACGATGTCCACATTGGACCGTCCGACTACGTTGCCTGGCTCGACGACCGCAAGTGGGCTTTCGTCCGCCTTGAGGGCCGCAACTTCGGCGACGCACCTGTCTCCCTGGAGTACAAGCTTGAAGTATGGGACTCCCCGAACTCGGCCGGCGTGATCATCGACGCCATCCGCGCTGCCAAGATCGGCCTGGACCGCGGCATCGGCGGCCCGCTGCTCTCCGCTTCCAGCTACTTCATGAAGTCCCCGCCGGAGCAGTTCAACGACGACCTCGCCCGCGAGAAGGTTGAGGCTTTCATCCGCGGCGACATCGAGCGCTAAAGCCCTCAACAAGCGCCCCCGCACCTGGTGAACAACACCTGGGAGCGGGGGCGCTTGTCGTTAAGCATGCGTTTGTGCCAGAGACTAGAAGAGGCCCGTGGGGTTGCCGTCGGCGTCGACGTCCATCCGCATGGCCGCCGGCTCCTTGGGGAGGCCGGGCATGGTCATCACCGCACCGGTCAGGGCCACAATGAACCCTGCGCCGGTCTTGGGGATCAGATCCCGTACGTGCACTTTGAAACCCTTGGGCGCGCCCAGCCGGGAGGCGTCGTCGGTGAAGGAGTACTGGGTCTTGGCCATGCACACGGGCAGTCCTGACCAGCCGTTCTTCTCGATCTCGGCGAGGCGTTTGAGCGCCGGTACGGAAAAGTCCACGCCGTCCGCCCCATAGATTTCCTGGACAATGGTTTGGATCTTTTCCTCGACGGAGAGCTCCAGCGGATACAGATGGTGGAAGTCCGAGGGCCGTTCCAGCGCGGCGGCTACCTTGGCTGCGAGCTCATCACCGCCGTCGCCTCCGCCGCCGCGCCCCCAGACGTCGGCGACGGCTGCGACCACGCCTTCGGCTGCGCACCAGGCCAGGAGCCAGTCCAGTTCTTCGGGAGTATCAGAGGCGAACCTGTTGATGGAGACCACGGGGGAGATGCCAAACTTTGCCACATTGCCGATGTGCCGCTTCAGGTTCTCCACTCCGGCTGCCAGAGCCTCGACGTTGGGCTCGTTGAGCCGGTCCTTGGGAATCCCGCCCTGCATCTTGAGCGCGCGGATGGTCGCAACAATGACGACGGCGGAGGGCGCCACATCTGCGATGCGCGCCTTGATGTCCATGTACTTTTCGGCGCCAAGGTCTGCCCCGAACCCCGCCTCGGTGACGACGATGTCTGCGAGCTCCATGGCAGTGCCGGTGGCGATCAGCGAGTTGCAGCCGTGGGCTATGTTCGCGAACGGGCCGCCGTGGACCAGTGCCGGGGTGCCCGCGATGGTTTGGACCAGGTTGGGCTTGATGGCGTCCTTGAGCAGCATGGTGAGCGCGCCCTCCACGCCGAGGTCGGAGACGGTCACCGGGGACCGGTCGAAGGTGTAGCCGAACGTAATGCGACCCAGCCTGCTTCGCAGGTCATCCAGATCCGTGGAAAGGCAGAACACTGCCATGATTTCGGAGGCGACGGTGATGTCGAAGCCGTCTTGCCGGGGCACTCCTTGTGCCGGTCCGCCAAGCCCGATAACGACCTCCCTCAGCGCGCGGTCGTTCATGTCCAGCACCCGTTTGAAGGTCATCCGGCGAGGATCGATGCCCAGGGCGTTTCCCTGGAAGATGTGGTTGTCCACCAAAGCCATGAGGGCGTTGTTGGCCGACGTCACGGCATGGAAATCCCCGGTGAAATGCAGGTTGATGTCGTCCATGGGCAGGACCTGGGAGTAGCCCCCTCCCGTCGCCCCGCCTTTCATCCCCAGGATTGGACCAAGCGAGGGCTCACGCAGTGCGATCATCACGTTGTTCCCTGTGCGTGCCAGGGAATCGGCGAGCCCCACGGTGGTTGTTGATTTGCCTTCGCCCGCCGGGGTGGGTGACATGGCCGATACCAGCACCACTTTGCCCGGTTTCCTGCCCTCGGGGAGTTGCAGCTTGGCCGGATTGATTTTGGCTTTGTAGGGCCCGTACAACTCAAGGGCGGCCACAGGGATTCCTGCCCGTTCGGCGATCTGCTCGATGGGCAGCATGGTGGCTTTGTGGGCGATTTCCAGGTCACTCAGGACCTTCTGTTCAGACATCGTTGTCCTTCGGCTGTGGCCATACAGGGTGCTGCGGGCCGGGCGTACTTGCGCTGTGCGCGACAATCTACCAGCACCGTTGAGCCAAACAGGCGAGGACTCAGCGCCTGGGGACCAACAAACCGCTGACTGCTTCCCGGTAGCTCTCCAGGGTGATCGCGGCCGTCCGCTGCCACCCGAATGACTCGGCATGGGTGGCGGCAAGCCGTCCCATGCCTTCGCGGGTCTGGACGTCGTCGTAGAGGTCTTCCAGGGCGTCCGCCCAGTCCGAGGGGTCGTGCCCATCCACCAGGAGTCCGGTGCGGCCGTCGGAAATGGCGCGGGAGAGGCCGCCGACGTTGGTGGCAACGACGGGTGTGCCACACGCCTGTGCTTCCAAGGCGACCAGGCCGAACGACTCGCTGAAGGAGGGCATGACCACGACATCGGCGGAGCGGAACCAGCTGGCCAACTCGGGAGCCACCACCGGCGGCCGGTGGGTGACGACGTCGTCGAGCCCGGCATCGTGGATGATCTGCTTGAGGTTGAAGTCCTTCGATCCGCTCAGGGATCCCAGGATGGTCATTTCGAGGTCGATGTCCGGGCGTCGCCGACGAAGGATTCCGGCGGCCTTCACGAACACCTGCGGACCTTTGAGCCGCTGGATCCGGCCCGCGAAGAGGATATGGAAACTGTCCGGGCGCACCCCCCGGAGGGCGCGGGATTTCCTGCGGAAGGACGGTGTGAAGACGTTCAGGTCGACCCCGGGCGGTGCAATGTCGATGCGGTCGCGGTCCGCCCCGTAGTGGGAGACGAGTTCCTCGGCCTCCGCGGGGGTGTTGGCGACCAGGCGGGCTGCGCCGTCGACGATCCTTTGCTCGCCTTCTTCCCGTCGACGGGGTTCGGGGCGCTCGCCGGACTGCAGCACCAGGTTCTTGACCTTGGCCATGGTGTGCATGGTGTGAACCATGGGAACGCCCCAAAGCTCCGACAGTTCCAGCCCTGCCACCCCCGACACCCAGTAGTGGGAGTGGATGGCATCGTAGCGGCCGTGCAGTTGTTGGTGCCGGATCCGGTCTATCTCGCCCACCATCTGGTGGAGGAGCTCGGGCAGCTCTTCTTTGGGAATTTTCCGGCGGGGTCCCGCCATGACGTTGTGGACGCAGACACCTGGCCCGGGATGCTCGACGGCGGGCTGGTTGGCTTTGGTGGAGCGCGTGAAGATTTCCACTTCCACGCCGGTCTCAGCCAAGGCCATGGCCAGGGCGCGCACGTAGACGTTCATTCCGCCGGCGTCCCCGGCGCCGGGCTGCTCCATGGGGGAGGTGTGCAAGGACAGGAATGCCACGCGACGAATCAATGGCATGGCATTCCTCCTGACAAGACGGGGCAAATGCTGTTTGCCCTGCAGAAAACACTACTCCTGCCTGCCATGGCCGAGCTGAAGCAACCCCGCTATGTGGACAACGCTGCTAGCGTGGCCGCTGTGACCGATGAACAGACTTTCGATATTCGAGAAGCAACAGCAGCGGACTGGCCGGGCATCTGGGCCGTGCTGGAACCCGTTATCCGGGACGGTGAAACCTTCACCTGGGACCGTGACACCCCGGAAGAGACAGCGCGGGCCAAATGGTTCAAGGAGGCTCCGGGACAGACCTTCGTGGCCGTCGACCGGGGGAGCGGCGAGGTGCTGGGCACCGGCGAATTCCATGCGAACCAGGGCGGTGGTGGCAGCCACGTGGCCAACGCCGGGTACATGGTGGGGGCCAAGCACTCCGGCAAGGGCATTGCCCGGGCCCTGTGTGCGTACTCGTTGGCGGAAGCCAAGGCAGCCGGCTTCTACGCCATGCAGTACAACGCCGTGGTGGAGAGCAACGTCCGCGCGGTCTGGCTCTGGCAATCCATGGGATTCACCATCCTCGCCACCGTGCCTGAAGCGTTCAACCACCCCGAGATCGGGTACGTCGGACTGCACGTGATGTACCGGAAACTCTAGGACCACAGAAACTCTAGGACCACAGAAACCCTAGGACCACACCCCGCGCAGTTCGGGGAAAGCCTGCTCGTACCGATCCAACAGTTCCTTCCCCAGCGATGCGGAACCCACCAGCGGATGCGCGGCGAAGGCCCGTACGGCGGATTCCCGGTCGCCCTCCCTGACAGCACGAATGGTCAGTTTCTCCACCTCCTTGACGCGTTTCATCAAAGTGAGGAACTGCCTGCCGGGACGCTCCTGCGCAAGCGGCAGGGCGCCGTCGGGCGTTACCTCGCAGGGAACCTCGACGACGGCGTCCCCGGGAAGGCCGGGCACCGCACCATCCGCTGTGGCCGGGCCACCGGCGGCAGACACCGGAGAGTTGGGAACGTTCAGGATCAACTGGGTCCTCCCGCCCCCGAAAAGGGCTTTCATGAGGGCCAGCGCCACCCGCTCGTAGCCGCCACCGGCCAGGTCTTCCTCATCCCGTTGTTCGCCGTGGGTGCGGGCTTCGGCCAAATAGCCTTCCTCCCGGGACCGTCGAGCGGCATCCCACAGCGCGTAGGCGTGGTCGGAGCCCACCAACGCCGGGTACAGCGAGCGTTGCTGCTGGTGGATGGAGGTGCCCCGGGTTTCCTGTTGGGCCCTGATGGCGTCAGTGGCCTGCGCGGTTCGGTAGTAGTAGTAAAGGTATTCGTTGGGAAGGCAGCCGAGCCTCTTCAGGACCTTGCGGCCGAACAGCCGGCCCTCTTCCATGGACCCAAGGGCCCTCTCGTCGTCGAGCAGGCCGGGCAACAGGTCAGTCCCGTCCGGAGCCAGCCGGTACAGCCAGCCGAGGTGGTTCAGCCCAAAGTAGCCCACGCCGTCGAGCATTCCGTCCTTCAGCGGCGCCCCTGCGGCGCGGGCCGCCCGCTGCACCAGGCCGCCAGCGGAATCGCAGATCCCGATCACCCGCCCGCCCAGCACTGGACGCAGCGCCTCGGTGACCATCCCGGCGGGGTTGGTGAAATTGATCAGCCACGCATCCGGACAGTGGCGACGCATGGCCTCTGCCAGTTCAAGCATCCCGGGAATGGAGCGCAGCGCATAGGAAATACCACCCGCCCCGGTGGTCTCCTGCCCCAACAGACCCAAGTCCAGGGCAACGCGCTCGTCGGCGATCCGGCCCGCCGTTCCGCCGGGGCGCATCGCCGCGAACACCACATCCGTACCTTCAAGTGCCTGTGCCAGGTCCGTTGAAACCACGACGCCGGGCCGGGAACCTGCCGCGGTGGGCATATCGCGGAGTACGGCCTCAATGGCCGCAACCCGCAACGGGTCGACGTCGTAAAGCACCAGTGAGTCCACAAGCCCCGCGAAGGGGCCCGCGCACAACGCCCTGTACACCAGGGGAACCCGGAATCCGCCACCACCGGCGATCATGAGCCGCATGGTCCGAGTCTATGCAGCCCGGAGGGTGCAGCGTAGTCTGCCGTGCATGGACGCTATGCCCCAGCGACGATACGATCCCCTTGCCGCCGTCAGGTCTGACGGCGATCACCAATGCGACCTCCTTCTGACCGGCACGGTGTTCCAGGACATTATTTTCACGGGCTTGCCGCATGCACCTGAACCCGGCACGGAAGTCTGGAGCGAAGGCATGGGAAGCTGCCCGGGCGGCGTGGCCAACCAGGCCATCGCCGCCGCAAGGCTGGGACTGCGGACCAACCTTGCCGCGACCTTCGGGGACGACGGCTACGGCGACTACAACTGGCAGATATTGGAGAGCCAGGAACACGTGGACCTGTCCCTGTCCAGGAGAATTCCAGGCTGGCACTCTCCGGTCACGGTGTCCATGTGCGTGAACCAGGACAGGTCCATGGTGACCCACGGCCACCCGGCTCCCATCAGTGCATCCGAACTGGTGGGGCAGCCACCCAGGGCGCTCGCCGCCGTCGCGGACCTCGGCGAGGAACTGGAGCCGTGGATGATGGCCGCGAAGACAGCGGGAACCAAACTCTTCGGCGTCGTGGGGTGGGACCCCACCGGTGAATGGTCCGAGCGCCGGCTCGAACAACTCGGGAACTTCCATGCCTTCCTGCCCAATGCGCCCGAAGCGATGGCGTTCACCGGCAAGGCAGACCCGTGGGCTGCCCTGTACTCGCTGGCCGATAGGGTGCCCGTCGCAGTGGTGACCCTTGGCCCGCAAGGAGCTGTGGCAGTGGATTCGGAAACCGGGGAAGAGGAGTGGGTTCCGTCCCTGCCGGTTTCTGCTTCCGACCCTACGGGCGCCGGGGATTGTTTTGGGGCGGCCTTCATTGTGGGCTGCCTTGCGGGATGGACGCTGGGGGACAGGCTGCGCTTCGCGAACCTCTGTGCCTCGCTGGCAGTCCAGGAAGTCGGAGGATCGCTGGCTGCGCCCGGATGGGGTGACATCGCCGATTGGTGGCACCGGGCAAACGCGCGCAAGGAGCGCCAATCCAGCCAGTGGGTCCGTCGCTTCGCGTTCCTGGAACCGATCGTCAAGGACATCCCGGCGGAGGCGCAACGCCGGGCACGCGCCACCATCGCCCACTTGTCCGACGCCCAGTAGCGCGCGGACGCCCGCCGCGGCCCACCGCAGTTAACCCGAATTCAACTGGCACCACTAGAATCTCTAGGGTGACTTACGAAGCAGCAGCAGATATCGGGATCGGATCCAAGGCCTCAATAACAAGGTCGGCCCTGCTGGAACGTTCGGCTGTGATCGATCTCGACGCTGTGCGGCACAATGTCCGCCAGTTCGTCGCCATCGCCTCGCCGGCCTCCGTGATGGCGGTGGTCAAGGCTGATGCCTACGGCCACGGTGCCGTCCAAGTGGCCCGCGCCGCGCTCGACGCCGGAGCGGCCTGGCTCGGTGTCGCGCACATTTCCGAGGCGCTCGCCTTGCGCGCTGCCGGGGTGGATGCGCCGCTGCTGGCTTGGCTGCACACCCGCGAAAGCAACTTCCAAGCGGCAGTCGCCGCCGGCGTCGACGTCGGAATTTCCGGCTGGGAACTCGACGCAGTGGTAGCTGCTGCCCGGGAACAGGAACGGCCGGCGCGGGTGCACCTGAAGGTGGACACCGGGCTTGGCCGCAACGGCTGCACCATCGAGGACTGGGACCAGTTGGTGGGCCAGGCAATGGATTACCAGGACCAGGGGCTTCTGCGCGTTGTGGGTATTTTCTCGCACCTCGCCGTGGCCGACGAACCGCACCGTCCTGAAACCGACGAGCAACTCACTGTCTTCCGTGAGGCGATCGCCATGGCCGAGGACGCAGGCGTGGACACCGAGGTCCGCCACATCGCCAACACGCCCGCCACGCTGTCCCGCCCCGACTCGCATTTCGACCTGGTCCGTGTGGGTCTTGGCGTGTACGGGCTCTCGCCGTTCGAGGGCGCCACGTCCGCTGACCTTGGATTGCATCCGGCAATGACGGTCCGCACGCTGCTGTCCAATTGCAAGAAGGTCCCCGAAGGCCAGGGAGTGTCGTACGGGCTGAACTACCGCACCACCGGCGAAAGTACGCTGGGCCTCGTGCCGCTGGGCTACGCCGACGGTGTCCCGCGGATTGCCACGGGCGGCCCCGTGCGTGTCAACGGCACCAACTACCCCGTGGTGGGCAGGATCGCCATGGACCAGATGGTGATCGATCTTGGCCCCATGACAGTCGAGGACGCCAATGCCCTCAAGGGTGCGGAAGCTGTCATGTTCGGTGACGGCGCCGACGGTGGTCCGACGGCGGATGATTGGGCAGCCGCAGCAAGCACCAACAACTACGAGATTGTCACCCGCATCAGTTCCCGGGTTCCGCGCAGCTACGTCAACGAGCTCGCCACCGGTCCAGCGGCACCTGCAGGTGCCGTCGACGCCGAAACGGCGGCGCTGTGAACCAACCCCAGTGGGAACGCACAGTCACGGTAACGACGGCGGACCAGACCCACGCTCTTGCGGCGGCCCTTGGTGGGGTGCTTGAAGCGGGGGACCTCCTGGTGCTGACCGGTGAACTGGGTGCAGGCAAAACCACGTTTACCCAAGGACTCGGGGAAGGGCTGGGCGTCCGCGCAGGAATCATCTCGCCCACTTTCGTTCTGGTTCGGATCCACCCGAACCTTCCTGATGGTCCCAGGCCCGGTGGTCCGGATCTGGTCCACGTGGATGCGTACAGGCTCGACTCGGCCGCGGAGGTGGACGACATCGATCTCGAGAACACCATGGACTCCGCTGTGACAGTGGTGGAGTGGGGCAGGGACCGGGTGGAGCATCTCTCCGAGAGCCGCCTGGAAGTCGATTTGCACAGGTCCGTGGGCGGCAACAGTGCCGCAGAGACCGGCGGTGTCCTGGATTTCGATACCGAGGACGACGACGAGCCCCGCACCATTGTGTTCCGGGGCTTTGGTCCCCGCTGGACCGTAGCACCTGGCCTGCTGGACGAAGCGGGATCCCACCCTGCCGAAGAAGGAGGCAACTGATGCTGATCCTGGCCATTGACACCTCCGCTGTTGCCAGCGCGGCCCTGATCTCCGATGATGCCATGGAAGGCGTGGTGGATTCCTTCGCCACCGAGGACACCCGCAGCCACGCCGAGGTCCTTGCACCGGGCATTGAGAAGCTCTTGGCTGGGGCAGATGTTACCGGAGCTGACATCGATGCGATCGTCACCGGGGTAGGTCCTGGTCCCTTCACTGGGCTGCGTTCCGGTATTGCCACGGCCCGCACCCTCGCATTCGTGTGGAACAAACCGCTGCACGGACTGATGAGCCTGGACGCGATTGCCCTGGAAGTTGCGGAATCCACGGTGTCGGCTTCCGAGTTCCTGGTGGCTACCGATGCCCGGCGCAAAGAGGTCTACTGGGCCCGGTACACCGTGACCGATGGCCGGCTCCCGGAACTCGTGGACGGGCCGCACGTGGGTTTCGCCTCTGAGCTGCCGGACTTGCCCGTGTTTGGGGCAGGCGCAGGTCTGTACGCCGACGTCCTCAGCGCGGACCCGGACTTCGCCGGAACACAGCCCAACGCCGCATCCCTGGGTCAGTTCGCCTTGGCCCGGCTCGCCGCGGGACAGTCGCTCCTCGACTCAACGCCCCTCTACCTGCGGGAATCGGACGCCCAGGTCCCGGGCCCCCGGAAGCGTGCGCTGTGACCGGGTCCGCTGAGATGTTGCTGCGCGACATGACCGAGGCCGATATTCCCGTGGTCGAGGCGTTGGAGCGTCGGTTGTTCCCCGTGGATGCCTGGCCGTTGCAGATGTTCTTCGACGAATTGGCCCAACCCGAGACCCGCCGCTACGTGGTGGCAGAGGTCGCAGGGGAGATCGTGGCCTACGCCGGGCTGATGTGCATCGAGCCCATCGCGGATGTCCAGACGATCGCCGTCGTGCCTGAATTCGAAGGCCAAGGCATTGGCTCAGCGGTCCTGACCGAACTCATCGAGGAGGCGCGGCGCCGCCGGGCCGCGGACGTACTCCTGGAGGTCCGCGCGGACAACCCGCGCGCCCAGAGGCTGTACGTACGTTTCGGGTTCGAACAGATCCACGTCCGCCCGCGCTATTACCGGGATGGCACCGACGCCCTGATCATGCGCCTCCCGCTGACCGATTCCACTTCTTCTGAAGGAGCTCCGGCATGACCGCGACTTTTCCGCAGGAACTGAAGCAGCCGCTGGTACTCGGCATTGAGTCTTCGTGTGATGAAACCGGTGTCGGGATCGTCCGGGGGACCACGTTGCTGACCAACACGGTGTCTTCATCCATGGACGAGCATGTGCGCTTCGGTGGTGTCATACCCGAGATCGCTTCCCGCGCCCACCTGGATGCCTTTGTTCCCACGCTGCAGGAATCATTGCATGAATCCGGTGTCACGCTGGAGGACATCGACGCCATTGCAGTCACGTCAGGACCTGGCCTTGCCGGCGCCCTGATGGTGGGCGTTTGTGCCGCGAAAGCTCTGGCTCTGGCCACCGGCAAGCCGCTGTACGCGATCAACCACCTGGTGGCCCACGTGGGCGTCGGCCTGCTTGATGGAAAGCCCGACGCCGGTGCTGCCGCCGGCCTGGGCGCTGGTGCTGCGGCCGGCTTGGGCGCCGGTCAGTTGCCGGAGAACCTTGGCGCGCTCCTGGTGTCGGGCGGCCACACGGAGATCCTCAGGATCAGGAGCATCACGGACGACGTTGAGCTGCTGGGCTCAACCATCGATGACGCGGCCGGCGAGGCCTACGACAAAGTGGCCCGCATCCTTGGCCTTGGCTATCCCGGTGGCCCCGCCATCGACAAGCTGGCCCGCCAGGGTAATCCGAAATCCATCCGTTTCCCGCGGGGACTGACGCAGCCCAAGTACATGGGGACCGCCGAGGACAAGGGCCCACACCGCTACGACTGGTCGTTCAGTGGACTGAAGACAGCCGTGGCCCGCTGTGTGGAGCAGTTCGAGGCCCGAGGCGAGGAAGTGCCCGTGGCCGACATTGCGGCGGCCTTCCAGGAAGCCGTGGTGGATGTCATCAGTTCCAAGGCGGTCCTTGCCTGCAAGGAGAACGGCATCACCGATGTCCTGTTGGGCGGCGGCGTCGCGGCGAACTCGCGGCTGCGCGAATTGACCCGGCAGCGCTGTACCTCAGCCGGGATCACCCTCCACGTCCCGCCCTTGGACCTGTGTACTGACAACGGCGCCATGGTGGCGGCGTTGGGTTCGCAGTTGATCATGGCGGGCATCGGGCCGAGCGGTCTTGCCTTCGCGCCGGACTCGTCCATGCCGGTCACTTCGGTGTCCCTGCCTGCCCAGGCGTAATCCAGCCCAAAGGGTATTGACCCCGGGGTGTTAACCCAGGCATGCCACCAAGCCGGAAGTTAGGCGTCGGGGCCCTTGCGCATTTGCTGCACCAGGTCCATCACCACTGCTTTCAAGTCGCCGTCATGCTCGGCTGCGACGCGGCGTTGGCGCTGGTAGCTGGCGCCGCGCTCGATGATCCGGAGGACGTCGGCCAGCTCTTCGGAGCAGCCCAGCTTGGCAGCTACCGGTTCCAACCGGGCTACTGTTTCCGCGAGGTGCTCGGTGACGAGCTGTTCGTTGCCGTCGGCGTCCAGGATGATGATGGCTTCCATGCCGTAGCGGGCGGCACGCCATTTGTTCTCCTGCACATGCCAGGGTGGCATGGTGGGAATGCTGCCGCCGGCGTCCAGGATGGAGGAAAATTCGTCCACCAGGCACTGGGTCAGTGCAGCGATGGCTCCAACTTCTTCGAGGGTGGCCAGGCCATCGCAGATGCGCATTTCGATGGTGCCCAGGTTGGCGACCGGCCGGATATCCCATCGGATTTCCGAGGTGGCGTCGATAACCCCGGTGGTGAACATGTCCTGGACGTAGGACTCGTAGGCCTCCCAGGTTTCGAACTGGAAGGGCAGCCCGGCCGTGGGAAGCTGTTGGAACATCAGGGCCCGCTGGGAGGCGTAGCCGGTTTCCTCGCCTGCCCAGTAGGGGCTGGAGGCAGACAATGCCTGGAAATGCGGGAAGTAATTGACCAGGCCATCGAGGATGGGCAGGACTTTGTCCCGGCGATCGATGCCCACGTGGACGTGGACGCCGTAGATGACCATTTGGCGTCCCCACCATTGGGTCCGCTCAATGAGCTTCGCGTAGCGCTCTTTGTCCGTGACAGGCTGGAGCAGGGGAGGGCTGAAGGGGTGGCTGCCTGCGCAGAACACCTCAACGCCCATGGGGTCGGTGACTTCGCGGACAGCTGCAAGTGAGCGGCTGAGGTCCTCTTTGGCGTCCTTGACCGTTTCGCAGATCCCGGTGACAAGCTCCACGGTATTCAGCAGCAGTTCGCGCTTGATATGGGGGTGTTCGTCGTCCTCATTGAGGTCCGGATGGTTCGCGGCGACGCCCTTCAGGACATCGTTTGCGACCGATACCAGTTCCCCGGTGCGTGCATTGACGAGCGCCAACTCCCATTCCACACCCAGTGTCGACTGCCTGGATGGCGCAAAATCAATCTGCACGTAGTCCCCTCAATTTGTACTTTCCGGCCTTGTGTTGTGTCAGCCGGACACGATTCCCCGCTGCGGGGCCGCCAGCGGTCGAATCAAGTCTAATGCAGCCGGAACACCCGTGATATCGAGGGGCCCAGGCCCACAATGAGCCGTCATTTGCTAAATAGAATGATTCTCATTAGTATGAACGCATGCATCTCACAGTCGTCAGTTCCCTCGACAGCCAATGCCGGGAAGCAGCCACGGGGAGGTTGGGTCGAACCCACGCCAACTCGGCTGTGGTTCTCCATGACCTGCTGGATGGTTCGCTGGTCCTGCGCAGGGTTTACCGGGATGGACGCCTGGTTGAACGCGAAACGAAAGTCCTGGAGCACAGCTGCCTCAGCTGCACCGTTCGGCTCGACGTCGTACCGACGGCGGAACGCCTCGCCGCATGCGGCTTCGACCATGTTGTGCTTGGCTTGCCGCCGGGCGTCGCCGCCGGGATGGCCGTTGCCGGGCTTCGCCAGGGCCTCAGCCGCCCGGCTGTCATCGACAATGCCGTGTTGGCGTTGGACCCCGCAGACCTCGATGACCACATCTGGGACCGCCACACCTTGTTCGAGTCCGGCTTCACGTCCATGCCGCAGGATGACCGCACCAGCGGTGAGTTCCTTATCGGGGAGTTCGGCCACGTGGACACCGTCATGGTGTATCCGGGACTGAGCGCAACGTTGACAGGGGCCCACCCTGAAGGATCGGCGTCATGGGCGACCGGCATGGAATTGCTCGTCGAATTGGCACCGCATGCCGCTGTCGTCGGTGCGGCCGACCCCTACCGTCCGGGCTGCTTCGACCAGGCCGAAACAGCGGCACGTAACCGTCCCGGCGTCGTGCGTGTGCCTGCAAGTGAAACGCCAGGTTCTTTCCGGACGGTGCTTCACAAAGCGCCCCGCCCACTGCATCCGGGCCGCTTCCGTGATGCACTGCCACAGTTGGCCGCGGGTACGCATTGGATGCGTGGCCGGCTATGGATTGCCTCTGCTCCCGCCACGCGGATCGCCGTCCAGGGAATCGGACCGAGGGTATGGCTCGAAAGCACCGGGAAATGGCTCGCGGATTCGGCCGACGTGGCACCCGCTGGCACGTCCGCAGGGCAGCCGGCTGCCGACGTCGACTCTGTCCTTGACTGGCATCCGAGCCACGGCGACCGAGGCACGGTATTGGCCCTGACCGGGCGCTCCGATGACATCGATGCCGGGGAAATCCGCAGCCTCCTTGATGAATGCCAGCTGACGGAGGCGGAAATGGAACTGGACTTCGGCGTCTGGGACGATCCCCTGGAACTCAGCGACGCCCTCTGATCCGCACCACCAACAAAAGGAGAAACACCATGAAGGTCAGGAACTCACTGCGTGCGCTCAAGAAGATCCCCGGAGCGCAGATCGTCCGGAGGCGTGGACGCACTTTCGTCATCAACAAGAACAACCCGCGGATGAAGGCGCGGCAGGGCTGATCCCGGTGCTGGGCCGACAGTCCGTTGTTTAATGGGTGGATGCCAATCCTGAACAAAGACATGTCCCTGTGCATTTCGCTCGCGGCCCGGCCCAGCAACATCGGCACCCGGTTCCACAATTATTTGTACGATCTGCTCGGCCTGAACTTTGTCTATAAGGCGTTCGCACCGGCTGACATCACCCTCGCGGTGGCGGGCATCCGCGGTCTCCCCATCCGGGGCGCCGCGGTGTCCATGCCCTACAAGGAAGCCGTCATCCCGCTGGTTGACGTGATGGATCCGTCGGCCAAAGCCATTGATTCGGTGAACACCATCGTGAACGACGACGGTGTCCTCACCGCCTACAACACCGACTACATCGCCATAGCGCGGCTCTTGAAGGACCATGAGGTCCCCAGCAGCCACACCGTGCTCCTCCGTGGAGCGGGCGGCATGGCCAAGGCCGTCGCGGCAGCGCTACGCGACGCGGGCTTCACCGCCGTCACCATCGTGGCCCGTAATAAAACCGCCGGCCGCGCCCTCGCCGACCTCTACGGTTTCGGCTGGCAGGACGACGTCAACGGAGCCACCGCGGATCTCATCATCAACGTCACACCCTTGGGGATGGCCGGCGCGGATGAAACCGCCCAGTCCTTTGACGATGCCACCATCGCCGCCGCGCAGGTGGTATTCGACGTCGTTGCGCTGCCTTCCGAGACGCCGCTTATCACCGCTGCGCGTTCAGCCGGCAAACCGGTGATCACGGGCGCCGAAGTCATCGCCATCCAGGCCGAAGAACAATTCGTCCTCTACACAGGGGTGCGTCCGACCCCCGGCCAGGTGCGCGAAGCTTCTGAATTCTCGCGCCGCTGACTGCTATGCAGTGACCGGCTTCACCACGACAGCCACTCGCTCCTCGCCGATCCTGGTGAGGACCAGGGTGGCTGTTTTCGCTTGGCCCTTGCCGGGCTTGGCGGGAAGCAACTGCTTCCGCAGCTCTTCTGGGGTGACTGCCGTACCGCGTTTCTTGATGTCCAGCACAGTGATGCCGTTGGTCTTCACCCAGGCTTTCAGGGCCTTGACGTTGTACGGCATGACTTCAAGCACTTTGTAGGCGCGGGCGAACGGGGTGTCGTGTAACGCCGGGGCGCAGATGTAGGCGATGTGCTCGTCCACCAAGTGACCGCCGAGGCGTTCAGCGACATCGGCCACCAGGCCCGCGCGGATCACCGCCCCATCCGGTTCGTACAGGAATCCTTCCACCGGACCGACGGCGGCTACCGGACCGCCGTCGAAATCCTCGCCGCTGGTGATTTCGGCAGCGCCCTGGCTGCCGAGGACCAGCGCTGCGCGCCGTACCCCGGGGCGCGCCACCGCGTTGAACCACAGCGTGACCTCGGTGACATCGCCGCCGACGGAAACCCACTGAGCTTCGCAACCTGCGGGCACCGAATCGTGCGGGATGCCCGGACCCATCTTGACGCCAACGGCGCGGCCCGTGGCAGCCAGGTTTTCCACGAACGACAAAGGGGGAGAGAAGGCCTCGGGGTCCCAGATCCGCTTTGTTCCGGAGGTGGAGGTGGTGCGTCGGGCGGGATCCAGCCACACTCCATCGATACCGTCCAGCTCAACGGAGGTAGCGTCCGCATGGACCACTGTGGCGTGCGGGAAGGGGATCAGGTTGATCGTGGCGCAGGCAGCAGTCGTCTCGTCCATCTCCACGGCAGTCACGGCGATGTCCATGGACGCCATGGCCATCGAGTCAGCTCCCAGGCCGCAACCGAGGTCCGCGACATGCGAAACGCCGGCTTGTGCAAAGCGCTCGGCGTGCCGGGCGGCGACGTTCAACCGGGTCGCCTGCTCCAACCCGGCCTGGGTGAACAGCATTTGGCGGGCAAATTCGCCGAACTTGGCCTCTGCCCGGGTCCGGAGGCGGGACTGCGTCAGGACGGCAGCGACGAGTTCGGGGGAGTGGCCCGCTTTCCGGAGGTCGGCGTTGACGCTGAAAGCGGCGGCTTCTTTGTAAGGCCCAAGTGAGGCAAGAAGTTCCCATCCTTCGGTGGTCAGCAAGGGCGCGATCTGTTCCTGCGGTGCGTGAGGCATGGGATCAAGCCTAACGTCGCAGGATATGACAGCGTGACTTGGGAATCAGCCAGATAGGGTTGTTTTCATGGAAGACAACGCAGCCGCACAGCCGTCCCGCATCACCAGATATGCCCGTCCCGCACTTATTGCGGGCATCGTGATAGCCGTGGTCTGCATAGCCCTGCTCATCATCATCCTTGCCCTGGACTCCTTCAATGCTGCCGCATACTCCGTCACCGGCAAGAGTGTCAACGATGCCACTGACGAGGCGCGGGAGATCCGTGACCTCTACAGCGGCGCCTGGATGGGCGGGATCATCGGCTTGGTGATTTCCGGCGTCGTGGCTGTCCTGTCCGCAGTGGTGCTGTACCGGAACCGCGGCAATGCCCCCGTGGATGGGGACGACGACGGCGAGGACTACGGCCTGGACGACCTCACCGGCAGGTGACCGGAGTTCACCCATGACGAAATGCTGGCACTCACCTTGACCGAGTGCTAACGCTTACATAGAGTCTTATTAGCACTCTCCCCCGGAGGGTGCTAACCACGCCAGGCGTTCCTCCGGCACCGCGACGACGGTTGCACGCCCCGGCACCCCAGTTCTTAGTCCATGAATCAGCTCATGAAAAGGAGAGTCCGAGTGTCGGTCTCGATTAAGCCTCTTGAGGATCGTATTGTTGTTCGCCCGCTCGAAGCAGAGCAGACCACGGCTTCCGGCCTGGTTATTCCGGACTCCGCACAGGAGAAGCCGCAGGAAGGCGAAGTTGTTGCAATCGGCCCCGGCCGCTTCGATGACAACGGAAACCGCGTACCGGTTGACGTAGCTGTTGGCGACGTCGTCATCTACTCCAAGTACGGTGGAACCGAAGTCAAGACCGGTGGCAACGAGTACCTCGTTCTGTCCGCCCGCGACGTCCTCGCGATCGTCGTAAAGTAACTTCCCGGAGCCCGCACCGCCGCCGCGTTGGAATCATTCCGACCCGTCAGCGGTGCGGGTTTTCTGTCTTGAAAGGACACAACCATGGCAAAGCAGCTTGCTTTTAACGATGCTGCCCGCCGGTCTCTTGAGGCCGGTATCGACAAGCTCGCCAACACTGTCAAGGTGACGCTTGGTCCGCGCGGCCGCAACGTCGTGCTGGACAAGAAGTGGGGCGCTCCCACGATCACCAACGACGGCGTCACCATCGCCCGCGAAGTCGAGCTTGACGACCCCTACGAGAACCTTGGCGCACAGCTGGCCAAGGAAGTAGCCACCAAGACCAACGACGTCGCAGGCGACGGCACCACCACGGCTACCGTGCTGGCCCAGGCCTTGGTCAAGGAAGGCCTGCGCAACGTTGCAGCCGGCGCCGCTCCCGGCGAGATCAAGCGTGGCATTGAGGTTGCGGTTGAAGCCGTGGCTGCCCGCCTCCTGGAGAACGCCCGCGAAGTCGAAGGCACCCAGGTTGCCAACGTTGCCGCTATCTCTGCCCAGAGCGACGAGGTTGGCGAACTGCTGGCCGAAGCTTTCGGCAAGGTGGGCAAAGACGGTGTCATCACCATTGAAGAGTCCTCCACCACGCAGACCGAGCTGGTCCTCACTGAGGGCATGCAGTTCGACAAGGGCTACCTGTCCCCGTACTTCGTCACCGACGCTGAGCGCCAGGAAGCCGTCCTCGAGGACGCCCTCATCCTGATCAACCAGGGCAAGATCTCCTCGCTGCAGGACTTCCTGCCGCTTCTGGAGAAGGCTCTGCAGGCCAACAAGCCGCTCTTCATCATTGCTGAAGACATCGAAGGCGAAGCCCTTTCCACGCTGATCGTCAACCGCATCCGCGGCACGCTCAACGTTGTGGCCGTCAAGGCCCCGGGCTTCGGCGACCGCCGCAAGGCCATGCTCCAGGACATCGCCACGCTCACCGGCGCGCAGGTTGTTTCCCCGGACCTCGGCCTGACCTTGGACTCCGTTGGCCTCGAGGTACTCGGTACCGCACGCCGCATCACGGTCACCAAGGACAACACCACCATCGTGGACGGCGCTGGCTCCGCCCAGGACGTGGCCGACCGCGTTGCACAGCTGCGTGCCGAACTGACCCGGACGGACTCCGACTGGGACAAGGAAAAGCTGCAGGAACGCCTCGCCAAGCTCGCCGGCGGCATCGGCGTGATCAAGGTTGGCGCAGCCACCGAGGTCGAGCTGAAGGAAAAGAAGCACCGCATCGAGGACGCCGTTTCCTCCACGCGTGCAGCCCTTGAAGAAGGCATCGTTTCCGGTGGCGGTTCCGCACTCATCCACGCCCTCAAGGCGCTGGACGAGTCCCCGGCCGTCAAGGCACTGGAAGGTGACGCGGCAGCAGCTGTTGGCATTGTCCGCCGCGCACTGGTTCAGCCGCTCCGCTGGATCGCACAGAACGCCGGCTTCGACGGCTTCGTAGTGACGGCCAAGGTCTCCGAGCTCGAAGCCAACCACGGCTTCAACGCCAAGTCCGGCGAGTACGAGGACCTGATCGCCGCTGGCGTGATCGACCCCGTCAAGGTCACCCGCTCCGCACTCCGCAACGCCGCTTCCATCGCTGCCCTGGTTCTCACCACCGAGACCCTGGTTGCCGAAAAGCCGGCTGAGGACGAAGACGCACACGCAGGTCACCAGCACTAAGCTGTCTGCGCCAAAAACCCCGGCCACGTTGATTCGTGGCCGGGGTTTTTTGCTGTGCGCGCTCTCTCACGTTCCACCCTTTTGGCGGCGACGCTCTCTCACGTCCCGCCTGTTTGGCAGGGACGCTCTCTCACGTCCCGCCTGTTTGGCAGCGACGCTCTCTCACGTTCCGCCTGTTTGGCAGGGACGCTCTCTCACGTTCCGCCTGTTTTGGCCTGACGCTCTCTCACGTTCCGCCTGT